>NZ_JAUEYN010000001.1:0-613015 GCF_032489675.1 Bradyrhizobium sp. SZCCHNR1043
GACATCCCCTCTTCACTCCCCAAACGACAACGCCGCGCTGAAACCTCAGCGCGGCGTTGTCGTTTGTCTTGGTGCGTCAGCTCGCGCGGCGACATGCTGCCGGGGTCGAAGCTCGAGCCCCGCCGAGCTCTCGAGGCCAGAGTCCGCCGCCGATGACTCGCGCCGCGACTGAGGCCGGGCTAGCGATGCTAGGATGACCATGCCGCATCGGTTCGCCCGCGCGGCCAACGCGATTGAAAATGATCGAGAGGCGCGGATGGAAACGACCTCGGCGGGGCAGCCGCATCGCCTGAGCGCAATTGCGAGCTTTCATGCCCACATCTATTTCAATGATGCCACCCGAACCGAAGCCGCGCAGCTGCGGCAGTGGATTGCCGACCGCTTCCTTGTGACGCTCGGGCGTTGGCATGACGCGCTGGTCGGGCCTCACGAGCGGCCGATGTATCAAGTCGCCTTCGCGGTCGACGTGTTTCCAGTGCTGGTGCCATGGCTGATGCTCAATCATGGTCGCCTCAGCGTGCTCGTGCATCCGAATACGACGGAGCCGTTGGCCGATCACACCGCGCACGCGTTGTGGATCGGACAGCCGCTCGGCATCCGCGGCGAGAATCTTCCCTCGCACGGCGAGGCAGAGCTGCCGCGCGAGCCGAACACCACGCCGACGATCGCCGCCTGAGCTCGCGCGCGCACTGGTGGCCGCGCCGTCTCCGCACGGTCGGAGCCTGGGCGGACTTGCCGGACTACAGCGTGCGCGCGAGATCGAACGCGCGGAGAATGACCTCGGCGGCATCGATGTCGAAA
The DNA here is from genome assembly GCF_032489675.1 of Bradyrhizobium sp. SZCCHNR1043. Classification (NCBI taxonomy): domain Bacteria; kingdom Pseudomonadati; phylum Pseudomonadota; class Alphaproteobacteria; order Hyphomicrobiales; family Nitrobacteraceae; genus Bradyrhizobium; species Bradyrhizobium sp. SZCCHNR1043. The sequence goes on from NZ_JAUEYN010000001.1 coordinate 802, forward strand.
TTGCTCGGGCCTAGCAGGCGCGGCGCCAGCGGGCGGCGGCCGGGCAGGGCATGTCCGCCACCTTCGACGCGATACAGCGACACGCCGCCGATCACTTGGCAATCGCGCCAGCTGAGTTGCGTGACGGAGGTGTCGCTGGCGAGATCCCGATGCGGCAGCGCCGCGGCCTGGCGCACGCCGCAGCCGTCGCGCCGCGCAAAGAACTCCGCCGTCTTTTCAGCGCTCCACACCCGGCCGCGCCCGCCGCGCAGCCCGACCTCGCCGCCGCGATAGGGCACCATCGGATCAGCCGTGCCGTTGATCATGACCACCGGCACCGGCCGCGCGGCGCAGGGCGCGGTGCCATCCGGCATGTTGGCGATCACCGTGCCGATCCCGGCAAACAGCTCCGGCGCCTTGCAGGCCAGGGTGAAGCTCATCATGCCGCCATTCGAAATGCCGGCAAGATAGATGCGCCGGGGGGCGGCCGTACCGTCGGCGACGAGGTGCCGCACCAAGGCGCGGATGAAGCCGACATCATCGGGACCGCCGGAGCGGCCGTCGTTCCATTGCCGGTCGAGGCCATCGGGAAAGACCGCGGCGAAGCCATGAGCTCTCGCGGCTTCGGCAAAACCGGTCGTGCGCGCGGCGCCGGCGCCGCTGCCGAGCGCGCCATGGAGCACGATCACAGTCGGCTGCGGCGTCTTGCCCGTGGTCATCACCATCGCATGACGCGGACCATCGCTTGTGTCGATGGTGATGCCGCGCTCCGCGGCGACCGCCGTGGTCGAGACGAACAGAGCCGCTGCCATGGCGGCCATGAACGATCGGAGATGTGACGTCATGAGCATCCTTCTCGGCTGTCGGGTAACTCCCCGCGGTGGGGCTTCTGTGCGGGCGCGGCGGCCAGCACGCGCAGCCGCATCGCCCAGCTCCGGGCTGCCGCGAGGTCGCGGGCGATCGCAATCCATTCGCCAAATGCGATCCGCAACGGATTGAAGCTCGGCGCAACGCCGACGAGGCCGTAGCGCAAGGTTTCGCCGGCCGGGGCCTCGGCGAAGCTACCGAACAGCCGGTCGAAAATGATGAGCACGCCGCCATAGTTGCGATCGAGACAGGACTCGTTGGCTGCGTGGTGGACGCGGTGATGTCGCGGCGTGTTCAGCACATATTCGAGTGGACCGAGATGCGGCGCGAGCTCGGTATGGATGAAGAACTGGTAGAGCAGATTGACGCCGAGCATGCCGATGATGGCGAGCGGATGGAAGCCGAGCAGCGCCAGCGGCAGATAGAACAGGACATGACCGGAGATCTCGCTCGTCCAGCCGAGACGAATGGCGGCGGTCAGGTTCAGATGCGTCGAAGAGTGGTGCACGGCATGCGTGGCCCACAGCCAGCGAACCCGATGCGAGGCGCGATGGTGCCAGTAGTAGACGAACTCGCTGGCGAGAAACAATGCGAGCAGGGCGAGCGGCCGGCTCGCGTCGAAATCGAAGATCCTGTGGCGATAGGCGATGGCGAAGGGAAAGGCCGCGACGAGCGCGACCATTGCGCGGATCAGATGCTGTCCGATCGCGATGGCGAACGAGGCTGCGGTCTCGCGCAGGTCGTGAGTCTCGCGGCCTGCTAGCCGGCCGAGCCCATATTCCAGCGTCATGAAGCCGAGCGCCGTCAGCAGCACGATCATGCGCGTCGACGGCGGTAGGGAAGAGAAGATGGGCATGGCGCGCATCCGGCCTCATCGAATGGAGGCGGCGCGCCGGTCCGCCCCGGAGAGGCAGGCGGACCGGCGACATCGATGCTTCAGGGAGGCCGCGAGCAGCAACGCTACGGCGTCCGTTCAGCGCGTGACGGTGCGGCTGTAACTGTAGGAGTTGCCGCGCGGTCCCGTGCCCTGGCCCTGCCGGGTGCAGCTGCCGTCACTGCAGCTCGCGGAGCCGGAGCGCGACCAGCTGCGGCCGGCGGGACCTGTGCCGCCACCCTGCCAGGCGCAGGCGCCGCCGGAGCAGCTGCCGGAGCCGCCAAATGAGGTGGTGCCGCGCGGTCCGGCGACCGAGCCGCTGCGGGTCCAGGCATTCGCGTCGACCGCGGCTGCCGCCGAAAGGACTGCCACGAGCAAAATGGTCGCGATGGATGTCTTCACGTCAGTCTCCCAATTCGTTCGCGCCGGCGATCGCGTCGCCTGCAGAGGGATACTGTGCGTTGGATGTCGCGGGCGGATGCACCGCCGGTGTCGTTTGGTCGCGGTGATTGGCCGGATTGTAACGGCTTGTCACGCGATCGCCGTCCGATACCGCAACATCGAGCGGCGCGGCGGGCTCTGGTCCAGCCGCACCCTCGACGTTCCGGCGCCTGTTCAGGCCGCTACCGGCCCGTCGGTGTGCTTCACCACCTGGTCTTCGTCGCCGTGTTGACGTTGATCACCGCCGTGGCCGTGTTGGACGTGGTTGTCGCCGTGTTGTTGATCAGAGTCAGCAGCTTGTAGTAATCGACGACCTTGGCGTTGGCGACGTACATCACGTCCTTGCTGCGCATCTGGAAGCCCGAGGCCAGCAGCATGCCGGAGGGGTCGCGCAGGTTGACGTGGTAGATGGTCGGAATGCGGTCGTAGATGAAGCGGCTGGTATCGATGCCGAGCTTCTGCAGCAGCGGGCGTTCCTCGTAGCGATAGAGGAAGACCTCGGCTGGATCCGATTGCTGATCGTTCAGGCCGCCCGCCTTGCCGATCGCCTGGGCCAGCGTCAGCGTCTCCGTATCGAACGAAATCTCGGAATTGAAGCCGAAGACGTTCTGATTGAGGGCGCCGAGGGCCGTGAAGGTGGGGGATTCCCGCGTGATGTAGACGACGTCGTTCGGGCGGATGAAGATGTTCTCGCGCGGATCCTGCACCACGCGGCTGAGCAGCACGCGCACACGTTTGCCGTCCCGCTGCAGGGTCACGTAGCTTTCGATGGCCTCGTGCTTCGGGCCGCCCGCACGTGCAATCACCGCCAGCAGGCGTTCGCCCACGCTGTTGAGGGCCAGCACGCCCGGCGTATTGACGTCGCCGAGCACGCTGACCACGCTGGAATGCTGCTGGTTCAGGCTGACGACGACCTGCGGCTCGAGGGCGCGCTTCTGCAGCCGGAAGACGATGTCCTGCTCGATCTGCGGCAGAGTCCGGCCGGCGGCGGCGATCTCGCCCGCATAGGGAACGCGGATATTGCCTTGCTGGTCTACCGCCTGCGCCGGCAGATCCACGAAGTTGCCCGGACGGGCGCCGGCGGCCGTGGGCGGCGTGAACAGTCCGCCTGGGGCGGCTTCGAAAATGGAAACGTTCAGCACGTCGCCGATACCGGCGACCTGCACCGGCTTCGGCCGCTTGTCCGGAAACACGCCCTGGAACGTGACCATGTTGGGCTGCGACAGGAAGCCGATCGTCTCGGGGCTGATGTCGACCAGCGCATAGGGAAGCGCCGTGTTCGACCGCACGCTGGCCGTGGCATTGTCGTTCACTGCGTCGCTGGTCGGTCCTGTTCCGGGGAGCAAGGAACAAGCTGGCAGAAGCGCCAAGATCACCAGAGTTAGGAGCGCGCGCGAGCCACGGCAAAGGCTATGAAAGCCGCTCGGGTCCACTGCGCTGTTGCGCACAGGAGACCCCCCGCCGCCGGTCGACCCGCGCGGATTGATCAAGGCCTTCAAACCCATCCCCGAATACAGCAAAAATACGTTTCCCCACGCTGCTCCCTCCACCAAGAAGGGAGAACGTCCCACATATTTCAACCTACCCGGCGGCCATACTGGACGAAAGCGCACCGCCGGGCGGGTTGGTCCGCTTTTGCCCGGCCGTGCCAATTAGGTCACAGTCTGACCTTACCATATTACCGCAACGAGCTGTCAACTCCGCCGGAGGTCCATGGTGGACGGATGATCCGTTCGACCTAACAGGAGCCCAGCAATTTTAAGCACAAAGCCGTTGCGCAACGGTTAGCCTGAGTCGCTTCGCTCAGGCAGGGGGCGACGACATCGCAGGCCGCGCAACGAGTCGGTGAGCCAAGGCCGTCGGACGGGGCGCCCGGACCGCAAGCGGGCGGCCGGCTGTCCAAGGCCGCCGATCAAGTCTATGCTGCTGCGCCAGCCCTTGAGGCTCTTTGCAACGGAGCACGCAATTGTCGAACGTGATCAGGATCGCCGCAGCTGCTTTCGCGATCGCCTTCACGGGCCTATCCGATCCCGCGTCCGCGCGCGGCCTCTATCCGCTGACGGAGTGCGGGCCGGATCTCAGCAGACTCTGCCGGCTGCACGGGGCATTCGAGGCCACTCCGTTTCATTACAATCTCGCGATTCATCCCGGGTGTATTCGGCGTGTCGCCGTCCAGACGCCCCGGGGCGTGCTGTACCGCCGCGCGGTGGTGTGCGGAGCGCCGGAACGGCCCATGATGTGGTAACCTCGGCCCTTTCCTCGGCGTCTCCGAAGGGCGCTGGACGCTCTGCTCGGCAGCTTCATGGTCAAGCTTGGCGCGAGATGGCGGCCGCGATGGTTGATGCGGGCCGTGCTCGTTCCGACGGCTGGCGCCCGCCCCAGCCGTGTTCGGGAGTGTCGATCATCGCGCAGACGATTAAATGGGTAGTTCCGCACCGTGTTTTTACGTGATCTGAAATTAAATTAATCGTGTCCAGACGATTACGCGCGGTCGGAGACATAAAACGGTAGACTGAACAAACTAAAGCTTCAATTGTACCGGACCAAAGGTGCTTAATAAGTCCTTTCTGGCAATGCGGTAGCATTTTACTGCAAACCGTAGCGAGTGCCAGAGGTATTTAATGTCTTGCTGCCAGATGGTAAATTAACTTGTCGCGAGTGGTTAATTTAATTTCTAAAATCGAATCCGTGCATCGTCGCGATGACGGTTTGCCGGAAGTCGAGAAAAATCCCTCAAAACTCGCCAATGAGTGGGGTCCGTCCTTGTGTGACGAGCTTGGTACCGCGTTGATCGAGGATATTGAGACGGATGGCGGCGGTGGCGCTCTGAATGCTGTCCTGAAATCGCTGAATAAGATGCGCCTTGCGAAATCACGTTTCGGCCGGCCATCGTCGGGCCGTTCGCCGCAATCCGCGCTGCGGTCTCAGATCGAGCTTTGTGATGCCCTGCTCGAGGAGATCCAATCCATCAGCAGCAGCCTGGGCAAGCGCGCGAAGAAGTCCGCGGCTCCCAGGCGTCGCCCGATGGCCACGCGGCGCCGCCGCGGGACGGCTCATTTGATCGCGCCCCAGCCGGCGGTGCCGGGTCGGACCAGGCAGCAGAAATAATCGCATCGGAAATTGATCGACGCGGCGGCCGGCCGTCATGGTCGCGCCGGTTGCCGGCGCGAGGCGACAGCCGCTCAGCATCGACCCCGACGGCACATCAGATCGCCCAGTGCTGCTGTCGCTGGCAGCGACGGCCGGATGTCATCGGAACGTTCTTCAGCCGTCGTATCGCGCAAAGACGGCGCCCCGCGACAGTGCCGGCCGGAACCCATGTCACCGGTGGGCGGGGGATCGGGCCGCCGGGTGACCGCAGCCGTCCTCCACGCCACAGCCGATCGCGCGGCAGTCAGTTTCCGCTGCCGGTGGTGTGCCTGTCTCACGCCGCGCGACCCCGGATGCCGTCGGCGCGACGTGTTTGAGTCTGATTCGCATGAGCGCGCCTGAAGGATCCCGTGTTTGGCGAAGGCGCTTGATTCGCCGAATCGATGTCGGCGGCTTTGCGGCATGTTCACGATGCGGGCTCAATTAAACCAGCTCGCGACATTTTGTGCGCATGCAAAAATATCTCGATCCGGGTTATCGGGGTGCTCGCCCAAATAGGTTGTAAGCCCTCGCGGCAGCTTTGAAAAACATGGCGCGGTGAAAATGTTCAGCGACCGAATTCGGCACCGTTTGATCATCAAACCTACGTCACTTTGACGCGATCTTGCCTCAATAAGCAGCGAATCCGTTGCAAATCGTGTTGATTCGGCGACTTCTTCCAGCGTGCAGACGAATGTTGCCACAATCTGGGGGCGGTGCGACATAATTTCGGAAAAGGGGGTTGCGGGTTGATAATTGTTTGAGTTACAACCATTAGGTCTAGCCGGATTGGTATAAACTCAAATATTCAGTTTTTCCGAGCGTGAGCCACTTGCGGAACGAAATACCGAATTATATGACGTTAATTCGGCAGGATAGAGATCACAGACAAAGGTCGCTGCATGTCCACCAAGAAGATCGATTTCGAGGCGATGTCTTTCGATGACCTCTGGTCTCTCCATGAGCAGATCAGTCAGATCCTCGCCGTGAGGATCACGTCGGAGAAGCGCGAACTCGAACGTCGTCTGGCGGTTCTCAACCGCAGCCGCGGTGCCATCGAAGGCGCCGGCAGCGAGGGTGGGCAGTCCTACACCACCAGCGGCAAGGCGCGGCGGAAATATCCCCGGGTCCTGCCGAAGTATCGCAACCCACAGACCTCCGAGACCTGGTCCGGCCGAGGCAAGCAGCCGCGTTGGCTGGTGGCGGCGATCAAGACCGGGCATCGGATCGAGGAATTTGCGATCAATGGGGCTGGCGCTTCGAAAAGTCGCCGTCAGCGCGCCTGATCGGGGTAGCTTCAATCAAGCTCGTCGCGCCGATAGTTGAGCGACGCTGCGCGTCGATACCGGGCCTGATTCGCCCTCTCAGCATCCACGAACGACATGTGAGCGGTTTGACGCCGCAACGTCGCGATCCGCCGATCAAGACCTGACCGAAGTGGGCCCGTCCGATCTGCCCCGCACGGCTCCGCCGATTGGCTCGCGATCATCATCCGTTGCGAATGCGCCTAATAGGCATTGTTGCCGCGGATCAGCTCGATCGGCGTCCTCAGCAGGATCGCGACGTCGAGCGACAGGCTCCAATTGTCGATGTACCAGAGGTCGAATTCGACGCGCTGTTCGATCGACGCACGCGTGGGCGTCGGGCCGCGGCAGCCATGCACCTGCGCCCAGCCGGTCAGTCCGGGCTTGACGCGGCGACGGAACGCGTAGTTGCGCACGAGCTTGTCGAATTCGTTGTCGTGCGCCAATGCGTGGGGGCGGGGGCCGACCAGGGACATGCTGCCGTCCAGGACGTTGAGCAACTGCGGCAGCTCATCGATGCTGGTCCGGCGCAGCCAGGTCCCGAGCCGGGTGAACCGGCTGTCGCCGATCTGGGCCTGGACGATCGAAGGCCCGTCCTCGAGAACGGACATCGTGCGAAACTTGTAGATCTGAAAAGATCGGCCGTTGAATCCGCAGCGTTGCTGCCGGAACAGCACTGGCCCGGCCGAGTCGAGCTTGATGGCGATCGCCACCAGCAGGAGCAGCGGCGACATCAATGCCAGCGCGATGCCCGCCAGCATGACATCCATGAGCCGCTTGGTGGCGTGTTCAAGCGGGCTCAGCAGGCCGCGCTGCAGCTCGATGCAGACCGCATTGCCGAGTTCGCGGCACGGCCGCTTGAAGATGTCCGAAGCCGTTCCGACCGGCACGAAACTCACTGGAAACGGTAGGACTCTCAGCTCCGCGCCGAGCGTTCGCAGATCGGACCAGGGTTCGGGATTGGCGCCGACGACGATCTCTTCGATATCGGAGCCGCGCACATAATCGATCACGCTCGAAACGATCCGCTGCCGCTGATCCGGATCCGCGTCGGGCTCAGGAAGCAGGAAGTGTCGCTGGACGCGAAAGCCGGTGTCGGTGAGCACCTGGGTCAGCCCGGCGTTGTCCTTGCTTGCTTCATCGGTGATCAGAACGATGTTTCGGCCGGAAAATCGTCTCTCCGCCAGCCCCTTTGCCAGCAGATATGCGGTGGTGCGGCGATGCAGGATCAGCGTCGCGAGCCCGAACATCGCGAATACGATGCTGGTGCCGCGCGAGAATTCGCTCCCGATCTTGAGCGCGAACAGCGCGCCGGCCAGCACGAGGAACGCCGTGACCCAGGTCAGGCAGGCCGCGCGGATCTGGCGCGGCAGGATCAGGAGCTCGGCCGGCCGGTACATCCCGCGGATCTTCATCAGCGAGACGAACAGCGCCGACACGAGGATCGCCAACCCGAGCGATTTACTGACGTCGTTGGCTCCCGCCGGATCCTGCAGATGATACAGAAACCCGGACAGGACGCTCGACATGGTAATCGTTGCAATGTCCGCCGCGATCGCGAAGGGCTCCACCGAGTCGTAGTGGACGGGCCATTTCCGCCCTTGGAATTGTCGTTCCAAGAGGACGGCCGGCATGCCATTTCGATCGAGAGTCTTGGGCTGATCCACGTAATGCATGGGATGTCGGTGTTCGAAACTCGGTTAAATAGCGATTAGCCGTCATTATATGTTTTGGTATTTAATTTAAACAATTAAAAACTGCCATTGGGATTTATTCGCGCCGTCGGACGTCTCCCGATACCGCGACGAGGCCGGTGACGCCGGAATGCCGGTTCTGGAGGACGGAACGAGGCCGCTCGCCCCCTCCAAGTCGGCCCTGGCAATGCCCGCGTGACGATTTAATGTTCATGAAACGGATATTTCAATGCGGGCGGCCAAGAATGGCATTTAAAAAGAGATATAATTGGATTATTAATCCGGTGCCGGGCGCCCGCGACGCGGGTGACGCGTCCGCAGCCGACCGAATGCAGGGGGAGGTTTTCCTCGTGCAGCCGAGAGGGCGAAGCGAGGGCACGGCGAGCTGTCTTCGAGGCCGGCCGGCGAGATTGGAAGATCATGATGCTCATTTCAAAGATTGAGAACCCGAAGGACGTCGCGCCATGAAGGTCGTATTGTTCTGTGGAGGGCTCGGGACGCGGATCCGCGAATATTCCGAGAGCATTCCGAAGCCGATGATTCCGATCGGCCACCAGCCGATCCTCTGGCACGTCATGCAGTATTACAGCCAGTACGGGCACCGGGATTTCGTTCTGTGCCTGGGCTACAAGGCCAATGTGGTGAAGGACTATTTCCTGAACTACAATCAGGCGTCCACCACCGACTGCACGATCTCGCAGTTCGGCAAGAAGGTCGAGCTGCTGGGCGATCGCCCCCCGGATTGGCGGGTCTCGCTGGTCGACACCGGCATCTGGCGCAACATCGGTCAGCGACTGCGGGCGGTCCGGCACATGGTCGAGGGCGAGGAGATCTTTCTCGCCAACTACAGCGACGGCCTGACGGACGCGCCGCTGCCGGAGATGATCGATCGTTTCAAGCGCAGCGGGAAGATCGGCTGCTTCATCGCCATCCACCCGCCGATCAGCTTTCATCTCGCCGAATTCGACGCCGACGGCACCGTGGGCCGCATGGCAGCGAGCAACGATTCCAACATCTGGATCAACGGCGGCTACTTCATCTTCCGCAAGGAGATATTCGACTATATCGACGAGGGTGATGAGCTCGTCGTGCAGCCGTTCAAGCGGCTGATCGACCGCGGCGAGCTGATGGCCTACCGCTACGAAGGATTCTGGCGCGCCATGGACACGCTCCGTGACCGCCAGGTGCTCGAGGAGATGATCGAGCGCGGCGACACGCCCTGGCAGCTCGGCGCCAACCTTCCGGCGGTGGTGAACGGATGAGGGCCCTGCAGCTCGCCGGTCGCGGCGACCGGCTGTCGGTCCTGTGTCTCGGCGCGCACTCCGACGACATCGAGATCGGGGCCGGAGGCACGCTGCTGTCCTGGCTCGACCAGGGCGTCCGCCTGGATGTTCATTGGTGCGTGCTCAGCGGCAATGGCGAGCGCGGCGTCGAGGCGCGGGCGTCTGCCGACGACTTCCTTGCCGAAGCCGCCGGCCGCAATCTCGAGATCATGCAGTTCCGCGACGGCTTCTTCCCCGAGCAGGGGGAGGAGATCAAGGCCTGGTTCGAGCAGCTCAAAGGCCGGATCAACCCGGACGTCATTCTCGCTCACCGCCGCGACGACGCCCATCAGGATCATCGGCAGGTCAACCGCCTGGTCTGGAACACGTTCCGCGATCATCTCGTGCTGGAGTACGAGATTCCGAAATGGGATGGCGATCTCGGACGGCCCAATGTCTACATGCCCGTCTCCGAGCGGATCATGAAGCGGAAGGTCGCGCTGCTGATGGCGCATTTCGGCAGCCAGCGCTCCAAGCAATGGTTCGACCCGGAAACGTTCATGGGACTGGCGCGACTGCGGGGCATGGAATGCCGCGCCGCCGAGCGCTATGCCGAGGCATTCGTCGTGCGCAAGCTGTCCTTGGGGTGAACGGCGGCCGAATCCGCTGGCCGTGAGGTCCTCGCGGACGACGCATCAATGTCCGATCGGCAATGTCCGATCTGCGAGGAAGTGATCGGCGCTTGGCCGCGACGCGTGGCTGCGGCCAGCGCTCAGCCGGCCGCCCGTCGGGGAAGTTCGACGATCTCCTCTGCCGGCGGACGCTCGATTGCGGTGACCGGCACCTTCTCCAGCCAGACCTCGCGCCACCACGCATAGATGCCACGCGGGCAGAACAATCGGTTCTCGCTGTAGCGCGACTGGCAATAGACGCCGTCGAGAATGACGGCCGGTGTCTTCATCCGCCGGATGTAGCCGGTGCGCTCGTCGATGAACTTCTCGACGCGCGTTCGCACCCGGAACACCTTTCCGCAATAGGGCACCATCTCGGCGTCGAAGCCCATGCCGCGGTTGTTGGTCTGCTTGTCGATGGTGGCCAGGATGTCCTTGTGCGGGCGGACGCGGACGAGATCGCCGGGCTGCAGCCCGAGATCGGCGATCGGCGCGTCCTTGTCTGTCAGGAGATCTCCGCGCTTGCGCGGAAACGGTACGCCGCCCCACAGCGACTGGACGCGGTCGTAGACCCAGCGCGCGGGCCGGCCGAGGCGCGGACGGCGCGCCATGGTGGCGCCGACATAGGCGAAGTAGAGAAAGCCCTTCAACATCTTCGCGAGCGAGACATTGCCGGACGCGACGTCCTCGGCGTATTGCCGGGCGTCCCACCATTTGAGCGGCTGGGTGTAGGTCGGCAGCTCGGTGGCCTGGCAGGCGTAGCGCGGGCCTTTTCCCGGCTGCTGATCCGGCGACTTCGTCGCGTCCCACACCGCGCGCACCGTGCATCCGCCGGACGGCTGAGGCGCAGCCGCGCGGTCCGGGCCGGCCGGCGCGGGTTTGGTCGCGTCCACCGGGGAGAGCCACGCCTCCTTCCAGAAGATCAGGCAGGCCGCCTGGCAGCCGCCATAGGCCTCGCCGTCACAGCGGTGCTCCAGATGCACCGCGTTGGGAAGGCGCCGGCCGAGCCATTCTCCGGTGTTGTATCCGGTGACCGTGTCGCAGGTCTTGTGGGCGCGCTTGTAGATCTGGAAGCGTTGACCGCACCATTTGAACATCTGCGGCATGAACGGCAGCCCTTCCAGGCGCCCGTTTGCGTCGAGAGTGGCCAGGATCTCTTCCTTGCTGCGCACTTCGACCCAGTCGCCGGCGGATAATGTCATGCTCTGTCTTTCAATGCTTAAATCAATGCGTCATCGAGGCGGGCGGGGCATCCCGCGCGGGACGCCTCATTTGCCAGTGATCGAATTAAAGCTGCCGAGATCTGCGGTCAACATTTGTCCCTTTTGTGGCGTTATTTAATTTGAGTCAATTAATTAAATCAAGAGGGCGCCTGATGCCGCGCCGGCCGGATGGTCGCGACATCAGGCGGATCGGGGTAAATACACGGGTTTTCACGGAGTTTTATGTGCGCGCCGGAGAAAGCGGCTGGCGACGTCGCTTGCTGACGGATTCACTGGACGCTGGCTAGAAAATTAAATTATAATCTATTGGAGGGTGATTTAAATTCTCGTTTTGGTTGGTGACATAGAGGGTGCGATTTTGAAGGTACTGATCACCGGAAACATGGGCTATGTGGGTCCGGTCGTCGCGCGGCATCTGCGGGCGCAGCGCCCGGATGCGACGCTACACGGCTTCGACAACGCCTATTTCGCGCACTGCCTGACCGGAGCGCCGGTTGTTCCGGAGCGATGTCTCGACGAGCAGATCCATGGCGACGTCCGCGACATGTCGCTCGACCTCCGTGGCTATGACGCCGTGGTCCAGCTGGCGGCGATCTCCAACGATCCGATGGGCAATCGCTTCCAGGAGGTGACGCTCGACGTCAACCAGAACGCCACCGTATCGCTCGCCAGGAGGGCTGCGGCGGCTGGTGTGAAGAATTTCGTGTTCGCGTCGAGCTGCAGCGTCTACGGCATCGCCGACGGACCGCCGCGCAAGGAGAGCGATCCGCTCAATCCCATCACGGCCTACGCCAAGTCGAAGATCGGATCGGAGCAGGAGCTCGCCGCCATCGACACCGGCATGACCATCACCTGTCTGCGCTTTGCGACGGCCTGCGGCATGTCGGATCGGCTGCGGCTCGACCTCGTCCTCAACGATTTCGTGGCCTGCGCGCTCACCCGTCGCCAGATTAGCGTGCTCTCCGACGGCACCCCCTGGCGCCCTCTGATCGACGTCGCCGACATGGCGCGGGCGATCGACTGGGCGATTGACCGGCCGGCGGCGACGGGCGGCCGCTTCCTCACCATCAATGCCGGCTCCGACGACCGCAACTACCAGGTCAAGGATCTCGCCAATGCGGTGGCTGCGCGAGTGCCCGGGACCAGCGTATCGATCAACACCTCCGCGCCCGTGGACAGCCGCTCCTACAAGGTCGATTTCGGCCTGTACCGCTCCCTCGCACCCGATCATCAACCGCAGGTCACCCTGGACCAGTCGATCCAGAACCTGGTCGAGGGTCTCAAGAGAATGCAGTTCAAGGATGCCGAGTTTCGCTCGTCCGATCTGATCCGTCTCAAGGTTCTGCAGGACCACATGGAGACGGCCAGGATCAACGACAGGCTGCAATGGACGTGATCGCGCCGGGCAGACGCTCGCCTCGGCCGGCAAAGACAGTGACGGAGACACCATGGAACTGACCCTTCCCACCGCCGTCGGCGTCGCGCCCAAGTGCCGGCACTGCGGCGACGACCTGACCCTCAAGCTGATCGACCTCGGCGCCTCGCCGGTCGCGAACGACTACATCGATCCCGCCAACTACATGCGCGCGGAGCCGTTCTATCCGCTGGAGACCTTCGTCTGCCGCGAGTGCCGTCTGGCGCAGACACGCGACCTCCTGGCCGCGTCCGAGATCTTCCGCGCCGACTATGCCTATTTCTCCTCGCACTCCACCTCGTGGCTCGAGCACGCGCGGCGCTACGTCGAAGCCATGGCCGATCGCTTCAAGCTCGGTCCGGCCTCGCGGCATGTCGAGATCGCGTCGAATGACGGGTATCTGCTGCAATACTCCCTCCAGAAAGGGATCGACTGCCTTGGCGTCGAACCCTGCGAAAGCGTTGCGCTGGCTGCACGTACCAAGGGCATCGAGACCCGCATCGAGTTCTTTGGCCGCAACTATGCGACCCGCCTCCGGGAGGAGGGCTGGTCGGCCGATCTCCTCACGGCCAACAACGTGCTCGCGCACGTTCCTGATATCAATGACTTCGTCGGTGGCGTCAAAATTCTGCTGGCGTCGGAGGGCGTCGCGACCTTCGAGGTCCAGCACCTGCTGACCCTGATGCAGCGGCATCAGTTCGACACCATCTATCACGAGCATTTCTCCTATCTGTCGCTGATCGCGGGCCTGCGCATCTTCGCACGGGCGGGCTTGCGCGTTTTCGACGTCGAGCTCCCGGAAACGCATGGCGGCTCGATCAGGTTCTTCGTCTGTCACGAGGGCGCCGCTCATGCGGAGAGCCCGAACGTCGCCGACGTCCTGGCACGAGAGCGGGCCTATGGGCTGCATGACGACGCGATCTACATGGCCTGGAACGAGCAGGTCAAAGAGACGAAGCGGGCTCTGCTCGAGCTGCTGACGGCACTGAAGCGCGACAACAAGAAGATCGTCGGCTACGGTGCCCCGGCGAAGGGCGTGACGCTGCTCAATTATTGCGGGATCCGCACCGATTTCCTCGACTTCACGGTCGATCGCGCCCCGTCCAAGCAGGGCCGCTACATGCCGGGCGTTCGCATTCCGATCCTGCCGCCGGAAGCGATCTTCGAAGCCAAGCCCGACTACGTCCTGATCCTGCCGTGGAACATCAAGAGCGAGATCAAGGCCCAGATGGCGGCCATCCGCGACTGGGGCGGCCGGTTCATCGTGCCGGTCCCCAAGGCGACCATCGAGGAGTAGAGCAGGGCATTGCCGCACGATTGCGCGAAGAGTTTTGAGCCATGAGATTTGTCCAGCTAGGACGGTCGGATGCGCGGCTGATCGAGCTTACCGTTCGCTCCGACGAGCGCGGCAGCTTCACGCGGACTTGGTGCGCGAAGACCTTTGCGGAGCAGGGCATCGCGTTTATCCCGGTGCAGGGCAACAGCTCGGTGACCCGTCTCCGCGGCACCGTCCGCGGCATGCATTTCCAGCGCGCGCCGAAGGCCGACGCCAAGATCGTCCGCTGCAGCGCCGGCTTGATCCATGACGTCATCGTCGACATCAGACCGGATTCTGCGACGCGCGGCGAGGTCTATGCCTGTGAGCTCGGTCCCTCGACGGCGCGGATGCTCTACGTCCCCGCGGGCTTTGCCCATGGCTTCCAGACGCTGACCGACGACGTGACGGTCGAGTATCTGATGGGTGAGGACTATGTCGAGGAGCTCTCGGACGGTTTCCGGCACGACGATCCGATGATCGGCATCCGATGGCCGCAGCCGGTGACGGTGTTGTCGGCCAAGGATGCCGCCTGGCCCTCGCTTGCTGAGCGGGAGCTGTGGTGAAGCAGCATGACGGCAGCTCGGTGTCTTGGGGGAGGAATCTGGCGGCCCCGGAGCGGCCCGATCGCCTCGAAGGTTCTGACTATTTGTCGAGGAGGATCACGGAATGACGAACATTTTCGTTGATGCCATCATGCCCGATCACGAGCGGCGCCAGAAACTGTACGAGGGTGCGCTGTTCCTGTACTCGCCGACGCCCTCGCTCGATGCGCTGGTCGCGTTTGCCAGGGAGCTAATCGAGGAGGCGTTTCATCCTTACGATCCGCGGACGGCGCAATTCGAGCTTCCTGTCGAGCGCTACGTCGAGATTCTCGTCAGGCTGAAGCCATTCTTCATTCATCACGCCCGGTCGAAGGAGCTGGTGCAGGGAGCGCTCCGCGAGCTTGGCTGCGATCCCGAGCTGACCTATTTCGACGTGCCGCGGCTGCGGTCGGCAACGAGCGATGACTATCTCACCACCGGGATCGCATTCGTATTCCACCCTCATCGCGACACCTGGTACTCGGCGCCGCCGTGCCAGCTCAACTGGTGGCTGCCGGTGTATGACATCGCGCCAGACAATGGCCTTGCATTCCACCCGCGCTATTTCGACGAAGCGATCAAGAACGGCTCCAGAAACTATAACTATTACGAGTGGAACCGGACCTCACGTGCATCGGCGGCGCAGCACATCAAGACCGATACACGGGTGCAGCCGAAGCCGGAGCAGGAGATTGCACTGGATCCACAGATCCGGGTGATCGCGCCGAGCGGCGGCGTCACGATCTTCTCCGGAGCGCATCTGCATTCGTCGGTGCCGAATACCTCGGGCGTGACGCGGTTCAGCATCGATTTCCGCACCGTGCATTTTGTCGACGTCAGCGGCAGGCACGGCGCCGTCAACGTCGACTCGGAGTCCACGGGCACGAACCTGCGCGACTTCCTGCGGGTGACCGACCTCGCGCGGCTGCCTGAGGAGGTCGTCGCGCCGTATGATCAGGACGGGGCGCCCCGCGATCATCTGATCTATCAGCCGACGATCGTGCCGCTGGCGACCGGCGGTCTCGCAGCCGATGCCGCGCAGGCATCGGCCTGACGGATGATGCAAGGTTCGCAGGTCATGCTGGACATCCTCACATCATCGAGTGGGCCGCGGGCGCCGGCGATCGATCTCCATGATCTGATCACGGAGCTGTTTCCAATCAACCGTAGCCTCACGGGAGCTGGGGTCCGTCAGACGCTCGAGATCGTCTCACGCTATGTCGACCTCGTGATTCACGAGGTGCCGTCCGGCACGCCCGTCCTCGACTGGCATGTGCCGGCAGAGTGGAACATTCGTCGCGCGGCGATCTCGACCCTGTCCGGTCGCCGTCTCGTCGACTTCGCCGACAACAATCTGCATGTGATGGGCTACAGCAGGCCGGTCCAGGCGGTGCTCAGCCGCGCTGAGCTTGCGAAGCACGTCTATACCTTGCCGGAGCAGCCTGATCTCATTCCATACCGGACCGGCTATTATGCCGACGATTGGGGCTTTTGCCTGCCGGATCGTCTCTGGCGGGAGATGACGGACGACAGCTACCGCGTCGAGATCGACAGCGAGCTCTCGCAGGGATCGTTGACCTACGGCGAATTCTTCGTCCCCGGACAGACGGACAAGGAAGTCCTGATCACCTGCCACGTCTGCCATCCGAGCCTCGCCAACGACAATCTCTCAGGGATTGCCGTCATGACGGCGCTGGCGATGCGGCAAGCGCAACGGCCCCGCCGGCTCGGGTACCGATTTCTATTCCTGCCGGCAACGATCGGCGCGCTTGCATGGCTCGATCGCA
The DNA here is from genome assembly GCF_032489675.1 of Bradyrhizobium sp. SZCCHNR1043. Lineage (NCBI taxonomy): Bacteria > Pseudomonadati > Pseudomonadota > Alphaproteobacteria > Hyphomicrobiales > Nitrobacteraceae > Bradyrhizobium > Bradyrhizobium sp. SZCCHNR1043. The sequence continues at coordinate 17,346 of NZ_JAUEYN010000001.1, forward strand.
ACGAGCGGGATCTCGACCGTGTCGAACACGGCCTCGTCCTCACCTGTCTCGGCGACCCCAGTGGATTTCACTACAAGCAAAGCCGGCGGGGCGCGACCATCGATCGCGTCGTCGCGCATGTCCTGAAGCAATCAGGGCATCCTCACGAGATTCTGCCATTCAGTCCCTATGGATATGACGAGCGGCAGTTCTGCTCACCGGGATTCGATCTACCGGTCGGGTGCCTGATGCGCGGCGTGCACGGCACATTCCCCGAATATCACACCTCGGCCGACAATCTGAATTTCGTCAAGCCGGACTGTCTCGACCAATCCTACGCCGTCATCGAGGAGGTGCTGGATCTGCTCGATCGTGACTGCATCTACGAGCGCGTCGATGGGCGAGGGGAGCCGCAACTGGGACGGCGTGGTCTGTATCGCGCGATTGCCGGTCAGCGCGAGGCAGGTGGCGCGACGCAGATGGACCTCCTCTGGGTCCTCAATCTGGCGGATGGCAGGCACAGCCTGCTCGACATGGCAGTCCGGGCCGACGTTCCGTTCGCGCGAATCGAGGCCGCCGCACGGATCGCGCTGGACGCCGGCCTCGTTATCGTAACGTCATCGCCCTCTCCGTCAGCACCGGAGCATGTGAGCCGACAAGACCAGAGTGAGGCGTCATGAGTTCGCAACCGGGCAAGCCCCGCATCGCCGTCTTTTCACTCCGAAACATCTTCGGTAAGGCGCTCAATCGCGGCCCCCACGTCGAGTTCGAGGACATCATCTGCGAGGTCGATTCCGCCGAGCTGTTCGCGCCCGAGCTCGATCCGTCGCGCAGACGGGCGAGCTTCGCCACCCGGCTGGGCTACCACGCGCCCGTGCTGTTGAATCCTGGGATCGCGCGGATCCAGCCGCGGCAGCAATACGACGTTCTGTTCGCGATCTGTGGATTCCCGCAGGACCTGATCATGTTCGATGCGATCGAGGATCTGAGAGGTGCGTCCAGGACCTCGGTGTGCCTGCTGGACGAGCTATGGGTGAAGGAGATCACCAAGCACCGGCACTTCCTGAAGATCCTCGCCAAGTTCGACGTCGTGATGCCGTTCCAGATCAACACCGTGAAGCCGCTCAGCGAGGAGATCGGCCAGGCTTGCGTGCATCTCCCGCTCGCCATCGACGCGATCCGCTTTTGTCCCTATCCCGATCCCCCCGAAAGGGTCATCGACGTCTTCAGCATGGGGCGCCGCTCCCGCGTCACGCACCAAACGTTGCTCGCGATGGCGCGGGACAGCGGCCTGTTCTATCTCCACGACACGATCGGCGGCAGCCAGGCCATCGACCTCCGGGAGCACCGGGCCCAGATGGCAAACCTCGCCAAGAGGAGCAGGTATTTTCTGGTCAATCCCGGCAAGTTCGACGAGCCGCAGGAGACCGGGCGGCAGGTCGAGTTCGGCTACCGGTATTTCGAGGGCGCGGCATCGGGAGCCATCATGCTCGGTGAGCGTCCCGACAACGAACTCTTTCCGCGGTTGTTCGACTGGCCCGAGGCGATGGTCGACGTGCCGCACACGTCGCCCGACATCGACCGGGTCATCAGGGAGCTGGACGGTGACCCGGTCCGGCAGGACCGGATGCGGCGAAGCGGCATGGCCCAGACCTTGATGCGGCACGACTGGGTGTATCGGTGGGAGACGATCCTGGAGGCCACGGGTCTGCAGCCGATGCCGGGCGTCGCTGCACGCAAGGATCGGCTGAAGAGGCTGGCCGAGATGGCGGCCGGTCCGGGGGTGGCGCGCGAGCATGAATTAGATCGCGAGCCGGCATTGTTGGCGCAGTGATGTTTCAATCCGTTTCTCCGCCACAAATTGGCGTCATCGCCGCCCCGGCGGCCCATGTTTCGGCTGCAGACGATTTTATACCGGCTGCATTTCGACGATTGGATGTTTCATTGCCCTGTACGGATCTGTTTGGCCGTGACTGGGAATAGGAAAGTTGGTTGCAATGTTTGAAAGCGATTGAACGGAGATGTCGGAAGCCGTCGCCGCCTATTTCGAGGAACATCGGGAGTCGAACGATCTCGGACGCCGCGCGTTGCGCGGCGGCCTGATTTCCATCGTCATCCAATACGGCAATGCCGTGCTCCAGATCGGAGCGGCCATCGTCCTGGCCCGGCTGCTCGCGCCGGAGGATTTCGGGCTCGTCGCCATCATCACCGTGCTGACGAGCTTCGCGCCGCTCCTGATCGACTTCGGCCTGCTCGACGCCACCGCCCAGCGCAGCAGGATCACACCGGCCCAGGTTAGCGGCCTGTTCTGGGTCAGCACCGGCATCGGCGCGGCGGTGGCGATCGTCGTCGCTGCATCCAGTCCGCTGATTGCCTGGGTCTACGGTGATCCGCGACTGGAGCCGATCGCGCTCTGCGTCGCGATCACCTTCGTGCTGTCCGGGCTGACCAATCAGCACATGGCGCTGCTCCGGCGCACGTTGCAATTTGGCCGCATCGGCCGGATCCAGCTGTTCGGCACGCTGGCGGGGACGGTTGCCGCCGTCGCCATGGCGTTCGAGGGCTACGGCTATTGGGCGCTGGTCATTCGCCCCGTCGTGACATCGATCTGCGTCGTGGTCGCCGCGTGGTCGGCCTGCCGTTGGCGGCCCAGCGCGCCGGTGTTCGACGCCGAGGTGCGATCGATGGTGCGTTTTGGCCTCCACGTGGTCGGATTCACCGTGGCCTATACGTTGTCACGGGCGGTGGACCGGATCGCGCTCGGTCTGCTCTACCGGCCCGATCAGGTCGGGTACTATCAGAATGCGATGAACCTGTACGACAACTCGATCTATGCGGCGCTCAATCAGACGCATGCGGTGGGAAGCTCGGCGCTCAGCAAGCTGCAGACCAATCCGGTCGCGCTGCGGCAGAAGTACGAGGCGGCGCTCTCGATCCTGGCCTTCTTCGTGATGCCGGCGGCGGCGATCCTCTCCGTCACGGCGGAGGACCTGACCGTCGTCCTGCTCGGGCAGAAATGGCAGGCTGCGGGAGCGCTGCTCAGCATCATCGCGCTGCGCGGCATTTCGCACGTCGTCGAGGGCTCGCAGGGCTGGCTGCATCTGTCGCTCGGAAGGGCGGACCGGTGGCAGACCTGGGGGATCATCTCGCTCGTCGCGCAGGTCGTTGCGGTGCTGGTGGGGCTGCCCTTTGGGCCGGTCGGCGTGGCCTGGGGCGTCGTGGTCGGATACTCGCTGATCGCCCTGCCGTCGGTCATGTACGCCGGACGTCCGATCGGCATCGGTGCGGAGGTCGTGATCCGGGCCGTCGGACCGCAGACCATCGGCGCCGTCGCGACCGCAGCTGCCGGCTGGTGGCTGCAAGCCGCGCTTCTAGGGGCCTATCCCGTCCTCCTGCGCATGTTCCTGTCCGGGTGCTTCTGCGGCTGTCTCTATCTCGCGATCGTCGTCGGCGTGTTTCGGGTCCGCGAGCCGCTCAGGATCGCAGGTACGATCGTGCAGGATTTCGCCGGCAAGCGCTGAGAGGGAGCAAAAGGAGGCTCGGACAGCACCGCACGTCGCGATTAACTATCGCAATCATTGAATACCCCATATAAAACATCCCGTGATTTAAATGCTTTAAATGGTCATGGCCAGCGACAACCACCCGGACTTGGATGTGATGGAGGCGGATCCTGCGCCATCGGCGCAGCGCGAACCCGAATGGTCCGCAGCCGGTTTCGCCGACCGACGGCGGCTCAGCATCCTCAGCGTCTCGCACATGCCGGCGAGCCCGCCGCGGTTCGGGGCACAGGCGCGCATGCACGGGCTGATGACCCAGCTCGCGCGCCGCCACGACCTCACGGCGGTGACGCTGGTCGATGACGCCTTCGACATCGACGAGTGTCGGCGGGCCATGCAGGCCTATTGCCGCGACGTGGTGCTGGTGCCGAACCCCTACGGCCGTGACGGTCTGGCGAAGCGGCTGCTGCAGCTGCGCTCGCTGGTCTCGTTGCGCAGTTTCGATCGGCTGCGCGTGGCCCTGCCGGAGCTGCAGCGGGCGCTGGATCGGGTGCTGCGGACGACACCGTTCGACATCGTCAATCTCGAATTTCCCTATCTCGGCCACTGCCTGTTCCGTCAGGCGCCGGCCGGCGCGTCGCCGCCGCGGCTGATCGTGGACTCGCATGAGATCGCCTATGACCTGGCGCGGCAGTTCGCCGCCACGGGCGCGAGTCTGGGCCGCCGGCTCTACGCCGGTGCGAACTGGCGCAAGCTGCGCCGCGAGGAGATCGCGGCCTATCGCGAAGCCGATGGCGTTTATCTCTGCAGCGCGGACGACGAGAAGCGTCTGCATGACGACGTTCCGAACGCCCGCACTGCGGTCATTCCCAACGCCGCCGATATCGACTTCTATCAGCCGCGCAGCACCGACCCCGCGCCCGACGGCCGGACGCTGGTCTATTTCGGCCTGCTGTCGACGGTGCCGAACATCGATGCGGTCACGCATTTCGTACACGACATCTGGCCTCGTATCGCCGCCCGGCACCCGGATGCGCGCTGCAAGATCATCGGCGGACGGCCGCCGCCGGCATTGACGGCGCTGGCCGGGCCGCGGATCGAGCTGACCGGCTTCGTGCCGGACCTGCGGCCGCACCTCGCCGCGGCCGCGGCGGTGATCGTCCCGCTGCGGCTCGGTGGCGGCACGCGGCTGAAGATCGTCGAGGCCATGGCGATGGGCAAGGCGATCGTCTCGACCAGCCTGGGTGCCGAGGGCATCGAGGCCATGCCCGGGCGCGACATCCTCATCGCAGACGAGCCCGACGCCTTTGCGGGCGCGGTCGATCGGTTGCTGGCCGAGCCCGATCTTGCGGCGCGGATCGGCGGCGCGGCGCGGCAGGTGGCGGTCGAGAAATATGCCTGGAGCGCGGCGGCGCAGGCGCTTGAAGACTTCTACTGCGAGATCCTGGAGACAAGATCGTGATGAAGGCCGCGCTCATCGGGGCAGGGCAGATCGCCCGCCAGCATCTGGCCTGCCTCAACAGTTTGCCGGGCGTTCAACTGGCCGGCATCTGCGATCTGTCGCCGGCGACGGCGGAGGCCGCAGCCGAGCGTTACGCCATTCCGTCCTGGTTCACCGATCATCGTGCGATGCTGCAGACCGTCCGGCCCGATGTGGTGCATGTGACGACGCCGCCGACCTCGCATTTTCGGCTGGCGATGGACGCGCTCGAGGCCGGCGCGCATGTGATCGTGGAGAAGCCCGCGACCTCGACATTCGACGAGCTGCAGACCCTGACGTTGCGCGCCAAGCAGACCGGCCGCCATGTCGTCGAGGACTACAACTACGTCTTCAACCGGGCACCGCAGGAGATCCTGCGTCGCATCGAGACCGGCGAGTTCGGCGCCGTCACCCATGTCGACGTGCAGATCTGCCTCGACATCCTCGGTCCCGACGGTTTTGCCGATCCGAACTCGCCGCATCCGGCGCTCAGCCTTGCGGGCGGTGCGATCGCCGACTTCCTGCCGCATCTCGCCTCGCTGTCACATGCATTCGTCGGCCCGCATCGCAAGGCGCATACCGTCTGGAGCAAGCGCAAGCCGTCGCCGCTTCCGTTCGACGAGTTTCGCTGCGTGGTCGAGGCCGAGCGCGGCACGGCAACGCTCGGCTTCAGCGCGAGCGCTCAGCCCGACGCGTTCTGGCTGCGGGTCTATGGCGAGCGGATGCAGGCGACCGCCAATCTGTTCGAGACGCGGCTGACGTTCGACGGCCCCCGCAACGTGCCGAAGCCGCTGCGCCCATTCTTCAGCGGACTGGACGAGGGCCGCGACATCCGCCGCGCGGCGCTGTCGACCCTGCTGCGCAAGTTCAAGGGCCCAGGCGCCTATGAGGGGCTGTGGGAGTGCCTGGCGCGCACCTATCAGGCGCTAGGCTCGGGAACGGCCTTGCCGATCACGATCGAGGACGTCCTGGCCGTCAATCGGATGGTCGAAGCGATGAAGCCGACGGAGCAGGCGGACATGAGGAAGCTGGCGATATGAAAGCCCTGGTCACTGGCGCCAACGGGTTTCTCGGCCGGCATGTCGTCGATGCGCTGCTGGCCCGCGGCATCGAGGTTCGCGCCATGGTGCGTCCGGCGACGCGCGTTGACGCGCTGGGCTGGCCGTCGTCGGTCGACATCGTCAGGGCCGACCTGCGCACCTCGCGCGACCTTGTTCGCGCGTTCGAGAATGTGGATGTGCTGATCCATCTGGCGGCCGTGGTCGCCGGCGGCGAGGATGCGCAATTCGCCGGCACGGTAGGCGGCACCGAGCGGCTGCTCGAGGCGATGGCGGGCAGCGCCTGCCGCCGGCTCGTGCTGTGCAGCAGCTTCTCGGTCTACGACTACACGGCGACGCGCGATATCCTCGACGAAAGCGCACCGCTCCAGCAGACACCTGATGTCTACACCCGCGGCGGCTACACCGTCGCCAAATGGTGGCAGGAGCGGGTGACACGCCGTTACGTCGAGAAGCACGGCTGGGACCTCACCGTGCTGCGTCCCGGCTTCATCTGGGGACGCGGTCACGGCTATCTTGCGGCGCTCGGCCAGCAGATCGGGCGCCATCACGTCGTGATCGGGCCGCTGACCCGCATCCCCATGACCCACGTCGAGAACTGCGCCGATGTCTTCGCGCTGGCGGCCACGGATCCGCGGGCCATCGGCCAGACGCTGAACGTCGTCGATGGTCCCGGCGAGCGGGTCTGGACTTATCTGTCGGACTACATGCGCGGCACCGGCGAGCGCGGCCTCCGGTTGCCCATCCCGCATTGGCTCGCCAGCAGCACCGTACGGCTGGCGTTCGCGACCGTGTTCAGGCGGGCGACCAAAGTGCCGGCGATCCTGACGCCCAAGAAATTCGACGCGATGCTCAAGCCGCTGCGCTTCGACAATCGCAAGCTGAGGGATACGCTCGGCTGGACGCCGCCGCTCGACTACGAACAGTGTCTGGCGCGGACCTACGGTCCGTTGCCGGTTTCGGCGGCAGCGCCGGCGTCCTGGTCGTCTGGAACGGCTGCTTCCATTTGAGGGCCGCGTCCGCCATTTTGACGTCGCGCGTCTCAAGCGGATTGTTCTGATGTGTGGCATCGCTGGGATCATCGGACGGGTGGACGACGACAACCGCGCAGCGCTGCAGCGGATGAACGACGCCATGCTCCATCGCGGTCCGGATGCCGGGGGAATTTGGGCCTCGGCCGCGGACGAGCGTGGCTGGGGCGCGCTGCTGGCGCACCGCCGGCTCGCAATCCTCGATCTGTCGCCCGCCGGTGTGCAGCCGATGATCGATCCGGTCACCGGGCACGTCATCGTCTTCAACGGCGAGATCTATAATTTTGCCGATCTGCGGCAGCGTCTGGTCAACGACGGCCAGCAGTTCAGCTCGACGGGCGATACCGCGGTGATGCTGCGCGCGCTCGGCCTGCATGGGCCAAAGGCGGTGGCCTGGTTGCGCGGCATGTTTGCGTTCGCCTGCTGGGACCCGAAGGAGCGCCGGCTGCTGCTGGCGCGTGATCCCCTCGGCATCAAGCCGCTGTACGTCGCCCGCGCGTCGAAGCCCGATGCGGGCTGGTCGGTGGCCTTCGCATCCGAGCTGCGCGCTCTCCTGGCGTCCGGTCTTCTGGGCAGGCCCCAGCTCGATTCGCAGGCCGTCGCCAGCGGCGTCTGGAACGGCTTCGTGGCCGGCCCCGGCACGGCGGTCAAGGGGGTCGAGCTGCTGTCTCCCGGCCATCTCACCGCGTTCGACGGTGTCGGCAACACCATCCGCGACGAGGATTTCTGGTCGATCCCCGAGCGCGCCCCGGACCCGACGATGGATGAGGATCAGCTTGCCGCGATCGTGGAGGAGGGGCTGAGGCTGCATCTCGCCAGCGACGTGCCGCTTGCGGTGTTTCTCTCGGGCGGCGTCGATTCCTCGGTCATGGCCAATCTGGCGCAGCGTGCGGCCAAGAGCCGGATCCACACCTTCACGCTGGCGTTCGAGGAGCAGGAGCTGAACGAGGGGCCGATCGCGCGGCAGATCGCCGCCGCGATCGGGACCGAGCATCACGAGGTGGTGCTGACCGAGCAGCACTTCGTCGACAACCTCGAAGCGGCGCTCGACAGCCTGGACCAGCCGACCTTCGACGGCCTGAACTCCTACTACATGTCGCATGCCATCCGCGGCGCAGGCTTCACGGTGGCGCTGTCGGGTACCGGCGGTGACGAGCTGTTCGGCGGCTACACGTCGTTTCGCGACCTGCCGGTCCTGCAGCAATGGTCGAAGCGTACGGCCTGGGTGCCGGCCGGCCTGAAGGTTGCTGCGGCGAAGCTGGCTGCCAATATGCTGTCACCCTCGGGCGGGACGGTCGCGCCGCAGACGCGCTGGGCCAAGCTCCCGGAGATGGTTCGACGCGGCGATGATCTTCTGGCGCTCTACCAGATGGCCTATGCGCTGTTCCTGCCCGGTTTTCAGCGCGAGCTGCTCGCGCCGGACCTCGTCGATACGCTGAGCGATGGGCTTCCGGCCGCGATGAGAGCGAAGATCACCGCGGAGACCCGCGCGCGCACCCCGCTGTCGGCGATCAGCGTCATGGAGCAGCGCCTGTTTCTGGGCGAGCGTCTGCTGCGCGACAATGACGTGGCGAGCATGGCGGCCTCGCTGGAGCAGCGGGTGCCGCTGGTCGATCAGGTGCTGTTCGAAAGCGTCGACCGGCTGCCCGATGCGACGCGCTATCAGCCGCTGCGAAGCAAGGCGATGCTCAGGCGGATCGGCCTGCGTGGCCTCGATCCGTCGCTGTTCGACCGGCCGAAGAGCGGCTTCGTGCTGCCGCTCGATCGTTGGATCCGGCGCGGCCTGCAGGATGCAATGGACCGGACCCTGCGGGACCCGCAGGCCGTTGCGCCGGTGGGGCTGGACCCCACGGCCGTGGAGCGCCTCTGGCGCGCCTTCCTCGATGGCGCTCCGGGGATCTATTGGTCGCGCGTATGGTCGATCTATGTGTTCGTGCGTTGGTGCCACCGTCACCGCGTCTTCCGCTGACGTTCGACATCAGAAGAGCCGGCGCCAGATGCGCGTGCTCAGGCCTCCGGCATGACGCTTCCGCCGCACACCGGCACGCGAACGCCGGTCACGAAGCCTGCGAGGTCCGAAGCCAGAAACGCGATCATGTTGGCGACGTCCTGATCGTAGCCGCGCCGTCCGAGCGGCACGGACCGCTCGTAGAGCGGCTGCACCTCGTCACGGTCACGACGGTCCTTGTCGGAGATGACCCAGCCCGGGGCGACCTGATTGACCGTGATGCCATGCGGTCCGAGCTCCCGAGCCAGGGACCGCAGCATGCCGTCCGTGGCGCATTTGGCTGCCGTGTAGGGCGCTCGGTTGGGCAGAGCCAGGCTCGTCATCTCCGTGCCGAGAGAGATCAGGCGTCCCCATTTTCGCTCGATCATGGGGCCGGAAAACACCCGCGCGGTGGCCCAGGCCTGCAGGACCGAGGAGCGAAACACCTTGTCGAACTGGTCGGGTGTCTGCTCGACGACGGGACGTTCGTCGAACCATGTCACTGCATTGTTCACGACGATGTCGACGGGGCCGAGCGTGCTCTCGGCGATGCGGCGCATCGCCTGGACATCTTCAAGCACGGCAACATCACCCGACATCGTACACGCGTGCTGCGGCTGAAGCTCGTTCAGCTCATCGCAGAGTCGTTCGGCAGCAGCGCGTGCCGTCAGATAGTGGATGGCGACCTTGGCACCACAGGCCGCCAGCGTCCGGGCGATCGGACGGCCGAGTTCTCCGGCCGCTCCCGTGACCAGCGCGACCTTGCCCGACAGATCGATCTGGAGCGGTGACCTCAACGGTCTCAGCGCCGGATCGTCCGGCAGGGGACCGAGCGTATTTCGTCGAATTCGTCGTGCAACTGCGCTCGCGATCCGCATCCACCCGTCCCCCGAAAGTATTCGTTGGCTCGGGTCGAGTATTAAATGCGCGATTAAATAAATTGAATTGCACAATTTGCCGCATTTGTTCGGGTGGGTGCACCGATCGGTTCATAAGGGTGCCGTGCACGCGCTTTTGGTGCCGGCTGCAGCAGCCGGTGAGCGTTGACGAGGGCCGATGCGCTCAGGATGCGCGTGTCGTCGGACTCTCGACGAGACGGTCGCCAAGCGGCCAGTCTGCGCCAGATGTATCCTGCGCTCGGCCTACGGCAGGCACCGGCCTGAACTTGTGCCGGAGCTGCCTGAAATACGGCTCGATGAAGCGCTCGATGGCCGCCGCATAGAGGACCGAGATCAGGAGCGCGAGCGGAAACAGGATGTAGGGTTTGGCGGCGATGGCGGGCAAGTTCTTGTCGATCGTTCGGATCACGACGTTGTGGATCAGATAGATCGCGTAGGAATAGGTGCCGAGCGTCATCACCCAGGCGTGATTGAGATGACGAAACAGCGGCGCGTCGGCGAAGCGGACCGCGAAGTAGAACAGCGGCATCAGCGCCAGTCCCTGAAGGCTGTAGCGGGCGGTCTCCCGGAACACCGGATCACGGTAGATCAGGGAGACCAGCAGCGCCGCCGCGGCGCCGGCGAGCAGCGCCCATTGAGCCACCGACATCCGCCCTGAGGAAGAGCGCTGCCGCACCGGGGTCATGACCAGCGCCAGAATGCAGCCATAGGCGATCGAGTCGATGCGGGTGTCCGAGGCGTAATAGGTGCGGTCGGAGAAGAATTCCGGGGCGTGCACCAGATGGATGCGCCAGGCGAGGACGCCGAGACAGACGAGCCCGAGCAGCGCGCCGATGGTGCGCGGCCGCAGCACCGATCCGAGCAGCAGGGTCATCAGCAAGGGATAGACGATGTAGAAGTGCTCTTCGACCGCCAGGGACCACAGAATGCCGGTGCCGTCGGGAACCGTATTGCCTGGATCGAAGAACAGGCCGTAGTAGTTGGCGAAATACAGGACCTGGGCCGCCAGCCCCTTGGCGGTCATTCCGCCGTCCAGCAGGCCCGCGGCGGTGAGACCGTAAGCGATCGCCAAGGACAGCAGCAAAGGCGGCATCAGCCGGAACACGCGCCGCGCATAGAAGCTGGGAACGTCGAGCGCGCCGGTGCGCTCATGCTCGGCGAGCATGAGCGTGGAGATCAGGAAGCCGCTCAGGAAGAAGAAGATGGTCACGCCGAAGCCGCCGGGTACCATGGCCTGAAGTCCGGAATGGCCCAGGACCACGATCAGCACCGACAGCGCGCGGATGCCGTCGAGTGATGGAATGAGCAGGGATGCGCTGCCATGAGCGTTCATCCCGTGTGACGCTATCGGCGCGGTCCCACCGCCGTCGACAGACGTCATCGGCGGCACGGCGGAAGCATCACGAAGGCGGCTGAACTCGAGAATGTTGGCCATGCTGTCCAAATGGAGTCGGAGAAACACCTAGCTTCGCAATTCTCGCGTCAGTACCGCGGCGATCTGTCCGCCGAGCGTCATCGCGTATCGGCTGCGGCGTGGCTGGCCCGCCAGAGCTGAGCCCGCTCCGCATCGATCCGGGCCGTCGCGGCGCGCTTGCCCAGGCGCAGGCAGGCGTGCTGATAGGCGCGGAGGAAGCGCCGGAACTCGAGATCGTCGTAGCGCGGCAGGCCCGCCAGCCAGCTCCGGAAATAGCCCCACAGCATCGCTGTGCTGCCGATCAAGGCCGGATAGGCCGGCAGGTGATAGACCGCCACCGCGAACTGGTACAGCGGCGACGTTCCCATGAAGTACTGGCCGAAGCCCTTCCGCAGGCGTCCAGTCCAGATGCCCTTGTGACTGGCGCCCTGCGGCCGCAGATGGATGAAGCGCAGTGCTTCGGTGTCGATGCTCTCGGCGATCCAGCCGAGCATGCGGCAGCGGTGGCAGTCGATACCGTCCCACATGACCTGGCGCACGAAGCCGCCGATCTCTTGGAAGCAGGCGACGCGGTAGAACTTGGTCATCCCGACCGACATCTCGTCGCCGCAGACCTCAGGCTCCAGGGCGCCGGTCTGCGGGTGGACGAACCACGGCTTGCCTGAGGTGGTCCCGACCCGCGGATCGCTCTCCATTCGTTCCATCAGCAGCTCGAAGTAGCGCCCGGGCAGATCGAGGTCCATGTCGAGCTTGCAGAGATAGTCGAAATCCTCCAGCCGCACGCTATCCAGGCCGGAATAGAACGCCTCGATCACGCCAGGACCGACCTTGCGTCCGCCGCGATCGGCGCGGCGGATCACGCGCAGATAGGGCAGGCGCTGGGCGTACTCCTCGAGAATGGCGGGGGTGTCGTCGGTCGATCCGTCGTCCACCACGATCCATAGCGCCGGCGGCACCGATTGCGCAGCGACGCTGTCGAGAGTCCGGCGGAGGTACTGGCCCTCATCCCGGCAGGGCGAGACGAGCAGGTAGCGGCGCGATGGCGTCACGTATCAAATCCCTTGCGGAAGATGGAAGGACCGATGCAAACCTGCTGCGAGCAGGGGAGTCACCGGTCGCTTTTCAATAAATTAAATCGTGATTTAATATTATGTCATGGCGCGTGTCAAAGTCATGGTGTTTTTAGGTCGGCGCGCCCTTTCAATGTGTGGTCGGCCCTGCGAGAAGGTCCCATGGATAGCGTCCGCCTCGTGATCCCCGGTTGCACTCAGGCTCCGTCCCGGTCGTCTGCACGGGTGTCGCGCCGGATCGATGCCGTGGGCATCCGGGCGCTTTGCACGGCCGCGCTTGCCCTGCTGATCCTCAGCGGCGCTGTCGAGGCCGCCGAGCCGGCCGCGTCCACCCGGCCGGCATTGGCCGGCAGTCTCCTGCCGGCGGAGCGCCTGGCCGCCTGGAATCCAGGGTTGATGTCAGCCGGCGGTATTCCGAGCCGCAACATCATCTATCGCACGCTGTCTCCGAGCGGGAGAGACGACAGCGGCGCGATCCAGGCCGCCTTGAACGCTGCGCCCGCCGGCCGGGTGGTGATGCTCAACCCCGGTACGTTCATCGTCAACGAGCCGCTCTTGATCAGTCGCCCGGTCACGCTGCGCGGCGCGGGCGCAGGTGCGACCAGGCTGGTGAAAACCAACGGCGCACGCGCACGAACGTCAGCCGTGATTGCCGGCACGAAGGGAATCCTCACGCCGGTCGACCCGAGCTCGTACAGTTATGATCCCAAGCCTGTCATCATCGTCGGACCTTCGCGCTGGAACAATGGCCCCGACAGCAGCGCGTCGCAGAACCTGCTGGCCGACGGCGATAAGGGAACGTCGACCGTCACCCTCGCCAGCGCCGCGAATATGAAGCCGGGCGATTTCGTCCTGCTCGACGAAGTCTCAGGCGCATCGTGGCAGGCGACGCCTGCCGGTTTTCCGGCGGGAGCGAAGGTCTGGCAAGGCGATCGCGTCGCCTGGAACATGCACGATCCGGTTCAGCCGGGCGATGACAATGGCGGGGCGAATGCCGGAGGTCCCTTTGACCAGACCCCCGGTGTGCTGCCGAAGCCGATGTCGTGGTTCGCCCGCGCCGACCGGGCGACCGCCGAGATCAAGGAGATCGCCTCGGTGACCGGGAGCGCGGTGACATTCACCTCGCCGCTCACGATCAGCTATCGCAGGGATCACCAGGCGCAGCTCACGCCCTACAGCACAGACCCGAACAGCGGTCGCCACGCCGCCAATCATCGCGACATCCACGTTGCCAATGTGGGCGTCGAAGATCTGAGCATCGTAGGTGGAGCGGACGGCGCGTTGCGGTTCGAAGCCGCCGCTTACTCCTGGGCCAGATCCGTCGAGGTGACGCAGTGGCTCGGCGAGGGCGTGGCGATCAATAATTCGTTCCGGGTCGAGCTCCGCGATTCCTACATTCATACCGGCTCGTGGCCGCAGCCGGGCGGCGCCGGATACGCGATCAGCCTGGCGGCGGGCTCCTCGGAGGTCCTGATCGAGAACAACATCCTCGTCGACGTCTGCAAGAACATGGTGTTCCGGTCGTCCGGCGCCGGCAGCGTCGTCGGCTATAACTATGTCGACGACTCGTTCGATTTCGACAACCCCGGCTGGGTCGAGGTCGGCATCAACGCATCGCACATGGCCGGCGCCCATCACGTCCTGTTCGAAGGCAATCTGTCCCACAATGCCGACAGCGACTACACCCATGGCAACGCGATCTATCTGACCTTTTTCCGCAACCATCTCACGGGGCAACGCCAGCGCTTCGTCGATCGTTCAGGCATTCGAGCCGTGGGTCTCGCATATGGCTCGTGGTGGGATTCGTTCGCCGGCAACGTGCTGGGTCGGCCGGGACGCATGAGCGGTTGGACCTACGACGATCCTTCGATGCAGGCCGGCACGGCGGTTTGGGGGCAGGGCGGTGTCGGCAACGTCTGGATGCTTGGTTACGATCCGGAGCGATGGACCATGGCGCCAGACCCGAAGACGCTGGCCACGGTGATCCGCGGTGGCAATTTCGACTATCTCACCAGCAAGGTGGTCTGGACCGACGGCCTCGCGGCGCAGCCGCTCCCGGCGTCGCTGTATCTGAGCGCCAAGCCGGGCTTTTTCGGCAATCATCCGTGGCCCTGGGTGGATCCGACCGGCGATACGAAGCTGCATACGTTGCCGGCCAAAGCGAGATTCGATGCGGGCACGCCGTTCGCGGCGACGCCGGGAACAACGCAATAGAGCTGGCGTGAGAGCTGGCGTGAAGCTTCGACGGGTTTCCGTCAGGTGCGGACACCGAGTCGCGGCCGCCATGCCGGTCGTGTGCGGCTCCAACGAGCCGGTCGCCTGCTCACCGGCTGAGGAGAGGCGGGCATGCTCTGTTGCGACCTCCGCCAGTATCGCGCGGCCTCGACCGTGACGAGCACGAACACGACCCAGGACACGTCGAAAGCGCGCAGCCACAAGGTCTCGAGAAAATCATACAACATGACGAACAAGGCGACGGACAGCAGGATCCACGCTCGCTTGTAGTCGTAGCGCGCCACGCGGCCGATGACGTGAACGGTGGCCGCCAGAAAGACGAGGAGAAAGGCAAGACCCACATAGCCCAGCTCGAGCATCGCATCATAATAGCCGTTGTGGGAGTTCGGCATGGCCTTCACCCAGCCAGGTGCCTCGGTGATGCTCGGTGCGTCTGCCCCGACCAGCCAGAAGCTCTGATAGCCCCATCCCAGGAGCGGCCTCTTCGCGATCTCCATCTCCGAAAAGGCCCATATGGTCGTCCGGCCGGTGAAGCTGGAATCGCCCGTCAGCAGATAGGCGATGCGGCCGGTCGTGAAGCCCGCGAGCTCGCCGAACATGAAGTAGCCAAGGATCATCGCGGTGAGAATCAGAATCGGCGCAAGCCGCAGCGTTCTCGCGATCGCGAGCGTCAGGATGGCCAGGACGGGAGCGACCAGAGCGAGACCGAGCGCGGTCTTCGAGCTCGAGAAGAAGATCAGGACGATGGCAGCGACGGCAACGACGATCCCGAGCGCGCGGCGGGTTCCGGGATAGAGCAACTCGTGAACCGAGAGCAGGAACGCAATGGCGGCAAACTCGCCCAGCAGGTTCTTTCCTGAGAAATAGCCCTGGTAGCCGATGTCGACCAGCGTGTTGCCGTATAGCGCGTAGGTCGCATAGCCGCCGGGAAGCAACAGTATGTTGAGGATCACGCCGACCGCGAAGCAGAGGAACACTCCGCGCATGATGTTGGCGTTCGGGTTCGACAACAAGGCGGGCAGCACGACGGCGGTCAGAACCATCGCTTCCTGGAGGAAGCGGACGAAGGCGAACTCGGGTTTGAATGCCCATCCGATGCTGGCGCCTGCCAATCCGAAGTAAGCGCAGAGAGCGATGATGTTGGGCGGAAGGGCAAGCCGGTCGCCGCGGGCCAGGCGTTGTATCGCAACGACGATGGCGACGGCTGCGAGGACCGGCCAGAAGACCCGGTTCTCAATCCGGCTCTCGAGGAGGCCCTGGAGCCCGGCCGACGGTGGGAAGCTGAAATAGATCAGCGGCTGAATGAGGGACGAGTAGGCGAAGGCCAGCACCGGTATCAGCGCGCAGACGTCGAACGTCCCCGCAGAGGCCCGCGGCCCGGCCGACATCGACGTCGTCGCTGAAATTCTCGGCATCACAATCTGGCTCAGACATTCGAACGGGGCGGCCGGGCCGGCAGCCGCCAGGAATATTGTCGAGCGATATTATCCAGAGATGCAATTAAATAAAAGCGCCTCGTTGTGTGCCTGGGGGACATTGCTGCGACTGCGCCGCAAATCTGCTCTGGTATTCACAAATAAATCGTATTAAATGCGTCGTGTGATTTAAAATTAAATAGTGATATTTTGGTCACCCGCCTCCGTCAGGGAGGTGCGGCCGGGGTCCGCAACCCGGCATCTTCGTGCGGCGGGGCAGATTGAGGGAGAGCGGCTGATGCTGACCACGCATGAATTGCAGGAGCCGGGATCCGCCCTCTATCGCGTAGGGCGCTCCGGGACGGGTCGCGGTCGGCCGGAGGCCGATGCTGCAGCCATGTCCGACCCCGCAGTTCCCGACGACCTCGCGCGCGACGTCTATTGCGTCCTCGGGATACCGGTCGATGCCATCGGCATGCGCGGCGTGCTGCGCCGCATCCGCGACGCTGCCCGACGCAGAACGCGGCTTCTCATCTCGACTCCCAATCTCAACTTCCTGGTCGCCAGCCAGTCGAACAGGAGCTTCAGGGAGTCGCTGATCCTGAGCGATCTCTGTACGGTGGACGGCATGCCGGTGGTCTGGATCGCCCGGCTGCTTGGGATTCCGATCAAGAGCCGGACGGCCGGCGCGGACATCTTCGACGCGCTGAAGTCGGAGGCCGGAGCAGCGAACGCGCTGAAGCTCTTTCTTTTCGGCGGCCCGGAGGGAGCCGCTGAACGGGCCGCCCGGACGCTGAACGGCCAGTCGGCGGGATTGCAATGCGTCGGCTGGTCGAACCCCGGCTACTTGTCGGCCGAGGAGTTGAGCCGGGATCACATCATCGACGAGATCAATGCCAGTGGGGCCGACTTCCTGGTTGCCTCTCTGAGCAGCGTGAAGGGACAATCATGGTTGCAGCGCAATCATGAGCGTCTCGAGATTCCGGTCCGCGCCCACCTCGGTGCCGCGCTCAACTTCCAGGCCGGGACGGTGAAGCGTGCACCTGCAATCCTGCGTCGATCAGGCTTCGAATGGCTGTGGCGCATCAAGGAGGAGCCCTATCTCTGGCGTCGCTACTGGAACGATGGGACGGCGATGCTCGGCCTCATGCTCACCCACGTGCTGCCGTTCGTGGTCTGGACCTGGTGGATGCGGCGCACGCATGAGCGGGGTGAGGCGCTGACCATCACGCAGGACTATGGAGCGCGAGCGGTCACGCTCAGCCTGTCGGGGCCCGCCGATGCGCGCCACGTGGACAGGGCCATCCCGGTTTTCCGTGCCGCTGCTGCGTCCCGCAAGCCGGTCACGCTCGATTTCTCGAACGTCTGCGCCATCGATGCGCGCTTCCTTGGATTGCTGCTGATGCTGAGGAAGCAACTGGAAGCCCATGGCTGCATAGCGACGTTCGTCGGCGTTTCGCCGCTGATGGCCCGCATCTTCCGCTTCGGCGGATTGGACCGGCAATGACAGGGGGAGGCTCGTCACCGATCGCATCACAGCTCCCGCAATCGGTGGTTCGATGATCGCCGCCGCGGCGCTCGCCGGCGTTGCGAAGGATTGCCTGAGCCGTGAGTCCGACCAGCGCCCCTCGGCTGATCGCCGCCCATGGAGTGACTCGTGTTCGGAGATTGAGCGTTGAGCGCTGCAAGTCCAAAAGGACGCGAGCTTCTGATCGACTTCTATCGAAGCTGCGCGATGCTGTTCGTATTCTATCATCACACAGCCAACGTCTTTCCGGACTCCGTCGATCTGTTCACGAAATTCAACCCCTTCGCCGAACTGTTCGTCGTGATCTCGGGGTTCATGGTCGGGTACGTCTATCTGCACAAGGAGAGACACGGAGAGCTCGTTGTCCGCGGGTTGAAGGTGCTCGCCGCCTATTTCGTCATCTCGGTGCCGGTCGCGATGGGCATGGCTGTCCTGGGGAAGAAGCGAGAACCGGTGGGGCAGGCGATTTTCGACGTTCTGACGTTCCAGTCCGAGCCGACCTGCATCACGATCCTCAAATTCTACGGGTTGATGTTCCTGCTGCTTCCGTTGATTCTGCTGGTGTTCAAGCGCCGCAGGCTCCTGGTGCTGGCGTTGTCGGCTGCGATCTTCGTGGCCTGCACCTGGTTCAGCAATACGACCACGGCAACCGAGTTCGAGAATCCAGCCGTCATTCTGTTGCTGTTCTCGCTCCAGGCGCAGATGTTCTTCATGATTGGCATCTGGCTCGGAGATCTCCATCGGTCCAACCGCTTGATTGGACCCGCGTTCTACACGGCGCTGGCGGGGATCTTCATCTTCGGGCTGCTGCTCGACTACGGACTCGGCTTTCCCAGCAATGGCGAAAAATACCCCTATCGGTTCGACAAGCTCCTCAACCTGCTTTGGACATTGCCGCTGCTGTTGGCGCTGTTGTGGGCGGTGTTCGCGCGCACCCGGCGATCGCCGGCGGTCGCGCTCATCCTCAACGTCGGCCAGAACTCGCTGATCGCGTTCCTGGGGTCGGAGGTGGTGCGGCAAGCGGTCAAACTCGCGCTCCTCCTGGGGGGCGTTCACCCGCAGGTCTACGGCCAGACAATGATGGGCCTGTTCGATGTGGTCCTGGTGACCGCGGTGCTTTGGCTCTACCGGGCACGCTGGCAGAACCGCCAGACAGTGCTGCACCCGCTCAGCGGGCCGTAGCGGCGTCTTTCGCCTGGAAGTGTTGCTCCAGTGCGCTTGCTCGAATCCTCCCGGGCGGCTTAGCTCATCGCTAACCATTGGCCGCTAGCCTCTCGAGACGCCCGAGGAGGCATGAACTGATGTGGGTGATAACGCTTCATTTTGCAGCCGGGGTCGTTGCCGGGACGATGTTCACGGTTCGCACGCTGCTGGCGCTCGCCGCGATCGTCTTCATGGAGTCTATCGCGGCTTCGATCGTCAGCGGGCTGTCGGCCGCGCTGTATGCCGGCGCCGGTCTGATTGCAGTCCAGGTGGGCTATCTCTCAGGCGTCTATGTCCGCAGCGCTCTGGAGCGTGCCGGCATCGCCCATCCCTCCATTCGCCCCGAGCACCAGCGCTGACGGCCGATCTCTTCTCTGTCACCGGCTCAGTCGATGGCGCGCGCTGACAGACCTACTCGGCCATCACGCTCCCGTAACGAGCGTAATATTTATGGTTGTAGTAGTCGCCGAAGTGATTGGCGTAGCGCTTCAGCGCCTTCATGTTCGTCTTGTTGAGCACGACGCCGAACAGGGCATCGTAGACGTTGGGAGCTGTGTTCAGCGCGTGCTCGACCACCTCGGCCGGCGTGCGTCCCCATTCCACGACGAGGACGAAGCTGTCGAGCAGCGCGGAGATGGCGCGCGCGTCGACAACGGGCGCGAGCGGCGGAAGATCGACGATGACGTAGTCATAGGATGCCCGCAGCTGCTCGAACAGCTTGCGCATCTGCTCGTTGCCGAGGATATCGCTGGTGTCGCGCTGTGCGGCGCCCATTCCCGGCAGAAAATCCAGGCGCGTCACCGGGTCGGTCCAGACTGCGTCTGCGAGCTGGCATCCTCCCAGGACGATGTCGGCGATCCCGGTGCCGGCATCGGGGGCCAGCATGGCGGAAAGCGACGGATTCCTGAGGTCGCAATCGACCACGATCACCCGCTTGCCTGAATTTGCGATGAGCTGAGCCAGCGACGCGGCGATGATCGACTTGCCTTCGTTGGGCAGGGCGGACGTCAGTCCGAAGACCTTCCGCGACGTCCGGCTCGGATCCTGGTCGATGGCGACTTTCAACGAGCGGATGGATTCGGCAAAGCGCGAGGTGGGCATGGCGGATGCGGCCCAACAGGTCCCGGGGCCTCTCGAGACCATGCGCTGGCTGCTGTCGGGTTCGGCCTTGTCGGGGTCGGCCTTGGCAACGGCGTTGACCGTCGCCTTCTTGGTGAACCTGTCGACTTCGCCTCGTTTGAGCAGAGGGACGACTGAGAGGCAGGGCAGGCGCAGGCGATCCTCGACCTGGTCGGTCGTCCGAAAGCTGCGGTCCTTGACCTCTGCGAGCAGGCCCAGGCCGCCGCCGAGCGCCAGGCCGCCGAACAGGCCGATCGCCATCAGCACGATGGACTTCGGCTTGATCTTCTTCTTCGGCGGCGTGGCCGTTGAGATCACCCGCGCCTTCGCAATCGGGAAGGAGCCCTGCTGGACTGAGCCCATGTAGCGCTGAAGGAAGGTGTCGTAGAGGGAACGATAGCTCTTGGCGCTGGTCTCCAGCTCGCGGAGGCTGAGCTCGGCCGCCCTGGTATCCTGCGACCGGACAACGGCCTGCGCCAGCTGCTTCTCGATCTCCTGCTGCTGCTGCTTGGACTCCTCGTAATCGTGCTTGGCGACGTCGGCAAGGCGCCGCACCTCGTCGACGATGGCCTGGCGGATGCTCTTCATCGTCGCGCGGATATTGACGACCGCGATATGATCCTTGCCATATTTGGCGGAATACTCGTACTCGCGCTTGGCGCTATCGAGATATTGCTGACGCAAGCTGTTGATGATGAGCGTGCTGTTCGAATTGCTCAAGGAGAGACCGTCGGGCGGATTGACGTTGCCGCTGAGCTCTGCCGGGGAGAAGTCGGAGACCGCGGCTACGCGGTCGATCGTCATATCGGCATTGCTCGTCGCGAGCATGTCGTCGAACCGATTGAGCCGGGTCATCAGCGAGGCGGTACGCGTGCGCACCGCCACCAGACGGTTGGTGAGCTCGGTGACCTGTTGCTGGTCCATGAACCTGCCGTCGGCCGAGACGATGTTGTACCGGCTTTTCAGCTCGTTCACGGAGCGTTCGGCGGCGGTCGCGTCGTTGCCGAGATCCTGCAGGCGGTCGTGAAGCCAGGCGGTGATTGTGCGGTGCTCGTTCGCCTCCGCCTTCAACTGCTGATCGAAATATTCCTTGACGATGGCGTTGGCGATCATCGCCGCCCGATTGGGGTCGCTGGCGCTGAAATCGACCTCGACGACCGTGCTCGTGCCAATTCTGAAGGCGTTCATCCTGCGCTGGAATTCGTCGAGGAGATCGTCCATCGAGGGCCCGTTCGGCTGCGGCGCCGAACTCACGAGGCGGCGAACCGCATCAACCGCACCATGCAGCGGGCTGGCTTTGCCGTTGAAGTCGGGATCGTCCGCCAGGTTGAGCTTGTCGATGACCGCTGTCGCGATCGACTTCGATTTAAGGATCTCGATCTGCGATTCCATATCGAGCGGCGGCTCGTCCTGAACCGGCGGTTGCGGCTGCACAACTGCGGCTTTCGAGGTGCCGAGCATGATCTTGACGTCCGCCGAATAGGTGGGCGGTAGGATTTTCAGCAGGGCGAAGCTGGCCACGAGCGAAAGCACGGTGGTGATCGCGATCACCAGATAGTGCCGGCGCAGGAATCCCAGCGCCATGTCGAACGGTCCGGGTCCGCTACGTTCCCAACCTTGCTCCTGTGGAGAGGGGGAGGCAACCGTGCTCGCGTTAGGATTGTGCAGCATTTTTGTGAGGCTTTTCAGTTGCGCTTCGGACGTCGGAGCCGCCCGGTTGCCTGCGAGAACGAGGATCTTGTTTTATAACCATTAAATGATATTGGAGTGCCGCGCGATTTAATTTATATTAAATCTGATTTTGCT
The DNA here is from genome assembly GCF_032489675.1 of Bradyrhizobium sp. SZCCHNR1043. Taxonomy (NCBI): domain Bacteria; kingdom Pseudomonadati; phylum Pseudomonadota; class Alphaproteobacteria; order Hyphomicrobiales; family Nitrobacteraceae; genus Bradyrhizobium; species Bradyrhizobium sp. SZCCHNR1043. The sequence continues at coordinate 39,070 of NZ_JAUEYN010000001.1, forward strand.
CAGCAAGTGGCTCTGCAAAATTAAATGTCGCCTGCGTGGAGGGCGTGCCTTGCGCCTGCGGGGGCCTTCTCGGCCGGCCGGATGGCGGCGTCCTGGTCGTCCGCATCCCGGTATTTGGCTGCCGCGTAACGGCTTGTAACAGTCGCTCCCGGCCCATTGCCAAGCCGCGGGTTTTGGGCATCAGTCCTGGCGATGAGCATGCCTGCGGCCACGCTTTTGATGGTGGAGGACGACCCGGAGATCAGCCGGCTGGTCAGCGATTTCATGCGCCGGGAAGGGTTCGAGATCGAGGTCGCCGCCACGGCGCCGGCGATGGATGCCGTGCTGCGAAGGCTGCGGCCTGATCTCATCATTCTCGACCTGATGCTGCCGGGAGAGGACGGGCTTTCGATCTGCCGCCGGCTACGGCAGATCGACGACATTCCCATCCTGATGCTGTCGGCCAAGAGCGACGAGATCGATCGCGTGGTCGGGCTGGAGCTCGGCGCCGATGATTACATGGTCAAGCCTTTCGGACCGCGCGAGCTTCTAGCCCGCGTTCGCGCGCTGCTGCGGCGCTCCCAGGCGAGCCCACCGCGTGACGCGAGCCGGCGTTTCGGTTTCGACCGGTTCGTGGTCGATGTCGATGCCCGCAGCATCGAGATCGTGGATGCGCAGGCCGCGCCGATCCAGCTGACCTCGGCGGAATTCGACCTGCTCGCCTGCTTCGTGCAGCGGCCACGGCGGGTGTTGAGCCGCGACCAGATCCTGGACTGGACGCGCGGCCGCTCCGCCGACCCGTTCGATCGCACCGTCGACATGCTGATCTCGCGGCTGCGGCGCAAGCTCGATGCCGCAAGCCCGGGAACGAACCTGATCACCACCGTCCGCAACGGCGGATACCTGTTCACGGCGACGGTGAGGCCGGTGGCGTGATGATGCGGCTGACGCTTGCGATGCGTATCGGCCTCATCGTCATCATCGGCCTGCTGGCGATCTGGATCGTCACCTTGGCGCGGTTCTACCGCGCCCGTACCGCCGAGCTCGAAGGCGCGACGCCGCCGCCGACGCGGCTGGCCGCGCTCGCCGAGCTGATCGAACGAACGCCCGGGACGGAGCGGGGCCGGGTCGTCGATGCCGTGTCCTCCGACCGCTTCGAGGTCCGGCTGGTCGGGGCCGACGCGGCGGTCCGGCCTCCGCGGACAGAGCCCGCGCCGGTCCGGTCCGGATTGCGCGACGCCTATGCCCGCGCGCTGGGTGCGCGCCCGCTGACCATCACCTCCGTGCCCGAGCCGGAGGGTCGGTGGTTGCCCCGGCTCGCGCGGGCGCCGCAGAATGCCCTGGAGTTTCGCATTGACCTGAACGGCGGCGATGTTCTCGTCGTGGACTCGCGCTCGTCGCTGGTGCTGACCCAACAGGGGCTGCCGATCGGCTTCGGCGCAGGCCTGTTCGGAACGGTGGTCGCGCTGTTCGCGCTCCTGATCATGCAGCGTGAGACGCGGCCGCTGGTGCGCCTTGCGGCCGCCGTCGACCGGGTCGACCCCGGCGGGGCGGCGGTACCGCTGCCCGACGTCCGCCGCAATGCGCCAGAGGTTCGCGCCGTGGTCACGGCGTTCGGGCGGCTGCAGGACCGGCTCGCCGATCTGATGCAGGCGCGCATGGCGCTGGTCGGCGGCATTGCTCACGACGTTCGCACCTTTGCCACGCGGCTGCGGCTGCGTGCCGACCTGATTCCGGATGACGCCGAGCGGCAGCGCGCCGTGGTCGATATCTCCGACATGATCCGTCTGCTCGACGACGCGCTGCTCGCGAGCAGGGCGGGTGCCGGCGAGCTGCCGCAAGAGCTTATCGCCTTCGACGAGCTGGTGCGCGCCGAGGTTGAGGATCGCCGCGCGCATCGGGCGCGGGTGCGCTTCGACAATGCAGGCGACGGGCGCGAGCTGCTGATGCTGGGCGACCGCGTCGCGCTGCGCCGTATCGTCGCCAACATCATCGACAACGCGCTCAAATATGGCGAGGCGGCGCACGTCTCGCTGCAACGCCAGCCGGAGCACGCCGTGCTGACGGTCGATGACGAGGGGCCTGGGATTCCCCGCGACCAGCGCAAGGCCATGCTGGAGCCGTTCACGCGCCTGGACACGTCGCGCAATCGCGGCACCGGCGGAGCTGGGCTCGGGCTGGCGGTGGTGCGGACGCTGGTGGAGGCCCATCGCGGCAGCATCGAGATCACCGACGCGCCGCGCGGCGCCCGCATCGTCGTGCGGCTGCCGCTGTTTCTCGACGGACCCGGCGACGTGCATTCCGATCCGGCGTGATCGACGGCGGCGTGATCGGGGCGCTGTCTTTGAGTGGTGGCAATCCGCTGTTCTTCTCGTAAAAGTTGAGGATGACGACGTAGCCGGCGGGAAGGATGCCATGGCCTCCGTCGTCGCCTCACGTGAGGTCGACGATGCGCCTTGCGCCGCTTGATGATCGCGTGGAGATTGTGATAGGTATTCGATGCATCCTCATTGCATCGCCACGCGGATTGAACTGGGCGCGGCGCCGATTTTGTAAACCCATAGTACCGAATGTCATTCAACCGCACGGGCCGCGCGGACCGCGGACCCGTGCGCCGATGGACGACGTCGTACCGGCTCGCCCGGGCACGAACGTCCGAGGTCAGGGCAGGATCATCGACATGGCAGCAAGAAAAACCCGCGTGGCGATATTGGGCGGCGGCATCGGCGCGTTGAGCGCAGCCTTTGCCTTGAGCGAGATCGATCCGCGCGGCGAGCGCTACGAGATCACCCTGTATCAGCTCGGTTGGCGCCTCGGGGGCAAGACTGCCAGCGGACGCAACGCCAAGCAGGGCCAGCGCATCGAGGAGCACGGGCTGCATATCTGGGCCGGCTTCTACGAGAATGCCTTCACCATCCTGCGTGCAGCGCTGAAGGCGCTCGATGCGCCGCCGAGCGATCCGATCAGGACGATCGATGATGCGTTCAAGCGGCAGAACGAGATCTTCTACGCCGAGGACATTGACGGCCAATGGTTGCCCTGGCCGTTCTGGTTCCAGCCGGATGTCGATGAATCGGTCTATCCTGGCCGGGATAGCCTGTGGGCACCCGCCGACAACATCGTGCCGCCGCTCTCGACCCTGCTGCTGCGGACCATCGCCAGCATCATCTTCAACCTGAACTACTACCTCGACGACTGGCCGGGCGACCAGAATGCCGAGCTGGCGAAGGTGATCGCCGCTATGCCCGCCGAGCGGCGGGCCCGGCTGGCGGCCGTTGCGCCTGATGGCAAGGGCCATCCGCTGCTGCTGCTGGCCCACCGCGTCGGCGAGAAGCTGCACAGTGACGTGGAAGCGATCCGCCGCGATGCCCAGGGCGACATGGCGGCGCTGCTCCATGCGTTCCGCGGCATCGTCAAGGAGCACCAGAAGATCGATGGCCTCGAGGAAGGCCTGCGCCGGCTGTTGATCCTCGCCAATCTCGGCATCTGCATGCTGCTCGGCATCATCGAGAACGACTGCCTGACGGACGGCCTGGAGGTTCTCGACCGGTACGAATTCCGCAGCTTTCTGGCGCAGCAGGATGAAGAGGCCGCCAACAACGCCATCGTGACCGCTCTCTATGAATACATCTTCGCCTTTCGCGACGGCTCCCGCGAGCCGTCGCAGCAGCAGGTGTCGGCCTGCTCGGCCGTTCAGGGACTGCTGCGGCTGTTCTTCACCTACAAGGGCGCGTTCTTCTATAAATCCGTCGTTGGCATGGGGGATACGATCTGCACGCCGATCTACCAGGTGCTGGCGCGGCGCGGCGTGAACTTCAAGTTCTTTCACAAGGTCACGAGTCTCGAGCCGACCGAGGACGGCAGCAACATCGCGACCATCCACATCGACAAGCAGGTCGAGTTCGTCGATGGCAAATATGATCCCCTGGTCCTGGTGAAGGATTACTGGTGCTGGCCGTCCGAGCCCAAATGGAAGGAGATCGAGAACGGCGAGTACTACGCGCTGAAAGGCTACAATTTCGAGAACGCCTATGGTCCTCCCAACCCGCCGCAGCCGCCCCCGGCGGCGCGGCTCAGCCTGCAGCTCGGCGAGGATTTCGACAAGGTGGTCCTCGGCATCTCGGTCGGCGCGCTCAATGAGATCTGCCAGTCTCTGGTGCAGCAGAAGCCGGCCTGGGCCGACATGGTCGACAATCTCCCAACCGTGCGCACCATGGCGCTGCAGCTCTGGCTCGACTGCGCGGTCGCAGATCTCGGCGGTCCCTACGTGGCGCCTGGGCCGTCGCTCGAGACGATGGGGCCGATCGTCACCACCTGCAAGCCGCCGCTCGACACCTATTCCGACATGTCGCAATTGCTGCCGGCCGAGGACTGGCCGGCGCCGGGGCCGCGCTCGGTCGCCTATTATTGCGCCATCATGAGCGACGAGAGTGCGCCGAACAATGAAGAGCTGGCTGCTGACTATGTGAAGGGCGCATCCAAGGACTGGATGATCTCGTGGCTCGACACGCTGTGGACCAACATCGGCAGCGGCAGCACGTTCCGATGGGATCTCCTGCACGCGCCGAGCGACATCAGCGGATCGGCGCGGCTCGACTTTCAGTTCTGGCGCGCCAACATCAATCCGAGCGAGCGCTACGTGCTGAGCCTGCCGGGCACGCTGCGGCATCGGATGGAGCCCGGCAAGTCCGGCTACGACAATCTCTTCCTCGCCGGTGACTGGACCCGCGTGCCCGAGATCAACGCCGGATGCGTGGAGGTCGCGGCGATGTCCGGTCTTGCCGCCGCCTCGGCGCTGTCGGGCGTCTACATTCCGATCGTCTCGACCAGTCCCGAACCCTACATCACCAACGCCTACGTCAACTACGCCGGATGGATCACGCTTCCGCCGGCTCCCTACCTCTGCAACGACTCGACCTTCTACGGCTTCGCCGTGCCGGCCGACCTCGGCGCCTGCCAGCGATTTCTCGACCGCTCCTTCAACCGCGTCGCCGGCCGCGACCAGTTCCGCGTGATGCTGGACATGGCCTTCGTCAACGTCATCCAGGTGCGCAAGAGCCAGGCCGCCACGCCGCCGTTCGCGGAGCAGGGGACGATGTCCGAGACCGATATCGGGCTGTGGCTCTTGGTGGGCAGCTACGAGCGGGGCGCTTTGCTGCCGAAATCGATCGGTTTCGTGCCGGCCTATCTGTTCGTGGACAATGCCTGGTCGGTGGTTGCGGGGCAGGAGCTCTGGGGCTTTCCCAAATATCACGCGACCATCGCCCAGCCCGCCAGCGCACCATCGAACGATCCGTTCGACGTCTCGGGGCTGGCGATTGCCAGCTACGGGCCGGAGGCCCACGCCTCCCAGCAGCGCATCATCCGAATCGAAGGCTCGGCGGGATCGACCCCGACGGCAGCGGCCTCTCCGGCGGATGCGTTCCGGCAGCTCTGTGCCGGGGCCGACCAAGAGCGAATGAAGCAGCTCACGAGCGGGCCGGGCATGGCGTCGTTCCTGGGCGGCGTCTGGGGCCTGCCGATCCCCGTGTTCTATCTCAAGCAGGCGCGGTCGGCGGACAGCCTCACCGCGGCGAGCTACAAGACGCTGTTGAACGGCGCGCTCGACCTGACGGGGCTGCGCAGCTGGCAATTGCAGTCGGGCAACTGGTCGATCGAGATGAGCGCGCTCGACAGCCTGCCGTTCATTCGCGACCTCGGGCTCGGCACGCCCGTCGACGGCAAGCTCGTGCTGACCGCGACCACGCGCATCTGGGCCGAGATCGATTTCACGGTCGCCGTGGCCAGCCCCATGGCCTGAGCAGCTCGTCACGCCGATTGTCGCCTCGGCGCGTCATCGTCGATGGCGGCGAGCCGCGCCGCTGCCCGGCGCAGGAACGCCGACGCGCCTTGCGCCTCGGCGACCGCGACGGCCTCGCGTAGCGCGGCACTCACCTGGCCAGGTGCTGTGTCGGGGAGGGCGGCCAGGATCTCGGCGCGCCGCCGATGCAGTGGCGACAGGAAATAGCCGTCGCCATAGCGCCGCGCGGCGTCGATCGCCGCGTCGATCGTCTGCATCGCCTCGGCCGTCTTGCCGACGATCAGTTGCAGGCCGGCGACCTCGCCGAGATAGAAGCAGGAGAAATGCATCATGCCGAGCGTCTGGAACGCCGGCAGTGCCTCGCACGCAGCCGCGAGCGCCTCGTCTGGATTCTTGCCGAGATGGCCGCGGGCGTGCGCCTCCAGGCTGCCCGCCACCAGCTGATAGAGCGGATAGCCATGGTCGCGGCAGATGCTCAGGGCCTCCTCGGTCGCGAGGAGGACATCCTCATAGTCGCCGCGTGCGAGCTGATAGAAGGCGAGCCACGACAGCGCCCAGGCGAGGTCGAACGGGCGTCCGAGCCGACGCGCATGCGCGATGAGATCGCTGGCGATCGCGGCCGCGCCGGCATCGTCTCCCATCGCATGCAGCACCTGCAGCAGCGAGGCCTGGCCGGCGACCAGCGGATCCTGCGAGGACAGTTGCGGCAGCCGCGCGCCGTCCGACACCTGATAGAGCTGCACCGCGGCGGCCAGGAGCCGGCGCGCGGCGGGGAGGTCGCCTCTGGCGAAGAGAATGTAGCCCAAGGCAATGCCGCTCTCGATCCGGTGCTCGGGGAGGCCGGTCTGCTCGCCGATTCCCAGGCACAGATGCGCCATCTCCTCGGCACCGTCGAGATCGCCCGCGATGATCAGGAAACTGCAGATGCCGCGCAGCACGGCGAACAGACCGGCGGTGTTGCCGAGCGCGTCGCAGATCGCCCTTGCCTCGGAGAGCGCCTTGCCGACCTCGGGCACGGTGTAGCCGCGCGAGGCGGCGAGGCTGACGGCAAGCCCGATCAGGAGCTCGAGCTCCAGTCCGGCGCGCTCGCCCTCGGCGGATTGATGACGCAGCAGGTCGAGCGCCGTTTGCAGATGTCGTGCCGCTTCGACATGCGCGGCGCGCGAGGCGGCACGCCGACCCGCGGCCGCCCATAATGGGATGGCCTCGGCGATCGCGCCACTCTCGGTGAAATGGTAGGCCAGCAACTCCGGCTCGGTGTCCCGCGTCTCGGGAAAGCGGTCGCGCAGCACGGCCGCGATCCGGCCGTGCAATGTCTGGCGTTCGCGCCGGAGCAGGGACTCGTAGGCGGCGTCGCGGATCAGCGCGTGCTTGAACGTGTAGAGGCTGTCGGGCGGCGCGCCGCTGCTCTCCACGAGGCCGGACTTGACGAGCTGATCCAGGCTCTCGCCGAGCCTGGCTTCGGGCTCCGCCACGATGGCCGACAACAGATCGTAGCTGAAGCGGCGGCCGATGGCGGCGCCGAGATTGGCGATCCGTCGCGCCGGTCCCAATCGGTCGAGCCGCGCCACAAGGGAATCCTGCACCGAGGCGGGGATGGCTACGCTCGCATGACCGTCCCAAGCCGGCGCCGCCGAGGCTTCGATGACGTACTTCGCGAGCTCTTCCAGGAACAGCGGGATGCCCTCGCCGCGGCTCACGATCTGGTGCAGCGTCGTCGCGGGCAGCGCGGCCGAAGCGGCCACATGGGCGCAGATCCGCTCGGCGTCGCCGTGACTCAATCGTCCGAGCTGGAGCCGCGTGACCTGCGGGCTCGCGGCCCAGGGCGGCTCATATTCGAGCCGCGCCGTGACCACGATCAGCCAGCGGCGTTGTCCGGCGCGCCGGATCGCCCGATCGAGCAGCTCCAGCGTGGTCGTGTCGCTCCAATGCGCGTCTTCCAGCACCAGCAGCGCGGGCCCGGTCGGCACCATCAGGTCGATCAGCCGGAGCAGCGTCTCCCGCGTGACCTCCGAGCGCTTCTCGACGGTCATCGTCTGCAGGGGACCGTCCGGCTCGGGAGCGACGCCCAGGACATCGGCGAGCACGGCGCGCGCCGTGGCATCGCCGACGCCGTGCTCGTTCATGAAGCGATCGAGCTTGTCGCGACGCGTCGCAGCGCCGTCGGAGCGGTCGAAGCCGGCGATGAGCGCGAGCTGTTCCGAGATCGGATACAGCACGCTGTCACAGCGGGTGGGGCTGCAGTACCAGATCATCTGCAGTTGGGAGACGTCGGCCACGCGCCGGCGCAGCTCCTCGACCAGCCGCGACTTGCCGATGCCCGGCTCGCCATGGAGCAGCACCACTTGTCCGCTGCCGAACCGCGCCGCCGCCCAGCAATCGAACAGACGCGCCAGCTCCTGGTCGCGTCCGACCAGAGGGGAGCTTTCGCCGCGAATGCGGGCGTGGAAACGGCTCGCGACGGCGGCTTCTTCCAGCACCTCGAACGCCTCGACCGGTGCGGCGAATCCCTTCAGCGCGAACGTGCCGAGATCGCGGAAGTCGAACATGCCGCGCGCGATGCGCTCGGTCGTCCGGGCCACGACGATGCTGTCGGGGGCGGCGATCGATTGCAGCCGCGCCGCGAGATTCGGCGTCTCGCCGACGATGTCGACCGGGCGACCGTCGGCGCGGGGTAGCAGGTCGCTGACCACGACGAGGCCGGTGGCGATGCCGATGCGCAGACGCAGCGCCTGTCCGTGCGGCGCCTCGAGCCGGCCGACGGCGTCGCGCAGGGCGATGGCGGCGCGGATCGCGGTGGCCGCGTCATCTTCCCCGGCACGCGGATAGCCGAAATACGCGAGCACGCCGTCGCCGGCATATTGCGTGATGGCGCCGCCATGGCGGCCGATGACGTTTTCGCAGGTCGTCAGGAAGGCGTCGATGACGCTGGTCATATCCTCCGGATCGAGCCTGACGGTGAGCGAGACGGAGCCGACGAGATCGCAGATCAGCGCCGTGACCTGCCGCCGCTCGGCGCGATGCATGCCGAGCAGGCGCGAACTCGTCGTCGTATCGGATGACGGCTGCCGCAACACCCCGCCGCACCCGCCGCATACGTCCGAGCCCGGTGGATTGGGGCGACCACAGGTTTCACAATCCATCTGCGTTCGGGCTCCCGGACACGGCTACGGAATGCGAATGAGCGCGAAGCGCGGAGCTGGCGATGCGGGCGCGGTCACGGCGTCCGTATCGACCGACGTCGCGCGCCGAGCGCGATGCATCGGTTTGCGGTACTGGCATTTTGAGCGCGACCAGGACCGGCTGATCATGTCCAACTCATAGCGCATTCGTGGCAAGGTAGCAACGGTGCCGCAATACTCGCGATCGCTCCGGGGAGCGGGAACGATGTCGGACGGCTCCCTCGGGAGTCCTCGATGCTGGCGGGACCGTTCAAGGCTGCGACGATTTGCCTTCGATGTGGGCATAACAGGTCGCCTCTCCTGCGGAGAGAGTCGCGCATGATCTCGCGATCCCGCGGCGGATGGCCCGTCCGGGTGATACATCGTGAGGCCCCCGGGAAAGCGTGAGGGCGCAGGGAAGGCGGGACCTCGACTGAGGCCCGTGGCCCGCCTGCGAAAAAAATGCAGGCGGCAGGTACCACAGGTCAGCCGGAAATCCGGCCCTCCCTGCGCGATGGTTGAACGGCTGCTTCGCTTTCTCCCTGGTGCGCCGGGCTTTCTGGCCACCATCCCCACGCGAAGCAAAGCCTCGACGTGAGTTGATATCAGCATCGGGATATCAGGACCGAGCGACTTGACCGTGCGTGGCGGATTGTTCGTCGGCGCGAGCAACCCGCGCTGCAATCCACCACGCCCACCGCTCCCCGCCTCGCATGTCGTGACGACCGCGATACGCCCCTCAGCTCGAGACGGGATGGGGGGATAGAACCATGATTTCCGAAAAAACGAAAGCTGAATATTTTGGGCGCAGGGACTGGACAGGCCAAATCAGCTTGATCGCGCAGCGGAAATGCGTTTCTCGGCGCATTGAGCATCCAGCGGTTGCGCCGCCCGTCCGAGCCTGAGATTTGCTGGTCCGATGCTGACGCGTCGTCCTGAAATGACGAAGAGGGTGACCGAGGCGCCTGGCTGCGCCGCTCTGTCACGGCCAGTCGGCGAAGTTGAGGATGGCCCGTGACTGGCCTTTGGTCCGCTGCGACGAAACACCTTTGCGCCACGCGCCCGGTGATTGACCGGTGTGCCTGACGAAGAAGCGGTTGAAATAGGCGCTGTCCTTGAAGCCGAGCGCGAAGGCGATCTGCTTGATCGTCGCGGTGGTGGTTTCGAGCCGGGTCGCCGCCTCCTGAATGACGCGTTGCTGAATCAGCGCGCTCGGTGACCGCTGCAGCATGCGGGTACACAGCGCGTGCAGGCGATCCGGCGTTACGCCGAGCAGCGCAGCGTAGTCGGCGACCCGCAGTTGCTGATGAAAGCGTTCCTCGACGAGCCGGCGAAAGCGGCTCAAGATCTCGGCGCTGGAGCCTTGCGCCTCGCCGGCGCTCTCGTCGGCAAACAGCCGCCAGAAGCGCAGCACGCACAGGGTCAGCTCCGATGACATGATCGAGGCCGCGCCGCGCCGTGAGGGATTTTCGATCTCGGCTGCGATCGCCGCCATCGAGCGCGCGATGACCGCGGCGAACTCGGCCGCGACGGAGAAGGCCAGGACGGCCTCCGTGCCTGCGAGGTCGAGATAGGCGGGCTCGGCCGAGGAGGGCAGGTGGCGGTGCCAGAGCCCGGAGCGCAGCCGCAGGAGATGGCCGGCGGAACCGGCCGCGACGTCGAGATGCTCGGCCCCTCCCGCCGGTACCCAGACCAGCGCCGCACCGGCCCAGATCTGGATTTCGTCTTCGGCGAAGCGCACGGAGGCCGTTCCGGCGGTCAGGCAGAGCAGGTGGACGAACGGCCGCGCGGCATCCGAGCGCAGGGCCCAGCGCCGTGCCTCGAAATGCGAGGGAATGGCTTCGGCCCCGAGCGCTGCCGGGGTGCCACGGGCCGTCGGCGGCAGCGTCCGAGGCGCGGCATTACGCGCAATCGCCGCCCCAGAAAAGTGCACTCTTTTACCGGAACTGTCCATTGCGCCACCCAAGCCTGCGGTGTTTCCCTCGTCAAGTCCCGACGACCGCAAACAAAAACCGCGGACGACGGTCGGGGCAGAGGAACGTCACCGATTCACCCGCGCGGTCCGCGCGCGTGAACATGGGAGGAGGACAGACAGATGACTTCGACCAACCGTCGTCAGGTGTTGCGGATCGCGGGGGCGGCGATCGCAGCCGGCTTTGCCGTATCGGCCGCACAGGCACAGTCGCAGGACAAGATCCGCATCGGCTATGCGATCTCGAAGACCGGCCCCTATGCCGGCGGCGCCGGCATCACCACGCTGCCCAACTATCAGCTCTGGGTGAAGGACGTGAACGCAGCCGGCGGCATCAAGCTCGGCGACAAGCGGCTGCCGGTCGAGATCGTCGAATATGACGACCGCAGCTCGTCGGAAGAGGCGGTGAAGGCGATCGAACGCCTCGCCAACCAGGACAAGGTGGACTTCATCCTGTCGCCCTGGGGCACCGGTCTCAACCTCGCGGTCGGTCCGACTCTCAACCGGCTCGGCTATCCGCATCTCGCGGTGACGTCGGTGACCGACAAGGCGCCGGAGCTCGCCAAGCGCTGGGCCAATGCCACCTTCTGGCTCGGCACCTCGGCGCAGATTTCCAATGCGCTCGCCGAGCTGCTCGGCAAGCTCAAGAGCGAGGGCAAGATCGGCGGCACCGTCGCGATGGTCAGCGTCGCCGACCAGTTCGGCATCGAGCTCGCCGCCGCCGGGCGCGAGGCCTTCAAGAAGGCCGGACTGACCGTCGCCTACGACAAGACCTATCCGATGGGGTCGCAGGATCTGCAGCCGCTGCTCAAGGATGCGATCGCGAGCAACGCCGATGCCTTCGTCGCCTTCAGCTATCCGCCGGATACGATCGGGCTGACAGAGCAGGCGCAACTGCTGAAGTACAATCCGAAGATCTTCTATGTCGGCGTCGGCACGGCGTTCCCGCTGTTCAAGGGCAAGTTCGGCGCGGGCAGCGACGGCGTCATGGGCATTGGCGGCTGGAATGCCGACGCGCCCGCGCTCAAGGACTATCTCGCCCGCCACAAGGCGGCGACCGGGCAGGAGCCGGATCGCTGGGCGAGCCCGATCACCTATGCGAGCCTGCAGGTGCTGCAGCAGGCGATCGAAAAGGTCGGCAAGGTCGATCGCGCCGCGGTCGCCAAGGAGATCCGCGAAGGCACCTTCGACACGATCATCGGCAAGGTGAAGCTGAAGGACGGCCTGCTGCAGGAGGTGTGGGGCGTCGGCCAGTGGCAGAACGGCGAGTTCTATGCGCTGGCGCCGGCCTCGCTGCCGGGCGCACGCGCCGCTGTCGTGCCGAAGCCGGAATGGAAATAGCCGGAACGAGGTCGTGAGCTCGCGGGCGCGCGTGATCCGGCGTGCGTCCGCGGGCTTCGCGCAAGAGGCACGCGCCCCATGCTGATGTTCGACATCCTGCTGCCCGGCCTGGTGCTGGGGGGCATGTATGCCCTGATCGCGCTCGGACTCACGCTGCAATATGGCGTCGCGCGCATCATGAACCTGTCCTATGGCGAGTCGCTGGTCGCGGCCGCCTTTGGCACGCTGTCGCTCTATTCCGGCCTGCAGCTGAGCCCGCTGCTGGCGCTGCTGCTCGCGATGCCCGTGGCGGGGCTGCTGAATTGGCTGCTCTATCGTCTGCTGCTGCAGCGTCTGATCCGCCGGAGCAAGGACGCCGGCGCGCAAGAGGTTGACAGCATCCTCGTCACCTTCGGCGTGCTGTTCGTGATCCAGGGCGTCATGCTGGTGGCCTTCGGCGGGCAGTATTACAGCTATAGCTACCTCTCCATTCCCGTGACGGTGCTCGGCTCGACGCTCGCGGTGAACCGGCTGGTCGCGCTCGGTTTCGCCGCGCTGATCGGCACCGGCGTCTATCTCGCGCTGACGCGAACAAGGATCGGCACAGCCGTGCGTGCCGTCGCGGTCGATGCCAATGCCGCGCGGCTGGTCGGCATCGATGTCGCTTGGCTCGCGGGCCTGGCGTTTGCGTTCGGCGGTGGACTGGTCGCGGCCGGCGGCGTGCTGGTCAGCATGTTCCTCACCTTCAATGCCTCGATGGGCGTCGTGTTCACGATGAAGGCGCTGGTGGTGGTGATCATGGGCGGCGTCGGCAACGTCATGGGCGCGCTGGCCGCAGGGCTGCTGCTCGGCGTCGTCGAGACCGCGGTGGCGCGGCTGGTCGATCCCGGGCTGACCTTGGCGGCGACGTTTGCGATGTTTCTCGCCGTGCTGCTGATCCGGCCGACCGGACTGTTCGGAAAGGCGGCGTCGTGATCAGCCCCGGCAAGATTCTCGCCTGGTGCATCGGGCTCGTCGGCGTTGCCGCGGCAGTTGCGCTGCCGCTCTACGCCAACGGCTACTATCTCGCGCTCGGCATCAGCATTCTCTATTTCACCGTGCTGGCAACCGCCTGGGCAATGTTCTCCGGGCCGACCCGCTACGTCTCGCTGGCGACGGCTGCGTTCTTCGGCATCGGCGCCTATACGGCGGCGGTGACGGGCGAGACGCTGAGCTGGCCGCTGCAACTGATGACCGCTGCGGGTGTCGGCGCTGTCGTCGCGGCCATCACCGGCCTGTCGACGCTGCGGCTGTCCGGCATCTACTTCATCATCTTCTCGTTCGGCCTCGCCGAGCTGATCCGCCAGCTCGTGATCTGGTACGAGGTCAACATTCACAAATCGGTCGGCCGCTATCTGTTCAGCGACATCACCCAGGAGATGCTGTACTGGCAGCTCTGCGCGTTGACGGCGCTGGTCTTCCTCGCCGGCTTTCTGCTGACGCGCTCGCGCTATGGCCTCGCGCTGCGCGCGATCGGCGCCGACGAGACCGCCGCGCGCCATTCCGGCATCGATGCGACCGCGGTGAAGCTCGGGGTCTTCATCCTCAGCGCGGTGTTCATGTCGGTGACCGGCGCGATCATGGCGCCGCGCTGGACCTATATCGATCCGGCGATCGCGTTCAACCCGATGATCTCGTTCCAGGTCGTGATCATGGCGCTGCTCGGCGGCGCGGGATCGCTGATCGGCCCGGTGCTCGGCGTCATCCCGCTGGTGCTGCTGTTCGAGGTGCTGACCGCGGCGCTGCCCAATCATTTCAGCATCGTGCTCGGCCTCATCTTCATCGGCATCGTGATGGCGCTGCCGCGCGGTGTGATCGGGCTCGTCGACAGCACCTGGCGGCGGGAGCGCCGGGTCGTGCCCGCGAAGCCCGAGCAGGACGGTCGGCCGCTGCTCGTTGCGGAGGCCGTCGGCAAATCCTTCGGCGGCCTGCGCGCCGTCGACAGTGTGAGCCTTGACGTCCGCGCCGGCGAGATCCTCGGCGTGATCGGTCCTAACGGCTCCGGCAAGACGACGCTGCTCAACATGCTCTCGGGCGCGCTCGTGCCCTCGGCCGGCACGATCCGCTTCGGCGGCATCGTCATCAGCGGTCTCGCGGCACACCGGATTGCGCGGCTTGGTCTCGCCCGCACCTTCCAGTTGGTGCGGGTGATGCCGGACCTGACGGTCGCCGAGAATGTCGCGGCGGCGGCGTTGTTCCGCACGCGCCAGACCGGTGCGGCCGCAGAATCGATCCATGAGCTGCTCGCCCTGGTCGGCCTCGATGGCATGGCGGAGATGCCGGCGGGCGACCTCACTTACATCGACCAGAAGCGGCTGGAGCTGGCCCGCGCGCTGGCGCTGCATCCGCGTCTTGTGCTGCTCGACGAATGGCTGGCTGGGCTCAATCCGACCGAACTGGAGACCGGCATCGAGCTGATCGCCTCGCTGCGCGACCGCGGCATCACCATCGTGATGGTCGAGCATGTGATGGATGCGATCCGCGCGCTGTGCGACCGCTGCGTGGTGATGAGCGCGGGCGTCGTGATCGCGCGCGGCACGCCGGACGAGGTGCTCGCCGATCCCGCGGTGATCACAGCCTATCTCGGAGAGCCCGATGCTTGAGATCAAGCGGCTGTCGCACGCCTATGGCAAGCACCAGGCGCTCACCGATGTCGCGCTCGAGGTCGCGCGCGGCGAGATCGTCGCCATCCTCGGCGCCAATGGCGCCGGCAAGTCGACGCTGCTGAAGGCGATCGCCGGACTGATCCGGCCATCGGCCGGGTCCGGGATCCGGCTCGGCGGGACGGACATCGGCTCGCTCGCGCCGCATCTGATCGTCGAGCGCGGCATCGCGCTGGTCCCGGAAGGCCGCGGCGTGTTCGGCGATCTCACCGTCGCCGAGAACCTCCAGCTCGGCGCTTATCCTTCGCGCGCCCGCGACGGCGAGGCCGCGCGGCTGGCGCACGTGCTCGCGCTGTTTCCGCGCCTCACCGAGCGCATGGGGCAGGCGGTGCGCACCATGAGCGGTGGCGAGCAGCAGATGGTCGCGATCGGCCGCGCACTGATGTCGCGGCCCGATTTGCTGCTGCTCGACGAGCCGTCGCTCGGCCTGTCGCCGCTCTTGAGCCGCGAGGTGTTCCGGGCGCTGAGGACGATCCGCGGCGATGGCGTCGGCATCCTGATGGTCGAGCAGAACGCGCGCGCCAGCCTCGACATCGCCGACCGCGTCTACCTGATCGAGCAGGGACGCAATGCCGGCGAGGGGCCGGCGCCCGAGATGAAGAACAATCCCGACATCCAGCGCGCCTATCTCGGCCAGTCGCGCGCGCCGGCTTCCGCAACCGCATCAACCCCATCGACCTAGGAGCGCCCCATGAACGCGATCAATCTCCTGATTGGCGGCAAGGACCAGTCCGCCACCAACCAGCGTACCTTCCAGCGGCTCAATCCGATCAGCGGCGAGATCGCAACCATCGTTGCGGCGGCGTCGATCGATGACGCGCTGCGCGCCGCCGATGCCGCCGCGGCGGCATTTCCGGCGTGGTCCCGGCTCGGCCCGGGCGAGCGCCGCAAGCGGCTCAATGCGGCTGCGGATGCGCTGGCTCGCAACGCCCCGGAGTTCATCGCGCTGATGATGGCCGAGACCGGCGCCACGGCGGGCTGGGCCGGCTTCAACGTGCATCTCGCCGAGGGCATGCTGCGCGAGGCCGCGGCGATGACGACGCAGATCGCGGGCGAGGTGATCCCGACCGACGTGCCCGACAACATTGCGCTGGCGCATCGCCAGCCGGTCGGCGTCGTGCTCGGCATCGCCCCGTGGAATGCGCCGGTCATCCTCGGTGTCCGCTCGGTGGCGATGCCGCTCGCCTGCGGCAACACCGTGGTGCTGAAGGCCTCGGAGATGAGCCCGGGCGTGCACCGGCTGATCGGCGCGTGCCTGGCCGAAGGCGGTCTCGGTGACGGCGTCGTCAACGTCGTCACCAACGCGCCCGAGGATGCGCAGGCCGTGGTCGAGGCGCTGATCGCCCATCCCGCGATCCGCCGCGTCAACTTCACCGGCTCGACGCGCGTCGGCCGTCTCATCGCCATGGCCTGTGCCAAGCAATTGAAGCGCGCGCTGCTCGAGCTCGGCGGCAAGGCGCCGCTGGTCATTCTCGACGATGCCGATCTCGACGCCGCGGTGAATGCCGCCGCGTTCGGCGCCTTCATGAACCAGGGCCAGATCTGCATGTCGACCGAGCGCATCGTGGTCGACGACAAGGTGGCGGATGAATTCGTCGCAAAGTTCGCCGCCAAGGCCAACAGCCTGCCTTACGGCGATCCGCGCAAGGGCGATGTGGTGCTGGGCTCGCTGGTCAGCGCCGCCGCCTGCGACCGTGTCGGCGGCCTGATCGAGGACGCGGTGGCCAAGGGCGCCGTGTTGGCCGCCGGCGGCCGCGGCACCGGCACGATCATGCCCGCGACCATCGTTGATCACGTCACGCCGGCGATGCGCATCTATGGCGAGGAGAGCTTCGGCCCCGTCGTCACCATCGTGCGCGTCGGCGGCGTCGACGAGGCCGTGCGCGTCGCCAACGACACCGAATATGGTCTGTCGTCGGCGGTGTTCGGCCGCGACATCGCCCGCGCGATCGGCGTCGCCAAGCGCATCGAGTCCGGCATCTGCCACGTCAACGCGCCGACGGTGCATGACGAGCCGCAGATGCCGTTCGGCGGCGTCAAGGCCTCCGGCTATGGCCGCTTCGGCGGCAAGGCCGCGATCGACGAGTTCACCGAGCTGCGCTGGATCACGGTGCAGACCGGCGAACGGCACTATCCATTCTGAGACGGCGTTTGCGGCCCGGCCCTGGCGCATCGTCGGATGCAGCCAGAGCCGGTTGCATTCCGCGCGGCCATGCGCGGCAGCTTTTCGATATGTGTCGATGGTGCGAGGCGCGATCGAAATTCACGTTGTAGCTCCGCTGGTTGCGGCAGACAGGCGCGCTACTTTAAAGAAATTCCAACGGCTTTAGATCGATTCAGTTTGCTGCGGCCCTTCTCTTGCCGGACGTTCGGATCATCACGTGCAACGTCGATGAAGAAGGGTGGGTTCGAGCGCATGCGGCTGTGGGTTCAGGTCCATACGTGGACGTCGCTGATCAGCATGATCTTTCTGCTGATGCTGTGCCTGACCGGGCTTCCGCTGATCTTCCATGACGAGATCGATCATCTCTTCGAGGACGAGATCGCCGCGCCGGCGATGCCGGCCGACACGCCGCTGCTGCCGCTCGACCGCCTGATCTCGGCGGCCAAGCAGCAATTGCCGGATCAGCATGCGCTGTTCGTGAGCCTGAAGCAGGCGGAGCCGCTGATTGTGGTCGCGATGTCGCCGACCGCCATTCCGGTGCCCGGGCAGTTTCATCGCCTCACCGTCGATGCGCGCACCGGCGTCGTTCTCGGCGAGGAGGCGCCGCATCAGGACGTCATGGACGTGATCCTGCGCATCCACCGCGACATGTTCACCGGCCTGCCGGGCGAGCTCTTTCTCGGACTGATGGGACTGGTGTTCGCGGCTTCCATCGTCTCGGGCGTCGTCGTCTACTGGCCGTTCATGCGGCGCCTGCAGTTCGGCACCGTGCGGGATCGCTCGGCCCGGCTGAAATGGCTCGACCTGCACAATCTGCTCGGCATCGTCACGGTGAGCTGGGCGCTCGCGGTCGGTCTGACCGGCACCATCAACACGCTTGCCGTGCCGCTGTTCGATCTCTGGCGCGCGAAGACCATGCCGGCGCTGCTCGCGCCCTATCAGGGCAAGCCGCTGGCGGAGGCAAAATCGATCGAGGCCGCCGTTGGCGCCGTCCGCACCGCGTTTCCGGACCGGCTGGTGACGTCCATCACCCTGCCGACGACGACACGGTTCGGCAGCCCGCAGCATCTGATGATCTGGACCAAGGGCCGCACGCCGTTCACCGCGCGCATGTTCAAGCCGGTTCTGGTCGACGCCCAGGACAGCAGCAAGATGGTCGCGCCCAAGCTCGCCTGGTATCTCACCGCGTTGCAGGTATCGCGGCCGCTGCATTTCGGTGACTACGGCGGGTTGCCGCTGAAGATCATCTGGGCCGTTCTCGATGTCATCACGATCATCGTGCTGTGCAGCGGACTCTATCTGTGGGCCGCCAAGCGCTGGGGCTTCCGCAGGAAGGTGTCCGGCGTCGTTAGGTCGGCAGCGCCCGCGGTGGTGTCGCCATGAGCTCCTCGGCCGCATCGGCGACGCCATCTGCCCGCGTCGCGCAACTCTCGACCTGGCAGGTGTTTCGTGCGCCGCTGCTGATCGGCCTGGTCGCCGCAGCCGGGCTCACCTTCGGACTGTTCGGCGACGGGCTCTGGGACGGCCTGTGCTGGCTCGGGCTGTCGATTCCGATTCTGCTGTCGCTCGCGTACGGCACGAAACTAAGCCGCGGCGCGAAGGCCGGAGCGCAAGGCGCTCAGGCCGGGACGCAGGATCTGCCGCTCTGAGCGCTGACGTCCGCCGTCGGTCGGCGGAAGATACCCCGCATCATTGACCTCGATCCGCGCTGCTGGACGACGCGCCCGGCGCGATGACCCTGATGCGCTCGGCCGGCCAACGATCCCACGCATCTCTTCTCTCACGCGTCCTCTCTCGCGCGGCGCCTCATTGCGATGGCAGCGCGCTGCGTCGGCGGCGCGTGATCGGTCTCGCGCAGCGAGCGCCGACGCGAGCGGCGTCACTCCGGCCTGGAAACAAGCAGATACAAATGTCTCGATGCCTTCTCCGATCTGCGCGCGGCGCGGCGGAGATGTGGCGCATTTGAAAGCAAAGATTGATTCAAAAGTGGCAATGTGATTAGTTATCATCGTATGATTGATCGAAATCATTTCGATGAGTTCGAGACGATCGGTGTCGTGAGTTGTATCAGCCGACGCGATCGCATCGCTCTTCCCCGCGACATGCGCTTCTTTTGAAGGCTTCAAAGAAGCGGAGGGAAAAGAATCTCGTAGTAGCGACAATCTGTTGAGCCGATCGATTCGGCGAAGCTGTCGCTCGTTAGACGAGTTCTACGTCGCGCGGCGCCATCCTCAAATACCTGTGTGTTAGGACCACCGACGAGCCGAGTTGGAACTTGGAATGATCGGGGTGTCAGGATGGTCTGTCGCATTTGGGATAAAGACGTTGGATTGACGATGTCGTTGGGACTTGTGAGCTCATTGGCGCTCTCGCTGAATGTCGGAGGCGTTCAATCGGCCTTCGCGCAGACCAAGCTCCCCGATGTGACCGTCGACGCGCCGAAGCCGAAAGTCCGGCAGACCGCTTCGAGACCGCAGACGACCGCGACGCGGACCGCTCAGCAGCGCCGCGTCGCGCCGCGCAACCTGCCGCCGACCGCCCCGGTGGCCTACGTGACGCCGTCGACGGGCACGATCGGCGCGCCGCCGTCGCCCTATGCCGGCGGCCAGGTCGCGAGCGGCGGCGGCCTTGGGCTGCTGGGCAACCGCGGGGTGATGAACACGCCCTTCAACCAGACCAGCTTCACGTCGCAACTGATCCAGAACCAGCAGGCGCGCACGATCCGCGACGTGCTGATCAATGATCCCTCGGTGCGCACGATCCAAGCCGCCGGCGGCGGCGCCGACAGCCTGTTCATCCGCGGCTTCTACTACGACAGCGGTGACTACGCCCTGAACGGGCTGGCCGGAATCGCGCCATATTATTCGACGGGCGCCAATTTCATCGAACGGGTCGAATTGCTGAAGGGGCCCGCGGCTCTGCTCAACGGCATGACGGTCGGCGGCACTGGCGCCTCAAGCGGCGGCGCGGTCGGCGGTAGCGTCAATCTCGTCACCAAGCACGCGCTCGACACCGACATCACGCAGCTAACGGCGACCTATGCGTCCAAGACGCAATTCGGCGAGCAGATCGACGTCGGCCGTCGCTATGGCGAGCACAAGGAGTGGGGCGTCCGGCTGAACAGCAAGTATTCGAACGGCGATACCCCCTGGAACCGGCAGACCGACGAGTTCGGCAATGCCCACCTCGCCGTCGACTATCATGGCGAGAATGTCCGAATCGATGCCGATGTCGGCTATCAGGCGGACAAGCTGAATCCGCCGCTGCGATTCTTCGGCGTGGGTACTGCCGTCACCAGCATTCCGTCGCCACCGTCGTCCGGCACCAATTTCCAGGTGCCGTGGGCCTATTATGCGCCAACCGACTTCTTCTCGACGGTGAAAGGCGAAGTCGATCTCAACGATCGTATCACCGCCTATGCCGGATTCGGCTATCACGACAGCAACATCAACTACCGCTATCCATCGCCGGTGCTCTCGAGCAATGCTGGCGTATTGTCCGGGACACCAGGAACGGGAAGCGAGACCTACAAGACGTATGCCGGGGAGGCCGGCCTGCGCATGACCGCTGATACCGGCCCGATCAACCATGCCGTCAATGTCGGCTATTCCATCACCGACCGCACCTATACCCAGCAGGTGGTCTCCGGCAAGATGCCCAACTGGAGCCTTTACAGCGAGCCGACCAACATCGCGTTGCCAAGCTTTGCGACGCTCCAGGCCAATCAGACCGTCGGCGCCAATCTCTGGAGCTTCGGCGTCTCCGACACGATGTCGCTGCTGAACAAGCGGATTCAACTGACCGTCGGTGTGCGCAGACAAACCGCGGGAACGGAAGTCACGAATCTCGTTACTCCAGCATCGAGCCGCCCCTTCGAGGACACGTCGGTGTGGACGCCAGCCTATGCACTCGTGGTCAAGCCCGTCGAGTTTGTGTCGCTTTATGCCAATTACATCGAAGGCCTGCAGACCCCGACCGTCGTCGCCGCCGGCTATGCCAACAGCGGCACGGTCTTCCCGCCAGGGCAGACCAAGCAGGTCGAGACCGGAATCAAGGTCGACTTCGGCCGAATCACGACCACCGTCAGCGCATTCGATATCTCGCGCCCGAGCGTGATTACCACGAGTTCAGGGGGAGTCTTGACTCAAGAGCTGAATGGCCGGCAGCGCAATACGGGGGCCGAGTTCAACGTGTTCGGCGAGGTCACGCCGACGCTGCGGCTGCTGGGGGGCGTCGCGTATATTCACGGCGTGCAGGAGAAGACCTCGGGCGGCCTGACTGACGGCAAGCGGGCGATCGGCGTGCCCGAGCTCACCGTGAATCTCGGCGCCGAGTGGGATACACCGTTCGTGCGGGATCTGACGTTGACGGGGCGGGTGGTCTACACCGGTGCACAATATGTCGACGCGGCCAACAAACTCTCGCTGCCGGATTGGACACGCGTCGACCTGGGCGCCCGCTACACCTTCACTTCGCCCTGGAACGGCAAGCCGATCGTGCTGCGGGCGAGCGTCGAGAATGTCTTCGACAAGGCGTATTGGGCGTCGGCCTATAGCGGTGTGATCACCCTGGGGGCGCCGCGCACCTATCTCGTTTCCACGACGTTCAATTTCTAGGACGTCGATACGCGTTGGCGATGATGGGCCGCCGCACGGCCGTTGTGCGGCGGCCCTGTTAGTCTGAGCGATGCGGACGGCGTTCAATTCCAATCTGATGAAAATTTGCGTAGCTCATCGATTGCGTCGGCGTGATCATCTCCGCGGTGACAAAGCGGTCGGGTCAGCAAATCATCTAGTTAGAGCCGATACATCCTCGTGTTGAATCGTCACCTGCGTGTCACCTTGGAGAGATTAAAAACTTCGATCGGCGGTATCCTTTTGACTGTCATTATCAACTGCATTACTCGTAGTTCATCAACGTCGTTTGTTAGTAGGAGTAGCCGGGCATGATGATCTTCGACAGAGATGACGTCACCTTCACCGTCGTCGTGAATCACGAAGAGCAATATTCGATCTGGCCGACGTTCAAGGACATCCCGAACGGGTGGACGGCCGTCGGCGTGACCGGGAGCAAGAAGGAGTGTCTGGACCATATCGAGCAGGTGTGGACCGACATGCGGCCGCTCTCGCTGCGGAAATTCATGCAGGAGAACGCGCAGGTTTCTGCCGAATCCTGAAGCGAAGGAGGCTGGCTGCCATGCGGCTGATCTGTTTGCCCTATGCCGGCGGCAGCGCGATGGTCTATGCGCGCTGGAGGAGAGGTCTTCCGTCCTGGATCGAGGTCCTGCCGCTGGAGCTGCCAGGACGGGGCGCGCGGATGGACGAGCCACTGCAAACGGATGCGACGGCGTTGGTCGATCAGCTCGCGTCCGAACTGGTCGGGACGCCGTTGGCGGAGCCTTACGTCCTGTTCGGGCACAGCCTCGGCGGCTTGCTCGCCTTCGAGCTCGCGCACAGGCTGCTCGCGCTCGGCGCGCCAAGGCCGCAGATGCTGCTCGTGTCCGGAACGGAAGCGCCTGCCGTGCGCGACGGCAGCCGCTGGCGCGAGCCGCTCGGTGACGACGCATTGCGCGAGGAGCTTCTCAGGCTGAACGGCACGCCGCCGGAGGCGTTGCAGAGCATGGAGATCATGCGCGGCACACTGCCGATCCTGCGGGCCGATTTCCTGATGTGCGGGAACTACGTGTATCGGCGGCGCCAGCCGTTGCCGTGTCCGCTGCACGTGTTCGGCGGAGAGCTCGACGAAACGCGTGCCGAGGCACTGGAGGCATGGCGGGCCGAGACCTCCGGCACGTTCGGCCGCGACATGCTGCCGGGCGACCATTTCTTCATCCACAGCCAGCAGGCGGATCTGCTGAAGCTCGTTGCCGCATTGCTGGTACGTCGGGCATGGCCGGAGCCCGCCGTTGCTCGCGCGGGGCCTTGAGCGGCGCGTCGAAAGCAGGACCCAGCCGGAAAAGCCGGCTGGTGAAGAAACTTCGATGCTGAAATCGACGGGAGACGGGGAGAAGTCATGTTCACAATACAATCTAAAGTAGAACAAGAATCGCTGCCGTTCCTTCTGCGGGCCAGCCGCACGCAGCAGCCGCTGATGGAGGCCGTCAGCGAGGTCCGCGACATGATCGAGCGCCAGCTCTACGCGTGCGGCGGAATTCTCTTCCGTGGCTTCCATCTCGACGGCGCCGAGGCGTTCAGGAGCTTCGCCGCGAGCTTCGGCCATCCGCTGCTGTCCTATGAATTCGGCTCGACGCCCCGATCGCAGGTCAGCGCCGGCGTCTACACCTCGACCGAATATCCGCCGCACCAGAGCATCCCGCTGCACAACGAGCAGGCCTATACGCGCGACTGGCCGATGAAGATCTGGTTCTATTGCGAGCAGGCGGCACAGCAGGGCGGCGAGACGCCGGTCGCCGACAGCCGGTCGATCCATCGCGACATTCCGGCTGCGATCCGTAACCGCTTCGCCGAGCGGGGCGTCATGTATGTTCGCAACTATGGCAGCGGACTCGATGTCGACTGGCGACAGGTGTTCGGCACGGAGTCGAAGGCCGAGGTCGAGGCCTATTGCGCCTCCCATGCGATCGCCTGTGAATGGAAGGATGGCGACGAGCTGCGGACGCGGCAGGTCTGCCAGGGGACCGCGGTGCATCCCGTGACCGGGGACATGGTGTGGTTCAATCAGGCGCATCTGTTCCACGTCTCCAGCCTCGCACCCGAGGTACGGGAAAGTCTTCTCGACATCGTCGGTGATCCGCTCGAGCTGCCGCGCAATGCGTTCTACGGCGACGGCGCGCCGATCGAGGATGAGACGCTGGCCACGGTCAGAGCCGTGCTCGACCGGCATAAGATCGTCTTTCCCTGGCAGACCGGCGACGTCGTCATGCTCGACAACATGCTGACGGCGCACGCGCGCGAGCCGTTCAAGGGGCCGCGCAGGGTGATCGTCGCGATGGCGCAAGCCCATCGCGTGAATTGAGCCTGCGCGATCGATCCTCACATTGTTATCGGACCTTCGGAAGATGCCGACACAGACCCTCGTCGAACGACTCCGCGAGCATGCCGCCTCGCGTGCCGATCATCCGGCGCTGCGCTTCATCGAAGGCGACGATGTCGTCGACGAGCTGACATTCGCGGCGCTGGATCGACGCATTCGCGCAACGGCTGCACATCTGCAGCAGCTTGCCGGCGCAGGCGAGCGCGCCGTGATTCTGCTGCCGAACGGTCCCGACTATGCCGTCGCGTTCTACGCGTGCCTCTATGCCGGGGTCATTGCCGTGCCGGCCTATCCGCCGGAAACCGGCAAGGAGCGTTACACGAGCCGGCTCGACGGCATCCTGCGCGATGCGGCGCCGCGGCTCATTCTCACCCAGGCGCGTCTGCGCGACGCCGTCGTCGCTGCGTTCGGCGAGCCCAAGGCTCATGTTGTTGCCGTCGACGAGGTGCCGGTCGATGCCGCCGCATCCTGGCGCGAGACGGACTTGCACGGCGAAGCGATCGCGTTCCTCCAATATACGTCGGGGTCGACGTCGCAGCCGAAGGGTGTCTGCGTCACTCACCGGAACCTGGTCGCCAATGAGATCGCAATAGAGGCGGTGCTCGGCGGGACCAGGGATGACGTCTTCGTCAGCTGGCTGCCGCTCTATCACGACATGGGATTGATGGGCGGATTGCTGAATCCGCTGTTCACGGGTTTCACGGCGGTGCTGATGTCGCCGCGCAATTTCCTGGAGCAGCCGCGGCGCTGGCTCGACGCCATCCATCGCCACGGCGGCACCTGCAGCGGCGGGCCGGACTTTGCGTTCGCGCTCTGTGCGGACCGGATCTCGGACGAGGCGATCGCGTGTCTGGACCTCGGCCGATGGCGGTTCGCGTTCTCCGGCTCAGAGTTCGTGCGCCGCGCGACGCTGGATCGATTTGCCGCGCGCTTCCGGCCGGCGGGCTTCGATCCTCGCGCGCTGACGCCGTGCTACGGCCTTGCCGAGGCGACCTTGCTGGTGACAGCAGGCGACCGCGCGAGCCGGGCGGTTTGTCACACGCTCGATCCCGCAGCGCTCGCCGGCGGGCGCGTTGCGGACGCCGGCGAGGGCACGGACCTGATGGCGTGCGGCGCCGTGGCAGACGGCCACGCCGTGCGCATCATGAGGGTCGATGCGTCCGCCGAGGCCGAGAGGAATGAGGTCGGCGAAATCTGGGTCGCAGGTCCGAGCGTCGCGCTGGGCTATTGGAACAATCCCGAGGCGACGCAGCAGACGTTCGTCGTTCGCGACGGCGCGCGCTGGTTGCGGACCGGCGATCTCGGCTTCGTCCGCGACGGCGAACTCGTCGTCACGGGAAGGCTCAAGGATCTGCTGATCGTCCGCGGCCAGAACATCTATCCATTCGATCTGGAGCAGGCCGTCGAGACCGAGGTGGCCTCGGTGCGGAAGGGACGTGTCGCGGCCTTCCCGGTCGAGATCGATGGCGCCGAAGGCATCGGCGTAGCTGCCGAGTTCAGCAGGGCAGTGCTGCGGCGAACGCCGGCCGACGTGCTGATCAAGGCGATCGGCGACGCGGTCATGCGGCAGACGCAGGAATATCCGGCGGTGGTCGTGCTGCTGAACCCGCAAGGCATGCCGGTGACCACCAGCGGCAAGCTGCAGCGGTCCGCCTGTCGCGCCAGGTGGGCGCAGGGCACGCTCGATAGCTTCATGGTGTTCGAGCGGCGACGCGAGGCGGCGGACCCATCGCCGTCCCCGGAGCTTGCGACGGCGACCGAACGCCGTCTTGCGCTGATCTGGCGGGATGTGCTCCGGCGCGAGAATGTCGACCGCGACGACGACTTTTTCATGCTCGGCGGCAACTCGGTCGCAGCCGCTCAGATCACGGCGATGGTGCGCGAGCAGTTCGGAATCGAGCTCGCGCTGCGCGGCTTCTTCGATGCGCCTACGCTCGCCGCGCTCGCAGAGCTTATCGATGCCGCCAGCGCGGACGCGAAAGTGCTCCCGCCGCTGCAGCCGGCACCGGCGGGCATACGCGAGCTGCTGTCTCCCGCGCAGGAGCGGCTGTGGTTTCTCTGGAGCATGGATCCGGCCGGCACGGCCTACACCATCGCCTGCACGGTTCATTTCGACGGCCCGCTCGATCAGGCACTGCTGGTGCAGGCGCTGACCGAAATCGTCGCCCGCCACGAGACGCTGCGCACCACCTTCTCCGCCCCGGATGGCCGCGTCGTGCAGGTCATCCATGCGGCGCCGGACATTCCGGTCGCGGTCGAGGATCTGCGGCGCAGCCCGGCGGCGGAGCGCACGTCGCGGGTCGCGGCGCGGACACGCGAGGAGCTGGCAAGGCCGTTCGATCTCGTCAATGGCCCACTGCTGCGCGCCGTGCTGATGCAGCTCGCGGACGACCGCCACGTGCTGCTGCTGTCGGCGCATCACATCGTAGCCGACGGCCTCTCGCTCGACGTGCTGCTGGCGGAGATCGCCGCGCTCTATGACGGGCTCCGGCGCGGGGCAGGGGCGCTGCCGTCACCATCCGCCGTCCAATATGCCGACTACGCCGCATGGCAGCGGGATTGGCTCTCCGGCCCCGAGGCTGCGCAGCAGCTCGCCTACTGGCGCGGGCGGCTCGGCGACGCGGATACACCGCTCGCATTGCCGTTCGACCGGCCGCGCCAGCCTGTACCGAGCTATCGCGGCGACACCATTCACGTCGAGATCGCGCCAGATCTGGTGCTGAGGCTCCGCGCGCTCGCCAGGGAGCATCGCGTCAGCATGTTCATGCTGCTGCTCGCCGCCTATCAGTTGCTGCTGTTCCGCTACTCCGGCCGCTCCGACCTGCGTGTCGGCGTGCCCGTCGCCGGCCGCCGCCAGGCCGAGCTGGCATGCTTGATCGGCTGCTTCGTCAATACGCTGGTGCTGCGGGCCGACGTGGCCGATGGCATGAGCTTCGCCGAGCTGCTGGCGCGGGCGAAGGAGGAGGTCATTTCCGGGCTGGCGCATCAGGATCTGCCGTTCGACCGTCTCGTCGATGCGCTGAAGCCGACCCGATCCGGCGGCCACAATCCACTGTTCCAGGTCAAGTTCAACTACATGGACGCGCCGGCCGGATTTGCGCTCGGCGATGGCCTGCACGCCCAGCCGCGCATCGTCGATCTCGCCGGCTCGCATTTCGATCTCGCGCTCGACATCATCGACGGCCCAAAGGGCATGAATGCGAGCCTGAATTTCGCAACTGATTTGTTCGATGCGGCCACGGTCGAGCGGATCGGGAGCCAGCTCGTCGATTTCCTGCGGCAGATCGCGGCGGGCATCGACCGGCCGCTGCGCAACTTCGCAATCGCGCGAGACGTCAGGCAGGTCGTCGCGGCGGAGGTGAAGAGCTTCCCATCGATGGACATCCTCGATCTGATCGACGCTGCGTTCGCGGGCCGCGACGATCGGATCGCGCTGCGCCAAGGACAGGACACCGTCAGCGTCGCCGAGCTCGTGGGCTGGTCGGACCAGATCGCGCGCACGCTCGTTGCGGCGGGCGTCACGCATGAGACGCCGGTGGCGCTGTGGATCGAGCGGTCGCCGAGCTTCGTCGCGGCGCTGCTCGGCGTCTTGAAGGCGGGCGGCGCCGCCGTGCCGCTCGATCCGGCGTGGCCGGTGGCGCGTGTTGACCGTATTCTTCACGATGGTGGCATCGACACCCTGGTCGCGACCGGCGAATGCCTCGCTGCGGCGAGCGCGTTGCAATGCGTCGCGCTGGATGGCGAGTCGCGCAGCGATGCGTCTTGCGGCGAGTTCATTCGCCCGCACGTTCATCCGGCGCAGACTGCCTACATCATCTACACGTCGGGCTCGACCGGCGCGCCCAAGGGCGTCGCCGTGTCACACGGGGCACTTGCCAACTATGTGCAGGCGCTATTGTCCCGGCTGCGGCCACGCGCCGACGCGAGCATGGCGATGGTCTCGACTGTTGCCGCCGATCTCGGCCACACCGTGCTGTTCGGCGCGCTCGCGAGCGGCGCAACCTTGAATCTTCTTCCGGCCGATGCCGCGTTCGATGCGGATGCGTTTGCACAAGCGATGCGCGACGGCGAGGTCGGGATTGTCAAGATCGTGTCGAGCCATCTGCGCGGCCTGTTGCGGGCGCGGCGCTCGGCCGACGTTCTGCCGCGCGACGTGCTGATTCTCGGCGGCGAGGCTTGCGATCCCGGCTTGATCGAAGAGGTCCGCCGGCTGCGGCCGCACTGCCGGATCGTCAATCACTACGGCCCGACCGAGACGACGGTCGGCGTGACGACACATGAGTGGACGGAAGCCGCAGGTCGAGGTCCGGTGCCGGTCGGATTGCCGCTTGCCAACCTGCGGACCTACGTTCTCGACGATGCACTGAATGCCGTTCCGGCCGGGGTCGCCGGTGAACTCCACGTCGGTGGTGCTGGGTTGGCGCGCGGCTATCGCGGTGCGCCCGCGCCGACGGCAGAGCGCTTCATCCCCGATCCGTTCGGGGCGCCAGGTGAGCGCCTCTACCGAACCGGCGACCGCGTGCGTTGTGATCAGGCCGGCCGGATCGTGTTCCTCGGCCGGCGCGACGATCAGGTGAAGCTGCGCGGCTACCGCGTCGAGCCCGCCGAGATCTGCCGCGCGATCACATTGCTGAAAGGCATCGCCGATGCGGCCGTCGTGGCCCGCGCCGTCGATGCTGAGCAGGAGCGCCAGGAGCTCGTGGCCTATTGTGTCGCTGCGGCCGGCGTCGTGTTGCAGCCGGAGGCGCTACGGCAGCAACTCTCGGCGATGCTGCCGGACTACATGGTGCCGTCGCGCATCGTCGTGCTCGACCGGCTGCCGCTGACCGCCAACGGCAAGCTCGACCGCGCGGCGCTGCCGCAGCCGGACGAGGACGCCGTGCTATCCTATGCCGCCCCGGCCGGCGCGGTGGAGGAGACAATCGCCGCGGTCTGGCAGGACGTGCTGGGCCGCGAGCGGATCGGCCGCAATGACAATTTCTTCGAGCTCGGCGGTGACTCCATCCTCAGCCTGCAGATCATCGCGCGGCTGCGCAAGCGCGGCGTCATGCTGACGCCGAAGCAGATGTTCGCGCAGCAGACGATAGCGGCGCTGGCCGGCGTGGTTGCGACCACCTCCGCGCCGGCCATCACGCCGCCGGCGGCAGCACGCAACGCAATGAACGCCTGCGCTGCGGAGCTGCTGCCGATCCAATTGCGCTTCTTCGCGGAGGATATCTCCAACCGCGATCACTTCAACCAGGCGGTGCTGCTGATCCCGCGGGACCGGATCGACTGGAGCGTGCTGCAGCGGGCGCTCGCTGCCGTCGTGGGGCATCACGATGCGCTTCGCATGACGTATCGGCAGGTCGCGGGTGAATGGCAGGCGGTGCCGTCCGACCTGCCTGCCGCGCCTGAGCTGCTTTGGCTCCGCACGGCAGTCGAGCCGGCCGACGTCAGCGCGATCGCGTCGGCGGCGCAGGCGAGCCTGTCATTGGCATCGGGATCTCTGCTGCGCGCCGTCGGATTCGACATGCGCGATGGCAGCCAGCGGCTGCTGGTCGCCATTCACCATCTCGCCGTCGATGGCGTGTCATGGCGGATTCTGCTCGAGGACATCGCGTCGGCTTGCGAGCAGCTGACGGGGCAGGCGGGCGCCGTCAACCTGCCGCCCCAGAGCTCCACGCCGTCCTCCTGGGTGCAGCGACTGCGAGCGCATGCGGCCTCCGATCGGCTCGGAGACGAACTGCCGTTCTGGCTCGCGTCCTCCCGCGGCAGCGAGCTGCCCTGCGACGACGATCATGGTGGCACCGACGTCGAGGCCGACGCCGAGGAGGTCGTGCTGAACCTCGAGGCGGAGCTGACCGAACGGCTGCTCGATGCCGCGCCTGCGGCCTATCGCACGCAGGTCAACGACCTGCTGCTGGCTGCGCTGGCACGCGCGCTCTGGAACTGGAGCGGGATCGAAGGCGTCGTGATCGAGCTCGAAGGCCACGGCCGCGAGGATGTCTTTGCGGACGTCGATCTCACGCGGACGGTGGGCTGGTTCACGACCGCATTCCCGGTCCGTCTCGACGGCGGCAGCGAGACCGACGGCGCGCTCATCACCCGCGTCAAGGAGACGCTGCGCGCCGTGCCCGATCGCGGGCTCGGCTATGGAGTCCTGCGCCATCTCGGTGCGAAGGAGCATCGCGAGGCGCTGGCCGCGGTGCCGAACCCGCGCATCGTCTTCAACTATCTCGGCCGCTTCGATGGCCAGCTCGGCGCGTCGGCGCCGTACCGGATTGCGCCGGAAAACCCGGGACCGATGCGGGCCGCCGACACGCCGTTGCGGGTCTGGCTCACCATCAACGGCGAGGTACGTGACGGACAGTTGCGCCTCGGTTTCCGCTATGGCAGCCGGCGCTATCGGCGCGCGGCCGTCGAACGGCTCGCCGAGCTCTATCGGGCGGCGCTGCACGGTCTCGTCGATCATTGCCTCGGCGGCGTCGGCGGTCTCACGCCGTCCGACGTTCCGCTCGCGGGGCTCGATCAGGCGGCGCTCGACCGGCTCTGCGCGACGATCGACTGTCACTCCGTCGAGGACATCTATCCGCTGTCGCCGATGCAGCAGGGCTTGCTGTTCCATGCCCTGCGCGATGGCGCTGATGATGTCTATGTCAACCAGCTCTCGATCGAGCTCCGGAGCGTGACGCCGGCGCGGTTGCGTGCGGCATGGCAGACGGCGAGTGCGCGGCATGCGGTGCTGCGGACTGGATTCGTCTGGCAGCAATTGTCCGGAGTGGCCCAGCAGATCGTCTACCGTCATCTCGAGGTGCCCGTCGTCGAGGAGGATTGGCGCAGCCGTATTGCTGATGGGGTCGCGGCGGCGGATATCGAGGCGGCGCTTGCGGAGGCGGCACGGCGCGAGCGTGAGCTCGGCTTCGACATCACCCGGCCGCCGCTGCAGCGGCTGCGGCTGATCCGGCTCGGCGATGACAGGCTGTGGCTGATCTGGACGCATCATCACATCGTGATCGATGGCTGGAGCTCGGCGCGGCTGCTCGCAGACGTGCTGCAGCAGATCGGCGGCGCTGCGCCGTCGGCGGCGCAAGCCAGTTATCGCGACTACATCGCCTGGCTGCAGACGCGCGACCACGCGGCGGCCGTGGATTTCTGGCGCGAGACGCTGCGCGGCTTCGATGAGCCAACGCCGCTCGCCGACGCCTTGCGTGCGAGCCGCGCGATCGACGCTGCGAGCGGCCACGGCCGGCTGACGCTGTGCGTGGACGTCGATCTCGCTGCCCGCCTGCGGCGGTTCGCGACGCAGCAGCGCATCACGATGAATACGCTGCTGCAGGGGGCCTGGGCCCAATTGCTGCGGCAGCAGACCGGGCAAAGCTCGGTCTGCTTTGGCGTGACGGTCTCGGGCCGTCCGGCCGAGCTTGCCGGCGCCGAGCACATGGTCGGCCTCTTCATCAACACGCTGCCGCTGATCGACCGCGCGCACCCGCAGACCGCGACCGGCGACTGGCTGCGAACCCTTCAGGCGCAGAGCGTCGCGGCGCGCGACTATGAGTGGCTGCCGCTGCACGAGATCCAGCGCCTCGCCGACAGGGCCGGGCAGCCCCTGTTCGACAGCCTGATGGTGTTCGAGAACTATCCGATCGATCAGGCGCTCACCGCGCGCAACGGTGCCGGGCCGCAGATCGGGCGGGTCGAACATGTGACGCCGACCAGTTATCCGATCGCGGTCATCGTGTTCGACGGACCCGAGGGCCTGCGCCTCGACTTCAACTACGATCGTGCGCAATTGGACGAGCACGCGATTCGACGGGTGAGCGCGTCGTTGCGGGACTGGCTGATGCAGATTTCGGCGGATGCCACCCGTCCGACCGGCAGCCTTCGCATGGTCGATGGGGAGGCGCTGGCGTGGCTCTTGCGCTGGAGTGGAGCTGCGATTGGCGAGACGTCATCCCCACGTCCGTTGATCGACGCAACGCCCGGCGTGGTGGCGCAGATCGAGGCGCGGGCGAAGGCTGTCCCGGACGCGGTTGCGATCGTCGGCGGCGACCGCCGGATCAGCTACGGCGAGTTGAACGCGCGCGCAAACCGGCTGGCGCGGCGGCTGCAGGCACGCGGGGTCGGCGCCGATGTCGTGGTCGGACTGGCGCTGGAGCGCGACGCCGAGATGATCGTCGCGCTGCTCGCCGTGCTGAAGGCGGGTGCGGCCTACCTGCCGCTCGACCCGGATTATCCGGCCGAGCGTCTTGCTCACATGCTGAGCGACAGCGGCGCGAGGCTTCTGCTGACGCAAGCTGGGCTGCAGGATCGGTTCGCGCTTGCGCTGGCCGACAGCGGAGCCGAGGCCTGGCTGCTCGATCGCGACGATGATGCGGGCGACGCCGACAATCTCGGCAGCACCATCCATCCGGAGAGCCTCGCCTACGTCATCTATACCTCGGGCTCGACCGGCCTGCCCAAGGGCGTGATGGTGCGTCACGGCGCAGTGACGAACTTTCTGGCGACGATGGCCGAGCAGCCGGGGATCGCATCCGACGACCGGGTGCTGGCATTGACCTCGCTGTCGTTCGACATCGCGGTGCTAGAGCTGTGGCTGCCGCTGACACGGGGCGCCCGGATCGTGCTGGCCGATCGCGCCTCGGCGCAGGATCCGACGGCGCTGAAGGCGATCGTGGCCAGGCACGGCGTGACCATGATCCAGGCGACGCCGTCGGGCTGGCGCATGCTGCTCGATCATGACGGGACCGCGCTGCCTCGTCGCTGTCGCGTGCTTTGCGGCGGCGAGGCGCTGGCTCCCGATCTGGCACGGCGGCTCGTCGCGCTGAGCGGCGAGGTCTGGAACATGTATGGGCCGACAGAGACCACGGTGTGGTCTGCGCGCCATCGGCTCGATTCCAATGATCCCATGCCGGTGCTGGGTGGTCCGATCGGCAACACCACGCTCTACGTGCTCGACGCCAATCTCAATCTGGCGTCGCCCGGCGTGACCGGCGAACTGTTCATCGGCGGCGAGGGACTGGCGCGCGGCTATTGGCGGCGCGCCGGGCTCAGCGCAGAGCGCTTCGTTCCCGATCCGTTGGGCGGTGCTGGTGCGCGGTTGTACCGGACCGGCGATCTGGCGCGCTGGCGTGCCGATGGCACGCTCGACTATGTCGGCCGTGCCGATCACCAGGTCAAGATGCGCGGACATCGCATCGAGCTCGGCGAGATCGAGGCGCGGCTGCGCGCACTGCCCGGCGTTCGCGACAGCGTCGTGGTCGCGCAGGAGTTCGGCGGCGGGCGGCACCTGATCGGCTATGTCAGCAGTGACAGCACCCTCGACGGCGGCGACTTGCGCGCGATGCTCACGGCCATGCTGCCGGACTACATGGTGCCGTTGCGCGTCATCGTGCTGCCGCGGCTGCCGCTGACGCCGAACGGCAAGGTCGATCGCAAGGCGCTGCCGCTGGCCTCACAAGGCGAAGCGGGAGACGACTATCAGGCTCCGGTCGGTGAGATCGAGATCATCCTGGCCGGCATCTGGGCGGAGCTGCTCGGCCTCGATCGCATCGGGCGGGGCGATCACTTCTTCAGGCTCGGCGGCCACTCTCTGTTGGCGGTACGGCTGCTCGGCCGTGTCGCGCAGGAGTTCGGCACGTCGGTGCAATTGTCCGAGCTGTTCGCTCATCCGGAATTGGCGGAATTCGCGCGCGTCCTCTCGATCAGTCTGATCGAGCAGGAGTTCGCCGAAGGTGAGCTCCAGGAACTGATGACGGCGGAGCTATCATGAGCGGACAATCAGGACAGTCTCTTCTGCGTGACCTCGATCCGGAGGCGCTGCGCCGGTTGGCATCGCGCGCGCGACAGCGCGGCCGCAACGCCCCCAGACGCGAGACAAGCACGATCCCGATCGTCGATCGCGGGGGCCGGCTGCCGCTCTCCTTCGCGCAGCAGCAGCTGTGGCTGCTGGCGCAGCTCGATGGCGGAAGCGCGAATTATCACATCGACGTGGCGCTGCGGTTGCG
Source organism: Bradyrhizobium sp. SZCCHNR1043 (assembly GCF_032489675.1). Lineage (NCBI taxonomy): Bacteria > Pseudomonadati > Pseudomonadota > Alphaproteobacteria > Hyphomicrobiales > Nitrobacteraceae > Bradyrhizobium > Bradyrhizobium sp. SZCCHNR1043. Next base: position 73,147 of record NZ_JAUEYN010000001.1, read on the forward strand.
CGGCCGGCTCGACATCGGCGCATGGCGCCGCAGCCTCGACCGCCTGTTCTCCCGGCACGAGGCGCTGCGGACGGTCTTTGTCGCCGAGGACGGCGAGCCGCGAATTGCGCTGTTGCCGTCCGACACCAGCCTGCCGCTGGAGATGCATGATCTTCGCGTCCGGCCGGACCGCGAGAAGCGGCTGGGCGACGTGCTGGATGAGTGCACGAGCGCGCCGTTCGATCTCGCTCGGGGGCCGCTGATCCGCAGCCATTTGATCCGTCTGGGCGATGATGATCACGTCGTTCTGCTCAGCCAGCACCACATCATCTCCGACGGATGGTCGATGGGCGTCATCGTCCGCGAGCTCTCGGTACTGTATGGCGCCTTCGCCGCAGGCGGCGATGATCCGTTGCCGCCGCTCGCGATTCAGTATCCGGACTATGCAGCATGGCAGCGCCATTCGCTGACGGCAGATCGACTGCAGCGGCAGCTCGATCATTGGACCGCCGTGCTGCGCGATGCGCCATCCTTGCTGACATTGCCGACCGACCGTGCGCGTTCTGCGCCGCGATCCAACGCCGGCGCCGCGGTGCCGGTGGAGATCGACGACGGTCTATCGGCCGACATCAGGCGGCTGGGCCACGCTCTCGGCGCCACCCCGTTCGTCATCGTGCTGGCGGCCTGGGCCATCGTGCTGTCGCGGTTGGCGGGCCAGCAGGATCTCGTGATCGGCACGCCGAGCGCAAATCGGATGCGTTCGGAGCTCGAAGGCCTGGCCGGCTTCTTCGTCAACATGCTGGCGCTGCGGCTCGACCTCTCGCATGGTCCCGCTGTCGCCGAGCTGATCGACCGCGTCAAGACGGCGGTCCTCGCGGCGCAGGATCATCAGGATCTGCCCTTCGAGCGCCTGGTCGAGGCGCTCCAGCCGCCGCGGCATCCGGAATACACGCCGGTGTTCCAGGTGGTGTTCGCGTGGCAGAGTAACGATGTCGGCTCGTTCGCACTGCCCGGCCTGGCGGTCGAACGCCTTGCGATCGAGCAGCACAAGATCAAGTTCGATCTCGAGCTCGATCTCAGCGAAAGTGGCGGCCGCATCTCTGGCAAGCTCAACTACGCGACGGCGCTGTTCGACGCCGATACCGTACAGCGCTATCGCTTCTATCTGTTGGCTGCGCTGCGCGCCATGGTCGCCGACACCAGCCAGCCGGTCGATCGGATCGAGCTGCTGCCGGCCGAGGAACGTACGCTGCTGCTGGATGTCTGGAACCGGACGCAGTCGTTCACGCCAGCCGACTGCTGCATCCAGGAGCTCGTCGCAGAGCAGGCGCGCCGCCGCCCCTCCGCCGTGGCGCTGGTCCATGGCGCGGTCAGCCTGAGCTATCGCGAGCTCGAGGAGCGCGCTAATCGCCTCGCGCATCATCTCGTTGCGCTGGGCGCCGGTCCGGACCGGCTGGTCGCGATCTGCCAGCAGCGCGGCATTGATGCGATCGTCAGCGTGCTCGCGGTTCTCAAAGCGGGAGCGGCCTATCTGCCGCTTGACCCTGCCTATCCGCCGCAGCGTCTGCGCGAGACCGTGGCCGATGCCCAGCCGACGCTGCTGCTCTGTGACGGTGAGAGCGCCAGCACGCTCGGCAGCGTGGCGTACCCTTTGATCGATGTGGAAAGCGATGCGCCGGCCTGGAGCGGGCTCCCGGAGAGCGCACCGGATGTTGCTGCCCGTGGCCTGACGCCGCGCAATCTCGCCTATGTCATCTACACGTCGGGCTCGACCGGACAACCGAAGGGCGTGATGGTCGAGCACCAGGGCCTCGTCAATCTCGCGCAGGCCCAGATCGGGCTGTTCGACACCGGTCCGCACAGCCGGATCGTGCAATTCGCCTCCTTCAGCTTCGACGCAAGCGTGTGGGACATCGTCATGGCGCTTTGTGCTGGTGCCGAGCTGCATCTGCTCGGAAGCCGCGAGCATCGCGACGCGCCGGAGCTGTTGAATTATCTCGTCGAACATCGCATCACCCACGCCACCTTGCCGCCCGCGATGCTGCAGGGCCGCTCGGACCTCGCCCGGCTCTCCGGGCTCGAGGTGCTGGTTCTCGCCGGCGAGTTGCCAAGGCCGGAGCTGTTCGAAGCGCTGCCGCCCGAGATTGCGGTCTTCAACGCCTACGGGCCGACGGAAGCGACCGTCTGCGCCACCGCATGGCGCCGTCCGCCCGGCTTCGCCGGCGTTGTCGTCCCAATCGGTCGCCCGATCGCCAACGCGCGGATCTATCTGCTCGACGCCCAGGGCATGCCGGTGCCGCGCGGTGCCGTCGGCGAGATCTGGATCGGCGGGGCAGGAGTTGCCCGCGGCTATCTCAACCGTCCCGATCTGTCGGCGCAGCGTTTTGCCGTGGATCCGTTCGGGCTGTCGTCCGATGCGCGGATGTATCGAACCGGTGATCTCGGCCGCCATCTCGCCGACGGCAACATCGAATTCCTGGGCCGCAACGACCATCAGGTGAAGATCCGCGGCTTCCGCATCGAGCTCGGGGAGATCGAGCATCGGCTGAATGCGCAGGCCGGAGTGCGGGACTCGGCGGTGCTGGCGCGGCGCGATGCGCAGGGCGATCTCACGCTCGTCGCCTATGTGGTGCCGGCGGAGGACGCCGACGGCACCGGCGCGTGGGCCGCGAAACTCCGTTCACATCTGCAGGGAAGCCTGCCGGACTACATGGTCCCGTCGGCGATCGTTCGCGTCCCTGCACTTCCGCTGACACCCAACGGCAAGGTCGACCGGCAGGCGCTGCCGGCGCCGGACGACGAGGCGTTCTCGCACGCCACCTATGATCCTCCCCAGGGCGAAGCCGAGCAGACGCTCGCTGCCATCTGGCGCGAGTTGCTTGGCGTCGAGCGCGTCGGTCGCAACGATCATTTCTTCGAGCTCGGCGGCCATTCGCTGCTCGTCGTCCGCATGCTGGATCGGCTGAAGCGCCATGCGCTGACGATCGACGCGCAGATGGTGTTCGCCAAGCCGGTGCTGCGCGATCTCGCGGCCAGCCTGCGGCAAAGCGAGGAGACCGCAATTCCTGACAACCCGATCACGGCGCAGAGCCCGGCCATCACGCCGGACATGCTGCCGCTGATCGCGATGAGCCAGGGCGAGATCGACCGCGTGGTGGGCCGTGTGCCGGGCGGCGTCGCCAACGTCCAGGACATCTACGCGCTGTCGCCGTTGCAGGAGGGAATTCTGTTCCATCATCTGCTCGCGACCGAGGGCGACCCCTACGTGCTGGTCGCGCAGATGGCATTTGCGGGCCGTGATCTGCTGGATCGCTATCTTGCGGCCGTTCAGGACGTGATCGACCGGCATGACGTCCTGCGGACGTCGTTCCTCTGGGATGGGCTGTCGGTGCCGGCGCAGGTGGTCTGGCGCCAGGCACCGCTAAGCGTCACCGAAGTTGAGCTCGAAGGCAACGCGCCGGCCCAGGTCGAGCTGGCGCGCCGCTTCGATCCGAAGTCCTGCAGGCTCGATCTGACCCAGGCGCCATTGCTGCGTCTCGTTGTCGCCCGCGACCCAGGAAGTGATCGCCTGCTGCTGCTGGTCGTGCTGCATCACATGGTCGGCGACCATTCCACCCTGCAGGCGTTGCATGAGGAGGTGCAACTGATCCTGTCGGGACGCCGCACTGCTCTGCCTCCGTCGATTCCATTCCGCAACCTCGTCGCCGAGACTCGCAAGTCGGGCGGACAGGATGCTCAGCAGCGCTTCTTCCGCAGCATGCTCGCCGACATCGATGCGCCGACGGCGCCGTTCGGATTGATCGAGGTGCGCAGCGACGGCGCCGGCGTGCGCGAGGCAAAGCTGCCCCTGCCGGCTGCGCTCGATGCGCGGCTGCGCGCGCAGGCGCGGCGCGTTGGCGCGAGCCTCGCCAGTCTCTGTCATGTCGCCTGGGGCCAGGTGCTGGCGCGCAGCAGCGGACGTGAGCAGGTCGTGTTCGGCACCGTGCTGCTCGGCCGCATGCAGGCTGGCCATGATACCGGCCGCAGCCTGGGCCTGTTCATCAACACGCTGCCGTTGCGGCTCGATCTCGACGGCACGTCGGTTGAGGACAGCGTTCGCGCAACGCATGCGCGGCTGGCGGAGCTGATGGTTCATGAGCATGCCTCGCTGGCAATGGCCCAGCGTTGCAGCGGCGTCGCGCCGCCGACGCCGCTGTTCTCCGCGATCCTGAACTATCGGCACGGCCAGCGGCAGGACGCGCGGGCAGACGCGCAGCCCATCCAGGCTCTGCGTGGCGTCGAATGGCTCGGTGGCGAGGAGCGTACCAACTATCCGCTGATGCTGGCGGTGGATGACGACGGTCATGGACTTCACCTGACGGTCCAGGCCGTGGCGCCGGTTGCGCCCGAGCGGGTCGGCGCGATGATGCAGCAGTCGCTCGATCGGCTGGCGCTGGCGCTCGAAGCGGCGCCGCACTCGCCGGTGCGCCAGCTCGATGTCGTTCCAGAGGACGATCGCGCGCGGCTGCTGCGCGCTTGGAATGCGACGGCTGTCAGCTTCGCGGATACGCTCTGCGTGCACCGGCAGTTCGAGGTGCATGCGGCGCGATCTCCCGATGCGATCGCGCTCGTACACGGGCAGGAGACGATCAGCTACGGCGCGCTGAATGCGCGGGCGAACCGCCTGGCGCGGCGGCTCAGGGATCGCGGCATCGGGCCGGATGTTGTGGTCGGGCTGGCGCTGGAGCGCGGCGTCACGATGATGGTTGCGCTGCTCGCGGTGCTCAAAGCGGGCGGGGCCTATCTGCCGCTCGATCCGGACTATCCGGCCGAGCGGCTCGCGCACATGCTGAACGACAGCGGCGCCAAGCTGCTGCTGACGCAAGCCATGCTGCACGACGGTTTCGCGCCGGTGCTGGCCCGGAGCGAGGCCGAGGCATGGCTGCTCGAGGTGGCGGCTGGCGAGGGCCTCGGCCAGACCGATAATCTTGCTGTCGACGTGCATCCGGAGAGCCTCGCTTACGTCATCTACACCTCCGGCTCGACCGGTCGGCCCAAGGGCGTGATGGTGCGTCACGCCGCGGTGACGAACTTCCTGACGACGATGGCCGAGCAGCCGGGCATCGCGGCCGACGACCGCGTGCTGGCGTTGACCTCGTTGTCGTTCGACATCGCCGTGCTGGAGCTGTGGCTGCCGCTGACCCATGGCGCCCGGATCGTGCTCGCCGACCGTGTCACGGCCCATGATCCGGTGGCGCTCAAGGCGATGGTGGCACGGCACGGCGTGACCATGGTCCAGGCGACGCCGTCGAGCTGGCGCATGCTGCTCGATCACGACGCGGCCGATACACACGAGACGGCTCCATGGCTGCCGAAGGGCTGTCGCCTGCTGAGCGGCGGGGAGGCGCTGGCCTCGGACCTGGCGCGGCGGCTGGGCGCGCTGGGCAGCGAGGTCTGGAACCTGTATGGGCCGACCGAGACCACGGTGTGGTCGGCGCGTCACCGCCTCGATGCGACCGATCCGGTGCCGCTGCTCGGCAGCCCGATCGGCAACACCCGGTTGTACGTGCTCGACACCGAACTCAATCTGGCGCCGGTCGGCGTCACTGGCGAGCTCTTCATCGGCGGTGACGGGCTCGCGCGCGGCTATTGGAAACGCGCCGCGTTGAGCGCGGAGCGCTTCATCCCGGATCCGTTCGGCAGCGACGGCGCGCGGCTGTACCGGACCGGCGACCTCGCGCGCTGGCGGGCCGACGGCGTGCTCGACTATGTCGGCCGCGCCGATCATCAGGTGAAGATCCGCGGACATCGGATCGAGCTCGGCGAGATCGAGGTGCGGCTGCGGGAGCGGCCGGGCGTGCGCGACAGCGTCGTCGTGGCGCAGGAGCTCGGCGGCGGCCGTCAATTGGTCGGCTATGTCAGCGGCGAGGATACGCTCGACGGCGGCGGCCTCCGCGCTGCGCTCGCAGCAGCGCTGCCGGGCTACATGGTTCCGTCGCGCGTGATCGTGCTGCCGGAGCTGCCGCTGACGCCGAACGGCAAGATCGACCGCAAGGCGCTGCCGCGGCCCGATGTCGGGGCTCCCGAAGCGCATCGCATCGCCCCGCGCAATCCGACCGAGGCCGCACTCTCGGCGATCTGGGCAGAGCTGCTGCACAGGCCGGACGTCGGCGTCACCGACAATTTCTTCGAGCTCGGCGGCGACTCGCTGGTGGCCGTCCAGCTCGTCGGCCGCATCAAGCGCGATCTCGCGTGGGAGGTGCCGCTGAAGCGGTTGTTCGAACTGACCACGATCGAGGCCATGGCGTCTGCGCTCGCCGCGGACCCGCCGACAAGCAGGCGGAGCGACGACATCGCCGCCATGTTCGATCTGCTTGAGGAAGTCGAGTTCGCCAATGAATGATCAGTCCGGACTCCAGGCCCAGCAGCTCGGCGAAATCGCGCGTCGATTGGTGCGTCTCGATGCCTCGAAGCAGCGCGCGTTCCTGACGCAGTTGGCGGCCAAGGGGATCGATCTGTCGATCTTGCCGATCGCCCGGCAGCATCTGCAGCGCGCGCCGTTGTCGTTCGCGCAGGCCCGCCTCTGGTTCCTGTGGCGGATGGATCCGGGCGGCTCCGCCTACAACATGCCGGTCGCGATCCGCCTGCGGGGTCGGCTTGATGTTGGTGCGCTCCAAAGGGCGCTCGATGAACTCGTCATGCGCCATGCCGCGCTTCGCACGACGTTCCGGCAGGACGACGGCGAGCCGGAGCAGATCGTATGGTTGCCGGCGCCCGTCGCGCTTCGCCGCATCGAGATCGCGGGCGATGATCGCGAGCAGCAGGCGCGCCGGCTGCTGCGTGAGGAAGCGGCGTTGCCGTTCGATCTGGAATCCGGACCGCTGCTGCGCGCGGCGCTGCTGGGACTTGGCGAGCACGACCATGTCCTCTCGGTCACGCTGCATCACATCGTCGCCGATGGCTGGTCGATGCAGGTCCTCACCGACGAGTTCTGGCAGCTCTATCGCGCCGCCGTCCGCGGCGAGACCGCCTCACTGCCGGCGCTCGAGATCGACTACGCCGATTTCGCCGCCTGGCAGCGACTGTGGCTCGGTGCCGTCGAGGAGGAGCGGCAGCTTCGCTACTGGACCGGCCGTCTCCATCACACGGTCATGCTGCCGCTGCCGTTCGATCGGCCGAGGTCAGCCCAGGCCGATCAATCTGGCGATGCCATACGGCTGTCGCTCGGGGCGGAGCTTGCCGATCGCCTGCGCGAGCTGGCGCGGGGACAGCACACGACGCTGTTCGTGGTGCTGCTGGCGGCGCTGAAGCTGGTGCTCTATCGCTACAGCGGCCAGCCCGACATCAGCATCGGCGTTCCGCTCGCCAATCGCGACCGGTCGGAGACGCGGCGTCTGATTGGCCTGCTCGTCAACACCCAGGTGCTGCGCACACGGATCGACAGTCAGGGTACGATCGGCGACGTCATCAAGGCACTGCGCGAGGCCTCGCTCGAGGCCCAGGATCACCAGGATCTTCCGTTCGAGCGGCTGCTCGACGTGCTGCAGCCGCAGCGCAGCCTAAGCCAGACTCCGCTATTCCAGGTGCTCTATAACCATCAGCACCGGCGCGAGCCGGCGCATGCGCCGGCTGCGTCCGAATTGCAGATCGAGACGATCGCGGCAGAGATCGACACGGTGAAATTCGACCTCGCTCTCGACAGCGAGGAGGCGCCGTCGGGAGACGTCTCGGCGCTGTTCTCCTTTGCCACCGCGCTGTTCGACCGGTCGACCATCGCACGGCTCGCCGGGCATTGGCTCACGATCCTGCAGGCGATGGTCGCGGATCCCACACGTCGGATCGCGGCATTGGAGCTGTTGTCGGCCCGGCAACGCGACGACGTCAGACAGTGGAACGCTTGCCCTCCCGCGCTCGTGCCGTTCCAGCCGGTGCATCGGATGTTCGCCCGGCACGCAAAGGAGACGCCGAGTGCAGCGGCCCTGGTGTTTGGGGCCGAGACGATCACCTATCAGGCGCTCGATCGCCGCGCCAATGCCATCGCGCAGCATCTTGCAACGCTGGGCGTTCGTCCCGGCGAGCTCGTCGGACTCTCGATGCAGCGCTCGCCCGATCTCGTCGCAAGTTTTGTTGCCGTCCTGAAGGCCGGCGCGGCCTATCTGCCGCTCGATCCGGATCATCCGCCAGCGCGGCTGGCCGCCACCGTTCGAGATGCCGGCGCGCGCGTCGTGCTGGTCGATGCGGCGGGACGATCGCAATGGCCGCCGATGCCGGGGATCGCGGTCGTCGATCTCGGCGCGATGGCGGCTGAGACGACGGAGAGCGACCCGGCGGTCGATGTCCATCCCGCGAGCCTCGCCTACGTGATCTATACGTCCGGCTCCACCGGCGTGCCGAAGGGCGTTGCGGTCGCTCACGGATCGTTCGCAATGCATTGCGAGGCCACCGCCGAGCTCTACGAGATGGGCCGGCAGTCGCGCGAGCTGCACTTCCTCTCCTTCACGTTCGACGGCGCGCATGAGCGGTTGTGGACCGCGCTGGGCTGCGGCGCGACCTTGGTGATGCGTGATGCCGATCTCTGGTCGGCGGAGAAGACGCTCGACGTGATGGGCGCGCAGCGGGTGACCAATGCCGGCTTTCCGCCGGCCTATCTGCAGCAGCTCGCCGACTTCGCGGCGTGGAGCGGCGATCCGCCGCCCGTGTCGCTGTATTCGTTCGGCGGCGAGGCGATGCCCAAATCCGGCTTCGACAAGGTCAGGCAGGCGCTGCGGCCGCGCAAGCTGATCAATGGCTATGGTCCGACGGAGACGGTGGTCACACCGCTGGTCTGGAAGGTCGACGCCGATGCCGAGATCGACTGCGGCTATGCGCCGATCGGCCGTCCAGTCGGCCGGCGCTCGGCCTATGTTCTCGACGGCGATCTCAACATCGTTCCGGTCGGCGTCACCGGCGAGCTTCATATCGGCGGCGAGGGGCTCGCGGCCGGCTATTGGAATCGGCCGGCGCTGACGGCGGAGCGCTTCATCCCCGATCCGTTCGGCGCACCTGGCGCGCGGCTGTATCGCACCGGCGATCTGGCGCGCTGGCGCGCCGATGGCGTCATCGACTATGTCGGCCGGTCCGACCACCAGCTCAAGATCCGCGGCTTCCGCCTCGAGCCGGGCGAGGTCGAGGCACGGCTGACGCGGCAGGCGGGTGTTCAGTCGGCGGTGGTGGTGGCACGCGAGATCGGCGGACGCCAGCAGCTCGTCGGCTATGTCTGCGGCGGGGACGGCCTCGACGAGACCGGGCTGCGGGCGGCGCTCTCGGAGGCGCTGCCGGACTACATGGTTCCGGCGCGGATCGTGCTGATGCCGCGGATGCCGCTCACCGCTCATGGCAAGGTCGATCGCGACGCCTTGCCGACGCCCGAGCAATTGTCTGCCGAGACCGACTACGTCGCGCCGCAGTCCCCCGCGGAATTGGAGCTGGCGGCGATCTGGGCGGAATTGCTTGGCCATTCGCGGGTGGGCCTGACCGACAATTTCTTCGAGCTCGGCGGCGATTCCATCATCTCGCTGCAGGTGGTCGGACGTGCACGCCAGCGCGGGCTTGCCATCGAGCCGCGCGACCTGTTCCGGCATCAGACGCTGCAGGAGCTGGCGCGGGTCGCGCGTCGCGATCGGGCCGTCGTTGCATCCGCTGAGCCGCTTGCGCGCGATGGCGATCCGGTGCCGCTGTTGCCGATCCAGCGCCGCTTCTTTGCCGAGGACGCCGGCGAACGGCATCACTGGAATCAGGCGTTGATGCTCGTGCCGTCGGCGCGGCTCGACTGGCGGGTGATGGCGCAGGCGGTCGAGGCCGTGGTGGCGCATCACGATGCCCTGCGGCTGCAATTCCGGCAAAGCGACGGAGAGTGGCAGGCGATATATGGCGCGATGCCGGCGAGCGCCGATCTGCTCTGGATCCGCACCGTCGCCGATGCGGCTGAGATCACCTCGGCTGGCGCGACCGCGCAGGCAAGCCTGTCTCTGCAGGGACCGTTGCTGCGGCTCGTCGGCATGGACGTTGCCGACGGCAGCCAGAGGCTTCTCATCGTCGTGCATCATCTCGTCGTCGATGGCGTGTCCTGGCGCGTGCTGCTCGAGGACATCGCCTCGGCGTATCGACAGGTGGCGCAGGGCGCGGCCGCGATTGCTCTGCCTTCCAACAGCCGGTCCATGGCGTCATGGGGCATCAGTCTCGAAGACTACGCCGCCAGCGAGGAGCTGGCTGGTCAGCTCGACTATTGGAGACAGCGGACCGCCGCCGGCGACGTGCCATGCGACGATGATCACGGCGAGACCGATCGTGTCGCCGATGGTGAGGATGTCGTCGTGTCCTTCGATACCGACATGACCGGGCAACTGCTCAAGCAGGCGCCCGCTGCCTACAGGACCCAGGTCAATGACCTGCTGCTGGCGGCGCTGGCCCGCGCGGTCAGCCGCTGGGGCGGGCTCGATGAATGTCTGGTCGAGCTCGAAGGTCACGGCCGGGAAGACATTTTCGAGGGCTTCGACCTGTCGCGGACGGTCGGCTGGTTCACGACCGCGTTTCCCGTTCGACTCGCCGGCTGTGCTGGCGATAACGCCACGCTGATCAGATCGATCAAGGAGGAGTTGCGGGCCATCCCGGCGCGCGGGCTCGGCTACGGCGTGCTGCGCTATTGCGGCAGCCCCGAGCAGCGCGCCGCCCTGACGGGCGGAGCCGAGCCGCGGATCGTCTTCAACTATCTCGGCCAGTTCGGCGCCGGCTCCGACCTTGCCTTCGCGCTCGCGCCGGAAGGCGCGGGGCCGTCACGCAGCGCGAGCGCGCCGCTCGGGCGCTGGCTCAGCATCAACGGCCAGGTGCTTGATGGCCGGCTGAGGCTGACATTCAGCTTCGGCCGCCGACGCTATCGCCGCGCGACGATCGAGCGGCTGGCCGCGTGCTATTCCGCGGCCCTGCGCGAACTCGTCGCGCATTGCACGAACGGCGTATACGGCCTCACGCCGTCGGACGTTCCGCTCTCAGGCCTCAGCCAGCCGGAGCTCGACCTGCTCGGAGCGTCGCGCGATTGGCGCGATATCGAGGATATCTATCCGCTGTCGCCGATGCAGCAGGGCATGCTGTTCCACGCGCTGCGCGACGGTGACAGCGGCAACTATGTCAGCCAGATCGCCGTCGACATCAGCGGTGCGGACGCGGCGCGCTTGCGCGCGGCGTGGCAGGCGGTGACGGCGAGACACGCGGTGCTGCGGACAGTGTTCGTGTGGAGAGAATTGTCGGGCGCGCCGCAGCAGGTCGTCCACCGGCAGGTTCCTGTCCCCTTCGTCGAGGAGGACTGGCGCGACCGTGTGGACTCGATGGATCAGGCCGCGCGTGACGCGGCGCTGGCCGATGTGGCCGCAGCCGAATGGCGGGCCGGCTTCGACCTGTCGCGTCCGCCATTGCAGCGGGTCCGTCTCATCGATCTCGGCGGCGGTGTGCACCGCCTGATCTGGACACATCATCACATCCTGCTCGACGGCTGGAGCGCGGCAAGGCTCATCGGCGAGATCATGAAGCATGTCGGTGGCGCGTCGCTGTCCGCCCCACGCGGCCGCTACCGCGACTACATTGCCTGGTTGCAGCAGCAGGATCGCGATGCGTCGAGCGCGTTCTGGGCACGCTCGCTCTCGACGGTCGGTGAGCCGAGCCTGCTTGCCGATGCGCTGGGCGGGCCGGCCGCGCCTGCCGACGGCCATGGCTCGATCGATCTCGTCATCGATGGGGCGACGACGGAGCGGCTGCAGGTCGTGGCGCGGCGCGAGCGGGTGACCCTGAACACGGTCCTGCAAGCGGCCTGGGGACAGCTGCTGCGGCGCTTGACCGGCCAGGATGTCGTCTGCTTCGGCGCCACGATCTCCGGCCGGCCGCCTGAGATCGCGGGCGTGGAGGAGACCGTCGGCCTGTTCATCAACACCGTGCCCGTGTTCGAGGATGCAACGCCTCAAATGTCGGTCGGTGATTGGTTGCGCGGCTTACAGGATCGCAACGTCGACTTGCGCGAGCATGGCTGGATGCCGCTCCACGAGATTCAGCGGCTTGCGGGCCGCGCCGGCCGGCCGCTGTTCGACTCCATCTTCGTGTTCGAGAACTATCCGGTCGACGCGGCGCTGCGCGATCAGGCCGGCGAGGGGCCGCGTGCCAGCCGCGCCGAGCAGATCTCGATCACGAACTATGCGCTCACGGTCGCGGTGTTCGTGACGGACAGGGGCATCCGGCTTGGATTCCGCTACGATCGCAGCCAGTTCGACCAGGCGCAGATCGAGCGGATACAGGCAGCTTTCGCCTGTCTGCTCGCGCGCATTGCCGACGACGGCAGCCGACCGGTCGCAGAGCTGCATGGATTGGACGCCGCCGCTTTGCATCGAGTGCTCGGCTGGAGCTCGGGACCTGTCGCGCGGACGGTGAATGACGACTTCGTCGACGTCGTGACGCAGATCGAGCAGCAGGTCGCACGGTCGCCTGCGGCCATTGCCGTGATCTCCGGTCAGGAGAGGATCAGCTACGCCGAACTGAATGCGCGGGCCAACCGACTGGCGCGACAGATCAGGCAGGCCGGCGTCGCTCTGGATGCTCCGGTCGGCTTGGCATTCGAGCGCAGCGCCGACCTGGTCGTGGCTGTGCTGGCCGTTATGAAAGCCGGCGCCGGCTACCTGCCGCTCGATCCGGACTATCCCGCCAAGCGGCTCGCCGCGATGCTGTGCGACAGTGGCGCCCGGCTGGTGCTGACGCAGGCGCAACTGCGCGATCGGCTGATCGAGATCACGGCAGGGGTGGGCGCCGAGCTGCTCGTGGTCGACGGCGCCCGTGAGGGTCGCGGTTTGCGCGCCACTGATGGCTCCGATGTTCGGATTCCGGTTCATGCCGAGAGCCTCGCCTATGTGATCTACACGTCCGGCTCGACCGGCGTGCCCAAGGGCGTGGCCTGCACGCGCGGCGCCCTGGCGGCACGGCTAGGATGGATGCAGAAGGAGTACGGGCTCGATCCCAGCGAAACGCTGTTGCAGAAGACGCCGTTCAGCTTCGACGTCGCGGTGTGGGAAATCCTGTGGCCGCTGATCGTCGGCGCGCGGCTTGCGATTGCAGCGCCAGGCGCACATCGCGAGCCGAAGCGGCTGATCGATGCGGTCACTGCGCATGGCGTGACCACGCTGCATTTCGTGCCGCAGATGCTCGCGCAATTCGTGGCTGAGCCAGAGGTTCAGCGGTGCGTGACCTTGAAGCGCCTGTTCTCCGGTGGCGAGGCCCTGCCGGTCCAGCTGAAGGACCAAGTCTATTCGGTGTTCCCGGCGATCCGGTTCGACAATCGGTATGGGCCGACCGAAGCGCTCATCAATGCCAGCTTCTGGAACTGTCGCGGGCCGAGCGGGTCGGGCGTGCCGATCGGCTTCCCGATCCCGGGCACGATCCTGTGCATTGTCGATGCCGATCTCAATCCGGTCGCCGAGGGAACGACGGGCGAGCTCCATATCGGCGGAGACGGGCTGGCGCGCGGCTATCTCGGGCGCGCGGCGCTGACGGCCGAGCGCTTCATTCCCGATCCTTTCGGACCTCCCGGCGCGCGGCTCTATCGAAGCGGCGATCTGGCGCGCTGGCGCAGCGACGGCGCCATCGCCTATGTCGGCCGGGCCGATCACCAGGTGAAGGTTCGCGGCTTCCGCATCGAGCTCGGCGAGATCGAAGCGCGGCTCCTGCAGCAGCCCTCGGTCAGCGCGGCCGTCGTGATCGCCAGGGATTTCGGCGTGGGTCGGCAGCTGGTCGGCTATGTCTGCGGCGACGGCATGCTCGATGCTGCGACGCTGCGTGAGGCCCTGTCCGCAACGCTGCCGGACCACATGGTGCCGGCGCGGATCATGGTCCTCGACCGCCTGCCTCTGATGGTGAATGGCAAGGTCGATCGCAACGCGCTGCCAGCGCCGGAGGCGCCCGTTGCAGCGATGCGGATTGCGCCGCGGACGCCGGCCGAGGCTGCGTTGGCCACCATCTGGGCCGAGCTGCTGCATCAGCCGGATGTCGGGATGACCGACAATTTCTTCGAGCTCGGTGGCGATTCCATCATCTCGCTGCAGATGGTCAGTCGTGCGCGGCGGGCCGGCCTTCTGATCGAGCCGCGAGACGTCTTCAAGCACCAGACGCTGGAAGCCCTGGCGCGCGACGCGCGGGTGATCGTCCGGCTGGAGACGACGGCAGAGCAGGGGCGCATCGCCGGGCCACTTCCGTTGCTGCCGATTCAGCTCCGCTTCTTCGAGCAGGAACTGGACGCCCCTGATCACTGGAATCAGGCTTTGCTGCTGCGGCCGCGGCGGCGGCTCGACTGGGACGTGTTGCGACGCGCAGCGGTGGCCGTCGTCGCGCATCACGACGCACTGCGACTGCGCTTCGAACGCATCGACGGTGTCTGGCGCGCCGAGCACGGGCCGGGGCCGGCTGTCTCGGACCTGTTGCGGTCGTGCGAGCTCGCCGACGGCGAGGCGGTCACCGCGCTCGCCGCAGAGGTCCAGGCGAGCCTCTCGCTCGCGCATGGTCGTTTGGTGCGGATGGCCGGCATCGATCTGCCGGAAGGCGAGCAGCGCCTCCTGATCGTGATCCATCACCTCGTGATCGACGGCGTGTCGTGGCGCGTGCTGCTGGAGGATCTCGCGGCTGCCTATGAGCAGCTCATGCGCGGGCAAGAGGCGACACTGCCGGCCAAGACGCACGCCTACGCCCAATGGGGCGCAGCGCTACGCGCACACGCGGCCTCGGATGCGCTGGTTGCCGAGCTGGACTACTGGTCAGGGCTCCGGCGGGCGGACGACGTGCCATGCGATTCTGATCATGCGGATCGGGATACGATCGCCGACGCCGACGACGTGCTGCTTGCGATCGACGCCGAGCTGACCGCGCGTCTGCTGGGTACGGCGCACGGCGCGTACAGAACCCAGGTCAATGATCTGCTGCTGTCGGCGCTCGCGCGCGCGGTGTGGCAGTGGTCGGGCCGCGAAATCATGACGGTCGAGCTCGAAGGCCACGGCCGCGAGGATCTGGGCGGCGGGCTCGATCTGTCACGAACCATCGGCTGGTTCACGACTGCGTTTCCGGTACATCTGATGGCTGGATCGCAGCCACCCGCGGTGCTGATCAAGACGACCAAGGAGATGCTGCGGTCAGTCCCCAGCCGGGGACTTGGTTACGGCGTCCTGCGCTATCTGGGTTCTGATGCCCAGCGTGCGACGCTGACGACGGGAGCGCAGCCGCGCATCGGGTTCAACTATCTCGGTCAGGTCGATGGCAGCACGGACGAGACTGCACTGTTCTCGATCGCGCCCGAGAGCGCCGGCCCGTCGCGTGCGGCATCGAGCCCGTTGCGCCACCATATCGCCATCAATGCGAGGGTGCTCGACGGTCGTCTGGAGCTATCGTTCGGCTTCAGCAGGAAGCGCTATCGACGCGAGACCGTGACCCGCGTCGCAGGCTGTTTCGAGGCGGCGCTCCGTGAGCTGGTCGATCACTGCACGAGCGGCGTCCACGGCGTGACGCCATCCGATGTGCCGCTGTCGAAGCTGAGCCAGGCCGAGCTCGACGCGCTGACGCTGGATTGGCGCGAGGTCG
This sequence comes from Bradyrhizobium sp. SZCCHNR1043, assembly GCF_032489675.1. Classification (NCBI taxonomy): domain Bacteria; kingdom Pseudomonadati; phylum Pseudomonadota; class Alphaproteobacteria; order Hyphomicrobiales; family Nitrobacteraceae; genus Bradyrhizobium; species Bradyrhizobium sp. SZCCHNR1043. The sequence goes on from NZ_JAUEYN010000001.1 coordinate 88,738, forward strand.
AGGACATCTATCCGCTGTCGCCGATGCAGCAGGGCATGCTGTTCCACGCGTTGCACGACGACGGCACCGGGGTCTACGTCAACCAGGTTGCCGCCGAGATCCGCGGTCTCGACGCCGGCAAGCTGCAAGCCGCGTGGCAGGCGGTCAGCAATCGCCATACCGTGCTTCGCACCGGTTTCCTGTGGCGTGAATTGCCGGGACCACCGCAGCAGGTCGTGCATCGCAGTGCCGACGTTCCCTTCGTCGCGGAGGATTGGCGGGAACGTGCGGCGCAGCTCGCTCCGGCCGCCTTGGATGCTGTGCTCACGACGGTTGCAGACCGCGAGCGCGTCGACGGCTTTGATCTCTCGCGGCCGCCGCTGCAGCGCGTGAGGCTGATCCGGATCGCCGACGACCGGCATTGGCTGATCTGGACTCATCATCATATCCTGATGGACGGCTGGAGTTCGGCCCGCTTCATCGCCGAGGTGATGCAGCACGAGGAGCAGGCGGCGCTGCAGGGACAGCCGCCGCGCTACCGCGACTACATCGCCTGGCTGCAGGCGCAGGACCATGGTGCTGCGGCCGAGTTCTGGCGCGCGGCGTTGGCCGGGCTCGACGAGCCGAGCCTGCTGGCGCAGCCTGCGGTCGACGCGCGCATGGGCCATGGCTCGCTCGCCATGGCGGTGGACGTCGATCTCAGCGAGCGACTGCAACGTTTCGCGACCCGCGAGCGGGTCACGCTGAACACGGTGATGCAGGCGGCATGGGCGCAATTGCTTCGTCGATTCACCGGCCAGGACACGGTCTGCTTCGGTGTGACGGTGTCGGACCGACCCGCCGGGCTCGCCGGCGCCGAGGAGATGGTCGGTCTCTTCATCAACACCTTGCCGGTGGTCGACGCCGAGAATCCGCAGCAGCGGATCGGCGCGTGGTTGCGCGACCTGCAGGATCGCAATCTCGCCTTGCGGGATCACGGCTGGATGCCGCTGGCCGACATCCAGCGGATCGCGGGCCGGGCAGGGCGTCCGCTGTTCGACAGCATTCTCGTGTTCGAGAACTATCCGGTCGACGAGGCCTTGAAGACCAAGGATGGCCGCCTGAGCGTCAGCCGGACGAGGATCCTCGAAACGAGCAACTATCCGCTGTTCGTGAGCGTCGGTCTCGAAAGAGAGCTGCGGTTGGTGTTCAATTTCCAGCAGCAACATTTCGACGAAGTCGAGATTCGTCGGCTGCAGATGGCGTTCGTGCAACTGCTCGCGGCCATCACTCGCGATGCCGAGCAGGCGGTCGGCTGCATTGCGGCCGATGATTCCGCAGACCTCGCGCTGCTGGCGCGGGTCAACGATTCGGCGGGGGCCGTGACGACACCGAGCGTCGTCGCTCAGTTCGAGGCGCAAGCAGAGCGCGCGCCCGATGCGATCGCGCTCGTGCACAATGAGGAGACGATCAGCTATGGCGCGCTGAACGCGCGCGCGAACCGGCTCGGCCACAGGCTCAGGGAGCATGGCGTCGGTCCGGACGTGGTGGTGGGGCTGGCGCTCGAGCGCGGTGTCACGATGATGGTGGCGCTGCTCGCGGTGCTCAAGACAGGCGGAGCCTATTTGCCGCTCGATCCGGACTATCCGGCCGAGCGTCTCGCGCACATGCTGAGCGACGGCGGCGCGAAGCTGTTGCTGACGCAAGCGACGCTCCACGACGGGCTCGCGCCGGTGCTGGCGGGCGGCCACGCCCAGGCTTGGCTGCTGGACGAGGTGGCTGGAGAAGAAACGGTCGACGCAGGCAATCTCGACGTCGCCTTCCATCCTGAAAGCCTCGCTTACGTCATCTACACCTCCGGTTCGACTGGCCTGCCCAAGGGCGTGATGGTGCGCCATGGCGCCGTGACGAATTTCCTGGCGACGATGGCTGAGCAGCCCGGCATTGCGCGCGATGACCGCGTGCTCGGTTTGACCTCGCTGTCGTTCGACATCGCGGTGCTCGAGCTCTGGCTGCCGCTGACGCGTGGCGCTCGGATCGTGCTGGCGGATCGCGCCTCGGCCCATGATCCGGCGGCCTTGAAGGCGATCGTGGCCCGGCAGGGCGTGACCATGATCCAGGCGACGCCGTCGAGCTGGCGCATGCTGCTCGATCACGACGACGGTTCGCACGGATGGCTGCCTCGGGGCTGCCGGTTGCTGAGCGGCGGCGAGGCGCTGGCTCCCGACCTGGCGCTCCGGCTGCTCGCGCTCGGAGACGAGGTCTGGAACCTGTTTGGACCGACGGAAGCCACGGTGTGGTCGGCGCGCCATCGGCTCGATGCGCGCGATCCTGCACCCGTGCTAGGCGGCCCGATCGGCAGCACCACGCTCCATGTGCTTGACGGCGGTCTCAACCGCACGCCCGTCGGCGTGACAGGCGAACTCTTCATCGGTGGCGAGGGCCTGGCCCGTGGCTATTGGAGCCGTCCGGCGCTCAGCGCCGAGCGCTTCATTCCCGACCCATTCGGCGATCCCGGTGCGCGGCTGTACCGGACCGGCGATCTGGCGCGGTGGCGGGCCGATGGATTGCTCGATTATGTCGGCCGCGCCGATCACCAGGTGAAGATCCGTGGCCACCGCATCGAGCTCGGCGAGATCGAGGCGCGGTTGCGATCACAGCCCGGCGTGCGCGACAGCGTCGTGGTGGCGCAGGAACTCGGCAGTAGTCGGCAACTGGTCGGCTACGTCAGCAGCGACGATTCGCTCGATGGTGCTGAGCTGCGCGCGCAGCTCATCTCCTTGCTTCCGGACTACATGGTGCCGTCGCGTGTGATTGTGCTGCCACAACTGCCGCTGACTCCCAATGGCAAGATCGATCGCAAGGCGCTGCCGCTGCCTGACACGCGGTCCGCTAAGGCGCAGCGCATCGCGCCACGCAATCCGACCGAGGCCGCACTCGCTGCGATCTGGGCCGAGCTGCTGCACCAGGTGGATGTCGGCGTCACCGACAACTTCTTCGAGCTCGGCGGCGACTCGATCATCTCGCTGCAGATGGTCAGTCGCGCACGCCGCGCCGGTCTCGAGCTGGAGCCGAGAGACGTGTTCCGGCTGCAGACGATCGAGCTGCTCGCGCCGGCCTGCCTGGTGGCGCGGAACGACCAGCCCCCGGTCACCCTCGCGCGCGGCGCATTGTCGGGGCTGACGAGCGAGGAGCTCGCGCGGCTTGGTGTCGACTGGGACCGCATCGAGGACGTCTATCCGCTCTCGCCGATGCAGCAGGGCATGCTGTTTCACAGCCTGCGCGATGCCGGCAGCGGCGTCTATGTCAACCAGGTGAGCGTCGAGATCCGAGGGCTGGACGTCGAGCGGCTGCGCAGCGCCTGGCAGGAGGTCTCTGCTTGTCATCCGATGTTGCGCACCGGTTTCCTCTGGCGCGAGCTGTCCGGCGCACCGCTGCAGGCGGTCCATCGCGAGGCGAGCGTGCCGTTCACGACGGAAGACTGGCGCGGACAGGCCGTCGATGAGGCGCGGCTGTCAGCGGCCCTGGCCGCAGAGCGTGACGCCGAGTTCGATCTCGCGGTACCGCCGCTGCAGCGTGTCCGCCTGTTGCAGCTCGACCACGATCGCCATCGCCTGATCTGGACTTACCACCACATCCTGATGGATGGCTGGAGCTCGGCCCGCTTCATCGCCGAAATCCTGCAGCGCTGTGCCGGGCGGGCGCTCACGGCTCGTTCGGCGCACTATCGCGACTATGTTGCCTGGCTTCTGGCCCAGGACGCGCAGGCGGCCGAGCGCTTCTGGCGAGGACAACTCACGGCCTTCGACCAGCCGACGCAACTGGCCGATGCCTTCGGCGCGCGGCGCCACGATGCGCACGGACATCGCCGCTGCTACACGCGGCTCGACAAGGATGCGACCGCGGCATTGAAGGCGTTCGCACGGCACGAGCGCATCACGCTGAACACGCTCATCCAGGGCGTCTGGGCGCTGCTGCTGCAGCGCTACACCGGCCAGCAGACCATCACGTTCGGCGTCACCGTCGCTGGCCGTCCGCCCGGTCTCGACGGCGCCGAGCAGATGATCGGCCTGTTCATCAATACGCTGCCGATGATCGAGGCGCCCCCGCCGGATGTTCTGATCGGTGACTGGCTGCGCGCCATGCAGGACCGTAACGCCGCGATGCGCAACTTCGAGCAGACGCCGCTCTACGACATCCAGAGCTGGGCCGGGCGTGCCGGCGAAACCATGTTCGACAGCATCATCGTGTTCGAGAACTATCCGGTCGAGCGTGGCCTGCTGCAGGGTGATGGCTCGCTTCAATTCGGCGAGCTGCGCAATGTCGACGTCACCAACTATCCGATGGATCTGTCCGTCTTGGTCGAGGATACGCTGCAGGTCGAATTCACCTATATGCCGAGCCACTTCACGCCGGATCAGGCGGAGCAGGTGAGGGCACAGTTCGAACATCTGCTTGCGGTCATGATGCGAAGTCCGGATGCCCCGCTCGGCGCGATCGATGCGGCGGCTGCTCAGGACGTGCAGCGAGCACGTGTCTGCAATGGTCGGGCGGCGTCTGCCGCGACGCGCCCGCTCGTGCACGAAATGATCGGCGGTCATGCACAGCGCAATCCTGAGCGTGTCGCTCTCACGATCGGCGGCAGCAACGTCTCCTACGGCGAGCTCGATCGTCGCGCCAATCGGCTCGCGCACCATCTCATCGAGGCCGGGCTCAGGCCGGACCAGCGAGTCGGGGTCGTCGTCGAGCGCAACGACGCCACGATGGCAGCGCTGCTCGCCGTGCTGAAGGCCGGCGGAGCCTATGTGCCGCTTGATCCCGAGCTGCCGCCGGACCGCATTGACTTTGTGATGCGTGACGCCGGCATCACGGTTCTGCTGTCCGGCTCGCGTCACGTCGTCGCCATCGCCGGCGTTCGGGCCATCGATCTCGCCTCGTTTGATTTCGAAGCCGGTCCGCATCATGCGCCGGATCCTCATCTGCATCCGGAGAACCTCGCTTATGTGATCTACACGTCAGGCTCCACCGGGCGGCCGAAGGGCGTTGCGGTTGCGCATGGCCCGCTCGCGATGCATTGCAGGGCGACCGCTTCGCTCTACGAGCTCGATGAGCACGCAAGCGAGCTGCATTTCCTGTCGCTGGCGTTCGACGGCGCACATGAGCGCTGGCTCACGGTGCTGTCTCAGGGCGCAAGGCTGGTCATGCGCGATGCGGAGCTATGGACGCCCGAGCAGACCGTTGCGACGCTTCATGTCCAGCGCATCACGCACATCGGCCTGCCGCCGGCCTATCTCCAGCAGGTCGCCGAATGGGTGGAGCAGACCGGCAATCCGCCGCCGGTGAGGCTGTATTCGTTCGGCGGCGAGGCCATGCCGAAGGCCGGCTTCGACAAGGTCAGACGGACGCTGAAGCCGCAGATCCTGATCAACGGATATGGTCCGACCGAGACCGTCGTGACACCGCTGGTCTGGAAGGTCGACGGCAACACGGAGTGCGACAAGGCGTATGCACCGATCGGCAGTCCCGTCGGCCGCCGCACGGCCTACATCCTCGATGTCTTCCTGAATCTCGTTCCAGCGGGCGCCGCCGGCGAGCTCTACATCGGCGGGTTCGGGCTCGCGCGCGGGTACCACGCCAAGCCAGGCATGACGGCGGAACGCTTTGTGCCGGATCCATTTTCGACGAACGAGGGCGCACGTCTCTACCGCACCGGCGACCTTGCGCGATGGGATGCGAGCGGCACGATCGAATATCTCGGACGCAGCGACGATCAGGTCAAGGTCAGCGGCTTCCGGATCGAGCTTGGCGAAATCCAATCGGCTTTGCTGAGCGACCCAGCAGTCGCGCAGGCCGCCGTGATCGCCGTACCCGGAGCGGGTGGCAATCAGCTGGTGGCCTATGTGGCGCCGCGAGCGCCATGCGACGCCGCCGCCGCTGCGGCCGAGCGGCTGTCCGCGGCGCTGACCGCCGCGCTGCGCCGGACCTTGCCGGCCTACATGATTCCATCCCGCATCATCGTGCTCGAGCGCCTGCCGACGCTGTCGAGCGGCAAGGTCGATCGCAAGGCGTTGCCCGCGCCGGACATCGCTGCCGCGGCCGCGTTCATCGCGCCGGAAATCGCTGCCGAAGTCGCGATGGCGAAGCTGTGGGCGGAGGTTCTCGGCGTCGCGCAAGTCGGCGTCACCGACAACTTCTTCGAACTCGGCGGCAATTCGATTCTCAGCCTCAAGGTGATCGCGCGACTTCGCTGCGACCCGGTCCTCGATGGCGAGATCAAGCTGCGCGATCTCCTGCAGAGGCCGACCATTCGCGCCTTGCTCGGCACCCCCGCAGCATCATCCACGCGGCCGTCGGCGCTGCTGCCCCTGAGTTCGCCGGTCGATGGCACGCCGCCGGTGTTCTGCCTTCACGGCGGATTCGGCACGGTGTTCGACTATGCGCCGCTGGCGCGCCGTCTGGAGGGACAGAGGCAACTGATCGGACTGCAGTGCCGGACGCTGATCGAACCATCCTTCATCGACCAGTCGCTGGCGGCGATGTCCGCTGACTATGTCGATGAGATCGTGCGGACGCAAAGCAAAGGACCCTATCATCTGATCGGCTGGTCGCTCGGCGGGCTGGTCGCATGCCTGGTGGCCGCCGAACTGGAACGGCGCGGTGAGCGGGTCGAGCGCCTGGCGCTGATCGACAGCTTCGTTCCGCATGGTGACGAGCAGCCGTCGCCCGGGCGGCATTGGACGGACGACTTGCTGACGCTGCTGTCGGTCACGGCGCCGGGCGTGCAGCCTTCAGCCATCACGTCGCAGGTGACGGCGATTCGTTCCGGCGATGTGCCGGTGACGGACGAGGTGATCCGGCGCCTGGTCGCCGATGCAATCGGCATGGCGCCGCTGCAGCCGCGCGATGGTCTTCTCGGCGTCGACGACATCGTCGCGGCCTTCAGGGGCGGGCGCCATCTCGCGCAACTGGCTCGGGCGGCCGAATGGCCGGCCGATCTCGTTGCAGCGCCCAGCTGCTGGTGGACGTCCGGCCGGCTTCGGCAGCGCGATCGGCTCGCGGCGCTGCTGCCGCACGCGGCAGATTGTGGCGTGGCCGGCGACGACCACTTCTCGATCCTTAGCAACGAATCCTTCCTGGCGGCGCTCGGCGCGTGGCTGGTGCCCGTCCGGGCGGCGCAGACATCGCCGGATCTGCAGCCCGAACCGGCTGAATGAGGTGATCATGAGCCTTCATCCTGATATCGCCGCGCTGCTCGAGATGATTCAGCTCGGAACGGAATCCGGCGCGCGCATTCCGTTTCGGCAACTCACGCCGGCGCAGGCGCGTGCCGATTTCGACGCCTCCTCGCCGTTGCTGGATATCGATCCGCCGCCGCTCGCATGCGAGAGACAGCTTGTGCTGCCCATGCGCGACGGGACGGAGATCGCCGCGCGGCTCTATGCGCCGCGGCCGTTGGACGTCGCCGATCCGATGCCCGTGCTGCTCTACATGCATGGCGGCGGCTTCGTCGTCGGCAGCCTCGACTCGCACCAGCCGCTGTGCCGGGGTCTTGCCGATGACAGCGGCGCGGCGGTGCTGTCGATCGGCTACCGGCTGGCGCCGGAGCATCGGTTTCCGACCGCGTTCGAGGACTGCGTGGATGCGCTCGCCTGGATCGGGCGCGAGGGGCCTGCGCTTGGTCTGGACCCGCGGCGTGTCGCGGTCGGTGGCGACAGTGCGGGCGGCACGCTCGCTGCAGCCCTGGCGATCGCCGCGCGCGATGACCGGGCCTTGCCGCAGCCCGCTCTTCAGGTCCTCGCTTATCCCGGCCTCAGCCCGCAGCAGATCTCGGATTCCTACGAAAGATACGGCTCGGGCTATCTGCTCGAGCGCGAGACCGTGGACTGGTTCTTCGACCACTATCTCCCCCAGGACGCCGATCGCCACGACTGGCGATTTGCGCCGCTGGCGGCATCCGATCTCACGCGCGTCGCGCCTGCGCTGATCGTGCTCGCCGAGTTCGATCCGCTGGCCGACGAGGGGCGGGCCTATGCTGAAGGCTTGCGCGCGGCCGGGGTCGCCGTGGATCTGAAGGTCTATCCCGGCATGATCCACGAGTTCCTGCGCATGGGCAACGTCGTGCCGGACGCTCTGCGGGCCCGCGCCGACATCGGCGACAAGCTCGCTACCGTCTTCGGCATGGGAATGGGAGCTGGCGACCGATGATGACGTCATCCAATCCAGGACTTGCCAACGTCGGAAGCCTGCTGCGGCCTTATTGGTTGCTGCTCGTCGCAGCCATCCTGCTCGGTCTCCTCGGCGGCGCCAGCGTTGCGGGTCTGCTCGCCGTGGTGAACCGCGGCCTTTACGCAGGGCCAGGCGACATTGGTGGGCTGGTCGCCTCGTTCGCGGGTCTCTGTGTCCTGATCGTGGTCGGCTCCGTCGGCTCGGACATCAGCGCCAACGTCGTCGGACAGCGGATCGTCGCCTCGCTGCGCAAGTCGCTGGCCGCCAAGATCCTGATGGCGCCGATCGACCAGCTCGAATCCTATCGGTCGCACCGCCTCATCCCGGTCCTGACCAGGGATGTCGACGCCATCAGCGATTTCGCGTTCTTCTTTCCGGCCTTCCTGGTGTCCGGCGTCATCGTCGCCGGCTGCCTGATCTACCTGGCGGTGCTCTCGTGGCCGCTGTTCCTGGTCACGGCAGCCTTGATCGCGCTCGGGTCGTTCGTCCACTATCTCGCTCGCAAGCGTGGAATGACGGGCTTCAATCTCGCGCGCCAATACGAAGACGACCTGCAGAAGCATTACCGCGCGATCTCCGACGGCGCCAAGGAGTTGCGGCTGCACCGCCCGCGCCGACGCCACGTCCATGTCGATCTGATCGGGCAGACCGTCGACCGCATTGGCGACGTCCAGATCAAGGCCATCAATCTGCTCGTGACGGCGCGTGCGCTCGGGACGGTTCTCCTGTTCCTGGTGATCGGGACCACGCTCGTGCTGCGTCCGCTGCTGTGGCCCGACAGCCCGGCCTCGGTGTCCAGCGGCTTCGTTCTGGTGCTGCTGTTCATGCGCGGACCGATCGACCAGTTGATCGGTATGCTGCCGTCGCTCGGCCGCGCCCAGCTCGCGATGCGTCGGATCGCCGAATTGTCGGACCGTTTCACCACCGAAGAGGCGGAACTGCTTGATGATCCGGCCGGTCGGACTGCCGACCAGATTGAATCGATCGAGTTGCGCGGAGTCTCCTACGCATTCCCGGCGTCCTCATCCGAACGGCCCTTTGCCATCGGACCGATCGACCTTCGCATACGCTGCGGCGAGATCGTCTTCATCGTCGGTGAGAACGGCAGCGGTAAGACGACGCTGATCAAGCTGCTGCTCGGACTCTATGTGCCCGATCGCGGCGTGCTGCTGCGCGACGGCAGTCCTGTCGTCAGCGAGACCCGCGACGACTACCGGCAGCTCTTCACCACAATATTCTCGGACTATTTCCTGTTCGACACCCTTGCACAGCAGAGCAATCAGCGATCTGAGCTCGCACAGCGCTATCTCGACCGCCTCGAGCTTGCGCACAAAGTCTCCATCGAAGGCGGCGCATTCTCCACAACCGACCTGTCGACAGGCCAGCGCAAGCGGCTCGCCTTGATCAATGCCTGGATCGAGGGACGGCCCGTGCTGGTGTTCGACGAATGGGCGGCCGATCAGGATCCGGCGTTCCGTCAAATCTTCTACACCGAGCTGCTCGCCGACCTCAAACGTCTCGGCAAGACGATCATCGTGATCTCGCACGACGATCGCTACTTCCACTGCGCCGATCGGATCGTGCGCCTGCGCAACGGGAATATTGACGTGGGCGACCCCTCCGAGCGCCGCGAGCCGGCACGAAGGCAACGCTCGCTCACGCCGGCTCTGCAGGAGTCCATTGAGTCATTTGAGGCAACGAAGCCGTGATGTGCAGCTTTGTAGTTAATCTAAACGCGGTGCCTCGGACCTTCTTGTTTTTGTCGTGCCGGCCGATCTACATCCTGAACGGGAGTGGACAGGGATGACGCCCGTGCAGATCAATGAAGGGGGAGGGTTTCGCATGAGCGCGACCGCGAGCGCTGCAGGCAGAGCCCGGACGTTTCCCGTCGCAATTGACGCGACAATGTCGGTCGTTCGCGACGATGACGGGATAAAGGTGATCGCGGATGGCGCGGAGCTGTTGTCGTTCCGGTCAGATGGCGAGCTGATGCGGCTGACCGTGCGCGACGGCATCGGTGATTGGGGCCGGGTGTCGCGCGGAGTCGCGGCAATGGCCGAAGCGGTCTTCGGCTGGACGCCGTCGCTGGAGAGGCTCGTCCTTGCGCTCGACGACAACCCGGCAGCAGCATCGGTCTTGGCGAGAGACGGCCTTGCGGTGGTCACTGACGGCAGGTTGACGCTGCGTCCGGACATGGTGATGCAGCGACGCGAGAACTGGCTGACGGACGCCGCATGTCCGCCGTTTCCACTATCCTACACGATGACCGATGGCAGGCGTCATCCTCGGCGCCCTCCCAAGCCGGTCGGCACCGTCTACGCCCGTTTCATTCCCTGGCTGTCCGACGTCATCAGTTTTCGCGTCGTCGACATCGCTCACGATCTCCCGCTGGTGCACCGCTGGCTCAACGACCCGCGGGTGGACACGTTCTGGAACGAGGCGGGGGACATCGACAAGCACCGGCAGTATCTGTCGCGGATCATGTCGGACCCGCACATGGTGCCGCTGATCGGCTCCTTCGGTGATCAGCCTTTCGGCTATTTCGAGCTCTATTGGGCAAAGGAAAATCGCATCGCGCCGTTCTACGAGGCGGCGGACTATGATCGCGGTTGGCACGTGATCGTCGGCGAGCACGGCTTCCGGGGCCGCCGCTTCATCACGGCCTGGCTTCCCTCGCTCATGCACTACATGTTCCTCGACGATTGCCGCACCGAGCGCATCGTCGGCGAGCCGGCGGCGACGCATTCCCAGCAGCTGCGTAACCTGGATCTGGCGGGCTTTGCCAGGCTCAAGAACTTCGACTTCCCACACAAGCGGGCAACCCTGGTCATGTTGCTGCGCGAGCGCTTCTTCGGCGACCGGCTGTGGCAGCCGGCGCCCAAGGAAGCACCCATAGAAGCCTAGCGCGGACGGAGCATCACTCATGTCGTATCATCCTGCCCCTGAATATGATGTCGTCGGCGTTGGCTTCGGGCCATCGAACCTCGCACTGGCGATTGCACTCGACGATTGCGCCAGGCAGCAAAGCTTGAAATGCCGGTCCCTGTTCGTGGAAAGGCAGCAGGACTTCAAGTGGCATGGCGGAATGCTGCTGCCCGGCAGCAACATGCAGATCTCCTTCCTCAAGGATCTGGTATCGCTTCGCGATCCGACCAGTCCGTTCACCTTCGTCAACTATCTTCACAAATCCGGCCGGCTGCTCGACTTCACCAACTGCAAGACGTTCTATCCGAGCCGGATCGAGTTCAACGACTACCTCCGATGGGTCGCCGGCCAGTTCAGCGCCATGGTCGCATATGGAGAGACAGTCGAGGCTGTCGAGCCCGTGCACGCCGGTCAGTCCGTCACCGCGCTTCGCGTGCTCACGCGCATGGCTGACGGGAAAGAACGGTCACGCGTCACGCGGCACCTCGTGGCCGCCGTCGGCGGCGTGCCGCACATCCCGTCCGTATTTCGAGCGGTCGCGATGGATCCGCGGGTCGTGCACACCAGCGGCTATCTCGGCTCGACGCTTGCGGCAGGATCGGACGGCCGCTCGCCGCGGGTGGCGGTCATCGGCGGCGGGCAAAGTGCGGCTGAGGTCACCCTCGATCTCAGCGAGCGGATTCCGGGCGCCCAGATCGATCTGGTCTTCCGCGGGCATGCGCTCAAGCCGGCCGACAGCAGCCCGTTCGTAAACGAGATCTTCAACCCGGACTACACCGATTATTTCCATTCGCGGTCCGACGGGCAGCGCGAGACAATCGTCCGCAGCTTCCGCAATACTAATTATGCGGTGGTCGACCCCGACCTGCTCGATCAGCTCTACCGGATGACGTATCAGCAGCGCGTTGCCGGAGCTCGGAAGCTGGCGCTTCATCCGCGCAGCGAGATCGTCGCAGCTCATGCCTCCCCCGAGGGGGTGGTGCTCGAGTTCAATAACAAGGACGAGGAGGTCCGCCGCCGAGCGGCATACGATGCCGTCGTGCTCGCCACCGGCTACGAGCGATCTCCGATCCCGGGGTGTCTCGATCCGATCAGCCGCTACATCGAGTCGGCGTCGCTTGATCGCGACTATCGTCTGCAGACAAGTCCCGCGTTTCGTCCACATGTCTATGTGCAGGGCTGCGCCGAAACCTCGCACGGCCTCAGCGATACGCTGCTCTCGGTGCTGCCGATGCGGGCTCAGGAGATCACGAAGTCGCTCGTGTCGACAACGGCGAGAGAACAGGACGCAGCGTCCTCGCATGACCGGGCCGAGCGCGTGTACTCGTGATGGAAAGCCGAATGCGGAGCCGCGACGAGCGCGCCGCGCGCGACGTCGTGGATTGAGGCCGAAAGGGCATCTTTGCGACGACCTGGCCGTCCCTGGCGTGTCACGGTCGAATTGTCATCGGGGGGCGCCGTGCCTGCAACTGCTGGATGACCGACATCTCGTGTCGGCCGGCGGGCACGGTGGAGTGCAGGATTGGAAATGGGTGAGCCGCATCTGCCTGAGCGGGTCGTAACCTTGCTAGTGTCGAGTGAATACGCGCGGCTCGTTGGCCGGACCATGTCGGAACGGCTCGAATACATCGTCGACATCGCCTCGCTGCATACGCGCGACGAGTTGGTGCGGCGACTGGGACTCGGCCGCGTGGTCGTGCGCCAGGTCGAGAAATGGCTCGCGTTCCACGGACGCCGTCTGCGGCATCCGAACGAAAGCATCGATATTGCCATGTGCGGACTGGAATTTCGGAAGCGGCGCATCCGGCGGTCTCGGGTGGCGGTACGATCGCGTCGGTTGAACTCCAAGACGATCCCAAGGGAGCCGGGCCGAGGCAGTTGAGTTGCCCGTGCTCTGCCAGCGCGGCCAGGCCGCTGCCACGCCGCCGAAGCCCTGACGGGACCGCGATGCACGCGGAGTGCATCACAGGCTTATCGCGTCGCATCATGGAAAATGAGACTCGTCGTCAAGGCCGAGGCCGGGCGGGTTGCGCCCCGCCTCGGCTCATCCGCTAGCCTCCGCGGTCGATGGGGGCTCACCGTCGCTCGTCAGAGATCACGCGAGGCGTCGGGAAGGTCCGCTGCCAACATGGCCAACAAAACAGTGGCCGGCACACGCTCGTGTGCCCCAGCAATGGGCGACAAGGGAGGAGTTCGATGCACATGCGAAGTGTAGGTATCGCCGTGTTCACGGCGCATTTGCTGTCCGGCACGGCATTCGCGCAGGAAAAGATCAAGGTCGGCGTCACGGCGACGCTGGAGGGCACCTATACCGTGCTCGGCGAGGACGGGATGCGCGGCCATGTCACCGCGCTGAACGTGCTCGGCAAGAAGGTCGGCGACAAGGAGCTGGAGTTCGTCGTCGCGTCGACCGATGCCACGCCGGACTCGGCCGTCCGTGCCGTGCGCAAGCTGATCGAGCAGGATAAGGTGCAGATCCTGCTGTCGCCGTTGTCGGGCGACGAGGGCATCGCGGTCAAGAACTTCGCCAAGACGCACCCCGAGCTGACATTCGTCAACGCTGCGTCCGGTGCGCAGGAGACGACCTATGTCGATCCCGCGCCGAACTTCTTTCGCTTCAACATGGATGGCGCCCAATGGCAGGTCGGCCTCGGCAAATATGCCTATGAGACCAAGGGCTATCGCAAGATCGCGACTGTCGGCGAGGACTATTCCTTCATCTATACCCAGGTGTTCGGCCTGGCGCTGGAGTTCTGCGGCCTGGGCGGCAAGATCTCCAGCCGGCAATGGGTGCCGCTCGGCACCAAGGATTTCGCGTCGGTGATCGCGGCGCTGCCCGATGATGTCGATGCGATCTATCTCGGTCTCGGCGGCGCCGATGCCGTCAACTTCCTCAACCAGTATCAACAGGCCGGCGGCAAGGCGCACCTGATGGGCGGCTCGATCATGATCGACCAGACCATCCTGTCGTCAAAGGGCAATGCCAAGAACGCCCTGATCGGTACGATTGCGGCATCGGGGCAGGCCGATACCTGGGAGGATCCGCGCTGGCAGAAGTTCGTGAAGGCCTATCAGGACTCGTTCCCGCCGGAGAAGCGCTTCCCAAGCCCGTCGCTGCTTGCCACCAACTACTATGGCTCGACCATGGCGTTGATCCTGGCGCTGCGCGAGGTCAATGGCGATCTGTCGAACAACCAGGCCAAGCTAAAGGCGGCGCTGGCGAAGATCGAGATCGATGCTCCCAACGGCAAGATCAAGCTCGACGCCAACCGCCAGGCGATCGGCACCAACTTCGTCACCGAGGTCGTCGACGATGGCAAGGGCGCGCTGTTCAGCAAGGTCGTGAAGGTGATTCCCGACGTCAACCAGACGCTGGGATACGACGCCGCCACCTTCGCCAAGATCGGCCTGCCGAGCCGCACCGTGCCCGAATGTAAGAAGTACTGACCTTCTGCAGAGAGCGACGCGGCTCGAGCGGGCTCGGGCCGCGTCGTCGCGTCTCTTGCTTTCTGCAAAACAATGATCGACGCTGACGAACAATAAGAACCATTTCGGTGAGGAAGTGATGAGTAGGGCGCTCGCCGTCTTTCATGCTCGCTTCGGCCGCGCGACGGTTTATCAGCTAAATCGGCCATTCAATGTGCATGCCCACCGCGAGGGACATCTGATCTTTCATGTTGGCGGGACGCCGGCCGATATCGACGTCTGCGACCAGCATTATCAGATCGGCGAGGACTGGATCGTCGCGGTCAATCCGTGGGAGCCGCACAACTTCCTGCCGAACGATGTCGGCAACGGCGCCATCTTCTTCGTGCTCTACGTCAATGCGGAGTGGTTCACGCCGTCGGCCGCGCGCGAGCAGGGCCTGCGGTTTGGTCGTACCTGCTTTCGGCGAACCGCCGCCCTCGACCGCTGCATTCGCCGCGCCGCAGCGCTGGTATGTGGCGCGCCATCGCTCGGTTGCCTCGACGGCGAGCTGCGGCAGCTGATCGACAGTTGCTACGAGGAGAGCTGGCGCGTCTCGGATCAGATGCCCGAGCGGCCGTGCGCGGAAGTGACGGATTTTCGAGTTCGCAAGTGCATCAAGCTGATGTCGGACAGTCCGTGCGCCGAGATCGAGCTCGATCACATAGCCCGCGAATCCGGACTGTCGCGGCCGCATTTTTATCGGCTGTTCCGTAGCCAGACCGGAGTAACGCCCAACCTCTATTTGAATACGCTGCTGATGGAGCGGGCGCTCGATGCGGTGGTGGCGACGGAGTCGCCGATCGCCGACATCGGCTTCGATCTCGGATTCACCTCCCAGAGCGGCTTCACGCGCTTCTTCGCCGGAAATGTCGGCATGGCGCCGACCGATTATCGCCGCGCTGCAAAAGTGCTGCGTGCCTGACGTGCTGCTGCGCGTCGCGCGAAAAGAGACTATCGATCAAGTGCGCATGCTCGTCTGCCGCTACACTCTTCGGAACGTGATCCGGAAAAGGATCCGACGAGGGAGGACGAGCGATGGCCGGCACACCCGGCGATCTTCGGCTGAATGCGCCTTTCCGCTGTGATGACGGATCGGTCCCTCTGACCATGAGGGAGGGACGATGAGCCGCTTCATCGAGCGTCACCCGATCTGGTCCCTCATCATTCTTCTCGCCTTGGCGCTGCTGGCGTGGCTGATCTTCGCCGTCTGGCCGCCGGGGCTTGAGGAGGCGATCGGTCGGAAGAAGGTGTTCCTGAGTGCGGTGTTCAACGGCATCACGCTGGGCGGACTGTATTTCCTGGTCGCGAGCGGGTTCACGTTGATCTTCGGCCTGATGCGAAACGTCAATCTTGCGCACGGCTCGCTCTATCTGCTCGGCGGCTATGTGGGCTACGGCGTGTCCGCCGCGACCGGGTCATGGATACTCGCCTTCGCCGCCGCCTTCATCGTCGTCGCGGCCATCGGCGTTCTCTTGCAACTGCTCGTCTTTCGCCGCATGGAGGGGCAGGACCTGCGCCAGACCATGGTGACGATCGGCCTCTCGATCGTGTTCGCCGATCTGATGCTGTGGGCGTTCGGCGGCGACTTCTATCAGATCCAGACGCCGGCCTGGCTGATCGGGCCGGTGCAGCTCCCGCTGATGACGGCGATGAAATCGCCCGGCGAGCCGGTGTTCCTGCAGTATCCCCTGGTGCGGCTGGTGATCTTCTGCGGCTCGGTCGTGATCGGCGTCGCGATGTGGCTCGCGCTCAACCGCACCCGTGTTGGCATGATCGTGCGCGCCGGCGTCGATGATCGCGAGATCCTGGCGGCGACCGGCGTCCAGATTCAGCTCGTCTTCGTGCTGGTGTTCGCGCTGGGCGCGGGGCTGGCCGGCATTGCCGGCGTGGTCGGCGGAACCTTCCAGTCGATCTCGCCCGGCGAGGATACGCGCTTTCTGCTGGCGTCGCTGGTCGTCGTGATCGTCGGTGGCATGGGATCCATCCCTGGCGCGGCGCTCGGCGCTGTCATCATCGGGCTCGCCGAGCAGCTCGGCTCGGTCTACATCCCGACCTATGCGATCGTCGTGACCTTCCTGATCATGGTGCTGGTGCTGGCGGTGCGGCCCCAGGGCCTCCTGGCGAGGCGATGAGATGTCGCTGATCCAGGAGGCACGCGCGCGGGACAGCATGCTGGTAGGCGGCGCCGCACGGCAGCCGGCCGCATGGTCGGCCACCGAGCAGCCCTGGGCATGGGTGGTCGCGGCGCTGCTGCTGATCATGCCGCTGATCGCCAACGGCTTCTTCCTGATCGAGATCTTCGGCACCACCCTGATCCTCGGCACCATCGCGCTGAGCCTGATGTTCCTCGCCGGCTATGGCGGCATGGTCAGCCTGATGCAGCTGACCATTGCGGGCTTTGCCGGCTACATGGTTGCCGTGTTCGGCGTCAGCGGCAACGCCAATATCAGCCTGGGCTGGCCTTGGTGGCTGGCGACGCCCATGGCGCTGGTGCTTGCGGTGCTGTTCGGCACGCTCGGCGGCGCGCTCGCCGTGCGTACCGAGGGCATCTACACCATCATGATCACGCTCGCGATCGGCGCCGCGTTCTACTACTTCACCAACCAGAACTGGGCGATCTTCAACGGCCACACCGGCATCAATACGATTGCGACGCCGCATTTTCTCGGCGTCGATTGGCGCATGGACATCGCGTTCTATTACCTGACGCTCGCGGTGGCCGCGCTGTGCTATTTCGCCGTGCTCTATCTGTCGCGCGCGCTATTCGGCCTGGCGCTGCAGGGCGTACGCGACAATCCCAGGCGCATGGCGGCGCTCGGCTTCAACGTCAATGCACATCGCATCGCTGCATATGCGTTCGCGGCCCTGATCGCCGGCATGGGCGGCGTGCTGCAGGTCTGGAACTATCGGCAGATCTCGCCCGGATCGGTCGCGGTCGAGCGCTGCATCGACATTCTCATCGTCGCCGTCGTCGGCGGCATCACCCGGCCGGTCGGGCCGTATATCGGCGCCTTCGTCTTCGTCATCCTGCGCACCTTTGCGCTCGACTTCCTGGTCAAGGTCGGGCTCGACGGCAACCGGTTCCGGCTGCTGATCGGGCTCGGCTTCCTCGCCATCGTCTTCTGGTCGTCCGATGGCGTCATCGGCCTGTATGAGCGCTGGCGGCGTCGCGGCCGGCCTACGGAGAAGCAGCCCCGTCCGGGAGGGCACGGCCATGGATAGGGTGGCGGACCGGCTCTCGGCGCTGGGCTCGACTGCAGCCCTCGAACTGCGCGGCGTGACGCGGATGTTCGGCGCGCTGACCGCGCTCACTGACGTGACCATCACCGTTCGCCCCGGTGAGCGGCGCGCGGTGCTGGGCTCGAATGGTGCCGGCAAGACCACCCTGTTCAACTGCGTCACCGGTGACTTCCTGCCGACCTCCGGCACGATCCGCTTCTTCGGCGAGGACATCACCACCTTTCCGCCCTATGAGCGAATCCGCCGCGGGCTGCGCCGCACCTACCAGATCTCGGCACTGTTCCTTGGCCTCTCTGTCCGCGACAATGTCTACCTGGCCTGCCGCGGCGTCTCGCGCGCGCGGTTTTCCATGCTGCGACCCAGCGTCAACGATGCACTGATGCAGGCGACCGAACGCCTGATCGAGGCGGTGCATCTGACGTCCGTGCGCGATCAATTGGTGTCGGAGCTGGCCCATGGCCAGCAGCGCCAGCTCGAGATCGCGCTGGCGCTCGCCGGTGCGCCGCGCTTCATCCTGTTCGACGAGCCGGCGGCGGGCCTGTCGCCGACCGAGCGGCGCGAGCTGGTCGAGATCCTGACGTCACTGCCGCCGCATATCGGCTACATCATCATCGAGCACGACATGGACGTAGCGCTGCGCGTCGTCGAGAGCGTGACGATGATGCACAACGGCCGCATCTTCAAGGAGGGCGCGCCGCAGGAGATCGAATCTGATCCGGAGGTGCAGGAGCTCTATCTCGGAGGCGGTCATGAATGACATCCGCCGCTCCGCGCCTGCGCTCGAGGTCCGCGGCCTCGACGTGTACTACGGCCATTCGCATGCGCTGCAGGGCGTCGATCTCCGGCTCGACAGCGGCGTGTTCTCGCTGGTCGGCCGCAACGGCATGGGCAAGACGACGCTGTGCAAGGCCATCATGGGCCTGCTGCGGCCGTCCGGCGGCACGGTGCGTCTGCGCGGCAATGATATCACCGGGCTCAATCCGGCGCGTATCGCGCGGCTCGGCGTCGGCTATGTGCCGCAGGGGCGGCGTCTGTGGCGCTCGCTCAGCGTCGACGAGCACCTGCGCCTGGCAGCGGGCCAGCGCCGCGGCGCCTGGACCGTCGAGCGCGTCTACGAGACATTTCCGCGCCTCGCCGAGCGGCGCAACAATGGCGGCGGCCAGTTGTCGGGCGGCGAGCAGCAGATGCTGGCGATCTCGCGCGCGCTGCTGACCAATCCGCAGCTCCTGATCATGGACGAGCCGACAGAGGGCTTGGCGCCGGTCATCGTCGCCCAGGTCGAGGAGATGCTGATACGGCTCGGCCAGGACGGCGACATGGCGGTCCTCGTGATCGAACAGAACATCGGCGTCGCCACGGCGATCTCGCCGCGCGTGGCCATCATGGTCAACGGCCGCATCAACCGCATCATCGACTCGGCCCGGCTCGCCGCCGATCGCGAGCTGCAGCAGCGTCTGCTCGGCGTCGGCCAGCATGCCGGCGACGAGACCGATCTCGGGACGGGAGGGGTTCAGGAGGTGCCCGTCGCAGGTGCGGCGGTGTCAACGACGCCGAAAGCTGCGCCCGTCAAGGTTTACGTCTCTAATCCCGTGCTGCCGACGCGCTGGTCGCAGCCGGTGCCGATCGCGCAGATCGAGGCCAAGGCGCGCACGCTGTCCACCAGTGTGACCCGGCTCGACGAGGCAACTCGCCAGAGTCGCGAGGGCGCCGTGTCGATCGCGGCGGGCCCGCCGGCGGTGATCGTGGTCGGCACGCTCGACACCAAGGGTGACGAGCTGCGCTTCATCCGCGACATCGTCGCGGGCCACGGCCTGCGCACCCGACTTGTCGATGTCTCCACCAGCGGACGGCACGCGAGCTGCGACGTCTCGGCCCAGGAGGTCGCACTCAATCATCCCCGCGGCGGCTCCGCCGTGTTCGGCCCCGATCGCGGCGCATCGGTCACCGCGATGGCAGAAGCTTTCGCACGTTGGCTGCGGCGGCAGGACAACGTAGCCGGCATCATCTCGGCCGGAGGGTCTGGGGGCACATCGCTGGTCGCGCCGGGAATGCGCGACCTGCCGGTCGGTGTACCGAAATTGATCATCTCCTCTGTCGCATCCGGTGACGTCGGCGCCTATGTCGGGCCGGCCGACATCGCGATGATGTACTCGGTCACCGACGTCCAAGGACTCAATTCGATTTCGCGCGCGGTGCTGAGCAATGGCGCGCATGCGCTTGCCGGCATGGTGACGGCGCGCGAGCAGCAGTCCGCCGTCGCTGACCGCACCCGACCGCAACGTCCCGCCATCGGCATCACCATGTTCGGCGTGACTACGCCGGCGGTGCAGAAGCTCACGGCCGAGCTGCGCGACGACTACGAGTGCCTGGTCTTCCACGCCACCGGCGTCGGCGGCCGCTCGATGGAGAAGCTGGTCGAGTCCGGCATGCTCGCCGGCGTGATCGATCTCACCACGACCGAGGTCTGCGACCTGCTGATGGGCGGTGTGTTTCCGGCCATCGAGGATCGCTTCGGCGCCATCATCCGCAGCCGCGTGCCCTATGTCGGCTCGGTCGGCGCGCTCGACATGGTGAATTTCGGCGCGCCCGAGACCATTCCCGAGCGCTATCGCGGCCGCAAGTTTCACGTCCACAACCCGCAGGTCACCTTGATGCGGACGACGGCGGTGGAGAACGCGCAGATGGGGCGCTGGATCGGCGAGCGGCTCAATCGCATGGACGGGCCGGTCCGGTTCTTCCTGCCCGAGAAGGGCGTCTCGGCGCTCGATGCGCCGGGCCAGCCGTTCTTCGATCGCGAGGCGGACGAGGCGCTGTTCCGCAGCCTCGAACAGACCGTGCGGCAGACCTCGAGCCGGCGCCTGATCCGCGTGCCGCATCACATCAACGACAATGAGTTCGCAGCAGTGGTCGTCGGCGCCATCAGGCCGATGCTCGGGCGACTGCCGGCGCGGCGCAGACAGGCGAGGTGAGGGGATGGCGAGATATGAGCGCGCACCGCTGCTGAAGAAGTTTCGCGACATGGTGCGCCGTGGTGTGCCGATCATCGGCGGCGGCGCCGGCACCGGCCTGTCGGCCAAATGCGAGGAGGCCGGCGGCATCGACCTGATCGTGATCTACAATTCCGGTCGCTATCGCATGGCCGGCCGCGGCTCGCTCGCCGGGCTGATGGCCTATGGCGACGCCAATGCGATCGTCGTCGAGATGGCGAGCGAGGTGCTGCCGGTGGTGAAGTCCACGCCAGTGCTGGCGGGCGTCAACGGCACCGACCCGTTCCGTGACATGGATGTCTTCCTCGATGAGCTGAAGACGCTCGGCTTCTCCGGCGTGCAGAACTTTCCGACCGTTGGCCTGATCGACGGCACCTTCCGCGCCAATCTGGAGGAAACCGGCATTTCCTACGCGCTGGAGATCGACATGATCGGGCGCGCCCATGACAAGGACCTGCTGACGACGCCCTACGTGTTCAACGAGGCCCAGGCCGCGGGCATGGCGATCGCCGGCGCCGACATCATCGTCTGCCATCTCGGTCTCACCACGGGCGGCTCGATCGGCGCGCAGACCGCGCCCAAGCTCGATGACTGCCCCGGCCTGATCGATAGCTGGGCCTCGGCTGCGCTCAGCGTCAACCCGGAGATCCTGGTGCTGGCGCATGGCGGCCCGATCGCCGAGCCGGCCGATGCCGACTTCATCATGAAGCATACGAAGAATTGCCACGGCTTCTACGGCGCCTCCTCGATGGAACGGCTGCCGGTGGAGCGGGCGCTGACGGAGCAGGTGCGACATTTCAAGGCGATCAGCTCGCGGCCACGCCGCGTCTGAGGCGACAACACGAGATTCGGCAGCAACGGTGCGCGGCGCGGCGCTCGCCGGACGGGAGACCGAGGGAGGAATGAGATGTCCGGGGTTCTGGTTGGTGAGCTGATCCTTTGGCTGATCGTCGCGATCGTCGTCATCGTGGTCGCCGTCTACATCGTCAACTGGCTGTATCATCGCTCCTCGAAGGAGGTCTCCTTCGTCCGCACCGGCTTCATGGGGGAGCGCGTCGTGATCAATGGGGGCGCCTTCGTGCTGCCGTTCATCCACGACTATACGCCGGTCAACATGAACGTTCTGCCGATGGGCATCACGCGTGCGCGGCAGGACGCCGTCATCACGCGCGACCGGATGCGGGTCGACGTCGAGGCCGATTTTTACGTTCGCGTTCAGCCGACCCGCGAGGCCGTGTCGATCGCGGCGGCGACGCTTGGCCGCCGCACCCTCGAGCCGGAAAAATTGCACGCGTTGCTGTCCGGAAAGTTCATCTCCGCCGTGCGCGCGGTCGCCGCGGAGATGACCATGGAGCAGATGCACGAGCAGCGCGGCGACTACGTCTCGCGCGTCAAAGCGGCGGCCGCCGAGGCGCTGGCCCAGAACGGCCTCGAGCTGGAATCGGTCGCGATCACCGATCTCGACCAGACCGATCTCGAATTCTTCAACCCCTCGAACCGGTTCGACGCCGAGGGCTTGACACGGCTGATGGAGGACATCGAAAGCAAGCGCAAGCTGCGCAACGACATCGAGCAGGACTCGATGATCAAGATCCGCACCCGCAATCTCGAAGCCGAGCGCGAGGCGCTGGAGATCGAGCGGGAGAGCGAGACGGCACGGCTGGAGCAGGAGCGCGATATCGAGATGCGCCGTGCCTTGCAGCGGACGGAGGTCGCGCGCGAGCGCGCGCTGCGTGAGACCGAGGCTGAGCAGGCACAGATCATGGCACGGGAGGCGATCGAGAAGTCCCGCATCGCCAACGAGCTGACGATTGCGGAGGCGCGGATCGCGGCCGAGCGCGACACGCGGCAGCGCGAGATCGAGCGCACGCGCGCTGTCGAGGAGCGCGAGCTGCTGGCGCGCGAGGACATCGAGAAGGCGCGGATCGCCAACCAGCGCGCGATCGATGCCGCGCGCATCGAATCCGAGCGGGAGGTGCGCCAGCGCGACATCGAGCGGACGCGTACCATCGAGGAGGCCGAGATTGCGGCGCGCGAGGCAGTGGAGAAGGCGCGGATCCAGCAGGATCGCGTGGTCTCGGATGCGCGCATCGCCAACGACGAGGAGACGCGCCGCCGCGAGATCGAGCGAACCCGCGCGATCGAGGAGGCGGAGATCGCGGCGCGCGAGGCGACCGAGAAGGCGCGGATCGCGCAGACCATGATCGTCAATCTGGAGCGCATCAGCTCCGACGAGCGGACGCGCGCCACCGAGATCGCCCAGGTGCGCAACATCCAGGAGGCCGAGATCGCGGCGCAGAAGGCGGTCGAAGCCGCGCGCATTGCGCGTGAGCAGGTGCTGTCCGCAGAGCGCATCGCCGCCGAGCATGCCACGCGCAAGCTGGAGATCGAGCGCAACCAGGGCATCGAGATCGCCGGCATTGCCGCGCGCGAGGCGACGGAAGCCAGCCGCATCGCGCAGGAGGAACGGGTGCGTGCGCTGGAGATCGCGCGCATCCGGACCATCGAGGAGGCCGACATCGCCTCGCGCGAGGCGATCGAGGCGGCCCGTATCGCGCAGGAGCAGGCAGTCGCCGAGAAGCGCATCCGCTCGGAGAAGGAGACGCGGAGCCTGGAGATCCAGCGCACCGAGGCCGTCGAAGCCGCGGATTTGAAGCGGCGCGAGGCCGTGGAGCGGCGCCGCATCGAGGTCGAGCTGGCGCTGGAGGCTGAGCGCATCGCCTCGTCGCGGACGCGCGAGGTGCTGAACATCGATCAGAAGAAAGCGATCGAGCTCGCCGACGAGATCAGGGTGATCGAGCTCGCCGCCAAGCGCGCTGAGCGCATCGATGCCGATCGGCAGGTCAGGGAAGCCGAGATCGTCGCGCGCAAGCAGGTCGAGACTGCGGACGTGTCGCGCGAACAGGCGCTGGAGGCTGTCCGGCTGGAGCGCCGCCGCGCCATCGAGCAGCTCGAGGTCGCGCGTGTGCAGTCGCTGCAGGAGGCCGAGATCGCCGCCCGCGAGGAGGTCGAGCGCGCGCGCATCGCCTCCGATCGCGGTCTCGACGAGGCCCGCATCGGCCGCGAGCGCGAGCTGCGCAAGCTCGAAGTGAACCGCGAGAAGGACGTCGAGACGGCGCTGATGGAGAAGGCGATCGCGCTGTATCAGAAGTCTCTGGAGGAATCCGCGGCCAAGGTCGCCGCCGAGGAGGCGCGCACGCGTGCCACCGAGGCAACGGAAAAAGTGATCACTGCGCGCGAGAGCGAGATCGCCCGCCGGCGCAAGACCGTGGAGGTGATGATTGCCGAAAAGCAGGCGGAGGAGACCCGGATCGCCGCCGAGGCCGAGCGGGTCCGCGCGGCTGTCGAGGCGGAAGCACAGAAGCTGCTCAACGAGGCCGAGAATGTGCTGACCGACCAGGCGCGCTACTCGCTGTTCCGGCGCAAGCTGCTCGACCGCATCGAGGGTATCGTGCGCGAGAGCGTCAAGCCGATGGAGAAGATCGAGGGCATCCGGATCCTCCAGGTCGACGGCCTGAACGGCAATGGCGGCAACGGCAATGGGGGCCGCAGCGCTACCGACGAGGTGATCGACTCCGCGCTGCGCTACCGTGTCCAGGCGCCGCTGATCGACTCCATCCTCTCCGACATCGGCGTCGAGGGCGGCAGCCTTGCCAAGATGCCGGGCTTGATCCGCGAAGCCAGGGACATGCAGGGCATCCGGAAAGAGACCGCGGCGCGCAAGGACGCAGAGGGAAGCGGAGGGGGGGACGCCAGCCCAACCGAACCGCCGGCCGACCGCGGTCCGCGCAAAAAGGGGTGAGGCACCATGGCGAGGGTCTACGTCTCCACCGTCGTGAGCGCCCGCAACGATCGGGTGTGGGCGCGCGTCCGCGACTTCAACGGCTTGCCGAACTGGCATCCGGCGATTGCGGAGAGCCGGATCGAGGGCGGTGAGCCCGCCGACAAGATCGGCTGTGTCAGGGATTTCCGCTTACGCAATGGCGACCGCATCCGCGAGAAGCTGCTCGGCCTGTCCGACTACGACATGTTCTGCACCTATTCGATCCTGGAATCGCCGATGGGTGTGTCGAACTACGTGGCGACCTTGCGGCTGACCCCGGTCACGGATGGCGACAAGACCTTCCTGGAATGGACCGCCGAGTTCGACTGCGCGCCCGAGCGCGAGGCCGATCTGATCGCTTCGATCGGCGGCGGCGTGTTCCAGGGCGGCTTCGATGCCCTCAAGCGCGCGTTCGGAGGCTAGGCCGTGCCGCACGTCGTCAAGAGCACGATCATCGATGCGCCGACAGAAATCGTGTGGAATGTGCTGCGCGACTTCAACGGCCATGATCGCTGGCATCCGGCGGTGGCGACGTCCGCGATCGAGCGCGCGCAAGCCTCCGACAAGATCGGCTGTGTTAGGCGTTTTCGCCTCAAGGACGGCTCCGAGCTGCGCGAGCAATTGCTGGCGCTGTCCGATCTCGAACAGAGCTTCAGCTACTGCCTGCTCGATACGCCGATCCAGCTGTTCAACTACGTCGCCCATGTCCGGCTGCTGCCGGTCACCGACGGTGACCGCACCTTCTGGCACTGGGAGAGCCGGTTCACGACGCGGCCCGAGCAGTCCGAGGCGCTGACGCGCATGGTGGCAGAGGACATCTACCAGGCCGGCTTCGAGGCGATCCGATCGCATCTGAAGCAGGCGGCATGAGCAAGAGGTGAACCGATGCCGGTCACGGTGAAGACGTTTCAGGCGGTGAGCGAGGCGGCCTCGGTGCTGTCGTCGGATCGCGCCGCGCGCTATCTCGGCGGCGGCACGCTGGTCATGCGCGATCTCAACGAAGGCGACGTCTCGATCGCCACCGTGATCCGCGCCACCGATCGCGCGCTGCAGAGCATCGACGCCACGGGCGGGCGCATCCGGATCGGCGCCGGCGTTACCTTCGCCCGCGTTCTGGCCGAGCGCGAGCTGTCCTTCCTGCATCCGGCGGCGCGCTCGATCGGCGGCCCGGCGGTTCGCAACATGGGGACCGTCGGCGGCAATCTGTTCGCGCCGGCGCCGTTCGGCGACTTCACGGTGGCGCTGCTGGCGCTCGACGGCATGGTCTCGCTGCAGGGCGGCTTTGGCGTCCGGGAGATGCCGATCGAGGATTTCCTGCAATCGCGCGACCGCCAGGGTGCTGCGCTGGTGGTCGCCGTGTCCTGCATCAGGCCGGCGTCATCGGATGCGTTCCGCTATCGCAAGATCGCGCGCATCAAGCCGAAGGGCGGATCGGTGGTCACGCTCGCGGCGCATCTTCCACAGAGCGGCGGTCGCGTGACCGGCGCGCGGATCGCGCTGGGATCGATGGCGCCGACCGCTGTTCGCGCCAAGGCCGCTGAGCGCGCGCTCGAAGGCCGGCCGCTCGATGCCGGCGCGATCAGCGCCGCCGCTGCTGCGGCAGCCGAGGGAACGGCACCTACGGACAATTCGCTGGCGAGCGCGTGGTATCGCCGCGAGGTGGTCGGCGTGCATCTGCGGCGGCTGCTGTCGGGACAGGAGAGCTAGACCATGGCCAAGACCCCACTTCAGTTCCGGCACAATGCTTGCGACGTCGCGCTGTTCGTCGACGGCGGCACCAATCTCCTGGTCGTGCTGCGCGAGATGATCGGCGACGTCACGCCGAAATTCGGCTGCGGTCAGGGCGGCTGCGGCGCCTGCACCGTGCTGATCGACGGCGACGCGCATCTGTCGTGTCTGACGCTCGCCGAAGCCGTCGAGGGCCGCGCGGTCGAGACGCTCGACGGTATCAAGAGCGGTCCGACCCTGCATCCGCTGCAGCGCGCTTTCGCCGAGGGGTTTGCCGCGCAATGCGGCTATTGCACGCCGGGCATGCTGATGGCGGCCAAGGCGCTGCTGGACAAGATCCCGCAGCCGAGCCGCGAGCAGGTGGTGGAGGCGATCTCCGGCAACATCTGCCGCTGCACCGGCTACGAGCCGATCATCAATGCGGTGCTGGCGGCAGCCGCGTCGCTGCGCGCGAGCGCCTGAGGGGAGATCGCCATGCTGGAACTGCGCAAGGACATCTTCGCCGACGAGCGCGACGACAATCTCAACGAGGTCGGCAAGGGCACGCAGCGCCAGGACATGCTGGGCCACGTCACGGGGACCTCGACCTATTTCAATGACCACAAGCTGCAAGGCATGCTGCACCTGAGGGTCGTGAGGTCGACGCAGCCGCATGCGCGGCTGCGTCGCATCGACACCGGCGAGGCCGAGCGAAGCGACGGCGTGCGGCGGATCATCAGGGGCGGCGACGTGCCGCGCAACCTCAACACGCTGCTCAGCCTGATCAATTTCGGCAAGGACGATGAGCCGACGCTCGCCGTCGATAAGGTCCGCTACAAGGGCGAGCCGATCGTTGCCGTGGTCGCTGACACGCCGCGCGCCGCAGCCGAGGCGGCTGCCAAGGTGCGGGTGGACTACGAGAGCTTGCCGGCCGTGTTCGATGTCGAGGAGGCGTTGAGACCGGGCGCGCCTGTTGTCAACGAGACCTATCCGAAGAACACGTTCACCTATCACGAGCGCTACGATCACCAGAAGCTGCGCTTCGGAGATGTCGAGCGCGGCTTTGCGCAGGCCGACCATGTGCTGGAGCAGCGCTACCAGATGTCGCCGATCGAGCATGCGCCGGTCGAGACCAACGGCTCGATCGCCGCGCCCGACACCAACGGCCGCTATGTCGTCTACACCTCCACCCAGGCGCTGTTCTTCTCGCTCGACACCTGCGCCAAGATCCTCGACCTGCCGTCCAACACCTTCCACTTCATCGGCGGCACCGTCGGCGGCGGCTTCGGCGGCAAGGTCGACACGCTGACCGAGCCGCTCGCCATTCTCGCTGCGATGTTGACGGGGCGCCCGGTGCGCTACGTGCTCGGGCGAGAGGAAGAGATGCAGTTCGGGCCGCCCCGCGGCGCCGAACGCATCTACGTCAAGGACGGCGTGATGCGCGACGGCCGCATCGTCGCGCGCCAGATCCGCGCCTATTTCGACTCGGGCGCCTACACGCGGCTGTCGAGCTACGCGGTGGTCAAATGCGCCGCGCACCTGCCCGGTCCCTACACGATCCCGAACGTCCATGGCGACATCTACTGCGTCTACACCAACCGCACGCCGGCCACCGCGATGCGCGGCTTTGGCATCACGGGCATGGACTTCGCGCTCGAATGCCAGATGGACAAGCTCGCGCATCTGATCGGCATGGACCCGATGGAATTCCGCATCCTCAACGCCTATCGCGACGGCGACATGAAGGCGCATCGCCGCGAGGCCAAGAACACGGCGCTGATCGAATGCGTGCAGGTCGCGGCCGAGAAGGCCAAATGGCCGATCCGCGAGGAGTTCCGCCGCATGTCAT
Source organism: Bradyrhizobium sp. SZCCHNR1043 (assembly GCF_032489675.1). Classification (NCBI taxonomy): domain Bacteria; kingdom Pseudomonadati; phylum Pseudomonadota; class Alphaproteobacteria; order Hyphomicrobiales; family Nitrobacteraceae; genus Bradyrhizobium; species Bradyrhizobium sp. SZCCHNR1043. Next base: position 116,921 of record NZ_JAUEYN010000001.1, read on the forward strand.
CGCGCAAGGATGGCGGCGGAACGCGGGCGGCTGTTCCCTCCACGCCACGTGAGCCGGTGAGCGCGCGGCCTGCGCCGGCGCAGCAGCGCACGAGCTACGACCGAGGGCTTCCAGTTTCTCCACCTCCAGAGCCGCCGTCACCACCCCCACAGAGCCCGGCACCGGCTCCCGCACACGGCGCGACGCGGTTCTCGTCGGTATTCGGCACGAGGAGGCGCTGAAATGACGAGGCACCGCGGCCGCGGCATGGCGGCGATCAACTATCCCATCGGCATGAATCTCGGCGGCGATCCGAGCCAAGCGCTGGTGCATTCCAATCCCAGCGGCAAGTTCACGGTGGCGCTGTCGTCGATCGATCTCGGGCAGGGCATGAAGTCGGTCACGCGGCAGATCTGCGCCGAGACGCTCGGCGTGCCGGTCGAGGACGTTTATGTCGACACCGCCGATTCCGACACCGGGCCGCACTGCATGGGCTCGTTCGCCTCGCGCGGCACCCATCGCGTCGGCAATGCCGTCATGGCGGCGGCCAGGGAGGCGCGCGGCGTCATGATGGAGGCAGCGGCCGAGGAGCTCGAGGTCAACGCCAGCGATCTCGAAACCGACGGCCGCGGCAACATCCACGTCAAGGGCGCGCCGCATCGCTCGATCTCGGTCAAGGACGTCGCCATCGCCGCCCAGTTCCGACAGGGCAAGACCATCTCCGGTCGCGGCATCTTCCTGGTGCCGTTGTCGGACGTCGATCCCGAGACCGGCGAGATGTCGCCGGCCACCTGCTACGCGCATGCGTGCCTCGTCGCGGAGGTCGAGGTCGATGACGAGACCGGTGAGGTCGGTGTGGTCAGGATGGACAGCGCCTATGAGCTGGGACGTGCGCTCAATCCGCGTCTGGTCGAGCAGCAACTGGTCGGCGGCGCCTGGATGGGCATGAGCCATGCACTCTATGAGACGACCGAGCCGTATTATCCCGATCCCAAACAAGGGCCGCGCGACTTCGTCGAATATCTGATGCCGGGACCCGGCGACATCTGTCCGCACGACATCGCCGTGCTGGAACGCCCCGCGCCGGACGGCCCGTTCGGCGGCAAGGGGCCGGGTGAGATGTGCGCCAATCCGGTGCTGCCCGCGATCGCGAATGCGATCTTCAATGCGGTGGGCGTGCGAATCGATGAGCTGCCGATCACGCCGGAGAAGGTGCTGCGCGCGATCAAGGCTCAGGGCGGCGCGCGGCCGCAGACGCGGCGGTGAAACGATATGGTCGTCCGCAGCAACATCGTCGGCATCGACTCGCCGCAGGCGCTGGAGAAGGCGCTGCGCGCGGCTTATTATCTCGCCGATGAGGGACTCTCCACCGCTGCCTATCTCGCGCTTGCGCTAGGCAAGCCGCTGCTGCTGGAGGGTGCGCCCGGCGTCGGAAAAACCGAGGCGGCGAAGGCAGTCGCCGCGGTGCTCGGCCGCAAGCTGATCCGCCTGCAATGCTATGAAGGCGTCGACGCTGCGGCGGCGCTCTACGAGTGGAACTATCCGCGCCAGATGCTCGCGATCCGCCAGGCCGGCGAGGACAGCATCGACATCTATGGCGAGAGTTTTCTGATCGAGCGGCCGATGCTGGCCTGCCTGCGCGCGCCCGACTCGACGGTGCTGCTGATCGACGAGATCGATCGCGCCGACCAGGAGTTCGAGGCCTTCCTGCTCGAATTCCTCTCCGACTTCCAGATCTCGATTCCAGAGCGTGGCACGATCCGTGCCGCCGAGCGGCCGATCGTGGTGCTGACCTCGAACCGCACCCGTGAGCTGCATGAAGCGCTGCGCCGCCGCTGTGTCTATCATTGGATCGACTATCCCGATGCGGAGCGCGAGGCACGGATCGTGATGATGCGCGCGTCCAGCGTGGCCGAGGCGACCGCGCGCGCCGTCGTGGCGGCGGTGGCGAAGCTCAGGCGTGAGCCGTTGAGCAAGGCGCCCGGCATTGCCGAGGCGGTCGACTGGGCCGAGGCCGCGACGCTTCTGAACCAGACCGGCGCGCGCTGGCCCGACGCCTTCCGGCGCTCGATCGGCGTAGCGCTGAAGGACGAGGAGGATCTTTCCTTCATCGCGCCTCGGCTCGATGCCCTGCTTGCGGAGGCGATGACATGAGCGAGGCGCGCCTGCCGCATGCGACTGAGATCTTCGTGACATTCGCTGCGCTGTTGCGGCGAAACGGCTTCGCAATTGCGCCGGAGCAGACCACCGCCTTCCTCGCTGCGATCGAACTGCTGGGGCCTGTCAGCATCGAGGATATCCGCCGTGCCGGGACGGCGACCCTCGCGCCACCTCCCGAGCGGCTCGCGACCTACAATCTGCTGTTCGACGTCCATTTCGGTGTCGCCGAGGCGACGGCGTTCAGCGAGAGCGACAGGCAGGACGATGTCGTGCGGCTGCAGGAGGAGGGCGACAGCGCCGTCGATCCCGACATTGCGCAGGACCAGAACGAGTCCGGTCTGGCGGCAACGCGCGCCGAGGCGTTGGTTGTGCGTCGGTTGAGTGCGACCACGGGAGGCGGTCCGCTGCAGCTTCTGGCGCGTCAGGCGCGTGCGAAGCTACCGAAGCGGCGAGGCCATCGGCGCATGCGCGCGCGGCGCGGCAGCTTCGTCGACCTGCGCCGAACCTTGCGTGAAAGCGTGCGGCGCGATGGCGAGGTGCTGTCGCTGCGGCGCTTGAGGCGCCGGCCGCGGCTGCGCCGGCTGCTGCTGTTGATCGACGTCTCCGGCTCGATGAAGGCGCGGACCGAGGACAACATGCGGCTCGCTCATGTGTTGGTCCAGGCGGTGCCGCAGGCCGAGGTGTTCACCTTGGGCACGCGGCTGACGCGGGTCACGCGGCCGTTGCGGCTGAAGCGGCGCGAGCAGGCGCTGCTGGCGGCTTCGCATCTCGTCAGCGACTGGGACGGTGGCACGCGCATCGGCGAGGCGCTGCAGGCTTTCCTCGGCGTGCCGCGATTCTCGATCTATGCGCGGGGCGCGGCGGTTCTGGTGATCTCGGACGGGCTGGAGCGGGGTGACCATCAAGTGCTCCGCGAAGCCGTGTGGAAACTGTCGCTGCGCGCCTGGCGCCTGAGCTGGCTGACGCCGCTGGCGACTGGGCCGGGCTTCAGGCCGCAGACGGAAGCGCTGCAGGCCATTGCGCCACTTGTCGATGACATGGTGCCGGGCGGCTCGGACGAAGCCATCGTCGCGCATGTGTTGTCGCTGGCGCAGAGGAGGGCGGCATGACCGGCTATGTCGATGCGCATCATCACATCTGGCGCCAGGCCGACCTGCCCTGGCTGGTCGGCCCGATGCAGCCGCGGATCTTCGGGCCCTATGAGTCGATCCGGCGCGACTACCCGATCGAGGAATATCTCGGGGACATCGCCGGCAGCGGTGTGACGCAATCGGTCTACGTCCAGACCAACTGGGCCAAGGACGGCTTCGAGGAGGAGGCCGCGTGGGTGCAGCGCACCGCCGATCAGCACGGCTATCCGCATGCCATCGTCGCCTATGCCGATCTCGCCGTTGATGACGCGCGGCCGCAATTCGATCGGCTCGCGCGTTATCCGCTGGTGCGCGGCGTTCGCATGCAGCTGCACTGGCATGAGAATCCGTTGTACCGGTTCGCGGAGTCGCCCGATCTCTGCAGTCAACGGAATGTCCGCGCCAACATGGCGCGGCTGGCCGACTACGGCTGGTCGTTCGACCTGCAGGTGTTTGCCGGGCAAATGGCCGGCGCCGCGGCGCTGGCCGAGAGCTGTCCGGCCGTCACCTTCGTCCTCCAGCACGCCGGCATGCTGGAGGACCGGTCGCCGGCGGGACGCGAGCAATGGCGCGCCGGCATGCATAAGCTTGCGGCCTGCCGCAATGTCGTCAGCAAGCTCTCGGGCCTCGGCACCTTCATCCGCCGCAACGATCCCGCTGATGTCGCCGATGTCGTACGCGAGACCCTCGCTATCTTCGGCCCCGAGCGCTGCCTGTTCGGCTCGAACTTTCCGATCGAGAAGCTCTGGACCGACTATCGCACACTGGTGGCAGCCTATGAGGCTGCCATCCACGGCCTCGACAAGCGTGCACGCGCGCAGGTCATGGGAGAGACGGCGCGCCGCGTCTATCGGCTGGGATGATACCGCCTGCAACGACAACAAAAGCAACAGGGAACGCTCATGGCGCTGGAAATCAAGATTCTCGACTATGGTGATATCGAGCTCGAATCGAGCTTCCTCGTGCTGGGCCGCGACTGCGGCCGCACCCGCCGGGTGCTGACGCTCGGCTTCCTGATCCTGGGCGGACCGTATCCGGTCGTGGTCGACACCGGCTACCGCTCCAACCAGATCATGGAGACGCTGGGCATGCGCGGGCTGCAGTACCATGAGAACATGATCGGGAACCAGCTGGCGCGGCATGGCGTGCGCATGGGCGACGTCCGTTATGTCTGCCACACCCATCTGCACATCGATCATGCGGGAAAGGACGATCTGTTCCCGATGAACACGACGGTCGTGCTCAACCGCCGCGAGCTTGAATATTCGGTGTCCGGGCTGATGCACCCGCAATATCCGGCGCCGGACATCAAGCACCTGATCGACCGGCTGCACACCAAGAGCGCGCTGCGCTTCCTCGATCTCGAGCTGACCGGACCTGTCGAGCTGATGCCGGGGGTCTATTGCGATGCCGCCAATGCCCACACCGAAGGCTCGATGAACATCCACGTCCACACCGCCGACGGCATCGCCAGCATCTGCGGCGACGTGATCTACGACTTCAACGACCAGATCGTGACCCCGTTCAACGAGATCCAGGACGCGGAGCCGCGCACGACCGGCAATCACGGCACCTCGAAGCGCGCCGAGAAGGCGGCGATCAAGAAGCTGCTGTCGAGCTCCCGCTATCTGTTGCCGGTGCATGATCGCCCGGCCAAGATCGAGGGCGGCGTGGTGACAGGGCGGTTGCACGACCAGGTGCCGGGTCCCATCGTGCAGTCGCTGCCGCAGCGGCAATGGTTTCCGGCGTAGTCGGCGCGAGGATCGGCCATGACCCATGTGACCTTGCGCCCTGAATTCGAGAGCTTGATCGACCCCTACGCACCGGTGTCCCAGGTCGCGACCGGCTTCGACTTCACGGAAGGGCCGATCTGGCACCCGATCGAGCATTTCCTGCTGTTCTCCGACATGCCGGCCGACGTCCGCCGCCGCTGGGACGCGAAGCGCGGCGTGGTCGAGATGCGTCGGCCGTCGAACAAGTGCAACGGCATGACCTATGATGCCGACCTCAATTTGATCGTCTGCGAGCACGCGACGTCGTCGCTGGTGCGCGAGCGGCCCGATGGCCGCCGCGAGATCCTGGCCTCGCATGTCGACAACCAGGAGCTCAACAGTCCGAACGACGTGTGCGTCCATTCCAGCGGCGCAATCTACTTCTCCGATCCCTGGTATGGCCGCATGCCGGTCTACGGCGTCGAGCGGCCGCGCCAGCTCGGCTTCCAGGGCGTCTACCGGGTGCCGCCGGGCGGCGGTCCGCCGCGGCTGCTGGTCGATCGTTATCTGTTCGACCAGCCGAACGGGCTGTGCTTCTCGCCGGACGAGGCGCTGCTCTATGTCAACGACACCGTGCAGGCGTTGATCCGCGTGTTCGACGTCGGTAGCGACGGGCCGCTCTCGAACGGGCGCGTGTTTGCCAGCGGCATCCGCTCCGAGCTGGAGCCCGGCGTGCCCGACGGCATGAAATGCGATCAGCGCGGCAATGTCTGGGTGACCGCGCCGGGCGGCGTCTGGGTCTATGCGCGCACCGGCGAGTTGCTCGGCAAGGTGCGCGTCCCGGAACTGGTCGCCAATCTCGCCTGGGGCGGCGCCGATTTTCGCACGCTCTATCTCACCGCGACGCATTCGGTCTATGCGATCGCGACCAAGGTCGGCCCGCGCCACGAGCCCTATATGAGGGCCCAGACGCGGGGGGCTGCGGCGGGCTCGTCCCCATCCAGCGCGACGTCCACAGGCGCGCCACCGGCGCCGCTGCTGGCGTCGGGCGACATGCAGCTCGATCCGCGCCGCTGCGCGATGATCATCCAGGATCTGCAGAACGACGTCATCATGGACGGCGGCGCGTTTGCCGATTCGGGGGCTCCCGGTCATGCCAGGCAGCAGCGCGTCGTCGACAACGTCCGCCGGCTTGCCGAGGTCGCCCGCGCGCGCGGCGTCGTCATCGTCCACGTCTGGTTCGTGGTCGAGCCGGGCGCGCCCGGCGTGACGTTGAACGCGCCGCTGTTCGAGGGGCTGGTCGACAGCAAGGCGATGGTGCGCGGCAGCTGGGGGGCTGCGCCGGTCGCTGGGCTGGAGCCGCGGAGCGGGGACTTCGTCGTCGAGAAGATGCGGATGAGCGCCTGGGAGGGCACGCGGCTCGAGACCATTCTCAAGGCCACCGGGCGTGACGTGATCATCAATACGGGGGCCTGGACCAACATGTCGGTCGAGCACACCGCGCGCACAGGGGCCGACAAAGGCTACTTCATGGTGGTGCCGGAGGATTGCTGCTCGACGATGAACGCGGACTGGCACAATGCGTCGATCAACTTCGCCATGCAGAACGTTGCTGTCGTGACCAGGGCCGACGCAGTGATCAGGGCGCTGGGGTGAGACATGCCCAAGCTGCTGCATCTCGTCGCCTCGCCGCGGGCAGATTCGGAATCCAGCGCCGGCGCGCACGCCTTCCTCGACCGCTTCAGGCAGGCGCGGCCGGGCTGGGACGTCGACGAGATGAATCTGTGGCGCGAGAAGCTGCCGGAGTTCGAGGGCGAGATTTTGCAGGCGAAGTATGCCCGCACGGGTGGACGCGCCTTCACCGATGGCCAGCGGGAGGCGTTCGCGGTGGCCGAGCGCATGGCGGTGCGGCTCGATCTGGCCGAGCGCGTCGTGATCTCGACGCCGATGTGGAATTTCGGCATTCCCTACAAGCTCAAGCACTGGCTGGATATCATCAATCAGCCGGGCCTCACCTTTCGCTTCGATCCGTCGCGCGGCTACCTGCCACTTCTGAAGGATCGTCCGACGCTGGTGATCCTCGCCAGCGGAGGCGACTTCACCAGCGGCATCAGCCGGGGGCGCACCGATCTCGCGACGCCCTATTTGCGCGAGGCGCTGCGCTTCATGGGGCTTCGCGATCTGCACTTCGTGGCGATCGGGCCGGCCGCGCACACCGGCGTGGCGCGTGAGCGGGCGCACAGGCGGCTCGTGGAGATGGCTGCACGGTTTTGATATGACATGAAGAGGCGGGCCCGCTGCGCGCATCGCGTCCGAGGTGCCGGTGGTTTCGTCCCTCGACTGGCGTCCTGTGATCGTGCTCTCGACTGATCCAGCCGCAGAAAGAATTCAACCGATAAGGTCGACTGCGGCTCCCGCCGCGTCGATCAGGTGGACACGGTCGACCTCGGTGCGCGGCAGCAGCGTACGGATCTCAGGCTCCGACATCAGACTAAACGCGGTCGAAAGCGCGTCGGCCGCCGTGGCATTGCCGGCGACCGTGGTCACGCTGCGATAGCGCTGCGCGCAGCCGCCGCTGTGCGGATCGAACAGATGATTGAAGCGGCCGTGCGGATCGAAGCGGAGGCCATAGGCGCCTGACGTCGATACGGCCCGATCGATGATCGGTAGCATCGCGGCGATCCGATCGGGAACGTCGGGGTCGGCGATTGCGATCTCCCAGGGCCGGGCGTCCGGCCGCGCGCCGATGGCGCGGGCTTCGCCCATGTCGACCAGGCTCTGCTGCACGCCTTCGCTGCGCAGCAGGTCGACGATCCGATCCGTGACATAGCCCTGCGCGATGCCATTCAGGGTGAGCGCCGTGCCGCGCGGCATGACGATGCGATCGCGGCTGACGCTGAGCCGCTGATGGCCGACCCGCGCCAGCGCCTCTTGTACGGCCGCCTGCGGTGGGCCGTCGGGATTCGCATCGGGGTGCGAAAAATGATCGGCATAGAGCGTCCACAGCGGCTGCACGGTCGGGTCGAAGCGGCCGTCGGTCAACGCGGCGTAGCGCTGCGAGAGCGTGAGGATGTCGACCAGCTCCGGCGCCGGTGCGACCAACACGCCGGTGCGGTTCAATGTGACCAGCGCCGAGTCCTCAAGATAAAGGCTGAACAGGCGCTCGAGTCGCCGTGCTTCGCTGATCGAGACCTGGATCACCCGCTCGGCCTCGCGCCGGTCATGGTGATGAAGCTTGATCGTGGCAACGGCGCCGAGCAACGTGCCGCGCCATTCGACGAGGCCAGCGGTGCTGCCGGCCGCCTGCCTGCCGCAGGGTGCGATCGCAAGGCCCGCCAGTGCGGCGCTGATGCGGATGAAGCGCCGACGCGAGAGCTGATTTGTCATCGTCGCACCTCAGTCGTGTCCTTGTGGCCCGGCTCGTTCGTGCCGGCGTTGTCGTCGGGGGAGCTCAGCACATAGTCGCGCGGCACCTCGGTGAAGCCGACGATTCGACCGCCGTGCTCGGCCGCGAAGCGCTCGGCGGCGCTCCGATCCGAGAACGGTACAGCCTCGTCGCTGCCCATGCCGCTCTTGAGGCGGCTGCCGATCACGAACACCGCCTTGCGGGCTTCGACCCAATTGTCGGCACCCGGATTGTCCCAGCTCGCGGCCTTACCCATGTCGGAGACGTAGATCGCCTGGATGTCCTTGGGCTCGTCGGGCAGCATCGTGAAGGCGATGGCGTCGCGGGCCGAGGAGAACCACACCGGCTCGATCAGGCTGGCGGCGAAGATCTGTCCCTTGGGACCGGAATGCTCGAGCAGGTTCATGCCGCAATAATGCCCGATCGCCTCCGCCGTCAGCTTGATCGGCGGCGGCGGCGCGGCGGCCTGCTTGTCGTCGCAGGCGCCGAGAGCAAAGGCGGCGATGAGCGCGCAGGCGAAAGCGAGGCGTTTCATAGCTCCCTCCGTGAGAAGGCCAGCGCGGCGCCGGCGAGCGGTACCAACGTCCACAGCACCAGCGCCGCGAGCAGCGCCTGCACCGACAGCGTGCTGCTGCCGGCGAGCCCGGCCATGCCGGAGAACAGGCTGACATTGGCGAAGCCGGTCAGGTTGAAAAGCCGGTAGGCATCGGTCGGATTGAGCAGCAGCAGCGCGCTGAGCACGCCGCCGGAGACGTTGCGGCCCTGGTCGATCACCAGAAGGCCGAGCAACGCCATGTCGTAGATCAGGACGAGCACGAGCCACAGGCCGATGCTGACACCCGCTGCGGTGCCGCGGTCGCGCACGACGGCGCTGACGAGATAGCCGATTGCGACGAACACCGCGCCAAGCAGAACGGAGGAGCCGATCATCGCGGCGAAGGCCGCGAGCCCGTCGCTGTCGAAGTGGCTGCCGGCGATCAGCAGCGCCACCGCGGCGGCGCCATAGCCGAGGCAGGTCGCGAAGGCGAGCACCGCGAGATGACCGAGGAACTTGCCGAGCAGCACCTGCCAGCGCGCTACGGGATAGCTGAGCAGCAGCAGCATGGTGCCGCGCTCCATGTCGCCGACGATGGCATCGTGCGAGATCAGAAGCGCGATCAGCGGGATCAGGAAGATGGTCAGGCTCGACAGGCTGACGATGACGACATCGAGCGCTCGCGCGCCGACGGTACCGGTCGGCGCGCTGCCGAGGAAGGTCAGCGACAGCGCGAGTCCGGCCAGCAGCAGGGTCGAGGCCAGCACCCAGCGATTGCGGATCGCCTGCTGGATCTCCTTGGCGGCGATGGTGATCACGCTGGTCATTGCGGGTGCTCCGCGTGGCGCAGGAAATGCGCGTAGAGCTCGTCGAGACTGGGTGGAATGAGCTCGAGATCCTGGACGGCGGTGGCGTCGGCCGTCGCCAGACGCAGTAGCTCGATCTTCTCGTCCGGCGCTGCGTCGATCTCGACGATGTGGCCGTTCACCCGGCGATAGGACGCGGCCGGCGGGAGCCAGGCCGGCGGGCCCGACGGCGGCAGGGAGGCGACCTTGACTCGAATCCGGGTCGGCAATCGCGCGAGGCGGCGCAGCTCGTCGAGTGTGCCGTCGGCGACCTTCAGGCCGCGGTTCATAATGATGACGCGGCCGGCGCGTTCCTCCAACTCGGTCAGCGCATGCGACGACAGCAGCACCGTCGTGCCCTCGGCGGCGAGCCGCTCGATCACCTCGTAGAAGGTCTGGCGGAGCTCCGGATCGAGACCGCTGGTCGGTTCGTCGAGCAGCAGCACGCGCGGGCGGCCGATCAGCGCCTGTGCCAGCCCAAGGCGCTGGCGCATGCCCTTGGAGTAGGTGTTGACGCGGCGCTTTGCGGCATCGCCTAGTCCGACGACGTCGAGCAGCTCGAGGGCCTGTCCGACCGGCTCGCGCTTGAGCCGTGCGTAGAAGGTCTGGGTCTCGCGGCCGGTAAGGGCGGCATCGAAGGCGACGTTCTCCGGCAGGTAGCCGAGGCGGCGCCGCGAGGAGAACTCGCCGGCGGCTGGATTTTCACCGAGTACGGCGATGGTGCCGCGGGTGGGGCGGATCAGCCCGAGCATCATCTTCATCAGCGTCGTCTTGCCGGCGCCGTTGTGGCCGATCAGCGCCACCATCTCGCCGGCGGCGAGATCGAACGAGACGCCCCTCACGGCTTCGACCTTGCCGTAGTGCTTGATCACGTCGGCGACATGGATCGTCGCGGTCATCGAGGCCCGCTTTCTGCAGCGGCGCGGCGCGCCGGCGGCGATATCAGGGGATGGCTGTCGACGACTCCGCCGGGCAGGATCGCGGGAAACTGCGCCTGCGCCCAGCGGATCACCTGCACGGCTGGGCTGTTGATCAGGACCTTGGCGGCCGGCGCGGTCCACAATACGCGGTCGATCAGATCATTCGGCCGATAGGCGGTGTCGGCGATGCCGTCGCCGTTGAGGTCGAAGCCCGGGTTGTCGCTCCAATAATTGCCGCGGCCGTTTTTCGACCAGTCGAGATGGCGGGTGCCGACATACTTGATCTGGCTGGCATTGTTGACGAAGGCATTGCCCCTGATGTCGTTGCCCTCGGAGCCGGCGGTGAAGTGAACGCCGATCTCGCACCCTTCGAACCAGTTGTCGGTGATATGGTTGTTGTTGGTGTTGTAGATGAACACGCATTTCTCGGGACCGGGACGGGCGCCGGCGGTCGGCGTGGCCGTGCTCGCATCGGCCTGCGGCACGCCTTCGTCGGTGCCCCGGTTCTCCGCGGTGGCCCAGCGGTCTGCCGGCTGGAGCCCGCCGATCACGCTGTTGCCGGAGATCTGCGAGCCATTGGCCGCGTTGAACAGCAAGCCGCGGTCGCGGTCGTGATCCGAGACGTTATCCCTCACGACGAGCGCCTTGGAGAACATCATCGCATAGCCGATGATGTTGCGGGTCGAGACGTTGCCGGAGATTTCGCTGTCGTTGGTGTACATGAAGTGCACCGCGAAGCGCAGGTCGCTGAAGCGATTGCGGCTGAAGACGTTGTTGCGGCTGGTGATGGCGAACACGCCATCGCGGCCGTACCGGAATTGGTTGTCGATCACCTTGGCGCCCGGCGCGTTCCAGACGGAGACGCCGTTGCCGGTCACGCCGCCACGCGTCGCGCGCAGGCCGATGATGCTGTTGTGACGGACCATGGCGTTGGCCGATCCGTGCAGATAGACGCCGAACAGATTGCCTTCGATGCGGTTGTTCTCGATCAGTGCGTCGTGCGCGGCCTGCTCGACGAAGATGCCGGAATCCATCTGCTCCAGCGCACGGCCGGATCCGTCGATGGCGAGGCCGCGAATGACGGTGCCCGGCGCCGCCACGGTGATGACGCTGCCCTCGCCGCCACCGCTGATCACGGCGCCTGGAGCCCCAGCCAGCGTCAAGCGGTGGCTGATCCGTAGCGGTCCGCGATAGGTGCCGGTGGCGAGCGCGATCTCGTCGCCGTCGGCGGCGCGGTCGAGCAGGGCCTGCAGGTCGGTGGTTTCAGCTCCGACCTGCAGAGTCGCCGCCTGGGCGCGGAAGGGCAGGCCGGCGACGACGAGCGTCGCCAGCCCCAGAGTCTTGATATGGCGCATGCGCCGCATCGCTCACGCGTTCCGCGGCGAGACCAGCATGCGTCCGCGCATTTCCATGTGCATGGCGTGGCAGAACCATGTGCAGAAATACCAGTACACGCCGGGCTTGTCCGCGATGAACGTCACGGACGAGGTCTGCTGCGGATCGATCTCCATGTTGACGCCGTAGTTGACGATGCAGAAGCCGTGCACCAGGTCCTCGACGTCGTCGATGTTGGTGACATAGACGGTCACCTCGTCGCCCTGCTTGACCTCGAACTTCTCGAGCGCGTAGGCAGGCGCGCTGGACCACATGTAGACGCGCACCTTGTTGCCGTCGCGGATCACCTTGGCGTCGCTCTCCAGTGTGACGCCGTCGGCCGCGGCCTGCTTGCGGGCGTCGGCGAAGAACGGGTCGTCGCGCTTCCAGATCGAGGTCACGCGCCCCTCGAGCTTGGAGCGATGCACGATCACGGCGTCGTGCGGCTCGGCGAAGCTCGGGCCGTCGTGCACCAGCTCCATCTTGTCGCCGGAGATGTCGATCAGCTGGTCGTTCTCCGGCTTGAGCGGGCCGACATTCAGGAAACGGTCCTTGGAGAACTTGTTCAGCGACAGCAGCCATTTGCCGTCGGCTTCCTTGGTCTCGCCCATCGAGGCGTGGTTGTGGCCCGGCTGATAGTGGACGTCGAGCTTCTGGATGATCGGGTTGACCTTCTCGCCCTTGAAGGCGCGCTTGGCGAGATCGAGGCTCCATTTGCAGACCTGGCTGTCAAGGAACAGCGTGGTGTAGGCGTTGCCGCGGCCGTCGAAGGCGGTGTGCAGCGGCCCGAGGCCGAGCTCCGGCTCGGCCACGACGACATCGCGCGGCTTGATCTTGTCGTCGAACAGGTTGTCGATCAGGCGGACGTCGATCACGGTGACCGTCGGCGCCAGCTTGCCATTGGCGACGACATGGATGCCGTCAGGGGCCGTGTTGAGGCCGTGCGGGCTGTTCGAGACCGGAACGTAGCGGGTGTAGGGCGAGCCCTTGCGGCCATCGATGACGGGAACGCCGTTCATCTCCTTGAAGTCTCCCTTCTTGACGGCCTCCTCGATGCGCTTGATGTTGAAGATCGTCACCCAGTCCTGCTCGCTCGCGGTCATCTCGGCGAGCGTCACGCCCTTCTCGGAATTGTAGCAGGTCGCGAAGGCATATTTGCCCTGGTAGTCGCAATCGGTGTTGTCGAGATTGCCGTCGACGATCACCTGCCAGGCAACCGTCATGGTGTCGCCGTCGACGGCCGAGAACATCGACCAGTATTTCGACTTGTCGTCGAGCACCTTGCCGTCGTTCGGCAGTGGCACCTCATATTCGCCGTTGCAGAACAGGTAGCCGGTGCGCGGGAATTTCTGCGGACGCATGCCGTGGATCGTGTACTGGTTCGGCAGCTCGATGATCTTGTCGCACTTCATGACGTCGGTGCGAATGCGGGCTAGGCGGGTATTGGCCTTGTCGTTGATGAAGACGTAGCGTCCGTCATAGGTGCCGTTGGTGAACGACATGTGTGGGTGGTGGCAGTCGCCGTTCATCCAGATGCCGAGCCGATCCTTGAGCCGCTCGCGCGTCTCGGGCAGCAGCCCCTCGGTCATGATCTTGCGGCTCTCGTTGGTCTGGCCCCAGCCAGTGGCGCTGCACCGGTTGAAGACGGGGATGCGCATCAGCTCGCGCATCGACGGCATGCCGACGATGCGAAGCTCGCCGGTCTGGCCGCTGGAGAAGAAGACGTAGTATTCGTCGAGCTGACCCGGCGCGACCTCGGCCTTGCCCCCGCTCTGTCCAGCTCGCGCCTGCGCCGCGGCCGGTGTCGTCTCGATGCTCTTGCCGAGGCCGATGCTGCCGGCCACGCCGGCCGCGCCCAGTGCGGCGGTGCCGACGATCTGCCGGCGGCTGAGTTTCGTCTGGTCGTCGTCGTGCGCCATCGTCGTCTCCTTATGATGGATGGGTGAGATCGTTGGATTGGGCCGGCGCCGTCGTCGGCCGGCCGGCGTGGGTGATCACGGTCTTCGGACCGGATTTGGCGGCGCGCATCGACGGCGATGACATCGCCTCGAACTTCTCGCGCTTGAGCCGGACTTGGATCATGTGCGGACAGCGCTGGTCGTCGTAGTAGAGCTCCTGGCAATGCATGCAGTAGATGCACTCATTGACGTTGATGTGTCCCTCGGGATGGATCGACTGCACCGGGCATTCCTTGGCGCAGCGCTGGCAGGGCGAGCCGCACTCCTTCCAGCGGCGCAGCCATTCGAAGGTGCGGATGCGACCGGGAATCGCGAGCGCGGCGCCCAGCGGGCAGAGATAGCGGCAGAAGAAGCGTTCGATGAACAGGCCGATGCCGAGCAGCGCCGCGGCATACAGCACGAACGGCCAGCTGCGCGAGAATTTCAGGATGATCGCCGTCTTGAACGGCTCGACCTCCGCGACCTGCTCGGCGAGCGCGACCGAATACAGCGACAGCCCGAACAGGCCGAGGAAGATGATGTATTTGATCGGCCACAGCCGCTCGTGCAGCCCCCAGGGCACCGTGATCTGCGGCACCTTGAGCCATTTTGCCACTGTGTTGGTCAGCTCCTGCAGCGCGCCGAACGGACAGAGCCAGCCGCAGAACGGCCCGCGGCCCCAGAACAGCAGTCCAGCCGCCGTTGCCGCCCACAGGATGAAGATCAAGGGCGCTGCGAGGAAGAACTCCCAATGGAAGCCGGTCAGCAGCGCGTTGATGAAGGTGACGACGTTGACGACAGAGAGCTGGGCGTTGGCGTACCAGCCGAGCCAGACCAGCACGAACAGGAGATAGGCGCGGCGGACCCAGGTGTAGAGCCGGGGACGGCGCACCAGAATGTTCTGGAAGAAGAAGATCCCGGTGAGCACGGCCAGCGCGAGCGCGGTGATGCCGATGGAGACCGTCTGCGAGCGCCAGATGCGCATCCATAACGGCTCTTCGGTGTCGTCAGTGACTGGTTGCGCGGTGGCCGGGGCGGGCTGTGCGGCCGTCGCCGGCGTCGCAGCGGCGCGCGTCTCGTGCTTCAGATAAACGTCTGGAACGGTGTAGTCGACATCGAAGGTCAGGAACGCCTTGTCGTGGCTGCCGGTGCTTCGTTGCACCAGGAGCTGGAGCTGCCATGGCTCGGTCGGGTCGAGCGTGAATTCGGGCGGCGTGACGAACAGCCCGATCTCGCGCAGGGCAGGGGCGCCGGCGGCCGCCAGCGCACCGAGTCGCATGTGGTTCTTGTCGCGGAACCGTGTGCTCCCTCCCTCCTGCAGCACCTCGATGCGGTCGAAGATGCCGCCCCTGACATAGGCGGAGCCCTTGAACGAGTAGACGCCGTCGCCGGCGACGACGATCGCCTGCTGTCCGGGCTGCAGCCGCTGCTTGAGTCGCTGATAGCCCTCGTCGCCGAGCAGGCTGCGGCCGATGGTGGGCACGCTGGCCATGGCCACATAGAGATCGATGAAGGTGTCGCCGGCATCGCCGGGCTCGGGATTTTGCGCGGCCGCCGCATTGCCCGACTTGGCGAATGCGTCGTTGACGTCGCCGATGCTGAGATGCAGGCGCCGCACCGAGCCGTCGCCGAGCAGGCTGCCCCAGTCACGGATCTCGCTCTTGTCGGGATCGACCGTCCTGGTCACGCCCGGCTGTGCTGTGGCGGCGCTCGCCGCAGCGCCGGCACCAATGCGGCCGCTGCGGATCAGGCGCGTGGCGGCGCGCACGATGCTGTCGTGCATCACCAGCACGGTGACCGTGGCACCCGAGACGATGTCGGCCTGCGGCGCATGTTCTGCGCCGTGCGCGATCGGCGTCATGTCCTTGCCGAGCAGGCCATTGAGTGCGGCAACGATGCGTGGCTCGGGAATGCCGATCAGCACGACCGGCTCCTTGTGATCGACCAGCTTCAGCCCGGTGATGACGCCCTTGGGATCGATGCCGACGAGGATGTGGATCGGCTTGCCCGAATAGCCGACGGAATTGGCGAAATCGGAGTTGAGATAGACGTAACCCTTGAGCTGATCGCCGCGATACACCGGCATGATCGGCGGCTCGCCTTGCGGCACGCCGAAACGATCCGCATCGGGGAAGAGCTCGCCCGGCGTGATCTTCGAGAGGTAGGTTGCGAGATCGCCGGCAGCATGTGCTGCGCGCGGGGCCGCGATCGTGCAGAGCCCGATGAGGATTGCTACCAAGATAGCAGGCATGCGCCACCGTTTGGTGGCGACATCACTCGCAACCATGATCACCTCAAGCGGAACGGCCGGCCCACGAAGGGCCGTATTCCAGTCAGGACTGTTTCGGGGAAGGAAGGGATCGTCGCCATTGACAATCCCGGAGCAAATAGAGTCGGGCTAAATTGACTCCTTATCGTGCCGGTTGTCTAGTGGGTCGCAATCCGACGGACGTTGCGCTGGATCAAACAGGCCAGGACAATCAGGCAGACTATCATATGTTGTTGTCACGCACGCTTTCGCTCAAGTCGGAACCGGCCGGGAACCTGCATTCGATTGACGAGCTGTTCGCGCTCGCCAATGCGATGGAGCAGGAGGCGGCCGATCGCTACGACGAGCTGTCCGGAGAGATGCAGCGTCAAGGCCGGCTCGATCTGGCCGACGTCTTCGCGAGGTTGGCCGCGGCCGAGCGCGAGCATGTCGACAGTGTCGCGCAATGGTCGCAAGCGCGAACGGGGCGTGCCCCCGATGTGTCGCTGGTGCGCTGGCAGCCGCCGGAGACCTTTGAGCCCGGCGCGGCGCGCGAAATCCAGGACTCACGGCTGATGACGCCGTACCGCGCGCTGTCGATGGCGGTGCGCAACGAGGAGCGGGCCTTCGCGTTCTGGTCCTATGTCGCGGCATTTGCCGATGATCCCGAGGTCAAGAAGGCGTCCGAGGCCATGGCGCGAGAGGAACTCGGTCACGTCGCGACGCTGCGCAAGGAGCGGCGCCGTGCCTATCATCTTGAGGCCGACGCCAGGCGCGCGGCGACGGTGGCGTCGGACACGGGCACGATCGACGCCGGCCGGCTGGAACGCCGCCTCGCGGAACTGCTCGGCGCGATGGCTGCGCGCGCCGCTGGCCGCCCGGCGGATCGCGTGCGCGAGCTTGCGTATGAAGCCGCGGCAATGGCATCGGAGGTTGCGGACCTGCTGCGCCTGCCGGCGGCGCTCGCGCAAGCCGATGCAGCCGTGCTGGCGGAGGCGCTCGCGGACGCGTATCTGGAGCATGCGGAGCGAGCGACCGAACCGGACCGGCTCGATCTGATGCAGCGGCTGGCGTCGCAGGCGATCGCCCGGCTGGCCTGGCTGCGGTCGCTCGGTTGAGTCCAACTTCAGAGCTGCTTGGCGAAAGACGAGGGTCGCCCAGCCAGGCTGGGCGACCCGATCATGATGAGGCTTAGTTGCGGGTCGGCGCCGGCACGGCGGTGCGGTTCGCCGGCACCGTGACGGGCTGGAAGGAAAACACGTCGCGGCTGCGCGGATCGACGGTCACCTTGACCCAGCGCACGTCGTTGTTGCCGTTGCCCTGATTGTCGCCGAACGTTTCGACACGAACGAAGTTCTCCAGCCGCTGGCCGGCACTGTTGAGGAACGGCTGGTCGATCCGGAAGTAATGGGAATCGCCGTGGACGTAGGCGACCGGCTTGCGGAACGCCTCGACTTCGGTGCGTAAGGCGGTCAGAAAGCTGATGAAGCCGTCCGGCTGCCCGTCCGTCTCGGCGAGCGTCTTGGGATCGCGCAGCGGCGCGCGCGTGGGATCGGCCTGGTCCCAGCCCGGGTTGCCCTGGGTGATGAACATCACCGCAGCGGAATGGCGCTTCCTGGCCTCTGCGAAGGTCTGCTGCATCCAGAGAATCACGGCTGCATTGCGCGCGTTGTATTCGTCCGGATCTGGATTGGTGTCGCAGAGATTGTTGCAGGAGCCCTGGATGTTCAGCGTCGCATAGGTCACGCGGCCAACGGTCCAGCGGCGATTCTCGACGCAGCCGACCTTGGTGCCGTTGGCGCTGAGACACAGCGGATCGGTCTGCACCTCCTGGCGCAGCTTGCGCTGGCCGAGCGAGAACGGCGTCGAGAAGAACACCTTGCGCTCGTAGTCGAGCCGGTCGCGTGAGTTGAAGCCGCCATTCGAGGGGCGATCGCAATCGACCCAGTCGTTGTCGCCGGGCGTGAACATGGCCGGCGCCTCGAGGCTGTTGAAGAAGGCGAGCGCCTGGGCATAGAGGCCGGCGTCGCAGGCGGAATTGGAGCCCTGCTTCAGGTCGCCGTCATGCGCGGTGAACTTCAGCCGGTGGGCGTTCATGTCCGCGATCAGGTTCGGGACGCCGACGGTGGCCTGCAGCGTGGAATAGGGTAGGTCGCCCCACAGACCGATGGCGTAGCTGTCGTCGTCGTCGTCGTCGAAGCCGTGATCGTGCGCGAGGCTTGGCGCGGCAGCGGCGAACGCGAGCAACAACATCGTGACAGACAATGTGAGCAGTTCGTGAAAGGCAGATTTGAATGATGATCGAAGTGACATTCTACAAGATCCCCCAAGACCTCGGTTGCATCGCGCCGCTTCATTAAGCGGCGGCGGGACGATGCGGAGGGTCGATAACGGGGGCGTGACGATCGGCTGACAATCCGCTGACGGCGTCACGATGTTGCAATTCGGTGCACCATCAATGTCGTCCGCCGCGGACAATGCACAGAAGGGCCCGCCGCAACGTGTGCGGCGGGCTGTTCTTGACAACGGCAGACTCCCGTCGATCAGCGGTCGTCGCCGTGTCCGTGCTCACCGTGGTCGTGATGATGCCAGCCGCCGTCGTGATCGTGATCGCCATCGTTATCGCTGAAGGCGAACAGGTTCATCAGGTCGCCGATCGCCGGACGGTTCTTCGGCACGTAGCGGTTGTCGTCCCGATCATGAATCGGGTTGGGCAGCCGGTCGCGGCTGACGGCGGAGATCGTGGGCAGCCGCCAGTTGCGCTCGATGAATTTCAGCAGCGAGACGTGATCGTAGTAAGTGTGATCGATATGGCCCTTCTTGGCCAGCGGCGAGACCAGGATGAAGGGAATGCGGGTGCCGTCGCCGAGGAAGTCCACCGGCTGGACATAGCCGGAGTCGTAGTAACCGCCGCCCTCGTCCGTCGTGATGAAGATCGCGGTCTTGGCCCAGAGCTGCGGGTTGGCCTTGACGCGATTGATCAGGGCCTCGAGGAATTTTTCGTAGAGGTCGGTGGTCGAATCGGCGGGATGCCCTGCGAGCGCCTCGAACGGACGCACGAACGACACGGCGGGCAGCGTGTTGTTCTGCACGTCCTTCACGAAGGCGCCGTAGTTCTGCAGCTTGGCTTCCTCCGTCGGAGTCTTCATGATCTTGTTGAAGCCGGTGAGCGGGTCGCAGATGCCGCAATAGGAGTGGAACAGCAGCGGCACGCCGTCGACGCTCTTGGCGAAGGTGGTGGCGTCGTCGCCGCGATCGGCGCTGTAGTACTTCCAGGACACGCCCTTTGCCGTCATCACGTCAGCGATGGTCGGCGCACTCTGCGGCGGCAGCACGAACTTGTCGGAGCCGAGCGCATTCGGCTTCGCGCTGGTCTGGTTCCAGAACATGCTGTAATTGTTGACGAGATAATAATGGTTCGACGCGCAATTGTTGCTGGTGACGCCGTTCTTGAACAGCTGCTCGTTGATGGCGGCGACGCCGGGCGCTGACGGATCGGAGCAGTTGACGTAGGAGCCGCCGCTGTAGCCGTCCTGCTTGTAGTAGTTGTTGGTGCCGGCAACCGGATCCGGATTTTCGATCTGGTTGGCATAGGGCACGGCCGGGGCGCCGTTCAGCGTCTCGGGGTTGGTGAAAAACGCGGCGTGGCCGGTCACGAGGGCCTGGAAGTTGGCGCCGGTGCCGCCCATGATGGCCTGATGATAATTGTCGCTGATCGCATATTCGTCGGCGAGCTGCTTGAAGAACGGCGCGTCACCGGGCTGGGCCTTGCCGGCGGCATCGGTGAACGGGTTCATGTTGTAGAAGCCCATCGAGATGGCGCCTTCCATCGGGTTGAACCCGCCGGCCGGATAGGGCTGTCCGTTCGAGCCGGTGCCGATGGTCTGCTCGACCCACACGAACTTGTCGTGCTTGCCGCCGTCGATGTCCTGCCACATCTGGAAGAAGCGGTGCACCGGATCGCCGGTATAGGCGGCGTAGGAGACGTATTTCGAAATCTGATACGGGCCATTGGGAAGATTGGCCGGGAAGCGGGTGTCGAGGACGTTCTGCGGCAGGCCGATTCCATATGTGGTGTAGGGCTGCGGCAGCGTTGCGTAGGCGCCAGTGGACGCGGTCTCGGCACTGTAGCGAGCCTCGTCGCGACCGATCCGCTGTTCCGCCTTCTTGAAATGCCGCCCCGGCGTGCCGTCCTCGTTGACGATGCCCTTGCTGAGCAGATTGTCGATGGCCTGACCAGCCTTCGGCTTGTAGGTGCCGAACAGATTGTCGAAGGTGTGGTTCTCACCGACGATGATGATGACGTGCTCGATCGGGGTGCTGGTCGCCGCGCCGGCGAAGGCTGGTGCGACGCTGGTCGCGGTGAAGACGGCGGTGGTCGCAAGGGCGAGCGCCTTGGACCGCGTGACTGTTCTGGTCATGACATCTCCGGACGGAGTGGGGTGGTGGCGCGCGCTTACGAATGGCTGCTCGCCTGCGGCAATTTATCGCGGCAACAAATTGCAACGTGGTGTCGGTCTTGCTTCGGTTTTGTGAAATGCGCGCGAAACGCGCGTTTGCGTAGATGCAGGAGACGCACGGCGCAGCATCGTGCAGGCCGGGCATCACATGCCGGCGGGCCGTCGCTCATCGCCGCAGGAAGCGGGCTCGCTCTGAACTCTGAAGAAGATCGCCGATCGACGATGCCGGTCAGAGCTGGCCCGGGACCCAGCCCAGCGCGAGGGCCTGGCCCAGGGCGATCTGGCTGGCCGACATCTTCGAGGCCACGGCGTTGCGAAGCCGCAGGAAGTAGCTGCGCTGGGTCGACTTGGCATGTCCGGCAGCAAGGTTCAGCCATTTGTAGGCGAGCACGACGTCCTGTGGAACGCCATGACCCTTGTCGTACATCAGGCCGAGCATCGCTTGGCCGAACGGATTGCCGGCTGCGGCGGCCTGGCAATAGAGATCGCTGGCGACCACGTAGGCCTGCGGGGTTCCAAAGCCGTTTTCATACATGAAGCCGAGCATCGCCTGAGCGCGTGGATCGCCGCGCAGGGCAGGCGGGGTCAGCACGCGCACGGCGCGGACGAAGTCGCCGCGCGCATAGGCGATGCGTGCGGTGCTGACCGAATCGGCGCGAACGGGCGAGGCCAGTGCTCCCAGCAGCAGGATGGCTGCGGTGCAGGCGATGGCGAGGCGCCCCATCGTCGGCCGGATCACTTGGCTGGGGTCAACGGGTGGTGCGGACACGCAAATCATCCGTGATGCTCGCTCCGACTGATCCGCGGAGCTTGGAACGGAGTTCTTCTGCGACCTGATGCGCATCGCTGCCGTCGCGAATGATCTGCGGCCGGATGAAGATGATGAGCTCGGTGCGCGTGCCCTTCTTGCCCTGATGCGAGAACGCGTCGCCAAGAACCGGAATCTCGTCGAAGCCCGGAATGCCGTTGCGATTGCCGGTCTGCTGCTCGCTGATCAGGCCCGCCAGCAGCACGGTCTGGCCGTTGGCGACGGAGATGGCGCTCTTGACCTTGCGCTGCGACACCGTCGGCGTGAGACTCGCGGCGGTCTGGGCGGCGACGTTGCTGATCTCCTGCTCGACCTCGAGCCGCACATTGCCGTTGGCGGCGATCCGCGGCACGACGCGCAGGATGATGCCGGTGTTGCGATAGTCGATGGTGTTGACCACCGTGTTGCTCGACGACAGTACGGTCGCGCTGCCGGTCGATACCGGCACGACGTCGCCGACCTGCAGGGTGGCGGTCTGGTTGTTGATCACGACCAGCGAGGGATTGGAGAGCACCTTGACGCTGGTGACAGTATGGAGTGCGTCGAGAATCATGTTGGGCGAGGCTTCGTGCCCGATCAGGAAGTTGAAGCCGGGCAGAGCGCGGTTGATCAAGGCCGTCGTCGCCGCGGATGTCGTGGCCGTGGCCACCGACGTGGCTTGCGTATTGGTGATCGATCCTTTGTCGGTCCCGAGGCCGAGCACCTTGCTCGAAAGATAGGCCTGCACGCCGTAGGACAGCTCGTTGGTGAGCGTCACTTCGGCAATCGTGGCGTCGATCCCGACCTGCAGCACCGGCTGGTCGAGTTGCTGCAGCGTGCTGGAGATGATGCGGTAGTTCTCGCGGTCGGCATAGATGAGCAGCGAGTTGTTCACCGTGTCCGGGGTGATCCGGACATTCGGCATGATGGCCTGGCCTCCGCCGGCAGCACTGCTGCGTGGCTCCAGCCCGGTCGAGGACGGCGTACTGCTGGAGGACGACGTGCTCGAAGATGACATGCTCGAGAGACCACCGCCTTGGGACCGGCTCGCCGGATTGGCGCTCGAACTCGATGATCCCGCTGCATTGGTGTTGAAGGAGAGCCGATCGGCGACCGACGTCGTCGTGCCGTCGGACCCCGGCGCGGTCTGGCCGTCGGCGCCGTCGGTGGAGGACGAGCCGGCGCCGCCGAACATGTCGGTGAGCACCTTGGCGAGCTGGCGCGCGTCGCCGTAGCGGACGCGGTAGACGTGGACGCTGGTGCGCCCGGAGTCGGCCTGGTCGAGCCGGCGGATCCAGGTCGCCGCGCTCTGCAGCAGCGCCGGCTTGCGCGTTACGACCATGATCGCGTTCAGGCGATTGACGACCTGTAGCTTGACCAGGCTCTGGCTCAGCCCGTTCTCGCCGGAATCCATGATCTTCTCCAGCTCCGCCATCAACGGCTCGGGGGCCGAATTGCTGACGGGAAAGATGCCGACCGACTGGCCGCGCATCCAGTCGACGTCGAAGCTCATCACGGTTTCGATCGCGGAGCGTCGCTCGGCTCCTGTGCCCTGGATCAGCAGCAGGTTTCGGGTGGTGTCGGCGCGCACGCTGCCGGCCCGGGTCGCGAAGCTGTCCATCAGCTTGAGGATCGTCTGCGCGCCGACATATTGCAGCGGCACGACGGAGACGCCGTAGCCGGGCTCGGCGCGGCCGGCCTCGCCGTCGACGCGTCCGGCGCCGATAGCGTCGCCGAGCGGGGTCAGCTTGTAGCCGCCGCCTTCGCGGACCAGCACGACGCCCGACAGGCGCAGCGCGCTCTCCAGCACGAACAGGATGTCGGATTTCGGCACCGGCCGCGCCGACACCAGGCTGACGCTGCCCTGCACGCGGGGATCGATCGCGTAGCCCGCGCCGAGGATGTCGCCGATCACGACCTTCGCGACCACTGCGATCGGCGTGTTCTCGAAATTGAGGTCATAGCCCTTGCCATCGGCCGCCGGAAGCGGCCTGACCTCGGCGACCTCCTGAACCGTGGTCCCCTGATAGGTCCGCGCGCTCGCGCGCTCGACCTCGGGGCGTCCCTGGATCGATGCGACCGGTGCATTGTCGCGCGGCAGGATATCGAGCGAGCGCACCTTGTCGATGACGTCGACATCGGCCGGCGCGCTGGCCTGGGAATTGAGGGTTGCCATGTTGCAGGACGCGAGCAGCACCGCGATGGTCAGCAGCCAGGCATGTCTGACAACCGCAGCGGACTGGCTTCGATTGCCGATACGAAACATGGACTTACCGATCTACTCGTGTTGACCGGCCGAACCAGGATCGCGCCTCGTTCGACCGCGCAGCCTGCATAGCGGTCCAATGTGACACTTATGTATCTTTGCCTGATGCCGCCCGCCTTTGCGCGACATGTGTGTCGGAAATGTCCGCGCCGTCCACATTCGTACAGCCGTCATGTTCGCGATCGATAACGTCGGTCGCCAGTTGCGCCGTGCCGAGACGTAGAGCCGGCACGGGCGCCACCCGGATCACGCCATGAGCGGTACACTGTCGACCCAATTCCATGCCTATCTTCGCGAGCGCCATCCCCTGGCGGCGGGCGAAGGCGGAGCCGCGGGCGAAACGCAGATCGCGCTCTGGGACAGGTTCGGCTTGACCGCCGACGTTTTCGCGGAGGAGGTTGCCGGCTTCACCGGACTGGAGCGCGTCGCGCTGCGCGAGCTGATGGCGGCACTGCCCGCGGTGAGTGAGTTCTCCGATCGCTTCCTGCGCGAAGTGCTCGGCTATCCATACAAAGACTCTGACGGCGCCGCCGTGTTCGCGATGGCCGACCCGACCGATCAGGCCGTGCGCCGGGCCGCCGAGCTGGTGCTCGGCCCGCAGACTCTTTTCAAGGTCGCCTCGCATGACGATATCGCCGTCGTCCTCGACCAACGACTTGGCGATTCCGACGAGGCCGAGATCTCGCCGGCGCAGGAGCTCCGCGACGACGACATCGAAAGCCTGCGCGATCTCGCGAGCGGCGCGCCGGTCGTCCGCGCGGTCAACGACCTGATCGAGAAGGCCGTCGAGATGCGCGCCAGCGACATCCACATCGAGCCGTTCTCGACCGGTCTCGTGGTCAGGCTGCGGGTCGATGGCCTGTTGCGTCCGATCGCGGCGCCTGCGGGCGTGCTGCCGCAGGCGGTGATCTCGCGCATCAAGATCGTCGCCGGTCTCAACATTGCCGAGCGGCGTCTGCCGCAGGACGGGGCCGCGCGCATTCGCGCTGGCCGGGCCGAGATCGACGTCCGTGTTGCGATCATGCCAACCCAGCACGGGGAATCGGCGGTGCTGCGCATCCTGCCGAAGGATCGCTCGCAGCTCGTGGCGAGCCGTCTCGGCCTCTCCACGCGCGACGACACCGCACTCCGGCGCCTGATCACGCTGCCGCACGGCATGATCGTGATCACGGGGCCCACCGGCAGCGGCAAGACCACGACCCTGGCGACGATCCTGTCCATGCTCAACACGCCGGAGCGCAAGATCCTCACTGTCGAGGATCCGGTGGAATATGAGATCCCCGGCATCAATCAGTCGCAGATCAAGCCGGCGATCGGGCTGACATTCGCGAGCGCGCTGCGCTCCTTCGTGCGTCAGGATCCCGACGTCATCATGGTCGGCGAAGTCCGAGACAGCGAGACGGCACATGTCGCCGTCCATGCTGCGCTGACCGGCCATCTGGTGCTGACGACGCTGCACACGGAAACCGCCGCGGCGGCGGTGCCGCGCCTGCTCGACCTTGGCGTCGAAGGCTTCTTGTTGCGCTCGACCCTGCGCGCGGTGATCGCGCAGCGGCTGGTGCGCCAGCTCTGCGATCAATGCAAGACGCCGCAGCCGCTTGATGAGGAGACGTGCCGCCAGGATCCGCGCCTCGGTCATCTCGGCCTCGTGCCCGGCGACATCACCTGGCATCCGACGGGATGCGAGCGATGCGGTCAGAGCGGCTATCGCGGCCGTGTCGGCGTGTTCGAGCTGCTCGAGCTGACCAGCAGCCTGCGTGAGCTGATCGCTGACAGTGCCGACGGCCTCGCGATCGATCGGCTGGCGATCCGGGAAGGCATGACGACGATGCTCGACGACGGTGTCGCCAAGTGCCGCGCCGGCGTCACCTCGGCCTCCGAGTTGCTTCGTGTCCTCGTGGCGCGGTGAGGTGGATCGTGCCGAGCTACCGCTATCGCGCCCTGACGCAATCCGGTGAAATCGTCGTCGGATCTCTCGACGCGCCGTCGCGCGGCGAGGTCGAGCGGCGCATCTCCTATCTGCAGCTGCTGCCGATCGAAACCGTCGAGGAGACGAAGGAGCGGACGGGCGGTGCGTCCGGACTTTCCTTCGGCGCTCCGTCCGCGGCTGAGGTGACCACGTTCACGCGCGATCTGGCCCTGCTGCTCAAGGCCGGCGCGCGACTCGACGACGCGCTCGATCTGTTGTCCGGCGATTCCGACATCGGTCGCCTGCGTCCCGTGGTGGCGCGGCTGCGCGCGGCGATCATGGCCGGTGAAAGCTTCGCCGACGCGGCGGCTGCCCAGCCGCAGCTGTTCTCGCCGATGTATGTCGCGCTGATGCGCGTCGGGGAGGCGTCGGGAACGCTCGATCATGTGCTGACCGCGCTGGCCGGCGAACGCGAGCGTTCGGAGGCGACGCGCCGCAAATTGACCGACGCGATGCAGTATCCCGCCTTCGTGTTCCTCGCGGCGATCGGCGTAATGCTGTTCTTTCTCGTGGCCGTGCTGCCGAACTTCTCCGCCGTGCTGCGCGACTTCGGTGGCCGTGCCGATACCGCGCTCGGCTTCTTCATGACGATGTCGGATCTGCTGCGCGCCAATGCAGCTGCGATCACGCTCGGCTGTGCGGCGCTGCTTGCGGCAGGCTGGTGGCTGTTGCGTCAGCCCGCGGTTCGCGCCGGCCTGACCAGTGTGCTGGCGGTGACGCCCGGCATCGGCAGCCTCCTGCTGTTCTATCGAACCAGCCTGTTCTGCCGCAATCTCGGCCTGCTGCTCGGCTGCGGCGTCAATCTGAGCGCGGCACTGCGCATCCTCGTTGACGTGATGGCGGTGACGTCGTCGCGCGCGCCATGGTCGGCGGCGGCGGATCGCGTCCGTCACGGTGGCAAGCTGTCCCAGGCGCTGTCGGCCGACAACACGCTGCCGCCGATGGCGCTGCGCATGCTGCGGCTCGGCGAGGAGACCGGCCAACTGCCGACGCTGTCGACCCGGATCGCAGAGTTCTACGAAGCCAAGCTGCAACGGGGACTCGACCGTGTCGTCGGCATCGTCGGTCCCGCCGCCATTCTGCTCATCAGCGTGGTCGTCGGTGGCCTGATCGTCTCGATCATGACGGCCCTGCTTTCGGTGACGCAACTGGTCGGCTGACCGACATCAAGGAGAACGACATGAGATCGGATACGCAGATCGGGCCGGCCATGAGGGCCGGGCGCGAACACGAGCGCGGCTTCACGCTGGTCGAGATGCTGGTCGTGATCACGATCATCGGGCTGATCATGGGGCTGATCGGTCCGCGCGTTCTGAACTATCTCAGCGAATCCAAGACCAAGGCAGCGCGGATCCAGTTGCAGAGCTTTTCGGCGGCGCTCGACCTGTTCTATCTCGATGCCGGCCGCTACCCCTCGACCTCGGAAGGCCTCGGTGCGTTGGCGCAACGGCCGGCCGGACTGAGCACCTGGAACGGTCCTTATCTCAGAGGCGGGGCCGTCCCGAAAGATCCGTGGAACACGGCCTACGTCTACCGCGCACCGGGCGATCACGGCCCGTATGACATCCTGTCCTACGGCGCCGATGGCCAGGAGGGCGGCAGCGGGACGGCGGCGGACATCGTCCTGGGAACGCAGACGAGCGCGCGCGGTGAGTGACGACGGCCAGCGCGGCTTTACGCTGCTCGAGATGGTCTGTGTGCTCGCGATCGTCGCGCTGCTGGCGTCCGTCGCGCTGCCTTACCTGCCGCGGCAGACGTCGCGGCCGCGGCTGCAGGCCTATGCGCTGCAAGCGGCGACGCTCCTGAAGTCCGATCGTGCCTCGTCGATGCGGACAGGCACGCGCGTCGACACCGAGATCGACACGTCGCGCCGCCTGATCCGCTCCGGTAGCGGCGCGGCTGCGCTGAAGCTGCCCGACGATGTCGCGTTCCTGGCGACGTTGCCGCGCAGCTGCCAGCATCGGCCGGTGCTAGCGACGATCAGCTTCTTTCCTGACGGACTGTCCTGCGGAGGAGCGATCACATTGTCGCGCGCCGATCTGAGCCTGGAGATCAGGGTGAACTGGCTGACGGGGAGAATCGACATTGTCTCGCGCGCGCTCGCCAATGGTTGAGACCGCTGATCGCAGCGAAGCCGGCTTCACGCTGATCGAGGTGCTCGTCGCCCTCGCCATCGTCAGCGTGTCGATCATCGCCATCGGCGCCGTGGTGTCATGCAACGCGGCCAGTGTTCGCAAGCTCGAGCAGCACGTCACCCTCGTCACCGACATGAGGCTGGCGCTGGCCACATTGCTGGCCGATCGCGGCCGGCTGCAGCCGGGCAGCACCGATCAGCGCTCCGGCTCCGGCGCGGTGGTGCTGCAGATCAGGCCGCTCGGCGGTGATTGGAATGAACCGGCCGGACAGACCGGGTGGATTCCGGAGGCGGTGACCTTGCGCGTCAAGACCGGCTCGGGCGCCATGGCCGATGTGCAGACGGTCCGCCTCGCGCGAGGAGCGCGCTGATGATCCTCCGATCCGATCGGCCGCAACAGCAGGGCTTCGCGCTGATCGAGGCGCTCGGCGCGCTCGCGATTGCCGGCATCGTCTTGTCGGCGCTGGCCGCAGTGACGTCGCAATGGCTGCCGGCGTGGAAGCGTGGCCTGGATCGCGTGCAGCGCGCGGAGATGGTGGCCGCTGCGCTGCGGCGGGTCGGCGATGATTTCGCCGCCGCGCAGTTTGTTTCGGCCAATCGCGAGCAGAAGGGACCGCTGTTCGTGGGCAACGAGGTCTCGGCGGTGTTCGTGCGCGCCGAGTTTGGTCCGAATGCGGGACATGGCCTCGATATCGTGCGCATCGGCGAGGAAGGGAGCAGGGGCGAGCGCGCTCTGCGGCGATCGCGTGCCGCGTTCGAGCCTGTGTCGGTCGGTCAGCCAGTGACCGAGCATTTCCGTTTCGGCGATCCCGTGGTGCTGTTGTCTGCGCCGTTCCGCATGTCGTTCGCCTATGCTGACAGGACGATGGCGTGGACGACGGAGTGGCGCGATGCGACCAGGCTGCCGTCCGCCGTTCGCATGACGGTGTACGACGACAGCCGCGGCGGCGCCGCGGTTCTCGTCAGCGCTGTCCGTATTCAGGTCGATGCGCCGGGCGGCGGCTTTGCCGATACGGGAACGGGCGGCACCGCGAACCAGCCGGCCGCGGCCGAGCCGCCGCAACCAAACAAGAGCGAGCCGATCGATTGATGCCGGCCCCTTCCGTCACCAGAGGTTCTGCCGACGGGCGCGGCGCGCAGGATGGCTTCATCCTCATTGCGGCGCTTTGGATGCTTGCGGCGCTGGCCGCCCTCGTCGTGGTCGTCTCGCAGCAACTGGGAAGCTCGGCGCGATTGCTGCGGCTCGAGGACGAGGCGGTCGAGGCCGATGCGCTGATCTCGGCGGCCATCGAACTCTCGGCCTATCGTCTGCTGCTGTCCAAGGACGAGGAGCGGCCGAGACAGGGCGGTTTCCGGCTGGCGCTTGCAGGCAACGACATTGCGGTCTCGTTCGTCAACGAAGCGGCGCGGATCGATCTCAACACCGCGTCGGAGGACATGCTCGAAAATCTCTTCGTCACGTTGGGCGTCGACCGGGACGTTGCCAAGGATCATGCCGAGCGGGTGGTTGCGTGGCGCTCCAAGCCGTCCAATGCAGCCAAGGCCCAGGCGGAGGAGGCGCGCTACGCGGCGGCCGGTCTCAAACGGGTGCCGCGCCTGGCGCCGTTCGCGCATGTCGGCGAGCTGTCGCTCGTCCTCGGCATTCCCGCATCGCTGATCGATCGGGTGCTTCCGTTGGTGACCGTTTTCAACGGCTCTCCCGGCATCGATCCGACGATCGCGGCGCCGGAAGTCGTTGCAGCGTTGCCGGGAATGACGCCACTGATCTTGAAGGATTTCCTCAACGCGCGGGCGTCGCTGTCACAGGATGCCGATACGCTTGTCAAGGCACTGGGCCCCGCTGCGAAGGATGCCGCCAAGGGCAGGAGCAAGGCTTACCGGCTACGCATCGTCGTCGGTCCGGCGGGCGGGCTTCGTCATGCGGCGACGGCGGTGATCGTTCCCGGCGAAGGCGAGGAGCCTTATCGGCTGCAGGCGCGGCAGGACGAGGGGCCGCAACCGAGGGGAGCGCTTCAGGCGCGGAGGATGCCATGAAGCTGACCGAAGCGATCGAGCGCGGACTGACGGTGTGGACGGCGAGCGTCGCCGCAGCGATCGAGGCCGTAGCCGATCGGCAGCTCAGACGTCCGCGGGTCCTGATCCGCTACGATCAGCCAGAAACCGTCGTCATGACGGTGCAGGCGCCGCCGAAGGCGAAACCGACGCTGGCGCCGGCAAGGGTGAATCCGGCCGCGGGCGCAGCGCTGGCCGGGCTCTCGCCGGAGTGGCTGCGAACGCTGCGCGGCGCCGCGCTGGAGATTCATCTTGCCGCCGAGAGCGTCCTGATCCGCC
The DNA here is from genome assembly GCF_032489675.1 of Bradyrhizobium sp. SZCCHNR1043. Classification (NCBI taxonomy): domain Bacteria; kingdom Pseudomonadati; phylum Pseudomonadota; class Alphaproteobacteria; order Hyphomicrobiales; family Nitrobacteraceae; genus Bradyrhizobium; species Bradyrhizobium sp. SZCCHNR1043. The sequence goes on from NZ_JAUEYN010000001.1 coordinate 147,114, forward strand.
CCCTCGACTATCCGAAGCAGGCCGAGCCGTTTCTCGACGGCATGATCCGGACCCAGATCGGCAGGCTGACGCCGTGGAATCTCGAACAGGTCCTCTACGGTTACAGCGCCCCACGCACTGCCAACGACCGGATCGCACTAACGCTCGCGGCGACGCCGCGGGCTCTGGTCCAGCCCTTGCTCGCCTTGGCCGATCAGGTTGGCGCCGCAAAGCTCGTCATCACGACCGACGTCGGCTCAGGCTCACCCGATGCCGCCCCCATCCAGATCTTCAAGACGTCGCTGCGCTCGTCGTTCGTCGGCGGCTGCGATCTCGGGCGCGTGCTCAAGCTCGGCTGGCTGTCGGTGGCTGCGACCACGGCGATGCTGCTGATCACGACGACATTGATCGGCGGATATGTGGATGGTGAGCTCGATGACGCCCAGGCGCAGGTCGCGCGGCTTCGCGCCGCCTTGCGGCCCGCGATGGGCGCCACCGCCGCCGACGGGCTGCTCGCCAAGCGCAAGCAGACCAGCCCCGCCAGCGTCATCGTCCTCGACACGCTGTCGAAGATTCTGCCCGACGGGACGTATGTCGTCGAGATGCATATCGAGAACGATCGGCTGCAGATCTCCGGCCTGACCCAGGATGCGCCCGCGCTGATTGGGCTGATCGAGCAATCGCCGCAGTTCAGCCGCGCCACCTTCTACGCGCCGACGACGCGCACCGCCGGGGAAGCGGGCGAGCGCTTCCATATCGAGGCGCGCATCAACGCCTATTTCGGAGACCGGGCATGAACTGGTCGACATCGCTGCGCCGAATCTTTGTTAACTCGCCGGCCGCTTCTGCGATCCTCTATGCGGTGACCATCGTGGCGCTGCTCTGGCTTGGTGCTGCAGCGGTCGTCGATCTCGTCGCCAAGCGCGGTCAGCTCAACGACACCAACGCGCAGCTGGCGCAGTTTTCCGGACGCAAACGGCCGGGCGGCAGTTCGGCCGCGGGCAGCGCGACGGCTTCGGGCGGATCGATGTTCGTCGAAGGACGAACGGTCACCATCGCGGGCGCGGCGCTGGTGCAGCGCCTCACGGAGGCGATCAGCAAGGTCGGCGGCAGCGTGCTGTCGACCCAGGTCGAGCTGCCGGCGGCACGCGCCACCACCAACCTGATCAGCGTCGTGGCGAGCTGCGAGCTCGAACAGCCGGCGCTGCAGCAGCTGCTCTATGACCTCGAAGCCGGATTGCCGTTTCTCTTCGTCGATCAACTGCACGTGCAGCAGCCGCTGGCGGCTGCTGCCGGCGGCGTGGGGCGGCTGACGGTGCTGGTCACCGTGTCGGGCCAATGGCAAGGAAAGATGTGATGCGATCGTTCGTCCGCCCAGGTCTCGTCACCGTTGCGACCGTGTGCATTCTTACAGCTTCGCTCGGCCGGGCGTGCGGCGAGACGGCGGATGGTCTCGAGCCTGCTCCGCCCGTCCAGGCCGCGCCATTCGACTCCAACCGGCCGGCCGCTGCTGCCAGCGTGCAAGTCCCGGCGGGCACGAGCGCCAATCCGCTGTGGGAGGTTCCCATCAGCGCTCTCTCGGCGACGCGCGATCGTCCGATCTTCTCGGCCTCGCGCCGGCCGCCGCCGGTTGCCGCACCCGTCATGGTGATGCGCGCGCCGCCGCCTCCGCCGCCGAGAGAGCCGGAACGACCAAACCTGCAACTCGTGGGCACGGTCATCGGGGATGAGGAGAGCTTCGGCATCTTCGTCGATGCCTCGTCGCAGGCATCGCTTCGCTTGCGGGTCGGCGCCTCGCATGAGGGATGGGTGCTGCAGTCGCTGCGACCGCGCGAGGCCTCGCTGCTGAAGGCACCGGAGACAGTCACCCTGCAGATGCCGCAGCTCGGCACGACGGCAAACAGCGACGTGCAGGCGGCGCCGATGACCCCGCCCATGCCACCGGGCGGACGCGAGCGGATGGCGCGGCGCGCGCGATGAGGACATCGTCCCACGGTATTCAGAAGGTCACGATCAACTCACTGCTGCTGGCTTGCAGGACGAGCACGGCAAGCAGGCCGAGGACGAGGAACGGACCGAACGGCAGTGCCGTCTGGGCTGTCAGCCGGCGGCCCGTGACGGAGAGCGCGAGCGCCGCGGCGAGTGCCGTCGTCGTGGCAATGAGCAGCAGGATCGGCAGACTCGGCAGGCCGGCCCAGAACGTTGCCGCCATGAGAAACTTGACGTCGCCGAGGCCCAGCCCGTGGCGGCCGCGGGCCATCACGTAGAGTCGGCGCAGCAGCAACAGGGCCAAGCCGACGGCAAGGGCCGCAGCGACGGTCCATAGGGCCTCGGGCAGATCGACGAGCGTCGCGGTTCTCAGAAAGCCGCTGGCAGCGACCAGCGCATTCATCCAGTCCGGCAGCAGGCCGCTGCGCAGATCCGTCCAGATCAGGCCGGCGCAGGTCAGGAGCAGCACGAGGATGGAGAGGATGTTGATGGCGTTCGTCACGCGATGTGGGGACTAGCGGTGTCAGATCGCCTGAGCATAGGCGGCTCAGGATGCGAGCGATAGTCCCGCCATCATCAGGCCAATCGCGGCGACCCAGCCGCCGACCGCGCGCACGGCGATCCCGCGCCAGCTCGACAGCGGCTCGGTGTCGGGACGCCTGAAGCTGAGCGCGAGCGCCATCACGAGGGTGATGGTGGCGTAGCCCGCACCGGCGAGCCCGGCGGCATAGAGGAGGCGGTCGGTCTGCGGCACGAGCTCGCCGGCGTTCGCGGCGCCGCGCATCACGCCGAGCACGAATGCGATCGCGCTCAGCAATGTCACGGGAATGCGCAAGGCCGCCGCCAGCAGCAGCCCGAGCACGAGGATCGTCGCGGCATCGATCAACGGGGAAACGAGGGTGACGCCCGAACCGACAGCAAGCGCGAGCCCGGTACATAGGCCGACCGGAAACACCACGACCAGCCATCGTCCGCTCGCCGCGCCGAGCGAGCCGGCCAGCAATCCGAGCGCGACCCAGACCACGACGTCCTGCAGGGTGAGCAGCGGATGCAGGGCACCGGCGTAGAAGTCGCCGAGCCGGGCCGATACGATGTGGGCATCGGCGATCTGCGCTTGCGTCAGCAGCAGCACGGATGCGAGCAGCGCAGTCCGGCGGAACGTGCTCATGCCGCGACTCCCAGGCTGGCGACCAGGAAGTAGCCGCCGAGCGCGGCGATGGCTGCCCCGACGCCCTGGATGATCCGCTCTCCGCCCGGCCAGCGCGCGAGCGCGCCGATGGTGATGCCGCAGGCGTGGAGAAGCCCGGTCGCGACCACGAAGCCGCAGCCATAGGCCAGCGGATTCGCCGCCGTCGGAAGCTCGACGCCATGCGCGTGGCCATGAAAGATGGCGAAGATCGCAACGATGACGGCCGCAACCGCGAACGGGACACGGATGCGCAGCGCGACCGCAAGCCCGAGGACCAGCGCCGAGAGCGCGATGATGAGCTCCGGGACGGGCAGCCCGATCTTGAGGATTCCCAGGACGGCACCGAACGCCATCACCAGCGGGAAGACGACCGGCAGGATCCAGATCGCAGCGCCGCCGAGCTGCGCGCCCCAGATGCCGACTGCAACCATCGCGACCAGGTGATCCAGCCCCGTCAAGGGATGCAGCAGGCCGCTGGCCAGCCCGCCGCCGACGCCCGTCTGCTCGTGGGCAAGGCTCGGATCCGCCGACAGCAGCGAGAGCAGCGCCGCACCCAACATGGTGTGCAGGAGTTTGCGCGCGATCATGTTCGTCCCATTCGTCATCATGCGGCCGCCAGAACCCGCACCAGACGGCCCAGGAACCAGAACATCGACACTGAGCCGATCGCATAGGCCGGCAGCTCGGCGCCCCATCGCGGCAGCGCCGCGCCGAGGCGGCGATGCGCCCAGATCAGCGCCAGCACCAGCAGCACGAACAGGATCTGTCCGATCTCGACGCCGACATTGAAGAAGAGCAGCGCCGCAGGCAGGATCCGCCGCTCGAGCCCGAGCCCGGCCAGCGCGCTGGCGAAGCCGATGCCGTGCACGAGACCGAAGCTGAAGGCGACGGCCCATGGATAGCGGGCGGTCAGCCCGGTCTCGCCGCGCTGCTGTTTGACGATCTCGACGCCGACGAACACGATGCTGAGCGCGATGCACGCATTGAGCGGCCCCTCGGCAACGCCGATCCATCCGAACGCCGTTGCGGCGAGCGAGGCGCTGTGGCCGATCGTGAAGGCCGTGATCGTCTTGAGCAGGCGCCAGCCGCCCTGGACGATCCAGATCAGCCCGAGCACGAACAGCAGGTGATCGGCGCCGAGCAGGATGTGGTCGATGCCGAGATTGACATAGGTCTTCGCAAGCTCGAGCCAGGTCTCGAGCGTCGGCGCGTCGGTGCCGAGCACCGTCACGACCGGATTGGCCGCCGAGATCGTGTAGCTGCGCGTCTCTCCAGCCAGGGACGTCACACGGATGATGGCTGCCGACATGTCCTCGCCGAGATTGGCGATCGTCATCTGTCCGACGAGGCCCTTGTCGCCGCAATTGAGCTCCGGCAGGCGAAGGTAGCAATGCGGGGGCATCTTGAGATCGATGCGGTTGACGCCATCCTTCGGCAAGGTCGTCCATCGCCCGATATAGACGCCGGAGCGCATCTCGCGAAACTCGAGCACGGCGATCGTCGCCTGATGCGCAGCCGCCGGCCGCCCAGGCAGCAGCGCCGCGAGCGCGAGCACGATGGCGAGCAGGGCGCGCGCGCCGGTCACGGCTCGTACCTGATCGTGTAGTTGGCCTTGAGCCGGCTCACCGCCTCCCAGGCCCGCTTCCGCGTCTCTTCGGTGTGCCAGATCTTGGCCGCCTCGGCGCGAATGTCCTCGAGTTTCGCCGGAGCGCCCGGCGTCCGGGCGTCGAGACGAACCACGTGCCACCCGTCCTTCGACTGCAGCAAGGTCCATTCCTGGAGGGGCGCCTTGAGCAGGCCGTCGCTGAAGCCGTCGCCGAAGCCGGTGGCCAGGCTCGGTACCGGTCGGTCGAGAACCGCGCGCGTCTGATCGCGCAGCTCCTCGGATTCGCGCTGCTCGCGAATGTCGTCCAGGTAGCGCCGCGCCGTCGCTTCGTCGCTGGGTGGCGTCATGAGGAAGCTCACACGCTCGGGCTCGTCGAACCGGGCATGATTGTCGGCAAACCAGGCGCGCAACTGCTCCTCGCTCGGCTGTGGCACGCGCACCTGATCGAAGATCAGATATTGCAGCTTGAACGCGACACGGTCGCGGATCATCTCGTCGCCGCGGTCGACGCCGAGCGTCTTGCCTTCGCGATAGAGGATTTCGCTGGCGACCCAGGCCTCGACCATCTTCTGCAGCTCGGCCTCGCTCGGGGTCCGCTGCTTGTCCTCGTCGAACGTGTCGACGAAGGACTGGCGCAGTGCCTTGGTCACGGTGATGACCTTCTCGTCCTTCGCCGGCGGGTGGATGATGGCATCGGCCGCAAAGATCAGGCCACCGAGAACAAGGAAGTGCAGGAGTGGCTCCCTGCTGAGCCCGCGCAGGGCGGTCACGGATGATGATCGCGCAGGGGAAGAGCTGTTGCCATCTTGCTGATTGGAGCGTGCAGAGGCGCTCTCGAAGGTCTGCGCCGCATTCGACATGGCAGGGGCTGACATACGTTCTTTACAACTCGGACCGCGCTCGTTGCGCGGCGCGTATATGCAACGGCACACTTGCCGTTGTCACCGGGCAAACGTCGGTGTCACAAAAATTTCGCAACGACTGCGGACCGCGAATGTTCGTTGGGAAGGCACCGGCAAAAATAAATCCTTCAACAAACTGTCTCCGAGTTTTGGTTTGTTCGCGCCGCGAATGACAACGGCGCATCGGTCGCGTTGTCATCCGGTTTGGAGATCGATCGAATTCTTTAGGGGCGACGATAATGGTTCCATCTGCCAAGAAAATCCTGCTGACAGCGGCCTCGGTCTCGCTGGCTCTGTCGCAGAGCGCCGACGCTGGGGAGCGTTGGGGGGAAGCGAGCAAGAACAATCCGTATGTCGCCGGCGACATGCACAACCACAACACCTGCACCGACGGTTCGGTCGCAGCCGGCTATGCGATCGACCGCTCGGTCGGCAAGGGCACCGCGGCTGCTGGCGGCACCAATTTCGATCTCGACTGGTTCACGCTCGGCAACCACGGCGGTTCGGGCAATCGTGATTGCCGCTTCAGCGATGCGAGCGCCAACATCCCCGGCGACAACACGACGACGTATTGGAGCCAGACGCTCGGCAAGACCATCGACGGCATCACGATCACCAGCCTGAAGGGCACGCCGAACGGCACCGGCACCAACGCCAAGATGTGGCGCTGGCAGTCGATCAAGGAGATCGAGTACCCGACCATCGTCAATCGCACCGCGACCTACAACAAGGTGCTGGTCGAGGGCCTGGAGTGGATCCTGCCCGGCCACGAGCATGGCGACGTCGCCGTGATCGCCGGCCAGAACCCGCGCGGCTACGGCAATGCCGACAAGATGGCCGAGTTCGAATATCGCTTCGACCGCGGGGACACCGACGCGATCGGTCCGGTCGATGCCAGCAACAACCCGGTCTGGGCCGGCAAGGACAATGTCAACAATTCCGGCACGGCCGGCCACCAGAAGGCCGTTGCCGGCATCGCCTGGCTGCAGGCGAACCACCCGCTGCAATCCTATGTGGTGCCGACCCATACCGAGCGGCAGGGACCGTTCAACCCGAACGGCTCGGCCGGCTACAACATCGAGCACTTCCGTGACTTCAACAATGCCGGCCCGACGGTCGCGTTCGGCATCGAAGCCCCGGGTCACATGGCCGAGGGCGGCGTGAACGGCGGCTCGGGCTCCTATGGCTCAGGCGCAGTCGGCGGCGGTACCTACGGCATGCAGGGCGTCTACACCGCCAAGGTCGGCGGGCTGTGGGATGGTCTGCTCGGCGAAGGCCGCAACTTCTTCCTGTTTCAGAGCTCGGACTGGCACAGCCGCGGCGTCTATGGCGCGCGCGATCCCGGCACGACGGCGGACTTCATCCCCGGCGAGTACACCAGGCTCTACGTGCCGAACGAGCGGCGTTTCTCCCAGCAGTCCATCATCGACGGCATGCGTTCGGGCAACTCCTATTCGGTCAACGCCCACCTCATCGACTCCGACATGGAGTTCCGTGCGAAGGGTGAGTGGGACGACGACTGGAAGACGATGGGCGAGACGCTGGTCGTGCGTCCCGGCGAGAAGGTCACGCTCGAGATGGAGATGACCGTTCCGGCCTCCAACAACAGCCCGTACAGCTTCAACAATCCGCTGCTGCTGCCGGTCGGCATCAAGCAGCCGTTGAACGAGCCCTATCTCGACCACGTCGATCTGATTACCGGCGACATCACCGGTCCGATCGCGCCGGGCGCCCCGGGCTATGCGGTGGCCAATGCCAAGGGTGTCGATGGTGCGGCCATCGTCTACAACCCCTCGGCCAAGATCGCGAAGCAGATCCAGGCGACCAAGATGCAGAGCCGCAAGCTGCGCAACGGTTCGGTCCGGCTCAGCTTCAGGACCACCTTCATCGCGGGCAAGACTCCCTTCTACATCCGCGCCCGCGGCACCAACATTCCGCCGGCCACGCCGAACGTGTCCGATAGCGCCGGCAATCCGCTGCTCGACGCCAGCAACGCCACCGTCAGTTGCACGGATCCGGCATGTCCGTCGCACCTCGGCACGGTCGGCGGCGTGAAGAAGGTGACCAACGACGTGCAGGCCTGGTCGAACGTCTGGTTCTATGCGAACCCGATCTTCGTCCGTCCGTACGATGCGCCCAAGTTGCTGGTGGAGAAGAACAAGGAGCTGGCGCGAAAGCTGGCTCACGACCATCACCACTGGCACGACTGGGATCATTGGGGCCACTGGGGCCACTGGGGTCGCTGGGCCTTCAACCGCGACTGATTGATCGGCATCGATCCGGCGGGACGATACCGCCCCGTCGGATCCTGCTCGCTCCGAGCGCCGGTTTGCGAACCGGTGCTTCGTCTTTGAAACCTGTGCCCTGGGGTTCGCCGACGTGATGCCTCGCTTGTCCGCCGTGATTCTCGCCGTTCTTGCCCTCACGACCGTCGTCGCATCGGCGCATGACGAGGAGCCGACGCAGGAGGCCTGCGACGCCGCGGTGGCCGAGGCACGTGCGCAGGCGGCGACCTTGCCGGCGGACGACGTCTCGCGCTATTTCGCCGAGCGGGACATTCAGCAGGCGCTGGTCGAGGCCGGCAATGGCGAGTTCGATGATTGTGTCGAGAAGGCCGAGCGGGCCGTGCTGGAAGTGCGCGACCGGCCCCACAGCCTGAAGCCCGGCGAGCGGCTCAACATTCTTCGTGCCGACGAAATGCCGACGCGCTGACGGGCGCGCGCCGCGTCTCCACTCTCGTCATCCGGCTGTCATGCAAGTCGGCAATTTGTCGGTCCTGTTGCGGCGCGTGCAAGGCCTTGAGACATGGACCAGATCGAAGCTCTTTTCCCGATACCGTTGTTGCGTTCGCCCGGGCTCTTGAGCGCCGAGCTCAAGGACGCGGCGGTGGCAGCCATCCGCAATTCGAAGATCGAGAACAATCTGCGGTCCGGACAGCTGTTCCACACCGAGGTCGCCGATCCTCGCGCCAACAATCTGTTTCAGACCATCGCCGAACTCGCCGTGCCCAAGCTGGTCGATTTCGGCGAGCTGCTGTTCGGCGAGAAGCTGCGCTGGACGGTCAAGGAGATGTGGACGAACATGCTGGAGACCGGCGGCAACCAGACCCTGCACGCCCACGCCAACAGCTTCATCTCGGGCATCTTCTATCTGACGCCGTCGCATCCCGGCAGCCGCACCGTGTTCGTGCGGCCGCCCGGTGGCAGCGATTTCTCGTTCCGCCATCACACGCGCAGCGCCGCAGTCGGCCCGTTCAATGCCGGCAAATACGTGCTGCCCGAGGCGGAGCCGGGCGATCTCGTGCTGTTCCCGAGCTATCTCTATCACGAGGTGCCGCGCAATCAGGGCGATCAGCGCATCACGATCGCCTTCAACGCGATTCCTGATCATCTGGACTGCTGGGGCTACCGCGTCAGCTTCTCGTCCTGACGCGCTATCGTTCGAACTCGCGCGACAGCAGGTCGCGCGCGTCGCGTCGCGACGGCGCGGCGGCGTCGATCGCCCGAAGCAGGCGTTCAGCAGCCGCGCGATCCGATGCAAGCAGCGCTTTTGCCATGCTCATCAGCGGCGCATAGGCCGGCTCGAACTCGGCGCTGGCGCGAATGGAATCGAGGAGGCCGGGGGCGGCGGCTGCAATGAGCGCCGGCCCGCGCGGTTCGCCGGTCAGCGCGGCGCCGGCCTGGATGAATCGGTTGCGGGCCCGCCAATAGGCGCCGAGCCGTTCCTCCCACATTCCGCGTTTCGAGTCTTCCAGCAAATCGACCGCGTCGGTCTTTGTCTGGCTGAGGACCGTCAGCAGCAATTGCCATGGGGCCGCCGAGAGAGCGTGGACATTGCTGCGCGCGTCGAACGTGACGAACGGGAAATCGTCGGTGTTGCGCGGTCCCGGACCGGCGAAGCTCGCGAGCGCTTTGGCGCCGGCGACATACTGGCCCAGAAGATCGATCGGCTGATCGAAGCCGAGAGGTTGAATGACCGGGTGAAGCTTCCGGTCGGAGAACCGTGCGGCGACGAGCTCGGGGTCGATCGGGCTTGGGGCGCCTGATCCGATCAGAGCCAGCATCGGCGTGCGCACGCTGTAATGGTTCAGCCAGGCGGACCCTTGTGGGAAGACTGCGAGAAAGCTTCTGACGATCGCGCGCAGTGACGGCGTATCGAGCTGATAGAGCGGCAGCCACTGGCAGAACACGCCCTCGGTCGCCAGTCGCCGCTTGACGGCCGCGAAATGTTCGACCGTGTACAGCGCGCCGCTGCCATCGAGCGCCGGGTGGAACAGGTCCGCCACGATCACGTCGTAGCGTCCGTCATCGGCGATGATGAAGCGCCGGGCATCGGCAACGGAGATCGGCGGCCTTTCCTTCTCGGCCGCGGGGTTGTCGAACCAGGGCAGCAGCGCGACGACCTCGGAGGACAGCTCGACCGCGCGCACGTCGAGGCCCGGCATCTGCGCCGCGCCGAGCACGGTCGCGCCGGTGCCTACACCGAGGAAGAGGGCGCTGCGCGGCGCTGGATGCAAGAGCAGCGGCAGCATGGCCTGGCGGAAATCGGATCGCACCGAACTGGTGCCGCCCATGCGGAAGTGGCCGTTCACCTCGAGATAGCGTGCTCCTGAGGCGTCGTCGACGACGCTCGCGGTCGCCATCGGTCCCTCGCGCACGGCCAGAAGCTTGCCGCCCGGCGGGACCTTGATGAGCAGGGGGGCGGGAAGCCACAACAGCGCGAGTGCAAGTAGAGCGGGCGCCGCCGCCCAGCGCAGCGCAGCGCGTTGGGGCTGCAGCAGCAGAAGATATCCGACGGCAACGAGGACCAATGCTCTCCAAGTGCCGAAAGCGGGAATCAGCAGCTGTGCCGCGGTCAGCGGCGCAACGGCTGCGCCGAGGCTGTTGATGCCGACGGCCCAGCCGACTGATCCCCTGACGTTGCGGACATCCTGCATGAGCTGGCCGAACAAGGCGCCCATCGCCATCGCGGGTAACAGGAACAGCGTCAGCGCGAGTCCGAGCTCGCCGGCGACACCGAGGCTCGCCGCGCTGTCAGCGACGCCGCCAAGCAAGGGCGTCATGAGCGCCGTGCCGAGGCAGACGAGCGCGGTGCTGCTGATCAAGGCGGTTTTGCCGAGCGCAACCCTCGGCCCGACGCGCTGCCAGATCATGCCGCCCATCGCGGTGCCCAGCAGGTAGGCTGCCAGCAGACAGGCGAAGCTATAGACCGTGTCCTGCATCATCTGCGCGGCCAGGCGCACGACCAGCACTTCGAACGCGATGCCGAGCAGGCCGGTGACGAACAGCGTTCCTGTCAGGCGGAGGTCGGCGACAGCAGGCTCGCGATCATCGCCCGCCCGAGGGTCGACTTGCACGGCTCCGCCGAGGCGGAGCGCTGCCAACGCGCAGGCTGCGTTGACGGCTGCCAGGCAAAGCAGCGTCGTCGACAATCCAAGCGCGGGGATCAGCACGAAGGTGGACAGCAGCGTGCCAGCGACGGCGCCGGCCGTGTTCGCGCCGTAGACGCCGGCGCTGACGGGCTGCGGGCCGCGCGCCGCGGACATCATGCGTTCCAGCGCGGTCAGCGTCCCGCCCATCGCAACCGTCGCCGGCAACAGCACCAGCGTCGGCAGCAGGAAGCTCGCGCTCCATAACAAGGCGGGGGAGGGCGCCGTGCCGAGCAGCGGCGCGAGGGCGTGCGCGCACGCGGGAAGCAGCCAGATCGCACACAGCCCCCACAGGCCGATGACCGTTTCGAGAACGGCATACACCCGGTGCGGATTGGCGGCGCGGCGGATCCTGCCATCGAGGAAGAAGGCGCCCACCGCCAGTCCGGCGAAAAATCCTGCGATGGCGCCGAGCACGGCCATCATTTCCGTGCCCAGGGCGAGGGCGAGCTGACGCGTCCAGACGATCTCATAGCCCAGCCCGGCGAGGCCGGATGCAGCAATCAGCAGCCTCAGCGCCCTCAGCCGAGCCGTGCTCCGGCAGGCGACGGGACCGACGCCGAGAGACCCGACGCCTTGCTTCTCCGCGATCAGATCATTGTCGCACGGGCCTGCATGGCCTGCTTCGGTCAAGATTCGGTACCCGCAATTCCTGCGATCGGTCTTCGGATGCAGCGCGCCGTGCGGGCGCAGCTCCGAGCACTGGATCAAGCTCGGCTGCCCCGGCCGCCAAGGTCGGGATCGTTTCCTTGTGTTCGCGTTACGTGACGGTGGTTTGACAGAAGCTGCGGGAGCAGCCGTTCGGCGCAGACGGTTGTATCGCATGAGGCCCGTCAGGGAACGATGACCAGACCCATCATCGGCACCACGGAGAAGCGCCAAAGCGTTGATTTAATTATTTTATCTGAGATATCAGCCATTTAGAAGCGTACCAAAGCCGCCCGTCGGAACCCGGCGCCGCCATTCGTCTTGAGTCCGGACCATTTCAACCGGAGTTCCGCGTACATGGCCCCCCGCCAATTGGAAAGGCTTCCTGCGCCTGTCGCTCGTTACGTGCCCGGTGGCCCTCTACCCGGCCACCTCCGAGTCCGAGAAGATCAGCTTCAATCAGCTGAACCGGACAACTGGCCACCGGATCAAGTACGTCAAGGTCGACGCCGATACGGGCGAAGAGGTCCCCCACGAAGACATCGTCAAGGGCTATGAGCTCGAGAAGGGCCAGTACATCGAGGTCTCGAAGGAGGAGCTCGAGGAGATCGCCCTGGAGTCCACGCGTACGATCGAGATCGACGAGTTCGTGGACAAGGCTCAGCGTCGCCCGCGATCACGGCTTTGCCGGCCGCACTTTCCAGGGCCGATCGGATTCGGGGCGTCTCAGCGTCTGTCACGCGGAGTGGGTGTGCGGCGGAGAAGAACTATATCGACGCTCCGTTTCCGTACTCTGCTGATTTGCCGTTCCCAACAGAGGGGCAGGACCGAACGCCAAAGAAGCCTACGAGCCGGGATCGTCGATCAGGGGCTTTGGCCGGGCAAACAGCTCCAACCGCTCCTTGTGGTCGATGACGATCTCTCGTCCGCGGACGCGAATCCCATGGCTCGTAAGTTGGGCAAGACTGCGTGACAGGTTTTCGCGCGTCGTGCCGATGTGGGAGGCCAGCGTGCCGCGGTCGAATGGGATGACGATATTCGCATGCCCCGGTTCGCGCTGGGCTTCGGCGAGGATCCAGTTGGCGAGACGCTCGATGCTCGACCGGGCCAGGGTGCCCTTCAGTTTCTTGACAGAAGCGCGATAGGCATACGCCAGCTCCTGAGCAACAATCCGTGCGAATGCGATGTCTTCGTCGAAGAGTGCCCTTACATCGCGGGCGGGGATCAGCAGCACCCGCGACTCCGTCAGCGTGCGGGCTGAATTGAGATACGCCTGATCGACCACGACTGCAGCAAGTATGAAGGTCGACACGGGACGAAGCAGTGAGATGCCCCACTCGGCCTCGTCCTGCTCGGTGTAGATTTCCACCAACCCGCCAATCAGCACATGCAGGAAGTCGGCCTGATCTCCCTCGCGAGCCAACCGCACCCCGGCCGGAAATTGCTGCAGCAGAGCCGCGCCGAGCAACCGCTTCAGGTTCTCCTCGCTGAGGTCCGCAAACAGCGGCAGCGTCTTCAACTGGGCGAGTTCGTCGGGGCGCAAGCGAAGCTCCAGGAGTCACTCACCCGCTATCGCGCCGAACCGTGACAAAAGTCAATTGCATACGTGCAGTCTGACAATCCGATCTGAGACATTTGGCAGATTGTGGCCGACCGGACCGTCCGGTTGATGCATCGCAAAACCTTTCCCTGGTGCCCCGAATAACTGCTGTGGCGTCGAAGCCATACGTCGAGGCCACCATGGACGCCGCAGATTTCAGCCCTGAGCACCGAACGCGAGCACTCTGGCTCTCAACAATCTCGTTCACGATCTGCTTTGCGGTGTGGACGATCTTCTCGATCATCGGCATCCGGATCAAGCAAGAGCTGGATCTGAACGAAACCGAGTTCGGTCTCCTGATCGGCACCCCGATCCTGAGCGGCTCGCTGATCCGGCTGATACTGGGCATCTGGACCGATCAGTATGGCGGGCGCCGCGTCTACACCGTCGTGATGCTCGCCGCGGCGGTCGCGACCTATCTCCTGACCTGGGCGCATACCTATCCGCAATTTCTCGTCGCCGCGCTCTTTGTCGGAATCGCCGGTGGTTCGTTCGCGGTCGGCGTCGCCTATGTGTCGCGGTTCTATCCGACGGCCAAGCAGGGCACTGCGCTTGGAATCTTCGGCGCCGGCAATGTGGGCGCCGCCGTCACCAAGTTCGTCGCGCCGTTCGTGCTGGTCGCCTATGGCTGGCAGACCGTGGCCCAGATATGGGCGCTCGCGATCGGCGTCATGGCGATCGTCTTCTGGCTGTTCTCCGAGGAGGACCCGGTGGTCCGCTCGCGAAGGCAGCGCAAGCAGAAGGCCGGCAGCGCCTGGCTCGAGCTCGCGCCGCTCAAGAACATCCAGGTCTGGCGCTTTGCGCTGTATTACTTCTTCGTTTTCGGCGCCTTCGTCGCGCTGTCGCTGTGGCTGCCGCAATACCTGATCAAGGTCTACGGTGTCGGAATCCAATCGGCCGGCATGATGGCCGCCATGTTCTCGTTTCCGGCCAGCGTGTTTCGCGCCTACGGCGGACACTTGTCCGATCGCTTCGGTGCCCGTCGCGTGATGTACTGGACATTTCTGGTCGGTGTCGCCGCGACCTTCCTGTTGTCCTACCCGCCGACGGACTACGTCGTGACGACCGTCAACGGAAAGGTCGGCTTTCATCTGGAGATGGGGCTCGTCCCGTTCGTCGTCATCGTCTTCGTGCTCGGCTTCTTCATGGCGCTCGGCAAGGCCGCCGTCTACAAGCACATCCCCGTCTACTATCCGAACAATGTCGGAGCCGTCGGCGGCCTGGTCGGCATGATCGGCGGGCTCGGCGGATTCGTGCTCCCGATCGCGTTCGGCGCGCTGGTCGATCTCACCGGTCTGCGAACCAGCTGCTTCATGCTGCTCTTCCTGCTCGTCGGGGTCGCGCTGGTCTGGATGCATCTCTCGATCCGGCAGATGGAGCGCGGCGTTGCCGGCGAGGCGCTGAAGAGGCTGCCGGAGCTGCCGGAAATGGAGGAGATCCACCGGCCCGAGCACATCGGAGCCCTGTCCGGCGCGGTTCTCACCGACTGGCGGCCTGAGGACGACACGTTCTGGAGGGAGCAGGGCCGAGCCATCGCGCGACGCAATCTCTGGATATCCATTCCGGCGCTGCTGTTGTCCTTCGCGGTCTGGCAGGTCTGGTCTGTCGTGGTTGCGAAGCTGCCTTCGGTCGGCTTCAAGTTCACGACCGATGAGCTGTTCTGGCTGGCTTCGCTGCCTGGGATCTCCGGTGCAGTTCTGCGCATCTTCTACTCCTTCATGGTGCCGATCTTCGGCGGCCGGCTGTGGACCACGCTGGCCACGTGGTCGCTGCTGATACCCGCGATCGGAATCGGCTATGCGGTGCAGAATCCCGCAACGCCCTATCCGGTGTTCCTGATATTGGCTCTGCTGTGCGGCTTTGGCGGCGGCAATTTCGCCTCGTCGATGGCCAACATCTCCTTCTTCTTTCCCCGCGCCGAGAAGGGCAACGCGCTCGCGCTCAATGCCGGCCTCGGCAATCTCGGCGTCAGCGTCGTCCAGTTCGTGGTGCCGATCGTCATCACGGTCGGCGTGTTCGGCTGGTTCGGCGGAGATCCGGCGATGGCGACGAGCGGGTCGCAGCCGATGCCGATCTGGCTTCAGAACGCCGGCTTCGTCTGGGTGCCGTTCATCGTCGCCAGTGCTTTCGCCGCCTGGTTCGGGATGAACGACATCGCCTCCGCGAAAGCGTCCTTCGCCGATCAGGCCGTCATCTTCCAGCGGCGGCACAACTGGATCATGTGCTGGCTCTACACCGGCACGTTCGGCTCGTTCATCGGCTATTCCGCGGGCTTTCCGCTGCTGGCGAAGACCCAGTTCCCGGCCATCGACGCGTTGCAGTTCGCATTCCTCGGGCCGCTGGTGGGTGCCTTGTCGCGGTCCGCGACGGGCTGGATGGCCGACAAATGGGGCGGCGGGCGCGTGACCGTCGGGGTGTTCCTGCTGATGATGGCCGGCGTGCTCGGGGTGCTCTACTTCCTCGGCATCAAGGATCAGCCCGGTGCATTCTGGGGCTTCTTCGCGATGTTCCTGCTGCTGTTCTTCGCGACCGGCGTCGGCAATGCATCGACCTTCCAGATGATCCCCAACATCATGCGCCAGGAAATGACCCGGCTCATGCCGACCGCGGACGCGGAGACGCGGCTGCGCCAGGCCGAGAAGGAATCCGCCGCCATCACCGGCTTCACCTCCGCGATTGCCGCCTTCGGCGCATTCTTCATTCCCAAATCCTACGGCACCTCGATCGACCTCACCGGCGGCGTGCAGGCCGCCCTATGGGGCTTCTTCGGCTTCTACGTCACCTGCGTGCTGATCACCTGGGCCGTCTACACCCGCAAGGGCGGCGTCCTGCACGACGTCGAACGGCGCGGGGCGATCGCGGCCGCTGCCCAACCCGCTGAATGAGGACGTAAACGATGAGCCATTTTCTCGATAGGCTGACCTTCTTTACCCGGGCCAAGGAGGAGTTCGCAGGCGGACACGGCGTGACGACGACCGAGGACCGTTCCTGGGAGGAGGGCTATCGCAAGCGCTGGCAGCACGACAAGATCGTGCGCTCGACGCATGGCGTGAACTGCACCGGCTCCTGCTCGTGGAAGGTCTACGTCAAGGGCGGCATCGTCACCTGGGAGACCCAGCAGACCGACTACCCCCGGACGCGCCCTGATCTTCCCAATCATGAGCCGCGCGGCTGCGCCCGCGGCGCGAGCTACAGCTGGTACCTCTATTCCGGAAACCGGGTGAAATATCCGCTGGTGCGCTCGCGGCTGCTCAGGCTGTGGCGCGAGGCGCGAGCGCGGATGACGCCGGTCGCAGCCTGGAAGTCGATCGTCGAGAATCCGGGCAAGCGCTCGGACTATGTGCAGAAGCGCGGACTGGGCGGCTTCGTGCGGGCGAGTTGGGCCGAGGTCAATGAGCTGATCGCGGCAGCCAATGCCTATACGGTCAGAGCCCATGGTCCGGACCGCGTGTTCGGATTTTCGCCGATCCCGGCGATGTCCATGGTGAGCTACGCGGCCGGTGCGCGCTATCTGTCGCTGCTCGGCGGCGTCTGCATGTCGTTCTACGATTGGTATTGCGACCTGCCGCCGGCCTCGCCACAGACCTGGGGCGAGCAGACCGACGTACCTGAAAGCGCGGACTGGTACAATTCAGGCTTCCTGATGCTGTGGGGCTCCAACGTGCCACAGACGCGTACGCCGGATGCGCACTTCTATACTGAGGTTCGTTACAAGGGGGCCAAAAGCGTCGTTGTCTGCCCGGATTATTCCGAGGCCGCGAAATTCGCCGATCTCTGGCTGTCGCCGAAGCAGGGCACCGACGCGGCGCTCGCGATGGCGATGGGTCACGTGATCCTCAAGGAGTTTCACATCGACCGGCAGACGCCATACTTCAACGACTATGTGCGCCAGTATACGGATATGCCATTTCTGGTGCGGCTGGTGAAATCCGAGGGACGGCTCGTTCCTGAGCGGTTCGTGCGCGCCTCGGATTTCGCCACATCGCTCGACGAGGCCAACAATCCCGAATGGAAGACCGTCGCCTATGATGAGATCAGCGGGGCCATTGTCGTGCCCAAGGGATCGGTCGGCTTCCGCTGGGGCGAAAAAGGCAAGTGGAGCCTGGAAGAGAAGAGCTCGGCGAACAACGACACCCGGCTGCGGCTGTCTCTGGCCGGCATCGAGGACGACATCGCGCCGGTGGGATTCCCCTATTTCGGCAACCGTCAGCACGATCACTTCAGCGGCACCAATCATCCGGATGTGCTGACCCGCAACGTGCCGGTGAAGCGACTTCGTCTTGCCGATGGCGAGGCGGTCGTGGCCACTGTGTTCGATTTGTTCGCCGCCAATTATGGCGTCGATCGCGGCTTCGGCGGCGACCATCTCGGCAGGAGCTACGACGATCTGGAGCCGTACACTCCGGCATGGGCCGAGGCGATCTGTGGCGTGCCGCGCGGCCAGATCATCGCGGTTGCGCGCGAGTTTGCCTCGAATGCGTCTAAGACCCGGGGGCGCTCGATGGTCATCGTCGGGGCCGGTCTGAACCACTGGTACCACATGGACATGAACTATCGCGGCATCATCAACATGCTGGTGATGTGCGGCTGCGTCGGCCAGTCCGGCGGTGGCTGGTCGCATTATGTGGGTCAGGAGAAGCTGCGGCCGCAGTCGGGCTGGACGCCGCTCGCCTTTGCGCTCGATTGGGGGCGCCCGCCGAGGCAGATGAATTCGACCTCGGCGTTTTACGCTCACACCGACCAATGGCGCTACGAGACGGTCAATGTCAGCGAGATTCTCTCACCGACCGCACCGGCCGGTTCTTGGGACGGAGCGCTGATCGACTACAATGTCCGCGCGGAGCGCATGGGATGGCTGCCGTCCGCGCCGCAACTGCAGGCCAATCCGATCGAGGTATCGAAGCGCTCCGCCGCCGCCGGCCTGGAGCCGAAGGACTACGTCGCTAAGGCCTTGAAGTCGGGCGAGCTGAAGCTCTCCTGCGAGGATCCCGATCATCCGAAGAACTGGCCCCGCAACCTGTTCGTCTGGCGCTCCAACCTGCTCGGCGCCTCAGGCAAGGGTCACGAATATTTCCTCAAGCATCTGCTCGGCACCAAGCATGGCGTGATCGGCAAGGATCTTGGCGACCAGGGCCACAATAGACCGGTCGAGGTCACTTGGCACGAAGAGGCCCCGGAAGGAAAGCTCGATCTGCTGGTCACGCTCGACTTCCGGATGTCGACCACATGCATGTATTCGGACGTCGTGCTGCCGACGGCCACTTGGTACGAGAAGAACGACCTCAATACGTCCGACATGCATCCCTTCATCCATCCGCTCTCGGCGGCGATCGATCCGGTGTGGGAATCGCGCAGCGATTGGGACATCTATAAGGGGATCGCGGAGGCCTTCTCCAGGGTCGCGCCCGAAGTGCTCGGGGTCGAGAAGGACGTCGTGCTGACCCCGATCATGCATGACAGTCCGGGCGAAATCGCGCAGGCGTTCGACGTCAAGGACTGGAAGCAGGGCGAGATCGATCCGATCCCCGGCAAGACCATGCCGGCGGTCACGGTGGTCGAACGTGACTATCCGAATCTCTACAAGCGCTTCACCTCGCTTGGACCGTTGATGAACAAGCTCGGCAATGGCGGCAAGGGGATGGCCTGGAACACCGACCATGAGGTCGAGCTCCTGAAGCGCCTCAACGGCGTCGTTGCTGACGACGGGCCGACCCAGGGGCTGGCTCGCATCGACAGTGCGGTCGACGCTTGCGAGGTGATCCTCAGCCTGGCGCCGGAAACCAATGGCGAGGTCGCGGTCAAGGCGTGGTCGTCCCTGGAGCAATTCACCGGCCGCGACCATGCTCATCTCGCCATTCCGAAGGAAGACGAGAAGATCCGATTCCGCGACGTCGTCGCGCAGCCGCGCAAGATCATCTCGTCGCCGATCTGGTCGGGGCTCGAGTCGGAGAAGGTCTGCTACAACGCCGGCTACACCAATGTCCACGAGCTGATCCCGTGGCGGACGCTGACCGGCAGGCAGCAGCTCTATCAGGATCACCTATGGATGAGGGCCTTCGGCGAGGGCTTCTGCGTCTACCGGCCGCCGATCGATACCAAGACCGTCAAGCCGGTGATCGATCGCAAGCCGAATGGCAATGCGTCCGTCATCCTGAACTTCATTACGCCCCATCAGAAGTGGGGCATCCACTCCACCTATACCGACAATCTCCTGATGCTGACCCTGTCGCGCGGCGGTCCCATCGTGTGGATCAGCGAGATCGACGCAAAGGCTGCCGGTATCGCCGACAATGACTGGATCGAGGCCTACAACACCAATGGCGCGCTGGTTGCGCGCGCTGTGGTCTCGCAGCGGGTCAAGCAGGGCATGTGCATGATGTATCATGCTCAGGAAAAGATCGTGAACGTGCCGGGCTCCGAGCAGACGGGGCTGCGCGGCGGCATCCACAATTCGGTGACGCGTGTCGTTCCGAAGCCGACGCACATGATCGGGGGCTACGCTCAGCAGGCCTATGGCTTCAACTACTACGGCACGGTCGGCGCCAACCGCGACGAGTTCGTCATCGTCCGGAAGATGTCGAAGATTGATTGGCTGGACCAGCCGACTGCTGACCGGTCGGCCACGACCCCCTCGGAGGCTGCAGAATGAAGATCCGTGCTCAGATCGCAATGGTGCTCAATCTCGACAAGTGCATCGGCTGCCACACGTGCAGCGTGACCTGCAAGAACGTCTGGACCAGCCGCGAGGGGATGGAATACGCGTGGTTCAACAACGTCGAGACCAAACCAGGCGTTGGCTATCCCAAGGATTGGGAGAACCAGTCCCGCTGGAAGGGAGGCTGGTCGCGCAATCGCGACGGGTCGATCCAGCCGCGGATCGGCGGCAAGTGGCGGGTTCTGGCGAATATCTTCGCCAATCCCGACCTCCCCGAGATCGATGACTACTACGAGCCGTTCACCTTCGACTATCAGCACCTGCAAAGTGCGCCCGAGGCATCTGCGATGCCGACCGCACGGCCGCGCTCGCTGGTGTCTGGAGAGCGGATGGAAAAGATCGAGTGGGGACCGAACTGGGAAGAGATCCTGGGCGGCGAATTCGCCAAGCGCTCTCAGGACATCAATTTCGACGGCGTGCAGAAGGAGATCTACGGCCAGTTCGAGAACACCTTCATGATGTATCTGCCGCGGCTGTGCGAGCATTGCCTCAATCCGGCATGCGTCGCATCCTGCCCGTCCGGCGCGATCTACAAGCGCGAGGAGGACGGCATCGTCCTCATCGATCAGGACAAGTGCCGCGGCTGGAGAATGTGCGTCTCCGGCTGTCCATACAAGAAGATCTATTATAACTGGTCCTCGGGAAAATCGGAGAAGTGCATCTTCTGCTATCCTCGGATCGAGGCGGGGCAGCCGACCGTGTGCTCCGAGACCTGTGTCGGGCGCATTCGCTATCTCGGTGTCGTGCTGTATGACGCGGACCGCATCGCAGAGGCCGCGGCCAAGCCCGACGAGGGCGATCTCTACCAGGCCCAGCTCGACATCTTTCTCGATCCGAACGATCCGAGCGTGCTTGCGGAAGCCGAGCGCCAGGGCATCCCTCATGCATGGCTGGAGGCGGCGATACGGTCGCCGATCTGGAAGATGGCGATGGAATGGAAGGTCGCCTTCCCCTTGCACCCGGAATATCGGACCCTGCCGATGGTCTGGTATGTGCCGCCGCTGTCGCCGATCACGTCGGCGGCCTCGTCCGGCAAGATCGGGCACGATGGCGAGATGCCCGACGTCAAATCCTTGCGCATTCCGATGCGGTACCTCGCCAATCTGCTGACTGCGGGCGACGAGAAGCCGGTGACGCTGGCGCTCGAGCGAATGCTGGCCATGCGTGCCTATATGCGGGCCAAGACCATCGATGGCGTGGTCGACGAGGCGATCGCGAGGCGCGTCGGCCTGAGCGGCCCGCAGATCGACGACATGTACCACATCATGGCGATCGCCAACTACGAGGACCGCTTCGTGATCCCGACCGCGCACCGCGAGCTCGGTGCCGACGCATTTGATATCCGCGGCTCCTGCGGCTTCTCGTTCGGCAACGGCTGCTCCGGGGGCGAAAGCGAAGTCAACCTGTTCGGATCGCCGCGTAAGGCCAAGAACCCGATGGAGGTCGCCTGATGAAGACGTTCAAGGTGCTGTCGGCATTGCTGAACTATCCGAGCGGGGAATTGATCGCGGCCATCCCGGAGCTCGCGCGGGTGCTCGACCAGGAAGGCCTCGTCCGGCCTGGCATTCGCCGGGAGCTCGATGTGCTGCTGCAGGAGATCGCCACGGGCGACGTCTACGACCTGCAGGAGCGCTACGGCCTGCTGTTCGACCGCAGCAAGACGCTGGCGCTGCATCTGTTCGAGCACGTCCATGGCGAAGGCCGCGACCGCGGCCAGGCCATGGTCGACCTGCGGGCCATGTATGACCGTGCGAACCTCGTCATCGCCGGCAACGAGCTGCCGGATTATCTGCCGTTGTTCCTCGAATACCTCGCCACCCGGGAGCTTACGGACGCGCGCGAGTTGCTTGGCCAGACCAGCCACATCATCGCCGCGCTCGCGGAACGACTGGGGCGTCGGCAGTCGAGCTATAGGGCGGTGTTCGATGCGCTGCTCCAGATCGCCGCGGAGCAGCCCCGCGCGGAGATCGTCGATGAGCTGCTGAAGGCGGCGGACGTGGATCCGATGGACCTGCACGCGCTCGACGCGGCCTGGGAGGATGAAGAGGTCAGGTTCGGCCCGGGAGGGGGCGACCAGGCAGCCTGTGGGCACGACAATCTGATCGCAAAACTGCGCCACGCCAAACGTGCGGTCAACGCGCCGCCGTCACAGTTGCAATGAGGGATTGGCCATGCAAACACTCAATGCCATCGTCTTCGGCTGGTATCCCTATCTCTGCCTGACAGTCTTTCTGGTCGGCAGTCTGATTCGGTTCGACCGCGAGCAATACACGTGGCGCTCAGGCTCGAGTCAGCTGCTTCGGCGGCGCCAATTGATCTGGGGCTCGAACCTTTTCCATGTTGGGATCCTCTTCATTTTTGCGGGTCATTTCGTCGGGCTGCTGACGCCCATCTGGGTGTTTGACATGCTCGGCGTGTCCCACGGCTTCAAGCAGATGCTCGCGATCGTCGCCGGTGGCGGCGCCGGACTGATGTGTCTGGTCGGCATTTCACTCCTCGCGCATCGCAGGCTTTTCGATCCCAGGATTCACGCGACGTCGTCTTTTGCTGACACGGGTATCCTTCTGGTGCTGTTCGTCCAGCTGCTGCTTGGCTTGGCGACCATCCCCGTGTCGCTCGGTCATCTCGATGGTCATGAAATGGTCAAGTTCATGGCCTGGGCGCAGGGCATTCTCACGTTGCAGCCCGGAATCGCCGCCAACATTGTCGACGTCCATCCGATCTTCAAGGCGCATCTGGTCCTGGGAATGACTATCTTCCTGCTCTTCCCCTTCACCCGCCTGGTCCACATCTGGAGTGCGCCGGTGTGGTATCTCGGCCGCCGCGGCTATCAGGTGGTGCGCAGCCGCGACGGGCGCCGTCATCTTGTGCAACCAATTCAGCCCGCGGAGTAGCCGATGGACTGTTCATTGGGCGCGGCGCTTCCAAAGCCGAAGCCGGTCAGTGTGAACGGGGTCGTGATCGAACGCGACGTCATTGCCCGGGAAGTTCAGAACCATCCGTCGGACAAGCCGATCCTCGCCTGGCAAGCGGCGGCGCGCGCGCTTGCGGTGCGCGAATTGCTGAGACAGGAGGTCATGCGGCTCGGCATAACGGCCGCTCCCCTGCGCGATGCCGAAGGTCGCAGCGAAACCGAGGAAGAGGCGGCGATGCGGGCGCTGATCGCGCGTGAGGTTCTGATACACGAGCCGGACGAATCGACGTGCCGTCGCTTCTACGATCAGAACAGGCAGCGGTTCCTGGTCGGAGAACTCTACGAAGCGTCTCACATCCTGCTGATCGCGCTGAGCAGCGATTCGCTGGCTCGGTCGGCTGCGCGAGACGAGGGGCGGACGATCGTGGAGGCCGTGCAGAGAAGCCCGGAACTGTTCGAGACCATCGCGCGCGAACGCTCCGATTGCAGGGTCTCGGCGGAGAATGGTGGCAGGCTCGGGCAGCTGTCGCGTGGGCAGACGACCGCAGAGTTCGACGCCGCGCTGGCCCGGATGTCGGTTGGAGAGGTCGGTCTGATTGAGACACGCTTTGGTATCCATGTCGTGCGCCTCGACCGACGGGCCCTTGGACAAGTCCTGCCGTTCGACATGGCAAGGGCGCGCATTTCGCAATATCTCACCGAGCGTGTGCGGCATCAGGCGCTCGCGCAATATGTAGCCAATCTGGCAGGCCGCGCGGAGATCGTTGGCGTGACGTTGCCGGCGCCGCAATCGGTACTGCCGCAGTAGAGGGGGCGATCATGCTGCTCGGGGATCTCATTCACGATCTCAGTGACGACACGAAGTCGAGTGCGGTGTTGCAGGGGTGTGGCGACCTCACGCTCCTGGTGCGCATCAGCTCTGTCGCGGATCGCCTCGGCGAAGATGTCGGTGAGTATGCGTCGGCTGCTGTCCGGCGCTTTGCAAATCTCGCAGAGAACGAGGATTGGCTCGGGTTGATGAGCGCTATCGACAGCGCCGCCGACCCCGCGATCGTCTGTCTGACCTCCATGATCAAGTGGTCGCTGCAGAGGGATGAAATCGATCACTCCTAGAACGGATCCACCGCAGGCTATCCGTGCTGGAGGGGCGGGCTAAAAATGTCGAAGCGTCAAATTGATGTTGGGATTCGCATGCACGATGAGATAGTAGAGAAAGTCGGCGTTGCGGCCGTGCCGCTCGTGGCGCTCGTATACGACGACGGGAAATATCCCTACGAGACGTTCGATCACCTCGTGGATCGCTCGCGTCGAGCGCGATTGAAGGTCGCCGGCGCACTGCAGCGAAGGCTGTTCCTCGACGAAAATCGCAGGTGCGACGTCCTGCTTGAGGAGCTCGACACGGCAAATCAAATCCCGATCTTCGAGGATCGTGGATCGGGAGCGAGAGGTTGCCGGCTGGATGAATCGGCGCTGGCAGAGGTGACAGTTCGAGTCCTCGCCAGCCTGGATGCGCGTCCAAACATCCTGGTGTTGAACAAATTTGGTAAGGCAGAGTGCGGGGGAGGCGGAACGCTTGATCTGATTGCCCGCGCGTTGGACCTTGCGATACCGACGATTGTCGGCGTGCCGCGCAGCAATATCGATGCCTGGAGAGGTTTCGTCGGAGATATGGGGGTTGAGCTCGAAGCCCGCGGAGACGTGGAGCGGTGGCTGGAAAGTGTTCGGCAGGATCGAACTATAGACTCAACCAGCCAGCTGCGCTGATTGCGATTGCGAGCAATCGAGGGGGCGGGGGACATAGAACTGCCAAGCCAGACCCCCGAAGATGTCTTCCGGCTGACAAGGATGTTCCTCGACGCGACAGGGAGTCCGCCGGTCGAGCTGGAGTGGTCATCACGACGCTGATGACGCAGAATGTTGCGCTCCGACAAAGAATGGCCGGTCGGGCCAGTTTAGCATCTTTCCGATGGCCGGGGATTGTATGGCGCAAGCTGAACGTTCGCGTCCCCTTGGCTGCGTTCCTCTGGGCGACGGCAACTGCCGAATGGCGCATCGTCGTCGCGAGTGCTGCGTCCGCGATCAAGAACTGGAGCCGCTCATGATTGGGGCGAAAATCTCGCGCTGGACGATGAGCTATTTCGCGGCAGCGCTGGGGTGGCTGCTCGTTGCCTTGGCAATGCTGGTCGGCGGACTCGGTTACCCCGCCGCAGAGCTCGGCGCTCCCGATACGCTTGTCGTTGTGCATGCGGTCTGTATCGGTTGGCTCACTCTCTCGGTATGCGGCGCCTTGTTCCAGTTCGTTCCCGTTCTCGTCGCAAGGCCGCTCCCCTTCGACAAATGGGCCTTGCCGGCCTTGTTCCTCATCAACGTCGGTCTGGTCTGCTTGATATTGGGTTTCCTCTCACTGGCCGGACGAATTGCTCCAGCCGTTTGGCTTCTGCCGGCCGGCAGCGTGGTGCTCGGCGCGGGTCTGGCGATGGTCGCGCTCGATCTGGGCCTGACTCTCTTCAGCCAGCCGAAGGGATCTGCTCTATTTGTCACCGCCGGACTTGGCGCGTTATGCGCAACTGTCGCGCTCGGCGCCGCGTTCGCGTTTGCTCTCGCCGGATCGGCGGGCGCCTTCGGCGACGCGCTCCTGGCCGCGGCGATTCCGATCCATGCGATTGCCGGGCTGGGAGGCTGGCTGACTCTGACCGCCATGGGGGTGAGCTATCGCCTGCTGGCCATGTTCATGCTCTCGGCGGACCTCGGCGAGCGACAGGGCACATCCGCGCTGAAAATCGGTGCGCTCGCGCTATCGGTGGCAGTCGTGGGCGGATTGTTCGCAATCGGCCTCGGGGCCGAGCTCGGAGCCGTGCTCATCCTCGCCGCCGTTCTTGGGGTGATCTCGCTTGCGCTCTATGGACGGGACATCGCGACGATCTATCGCTCCCGCAAACGGCGCCAGCTCGAGCTGAACATGCGGATGGCAACCGTGTCTTTCGCCAATCTGGCGGCGACGGTGACGCTCGGCACCGTCATCATCGTCAGCGGAAAGGTCGGCGTTCATGTCGGCGCGTTCGCGTTCTTGGCCGTGTTCGGCTGGCTGTCTGGTCTCATATTCGCGAAGCTCTACAAGATTGTTGCCTTTCTGACCTGGCTCGAAACCTACGGTCCCGTGATGGGGCGCGCCCCGACGCCACGGGTTCAGGACCTGGCGGTGGAACGTCGGTCCGAGAAGTGGTTCATCATCTATTTTCTAGGCGTATGGGCGGCGACCATCATGTTGATGATGGGCGAGGGCCAAGCGTTTCGCGGCGCCGCGGCGGTCATGGCCGTGGGCAGTATTGGAATCATACACGAGCTCGTGCGAGTCCGACGTCTTTCCGATGTTGCTGGCTCCCGGAGGCTTCCGGCCGGAGCCATCGCGCCAAGCCTGTTGTTCGCCAGAAACTAGGAGGAGAGCCATGACCGCGTACATTGACGTCGACGTCCGACCGATTCTCAGGGCCGGAGGCGAACCGTTCTCCATCATCATGGACGCGGTCGACCGGCTGGCGCCAGGCCAGGGTGTGCGGCTGATCGCGAGCTTCAGGCCGGTTCCGCTGCTCTCCGTCATGGCAGGAAAGGGCTTCGCCCACACCGATCGACCGCTCGACGATGGCGACTGGGAAGTGCTGTTTTCGCCGTTGGCTGCCGAGGACGCCGGTCAGGAAGACGCTGGTGCCGGCCTCGCATTCGAGCGATGGCCAGATCCCGTAGTCACGCTCGACAACCGAGAGCTCGACCCACCCGAGCCGATGGTGCGCATCCTCGCGGCCGCGGAGGAGTTGGGCCCTGGAGAGACCTTGTCGGCACTTCTGGGCCGCGAGCCGGTCTTCCTGTTCCCTGAACTTGAGAAGCGTGGCTTTCGCTGGCTCGGCGGGTTTACGCCGGATGGATCGACCTACGAACTGTCGGTGAGGGCTCCGCTATGAGCCGCGACGTCATCGACCGCATCCGCGACGCAATGCGCGTGGTCATCGATCCGGAGCTGGGGGAAAACGTGGTCGATCTCGGCTTCATCTATGAGATCACGGCGACGGATGGCGTCGTGCATGTCACGATGACGGCCACAACGCCCGGGTGCCCCGCAACAGGTTTTCTCAAGGAAGGGGTCGCAAGCAGCATTGCGGAGATTGCGGGCGTCGAAGCCGTGGACGTGACGTTGACATTCGATCCGCCTTGGACCCCATCCAGAATTGATCCGGCCGTTCGTGCTGCGCTGGGTTTCGACAACGTCAACTGACCGAACGAAAGCGAAAAGCTGGCAGCGGCTCGGCCGGAGAGGCGGCGTCGTTACGCCCGCTCGTCGAAGAACACGTCAACCGCCGTGGACGCCTTCGGTCCATCGCCCGAGTGCGTCTGTCGTGTTCTGTCTTCAAATCCTATCGTCTGTCTTGCTTCGCCATCTCAACAAGATTGCCTGCTTCGGTCGTCCGCTCCGGAAGCCACTCCCGCGCGTTGGCGTGGAGCCCGGGGACGCCGAGCAGGTTGATCGCGCGACAGGCGATCTGCTCGATGACGTCATCGAGCGACTGGGGCTTCAGGTAGAACGCCGGCATTGGCGGCGCGATGATCGCGCCGATCTCGGTGGCCTGCGTCATCGCTCGGAGATGACCGAGATGCAGCGGGCTCTCCCGCACCAGGAGTATCAGCCGGCGGCGCTCCTTGAGTTGAACGTCGGCGGCGCGGACCAGCAGGTTGTCGAGCTGGCCCCAGGCGATCGCCGAGAGGGTGCGGATCGAGCAGGGCGCCACGATCATGCCGGCTGCAGAAAACGAGCCGCTGGCGATGCTCGCGCCGATGTCGGCGACATCATGAGCATGCGCCGCCAGATCGCGCAGCCGCGCCAGGCCGCCCTGGCCGACCTCCTCGTGCAAGGTGCGCATGGCAGCGTCCGACACCACGAGATGGACCGTGCATTGCGGCTGCTCCGCGAGCCGTTCGACGATGCGCGCACCGATCGCGGCGCCCGAGGCGCCGCTGATGCCGACGATGACGTGATGCCGCCCGTTCATGCCGAGGCCGTTCGGTCGGCTATGGCATCGCCGAGGCCGAGGCTCGGCCACATCGCGTCGATGCGCGCGGCTACAGCGGGGTTCATCGCCAGCACCTCGCCCCAGGGGCGTTCGGTCTCGACCCCGAGCTTGGTTGTGGCGTCGATGCCGAGCTTCCCGCCGAGGCCGGATTTTGGCGAGGCGAAGTCGAGATAGTCGATCGGCGTGTTGTCAATCGGCAGCAGGTCGCGCGAGGAGTCGCAGCGCGTTGCGACGGCCCACATCACCGCGCGCCAGTCGCGGACGTCGATGTCGTGGTCGACCACGATGAGGAGCTTGGTGTAGCTGAACTGCGGCAGCATCGACCACAGGCCGAGCATGATGCGGCGGGCCTGGCCCGGATAGCGCTTCTCGATCGCTACTACGGCGATCCTGTAGGAGCAGGCCTCCGGCGGCAGATAGCAGTCGACGACCTCCGGGAATTGTCGTCGGATCAAGGGGACGAACAGCGTGTTCAGCGCCTCGCCAATTCGAGACGGCTCGTCCGGCGCGCGTCCCGTGAACGTCGACAGATAGAGCGGGCTGCGACGCGTGGTGATCGCGGTGACCTGAAGCACCGGAAAGCTCTCGACGGCGTTGTAGTAGCCGGTGTGATCGCCATAGGGCCCCTCCGGCGCGGTCTCCGTGGCCGACACGATGCCCTCGATCACGATCTCGGCGGCCGCCGGCACCGTCAGGGGCACGGTGAGGCATTCGACCAGCTCGGGACGGTCGCCGCGCAGGATGCCGGCGAAGCGAAGCTCGGAGATGGTCTCGGGCAATGGCAGCACGGCACTGAGGATGGTGGCGGGATCGGCCCCGATCACGATCGCAATCGGCATGTCGCGCCCCTGCGCCTGCCACTGCTGGTGGTGGCGGGCGCCGCCGCGATGGGCGAGCCAGCGCATGATGGCGCGATCGCGGCCGAGCACCTGCATGCGGTAGACGCCGACATTTTCCTGCTCGCCGGCGGACGCGTCCGGCGGCACGGTGATGACGAGCGGCCACGTCAACAGCGGCGCTGGCTCGCCCGGCCAGCAGATCTGGGCCGGCAAGGTGGTCAGGTCGATGTCATTGCCCATCGTGACACATTCATGCACCGGCGCGGCTGATCGCAGCCTCGGCCGGGTCGACAGCGCTGCGCGTGCCAGCGGCAGCTTCTGCAGCGCTTCCCTGATGTCGCGCGGCGGCTGCGGGGCGCGCAACTCCGCCATCATCTCGCCGAGCTCCGCTAATCGTTCCGGCTGCACGCCCATGCCCCAGGCCACCCGCTCCACGGTGCCGAACAGATTGGTGACGAGCGGCATTGCCGAGAGCGAGCCGCATGCCTTGATCGGCCGTTCGAACAGCAGCACGGGCCCTTCGGCGGAGATGACGCGGCGATGGATCTCGGTGATCTCGTGGACGACCGAGACGCTGTCGCGAATGCGTCGCAGCTGTCCCCGCTCGTCGAGAAAGCGCAGGAAATCCGACAGCTCGCGGAAGCGAGGGACATCACGTCGCAACGATAGGCTCCGTTCAAAAAACGCCTCGTAGCTGGAACAATCAGTGGGATCTTTGTTCCGGGTCAAATACTTCCCCCGCCGATCCGGCCAGAGCTTGTGCCATGAGCTCTCTTCAGGACGCGTCTTCGACCTCACTGCCCCTGTTGCCGCCACTGCTCAGGCAGGTGCTGCGTCCGTTGCCGTTGCTGCCCCTGCAGATCGCGCTCGGCGCTTTCCTGCGTGGGCTTTTGCGCCGGCATCCGCATCTGCTCGACCGGCTCGGGTCGCATCGCGGAAAGCGCTTTGGCATCAAGCCGACCGATCTGCCGTTCGCTTTCGTGATTCAGGCGGGCCCACAGCAGCCGCAACTCGCGGCGGTGCGCGAGTTGCCCACCGGCCTCGATGCGTCCATCTCCGCGTCGATCGTGAGCCTGTTGGCGCTGGTCGAGGGCCGGCTCGACGGCGATGCGCTGATGTTTTCGCGTCAGCTCGTCATCGAAGGCGATATCGAGGCGGTGCTCGCGCTCCGCAATGCGATCGACGATGCCGGTCTGGATCTGGTCGGCGAGATCGCAGCGCTTTCGGGGCCGTTCGGCGTGCCCGCGCAACGCCTGCTCGCGGCCGCGCGTGACTCGCTGCTGAGATCAACGACGAACGAAAGCGGGATGCGACCATGGAGCTGATCTGTCCGGCAGGGACGCCGGCGGCGCTGAAGAGCGCGGTCGAAGCCGGTGCCGATGCCGTCTATTGCGGCTTCGCCGACGAGACCAATGCCCGCAACTTTCCCGGGCTGAATTTCAGCCGCGAGCAGATGCGCGAAGGAGTAACGTTCGCGCATCGGCGCGGCGCCAAGGTGCTGGTTGCGATCAACACCTTCCCGCGGGCCGGCGCCGTCGAGCTGTGGCGTCGCGCGGTCGACGATGCCGTCGAGGCCGGGGCCGACGCGCTGATCCTTGCCGATGTCGGGCTGATGCACTATGCCGCGCGGCGCCATCCCGAACAGCGACTGCATGTCTCGGTGCAGGCGGCGGCGGCGAATGTCGACGCGATTGCGTTCTATGTTGAGAATTTCGGCGCCCGCCGCGTGGTGCTGCCGCGCGTGCTGAGCGTGCCCGAGATCGCCGATATCACCCGTGAGACGGCATGCGAGACCGAAGTGTTCGTGTTTGGCGGACTATGCGTTATGGCCGAGGGGCGTTGCTCGCTGTCCTCCTACGCCACCGGCAAGTCGCCGAACATGCAGGGGGTATGCTCGCCGGCCAGTCATGTCGTCTATCAGGAGACGATACTGGGCACGACCTCGCGGCTTGGCGCTTTCACAATCAACCGTTTCGGACGCAACGAACCTGCCGGCTATCCAACGCTGTGCAAGGGGCGTTTCTCGACCGCACAGGGTTCTGGCTACATCTTTGAGGATCCGGTCAGCCTCGATGCCACGACCCTGCTCGCAGGCTTGCGCGAAGCCGGCGTCACCGCGCTCAAGATCGAGGGCCGCCAGCGCGGCCGCGCCTATGTCGACGGGGTCGTGCGGCATTTCCGCAGCGTGCTGGCAGCGCTCGATGCCGGCCGGTCCGCCGACGCGTCCGACCTCACGGCGTTCACCGAAGGGCAGGCCACCACGCAGGGCGCCTACCGCAAGACCTGGCGCTAGGACGACATGACAATGGCGGAACAAGGCGCAGGCCGAATGCAGCTCACTCTGGGGCCCGTGCTCTACAATTGGCAGCCCGAGCGCTGGCGTGATTTTTACTTTCGCATGGCCGACGAGGCCCCGCTCGACCGCGTCGTGGTCGGCGAGGTCGTCTGCTCTAAGCGCGCACCGTTCTTCGAACCCCATTTGCCTGAAGTCATCGAGCGGCTTATGGCTGCCGGCAAGCAGGTGCTGCTGGGTTCGCTGGTCCTGGTGTCGTTGCGACGCGAGCGCCGGCAGACGGCAAGCCTCGCCGAGTTTGGCCACGGTCTGGTGGAGGTCAACGACCTCACCTGCCTCAAATCGATCGCCGGTAGGCCGCATGCGATCGGGCCATTCGTCAACATCTACAACGAGGCCAGCGCCGCGTTTCATGCCGCCCAGGGCGCTACCCGGATCTGCCTCCCGCCGGAGCTGCCACTGTCCTCGGTTGCCGCGATCGCCGGCGCCGTGCCGCAGGTGGCGATCGAAGTGTTCGCCTTCGGCCGTGTGCCGCTCGCGATCTCCGCGCGCTGCTATCACGCCCGCCTGCACAAGCTCGCCAAGGACAATTGCCGCTTCGTGTGCGAGCAGGATCCGGACGGCCTCGTCGTGACGACGCTGGACAATGAAGCGTTCCTCACCATGAATGGCGTGCAGACGTTGTCGCATGGTTGCTGCAACCTGCTCGGCGATCTCGATCGTCTGACGCAGAGCGGCGTGAGATCGCTGCGGCTGTCACCTCAGGCCTGCGACATGGTCGCGGTGTCCGAGCAATTCCAGGCGGTCCTGGCGGGCCGCGTGGAAGCTGAGGCCGCCAGGGGCCGCTTGCGCGAGATCTATCCGGACGTTCCATTCGCCAACGGCTTCTTGCACGGCGCCCCCGGTGCCTCCTACGTCTCGGGGTAGGTACTGCCGTGTCCTTCTGTCGAGGTAAACTCGGATGTGCCCAGTCTGCATGTTGACTGACCACGGATGGACGAAGTTGAGAGACGACGCGCAGCCCGTTCTTGCCGGCATGCTGCAGATTGCTGACCGAGCCAAGGCGGAAGCCCAGGAAGCCGGGGAAATCGTGGTCTGTCCCCGATTTCCCCTCCCAAGCCGGCTGGCGTCCTACGCGCCGACCGCAAAGCCCAGCTGACGGCCGACGCCTCATCCCGATTTGTCACTGAACGCGGCGGGAAGCGTAGCGAGGAACGCCATGACGCGCTGCGTGCGCAGGGGCGGCCGGCGGTCCGAGGTGCGCAGCATCCATAGGGGCTCCGCCGGCGCGCGCCACGGCTCGAGCACTTCGACGAGCCGACCTGTGCGCAAGTCGTCGTGGACGAGCCATGCCGGGCCCCAGCCAATGCCGAACCCATTCGCGATCAAAGCGACCGAAGCGTGCGCGTCGTCGCAAATGTGCTTGGGCTTGGGCGCGACGCGAACGAGTTTTTTGCCGCGCGGGTCGGTGAAGCGCCAGGTCAGGATCTGCCCGCTCGCGGGATTGCGGAAGCCGACGTGGTCATGTTCGGACAGCTCGTATGGAGTCGCCGGCGCGCCGCGCGCGTTCAGATAGGCAGGCGAGGCGCAAGCGATCCAGGAGAACGTGCAAAGCCGCCGCGCCAGATGACCGGGCGCGCGATCGAGGGGTCCTGAGCGGATGGCGATGTCGACGCCTTCCGCTGCGAGATCAAGAATCTCGTTGCGGAATTTGATCTCGATCTCGATTTCCGGCCGCTCCCGCAGGAACGCAGGCAGTCGCGGCAGGATGCAGGCACGCGCGAACGAGGCGGGGGCGGTCACTCGCACCCGTCCGCCATCGTTACGCGCGGCTTCGCCGAGCGCGGATTGGACGCGATCGAGACTTTCGGCCAGCGCGCGTCCCGCCGCCATCAGCCGCTCGCCCTCTTCGGTCAGCGCCAGCGAATGGGTGGTGCGATGCAAAAGCCGTATTCCGCGAGCCTGTTCGAGGCGGGCGACCGCCTTGGACATCGCCGAGGTGGTTGTCCCCGCCCGCCGCGCGGCTTCGGCGAAGGAGCCCGCCTCGACGACGCGGACGAAGGCGAGGAGACGCGAGAGGTCGGGAGGCAAGGCTGTTGTGGACATTCAGTCCACATAGTCATGGCGACGGGGTCGCTACAAGAGGCCGTTCCGATGGGCCAAATGGGGAGCGTTAGCGCGCATGCTGCGCCGCTAGAAACCGCGAGAAGTCCCATGAACGCCATCGAAATCACGCTGCAAGCCCTCGACGCCGCCGAGCGCGCGATTCCCCCCGGCCAGCCGGTCTACATGCTCAATCTGCTGCGCTACCGCGCGTATGCGCGTTACGAGGACGGCTTCGACGCCGCGCCCTGTTCGGGCCGCGAAGCATTTAACGAACGCTATAGACCGGCCTTCCGGCGTCTCGCAGCCGGTAAGCCGCTGGTGCGGATGTTTTCCGGGCCGGTCCTGGCGAGCCTGGTCGGCCCGCAAGGCAAACGCTGGGACGAAGCGGCGATCAATGAATACGGCGATTTCGCCGCCTTCCGCTCGATCGTCGACACCGAGACCTACCAGCGCGAAGTCGCCCCGCATCGGCACGCGGCGCTCGAGGATTTCCGGTTGTTCGTGCTCGCCAAGGCGATGTGAACGCATTGAGGCGGCGGCCTTATGCATTCGCCTTAACCAAACGTGACGCTACGACGAGCCCGGGAATCCGTTCCACCGATCGCAAGAATTGGTGTCGCGGGCCCCGGGATTGGGACTTGTTCATTGGCATTTGGGCTGCCCGCCGACAAGAAAACAGGGCTTCCGAAATAGTGGGTCTAGCGATGTAGCGGACCCCCGACTCGAACCACCGATGCCTCAAGATGGTGGCTCCTACATGTTGGATCGCGGGCGCGCCAACCATGTTTTCAGGCATAGTGACTATCTCTGGTCTGTAGGCGAGGGGCGATTTTTGGGCCCGCTTCAATCAATCGGACAATCCAGAAAAGCTATGTCAGTTCAATCGCGCCTAGAGCTGCGTTTTGTCCGAACGCACCTTGAAAGTATTCAAATGCCGAAACCCTTCCAAGCTGAGTACGATGTTCGACCTTTCATCGCTCCAGATGAAGTTTTCACTTTCTTCTTGTTTTCGGCGCCTGTCAGGCAACCCGCACCGAACGGATGGAATGGAGAGTCTCTGGCTTTAGATGCGTGTAGCGACGCAGCATTTTCCAATCCTTGTGTCCGGTGACAAGTGCAACCTGTTCAATGGAAAATCGTGCCTCGAAAAGACGACTCGTGCCTTCGTGGCGCAGATCGTGGAAATGTAGGTCATCGATCTTCAATTGTTGGCACTGACGGCGAAATGCCGTTCCAACGGATCGTCCTGCAGGGGAATTCGCTGATCGTTGCCCTTCTTCTTTCGGGGATCTTTCCGATTGCGAATGAGGAGCATTCGGTTGCCGGCGTCGAAGTCGCGCATTCGACTCTTGCAATTTCATCTTGCCGCATAGCCGTTGCGATCGCGAATCGGATCACACGACCGACTGGGATCTGTTGCCGACTGTTTAATTCGAACGCTGAGATAATACGATCGAGTTCGTCTTGCGTGGGACGGCGGTTGCGCTCATCGCCTTTTCCGACGAGCCCGAGACGTCGAAGAGCGATCCGGGCGTGGTCGAGTGGTTCGGTTGAAACAACGATGCCGTGTACTGCGGCGGCGTGAGACAGAATCGTTTTGATGTATCCAAGATCGATACCGACGGTCACCGGGCCGACCCCCTCCATCGCGCGCTCTTTTCCAAATTTGATGAACCGCTCTCGATCAAGCTCTGGAAGACGAAGATGCCCAAGTCTTTCGTTCAGGAAGATGAGGCTCGCAGTTTTGGAGCGACCAATGTCCTTTCCCACCTCGGCCAAATCTTGACGATGAAGCGTGACGAGATCGCCGAAGAGTTGGACGTCGCGGGACTTTTGCGTCGTTGTCGGTTCTTGGCGATCGATCCGCCGCTCGATATCGATGGCCCATTCCTCGGCATCCTTTCGGCGGAGAAACGTCCCGTTGACATATTCCCCCTTTCGTCGGACTTGGGCTCTCCAAGAGCCGGATTTCAGTCTGGTGATAGTTGCCACGCGTGTGCGCTCCGTGTGCACTGAGGCGGCAAAAAGCCAAAAAAACATCGCGCTGTGGCGTAGAATAGAGTGCACACGAGGCGACCTAACGAGTTGAATTTGCTCGAAAAATGAAGCAATATCAATCACATAGATTTGCCGTGGCGCCCATGATGGATTGGACCGACCGGCACTGCCGCGTGTTCCATCGGCTGCTGTCGCGCCGGGCGTTGCTCTACACCGAGATGGTCACCACCGGCGCCGTGATTCATGGCGACCGCCAGCGGCTGCTCGGCTTCGATCGAAGCGAGCATCCGGTGGCGCTGCAGCTCGGCGGCTCCGATCCCGGCGATCTCGCGACGTCAGCCAAGATCGGCGAGGAGTTCGGCTACGATGAGATCAATCTCAACGTCGGCTGCCCGTCGGACCGGGTGAAGGACGGCCGCTTCGGGGCCTGTTTGATGGCCGAGCCTGCGCTCGTCGCCGCCTGCGTCGCCGCGATGAAGCGCGCCGTTCGCATTCCCGTCACGGTGAAGTGCCGCATCGGCATCGACGATCAGGATCCGGAAATCGCACTTGATGTGCTGGCGGATGCGGTCGTCGACAGCGGCTCAGACGCGCTGATCGTGCACGCGCGCAAGGCGTGGCTGGACGGCTTGTCGCCGAAGGAGAACCGTGACATCCCGCCGCTCGACTACGACAGGGTGTACCGGCTGAAGGCGAGGCTGCCGCACGTGCCGGTCATCATCAATGGCGGCATCGGCAGCATCGAGGCTGCGCAAGGTCATCTCGCGCATGTCGATGGCGTGATGCTCGGGCGAGCTGCCTATCAGGAGCCGTGGCGGCTGCTCGATGTCGATCCCATGCTGTTCGGTGAGGCCGCGCCGCATCTGTCGATGCAAGAGGCGCTGGCGGCGCTGGAGCCTTATATCGAACATCAGCTCGGGCAGGGCACGCGGCTGCACGCGATGACGCGGCATCTCGTCGGGGCCTATCATGCGGTGCCGGGGGCGCGCGCCTTCCGCCGCCATCTTGCCGAACGTGGAGTCAAGCCGGACGCCGGCATCGAGGTGCTGCGCGAGGCGATGGCAATGGTCGAGGATCGTCCGGCGGTTGCGGCGCTCGCCTGAGCGGATCAGGCCGGCGGCAGCAACTCGGTGACGGTCTGTCGCGCGAGCGCATTCTCCTCCGGCAGGGCTGCAACGAGGCGCTGGGCCTCAGCTGCGGTCGGGAAAGCCGTGCAGCATCAGCCGGTCGGAGCGCACTTCCCAGCGCTCCAGCCGGTCGAGGAAGCTCATGCCGAGCAAATTGGTCTTCATCTGGCCGTGCGGCACTACCAAGGCCGGAACCGAGCGTTCCACCAGTTTGCCGATCGCAAGCCGGTCCAAGGTCAGGCGCGCCGCCTTGGTGTGACCGCCGGCGGTCTCGACGTCGACGTCGTAGGCGAGCAGTTCGAGCGGCAGGCCCGCGGCCTTGGCGGTCTCGTAGGTCAGAACTACCGATGTGGCGCCGGTGTCGACCACCATCGGCGCGGTGACGCCGTTGATCTTGGCGCGCAACGCGAACTCACCGCCTCTGGTGCGCTCGATCTCGACCGCGTTGGTCGGAGGGCTCGCCTTGGCTCTGAGCACGCGGCTGCGCAGAACCTCCGACACGGTGTCGCTTGCGAGCGCCGCCTGCTCGGGATCCTTGTAGACGATCACGGCGCCCGCGGTGAGCACCATGGTGACGAGAACGAGCGCGATCTTGTTCATGCCGCGCCTCCCGTCGGCACGGAGGCGCTCAGTCGTGCCGACGCGCCAGCGCGGGCAGGCCGGCGTCGTGCATGCGGGAAGGCAGCCCGTCCATCAGCGCCAGCCGCTCGTCGCGCGACATGCGGCCCCAGCGGGCGATCTCCGGCAGCGTGCGTCCGCAACCGAAGCAGAGCTTCGTCTTCGGGTCGATCATGCAGACGGCGATGCAGGGCGTATCCTGGCTCATGGAGCGAGTTTGAAAGGTTCTGCCACTGTCGTGCAAGTGCAATCATCTCACAGTCCCGTTCCGGCATTCATGATCGGCTTGCGCACCCGGCGCTTCTCCTTAGCGGGGGCGATCGCATGCTCCGGCTGCAATGGCGGGGCCTCGTCCGACAGCGGAGCGAGCGCCGACATCACCCGCTCCGGCGGGAAGGTGACGATCACCTCGGTGCCGATGCGGACCTTCGATTTCAGCGTGAACGTGCCGCCATGCATCTCGATCAGGTTCTTGGCGATCGGCAGGCCGAGCCCGGCCCCCTGTTCGGCCGACTTGATCGAGTTGGAGCCCTGGCCGAACGAGGCGAGCACGATCGGAATCTCGTTCTCGGGGATGCCCGAGCCGGTGTCCTTGACGCTGAGATATTGCCCGCCCGAGGCTGTCCAGCCGGCCTTGAGCCAGATGTCGCCGCCCTGCGGCGTGAACTTGATGGCGTTGGAGAGCAGGTTGAGCACGACCTGGCGGATCGCGCGCTCGTCCGCCCACAGCCGCGGCATCTTCCGCTCGAACACCTCGTGAATGGTGATGCCGCGGCTCGTGGCGCGCAGCTTCAGGAGATGATGGCAGTCGGCGATCACGTGCACGAGCGCCACGGCTTCCTCGTTGAGCTCGTAGCGGCCGGCCTCGATGCGCGAGAGATCGAGGATCTCGTTGATCAGGTTGAGCAGGTGGACGCCGGAATTGTGGATGTCGGCCGAATATTCCTTGTAGACCGGCACCGCGTGCGTTCCGAAGATCTCGCTCTTCATCACCTCGGAAAAGCCGAGGATGGCGTTCAGCGGCGTGCGCAGCTCGTGACTCATCTGCGCGAGGAAGCGCGACTTGGCAACGTTGGCCGCTTCTGCTCGGTAGCGCGCCTCGTCGGAGATCGCTTTGGCCTGCTCGAGCTCGCCGATCAGGGCGTCCTTCTCGGCGCGTGCTTCGAGCGTGGCGAGCGTGGTCGAATGCAGCTGATGGGCGAGCAGCACGAAATAGCCTTCTGCTGCGACCGCGAATCCGGCCAGCAGGTAATTGTCGAACGTGCCCGACAGCACGAGGCTGAGGGTGATCGCGACCGTGACTGGTGCGGTGACCGCGACGGCTGCGACGGGCAGGTTGGCAGCGAGCATGCTGGAGACGGCGATCACCAGCAGCATCAGGAACATCATCAGCGTGCCTGACACCGCCGCGAGTGCGGGGTGGATCAGGATCGCCATCCAGCACACGCCGTAGAGCAGGTCGAGCAGCACGAAGCGCGTGCGCCAACGCCGCGTCGCCGCCATCGACGGCTGGTCGGCGAGAAAGTTCGAGCAGTTGCGGACGATCGCAGCGTGGATGCAAAGCACGCCGGCCGTCCAGGCGCCGGCCGCCAGCGTATGGAGCCAGGCGCTCAGCATCAGGCCGGTTGCGACCACCAGCAGCACGACGATGTAGGAGGCGGAGATGCGGGTCTGCGCGTATTGGCGCAGCAGCTCGCGATCGAAGGCCGGACGCGTTCCCGATGTCGACGTTAACCGGTCGCGCGCTTCGCGCACCCGCTGCTGCGCGGCCCGGCGCTGGCTTGCCGGTGCAAGCGCCGGCGGATCTGCCGGAAGCTCGACGACCTCAGGCTTTTCAGCGGGTTTACTCATCAAACAACACAAATCCTGCCCGCGAGGTACGGGCTGCTTTCTGCATTGTCTATAACTGGGCCCAAATCCTTAAGACGGATTATAGACAACGAAAAATTTGCGTTAACCGCGCGTTAAATTAACCATTGTGCGAGGCTCAGCGGAGCTGCATTCGCAGGCGGCGCCAGCCGATCACCACGCCCGTGATGCTGAAGACGAGGCCGATCGCGCAAAGGCCGACGATGAGAGCCGTGCGCAGCGCCGCATGGGCGAGCAGGGCCGGAAAGTCGAGCGTGTGCAGCGCCTGATAGAGCCACCGATAGGCGCGTCGGGACGGATCGAGCTTCTCGAGCACCGCGCCGGAGGCGGCGTCGACATGATACCAGGTGTCGCCGCAGATCACGCGATGGACCGGCGCGCCCGTCACATCGGAGACGAACGGATAGTCGTCGCCCGGCTCGACTTCGGTCGAGCGCGCGCAATCGTGGCCCAGGCGGGACGTTGCGGCATTGACGTCGGCCGGCTGCAGCAAGCGTCCGATGATCCTTGCCGAAGCGCCGTCCAGCACCGAAATCTGCTGCTGGCCCGGCGCTCGCCGGGTGCGCTGATGGAGGCGGCCGCCGAAGGCGAACCACTCGATCTCGCGAGCCTCGCCATGCACCGCCGCGAGTGCAACCGCAGTCAGGCGGCTCCAATCCGGTGTGCCGACCAGCATGGCTTCCTCGGACGGCGTCAGATGGCCGGTCGCGAACAGCCTACCATGGTCCATCGACAGCCAACCGCTGACCATCCAGGTCAGCACGAACTGCATGCAGAGCAGACCAGCCCAATGATGCCACAGGTGCCAGCCGCGGTAGCGCGAGCACAGCCGCGCCTCGCGAGGTCGCAGCCGCATCGGACCGAGCAGGGCGCCGGTCACGGCGGCGATGACGGCCGCGAGCGATAGCCACCACACGACGACGTTCCAGGCCGCCCAGTCCTTGCGCAGGACGGTTGGATAGATCCAATGGACAACGCTGCCGACGTAGTTCCAGGCGCGTTCGAAGCGTGTCGTGTCGAGCACGACCTCGCCGGTCTTCGACGACACGTACAGCTCGGTCCCGTCGGGATCGTGGAGCGCGATCCGGTGCAGCGGACGATGCACATCGAACCGGTTCGGCACCGTCCATTGATCGTAGCTGTCCAGCGCTGCGATGGCGGCGCGATCGGCCTCGAGCCCGCGTCGCTGGGCTGCTGCGCGTGCCACCGATAGTGCGAGACCGGGATCGTTCACGTCGGCTGCGGCCAGCGTGTCGGCATGAAAGGCCGCGCTGAGGCCGGCGGCCGAGATGACATAGACCGGACCATCCACGCGCTGAAACAGCCGGATGCGGGCGGGATGATCGATGCCACCAGCGGCGAGGGCCTCCGCGGGACTGCGCAGCGACACGGCGATGTCGAGCACCGGCAGCGCGGCGAAGCGATCGCTCTCGGTCTGCGCCGGGAATGGCACGTAGTGCATCACGATCCCGGTCGCGAACCACAGCACGAACAGCGGACCGAGCGGGATGCTCAACCAGCGGTGCATGAGGATCAGCGCCTGGATCATGCTGTCATCAGAACTTGAACGAGGCCTCGACCTCGTAGGTGCGCGGCGCGCCGAGGAAGATCTGGTCGGGATAGAACGGATCGCTCCAGGCCGCGTAGCGCCTGTCGGTGACGTTGCGGATGCGCAAGGCGAGGCGCGTGCTGGTCGCGGTGGCGAACATCGGCACCTTCGGCAGATCGACGAAGGCGAACAGGTCGGCGGTGGTGTAGGCGTTTAGCTTCACCGTGTTGGCATCGGTGCTCCATCGATCGCCGACATGGCGCACCGAGAAGCCGAGCTCGACCGGCCACCAGCCGGGATTGAGGAAGCGGTAGGAGCCGCCACCATTGACGATGATGGCGGGAATGTTAGGCGGCGTGTTGCCCGAGAACGAGCCGCCGCCCGCGAGATCATAGTCGGCATAGCGGGCGCGGACATAGGCGACGTTGCCCCATAGCTTGCTCTCCGGCGTCGGCCGCACGGCGGCCGCGACCTCGATGCCCTGCGATTTCACCTTGCCGGCGAGGTTGAGCTGCTGGCCGGCCTGGGCGCTGTAGACGTTGTTGCGCGCGATGTCGAAGGCCGACAAAGTCCACTCCGCGCGCCCGTTCCACAGCAGCTGCTTGACGCCGGTCTCGTAGCTGCGGGAGTCGGACAGCGCGAGGTTCTGCGTCGGACTCAAGATGAAGATGCTGTCGGCCGAGATGTCGGTGGCCGTCGCATATTGGCTGTAGAAGGTGGTGCCGGGTAGTGCCTCCCACGTGTAGCCGATGTGGCCGGTGACAGGCTGCCAGCTCTTCGAATAGGGGAAGCCACTTTTCACCGCGCCATTCCTGTCGACCGAGTTGCGGTCGAGCGAGAACGGATTGTAGCGCAGGCCGCCGACCAGGGCGAACGTATCGGTGAGCTTCAGCCGGTCCTCGAGGTTCAGGGCGACGCTGTCGATCGTGGCGGTCTGCAACTGCGTTCCGAGCTGGCCATAAACACCGCGGTCGAAGCCGACCAGGGGGACCGAGTCACCGGGAAAGTTCGCCGCGCCGGGCCGCGTGAAGTCGGTATGGGAGCTCTCGACCGAGGTGACGAGACGGTTGGAAAGGCCGAAGATGCTGCCGTTCCAGGTCATGTCGGTGGTGTTGCCGACCATGTTATGGTTGTGGTGGACGAAGAAGCGCTCGCGATCGACCGTGTTGGTGGTCGCGTTGAA
Organism: Bradyrhizobium sp. SZCCHNR1043; assembly: GCF_032489675.1. Taxonomy (NCBI): domain Bacteria; kingdom Pseudomonadati; phylum Pseudomonadota; class Alphaproteobacteria; order Hyphomicrobiales; family Nitrobacteraceae; genus Bradyrhizobium; species Bradyrhizobium sp. SZCCHNR1043. The sequence continues at coordinate 188,726 of NZ_JAUEYN010000001.1, forward strand.
CGCCGAGACCTCGTTGTTGTACCAGTCGCGGCTGGCATTGTAGTTGTAGATCTGGCTGCGCAGCTTGACGGCGTTGTTCAGGTCCCATTCGAAGCCGCTGCGAACCCAGGACTCCTTGATCGTCTTGTGTCCGTCGATCACGTTGTAGTTGGTCGATAGCGTGCGGCCGTCGATCGTGACCGCGCCGAGATCGGTGCCATTATAGGCGGACACCTTGGTGCCCGACACGATGCCGCTGGTCGCATTGGCGCCGCTGGAGGCCACCGGCACCAGCGGCGTGCCCTCATAGGGCTTGGCCTTGTAGTCCTTGAACTCGGCGGCAAAGAAGGTCTTGAAGCTGTCGGACAGTCGGTAGTCGAGCTGGCCCGAGACATGGACGTTCTTGAACTCGGTGTCGTCGATGAAGCCGACCTCCCTGGTTCGGCTGATGTCGAAGCGATAGTCGAGGCCCTCGATCGCGGTGCTGCCGCCGGAGTCGAAGCCGCTGCGGAACGTGCCGCGCTGGTCGAAGCCTATGAAAGCCTCGGTCTGGACCGGTCCGTTGTGCGGCGCCTTGGTCACGAAGTTGATGGTGCCGCCGACCGCGCCCTGGCCGGAGATCAGCGAGGAGGGGCCTTTGAGAAACTCGACCCGGTCGAGGTTGAACGTCTCCATCGTCAGCGCGGTGAAGCCGGTCGGCCCGATGTTGATGCCGTTGTAAAGGACGTTGACCTGGTTGCCCTGAAAGCCGCGCATGGCATAGCCGACATCGTTCGGCGCATCGCCAGCGCTGACGCCGGTGGCGCCTTTCACCGCATCGACGGTGGTGTGATAGCCCTGCTCGCGCAGAGTCGCTGCGCCCATTACCTCGATCGATGCCGGCGCCTCGCGCGCGATCAGGCCCAGCCGGCCGCCGACCGCCGGAGCCGCATTGCCGTTGAGTGGCGTCGCCGCTGGGGAGGCGGACGCGTGGGGCGATGGCGCGGCTGCCGGCGATGGCGTCGCTGTGCCTCGGGGCATGGGGTGCACCGTCCCGCTGGCTGTTCTGACCGGTGACGGCGAACGGCCGGCAGCCTGTCGCTGGCGCGGCGCATCGACGGTGACGTTTGGCAGCAGCGTGTCGGCCGCCGGCCTCACGCCAGGATTTGCTGCCTGCTGCGCACGGGCCAGCGGAACAGCTGCGCAGAAGACCGCCGCAACGAGTCCCGCCAACGCAATCAAACCCTGGACGTCCCGCATACTCATTCCGATTCCCCCACGCGGTCCGGCCATGCCGGTGTCCGCGCCCCCTCCAGCGCTCTTGTGACCGGGACGAGAGCTAACGCAGAGCGTAAAACATGTAATGTTATAACATTACATATCCTCTCTTCTGGTCAAGCCTGTCTCTGTTCGGCAACACATGCGAACGATTGGCGATTGCAACGGGTATCAGCGAGTCGGAGGGTGCGCAACGGCGCCGGCTGATACGGGTCAGACAGGGCGCGCGAGGTCCCGGCCGACGGCGGTGACGAGCCAGTTGGTCGTCACGGGGCAGAAATAAACGTGCCGCCGCTCGAAGCGAGCGGCGGCACGTTCATCGGATCGCGATCGCGGATTACTTCTCCAGGCGGGCCAGCAGGCTCGACGTGTCCCAGCGCTTGCCGCCGAGCTTCTCGACTTCGGAATAGAACTGGTCGACCAGCGCGGTCACCGGCAGATGGGCGCCGTTGCGGCGCGCTTCGCTGAGGCAGATCGACAGGTCCTTGCGCATCCATTCCACCGCAAAACCAAAGTCATACTTGCCGTCGTTCATGGTCTTGTAGCGGTTCTCCATCTGCCAGGACTGGGCGGCGCCCTTGGAGATGGTCTCGATCACGGCGGGCACGTCCAAGCCCGACTTCTTCGCGAAATGGATGCCCTCGGACAGGCCCTGCACGAGGCCGGCGATGCAGATCTGGTTGACCATCTTGGTCAGCTGGCCGGAGCCCGCCGGTCCCAGCAGCTTGCACATCCGGGCATAGGCCGCGATTACCGGCTCGGCGCCCGCATAGGCGTCCGCGGTGCCGCCGCACATCACCGTCAGCACGCCGTTCTCCGCGCCGGCCTGGCCGCCGGACACCGGCGCGTCGATGAATTTGAAGCCGGCCTTGGTGGCTGCGGCATCGAGCTCACGTGCCACTTCAGCCGAGGCCGTGGTGTGGTCAACGAAGGTTGCGCCCTTGGTCATGCCGGCGAAAGCGCCGTCCGGGCCGATGGTCACCGCGCGCAGATCGTTGTCGTTGCCGACGCAGCACATCACGAAGTCCTGGCCCTCGGCGGCCTGCTTCGGCGTCGCGGCGGTCTTGCCGCCGAACTTGTCAGCCCATTCCTTCGCCTTGGCCGCGGTACGGTTGTAGACCGTGACCTCGTGACCGCCCTTCTTCACGAGATGTCCTGCCATGGGGAAACCCATGACGCCGAGACCGATGAAAGCGACTTTAGCCATATGAGCTACCTTGACCTTGGGGTTCTGCCGACAGCCTTGAGAGGGCCGGGCCGTTCTTGACGGAAAACATCAGCGGCCGGCCGGGTTCCGGCGGCGGCGCTGGACGCCGCACCATAGCCGCTTGCGAAACAGGGGCAACGGCTTCGTGACGGATGCGAAAACGTCCGCCCGTGCTAAAGAGGCATCATCATGACGGCTTGCAAAGCCGTCATCCGGCAACGAAATCCAGTCAACCAACGAACCAGCCAGGGAGTATCTCGCATGGGCGTCAGCGTCGGCGTGCTCGATCATTTCAACATCCGGACCCGCAACCTCGCCGAGACCGTGCGCTTCTACGAGGACGTGCTTGGGCTCGAGAACGGCGCCCGGCCGAACTTCGCCTTTCCCGGCGCCTGGATGTACAGCGAGGGCCGCCCGGTGGTGCACCTGGTCGACATCTCGCCGACCTCGGAGGCACAGAAGCCGGACTCTGGCGTCGTCCACCATGTCGCCTTTGTCAGCCGCGGCTTTGCCGGCATGAAGGCGCGGCTCGTCGCCAAGGGCATGCCGTTCGACGCGCGGCAGGTGCCGGGTGGGGACCTGTGGCAGATCTTCGTGCGCGACCCCAACGGCGTAACGATCGAGCTCAATTACGAGGCGGCCAAGGAGCAGGCCGACGACGCGCCGGTGGAGACCGCCGGCGACATCGGAACCAAGGTGGCGTTTTGAGCCGGCCGGCCTTATGAAGCAGCGCAACGCAGGGCCGGGGCGGTCCCGTCGCGGACGACGGAAGATCATGTCCGGTCAACAGGATAGGGCGCGACGATGTGGCGCGTTCTGAACTTCTTCAGGAGACGCGCCGTGAGCGTGACGCAGCAGCAGGTTATCGAGGCACTCAAGCGGGTCCGCTCGCCACGCGGCGTGGCGCTGCCGGACGCCGGCGTGCTGTCGCCGATCACCGCCAATGACGGCAAGGTGTTCTTCTCGATCAATGTCGAGGCCAGCGAGGCCCGCGCCTGGGAAGACACCCGCGCGAAAGCCGAAGCCGCCGTGCGCGCCATTCCCGGCGTGACCATGGCGATGATCGCGCTGACCGCCGAGCGCAAGGCGGGCGCTGCCGCCCCGCCGCCGCGGCAGGGCGGCGTGCAGCCGGTCGCGGCGCATCGTCCGCATCAGCACCAGCATCCGGCCGACTCGCCGATGTCCCGGCAGGCTCCGATCCCGGGCATCGCGGCGGTCATCGCCGTCGCCTCCGGAAAGGGCGGTGTCGGCAAGTCGACCACCGCGATCAATCTCGCGCTGGGCCTGCGCGATCTCGGCCTCAAGGTCGGGCTGCTCGACGCCGACATCTACGGCCCCTCGGTGCCGCGACTGACCGGCCTGCAGGAAAAGCCCAAGCTCACCGACGACAAGAAGATGATTCCGCTGTCGCGGTTCGGCCTGTCGATCATGTCGATCGGCTTTCTCGTCGACGAGGACAGCCCGATGATCTGGCGCGGCCCGATGGTGATGTCGGCCATCAACCAGATGCTGCGCGACGTCGCCTGGGGTACGCTCGACGTGCTCGTCGTCGACATGCCGCCGGGCACCGGCGATGCCCAGCTGACTCTGGCGCAGAATGTGCCGCTGAAGGGCGCCGTGATCGTGTCGACGCCGCAGGACCTGTCGCTGATCGACGCCCGCCGCGGGCTTGCGATGTTCCGCAAGGTCAACGTGCCCGTGCTCGGCATCATCGAGAACATGAGCTACTTCCAGTGCCCGCAATGCGGCACCCGGTCCGACATCTTCGGTCATGGCGGCGCGCGCCACGAGGCCGAGCGGCTCGGCGTGCCGTTCCTCGGCGAGATCCCGCTGCACATGGACATCCGCTCGACGTCGGACGCCGGCAACCCGTTGGTCGAGAGCGAGCCGAAGGGTCCGCATGCCGCGATCTACCGGAGCATCGCCGCGTCGGTGCGGGATCAGCTCAAGGACGCCATCGCCGCTGCTTGATGCACTGCAGCGAAGCGCGTGCGACTATTGGACCGTTTGTCATTCCAACGTCGCGTTTTCGCTTAACCGGTTCCGTGCTAAAGCCCGGCCCGGATCGCCTTCGACCGTGTGCGGCCAATCGCATCGGCGGATAAATGCTTTTTCAACGGGAAACGCCCCCAACAAGGAGATGCCCTAATATGAAGCGTCGTGATTTTCTGAAGGTTTCGGCCGCCGGTGCCGCGGCGACGGGGGCCATCGCCTCGCCGGCGATCGCGCAGTCGTCGCCCGAGATCAAGTGGCGGTTGACCTCGAGCTTCCCGAAGTCGCTCGACACGATCTATGGCGGCGCCACCGAGCTGGCCAAGTACGTCGCCGAAATGACCGACAACAAGTTCCAGATCCAGGTGTTCGCGGCCGGCGAAATCGTTCCCGGCCTGCAGGCGCTGGACGCGACCGCCAACGGCACCGTCGAGATGTGCCACACGGTGTCGTATTACTACGTCGGCAAGGACCCGACCTTCGCGATCTTCGCTTCGGTGCCGTTCGGCCTCAATGCCCGGCAGCAGAACTCCTGGCTGTATCAGGGCGGCGGCAACGAGCTCGCCAACGAGTTCTACAAGAAGTTCGGCGTGATCGGCTTTCCCTGCGGCAACACCGGCACCCAGATGGGCGGTTGGTTCCGCAAGGAGATCAAGACCGCCGCCGACCTCTCGGGCCTGAAATTCCGCATCGGCGGCATCGCCGGCCAGGTGCTGCAGAAGCTCGGCGTCGTGCCGCAGCAGCTCGCCGGTGGCGACATCTACCCGGCGCTGGAGAAGGGCACCATCGACGCGGCCGAGTGGGTCGGCCCCTATGACGACGAGAAGCTCGGCTTCCAGAAGGTGGCCAAGTACTATTACTATCCGGGTTGGTGGGAAGGCGGTCCGACCGTCCATGCCTACACCAACCTGGACAAGTGGAATTCGCTGCCCAAGAGCTACCAGGCGATCCTGACCAACGCGACCATGGCCGCGAACACTTGGATGGCGGCGCGCTACGACATGCAGAACCCGTCGGCGCTGAAGCGCCTGGTCGCCGGCGGTACCCAGTTGCGCCCGTTTACCAACGAGGTGCTGGAAGCCTGTCTCAAGGCGACCAACGAGCTTTGGGGCGAGATCTCGGCCAAGAATCCCGACTTCAAGAAGTCGATCGATGCCATGCAGGCCTACCGCTCGGACGAATATCTGTGGTGGCAGGTCGCCGAATACACCTACGACAGCTTCATGATCCGCTCGCGCACCCGCGGCTGATCTTCAGCATTTCGATCGGCGGATAGACATTGAGCCCGGCCTCGCAAGAGGCCGGGCTTTTGCGTTGCATTGCGACATCGTTTTGCAATGGCACTCCGACGCACTTTGATCCACACTGGAACTAAGCCTCGCAAGAAGGCTGCCCAGGAAACGAACACAATCACCACAAGGGAGGAAAGAGCATGAAGCGGAGAGACTTCATCAAGGTCACCGGGCTCGGCGCTGCAGGCGCCGCCGCGATCGCATCGCCCGCGATCGCGCAATCGATGCCGGAGATCAAATGGCGCATGACCACGAGCTGGCCGAAATCGCTCGACACGCTGCATGGCGGCGCCGAGATCATGGCCAAGATGATTGGTGAGGCCACCGACAACAAATTCCAGATCCAGACCTTCGCCGCCGGCGAGATCGTGCCCGGCCTGCAGGTGCTCGACGCCGTGCAGAACGGCACCGTCGAGATGGGCCACACCGCGTCCTACTATTATTTCGGCAAGGACCCGACCTTCACCTTCGGCTCGTCGGTGCCGTTCGGCCCGAACATGCGCATCAACCAGGCCTGGTACCTGATGGGCGGGGGCAAGGAGATCCTCAACGAGTTCTACAAGAGCTACAACGTCACCTCGCTGCTGGCCGGCAACACCGGCTGCCAGATGGGCGGTTGGTTCCGCAAGGAGGTCAACTCCGTCGACGATCTCAACGGCATGAAATTCCGCATCGGCGGTTTTGCCGGGCGGGTGCTGCAGAAGCTCGGCGCGGTGCCGCAGCAGATCGCCGGCGGCGACATCTATCCGGCGCTGGAGAAGGGCACGATCGACGCCGCCGAATGGGTCGGTCCCTATGACGACGAGAAGCTCGGCCTCTACAAGGTCGCGCCGCACTACTACTTCCCCGGCTGGTGGGAGGGCGGGCCGATGCTGCTCGCCATGATCAACCTCGACAAGTGGAACGCGCTGCCCAAGCACTATCAGAAGCTGCTTGAGCAGGCCGGCCACTACTCCAACAACTGGATGATGGCCAAGTACGATTCCGCCAACCCGCTGGCGCTGCGCAAGCTGATCGCCGGCGGCGCCAAGCTGCATCCGTTCCCGGCCCCGGTCATGGAAGCCTCGTTCAAGGCCGCCAAGGAGCTGCATGCCGAGGTCGCCGCCGGCAATCCAAACTTCAAGAAGGCGCTGGACTCGCTCACGGCCTATTCGGGTGCGGGCTATTCCTGGTTCCAGGTCGCCGAGGTCGGCTACGACAACTTCATGGCCCGGCGGTCGCAGAGCTGAGCGAGATTCCGTCGTTGCGAGCGCAGCGAGGCAATCCAGGGCTGCGCGCGTGCCCCTGGATTGCTTCGGCGCAAGGGCGCCTCGCAATGACGCGCTGATAGAGACGGTCCCAAACAGGTCCCAAACAAAAGAGGCGGCCCCAAACAAAAACCCCGGAAGCGGAGCTTCCGGGGTTTTCTTCATTCGGTCGGAGCCGCCGTCTACTGCTTCGGCGCACCGAAATCCAGCGGCGGCAGATCAATCTGCGGCACCTCGATCTTGACCTTGTCGAGGTCGACCTGGACCGGCTTGTCGAGCAGGCCGGTCACCGTGACCGGGAACGCGATTACGAGCAGCACCATGATCGCCTGCAGGCCGATCCATGGCATCGCGCCCCAATAGATGTCGGAGCTCTTCACTTCCTTCGGCGCGACGCCGCGCAGGTAGAACAGCGCGAAGCCGAACGGCGGATGCAGGAACGAGGTCTGCATGTTCACGCACAGCATGACGCCGAACCAGATCAGGGCGGCCTCCGGGCCGACCACCGGCGCCAGGATCTTCTGCGCGATCGGTGCGATCATCGGCAGGATGATGAAGGCGATCTCGAAGAAGTCGAGGAAGAAGGCCAGGAAGAAGATGAAGACGTTGATGAAGATCAGGAAGCCCCAGACGCCGCCGGGCAGGGAGGTGAGCAGGTGCTCCAGCCATTCGCCGCCGGAGACGCCCTGGAACACCACCGAGAAGCAGGTCGAGCCGATCAGGATGAAAGTGACCATGCAGGTGATGCGCATGGTTGTCTCGTAGCCCTGCTTGATCAGGTCGCGCAGGTCGGGGAGGGCGACGGCGCGGATGCAGAGCCAGGCAACCGCGAGATAGGTGACCGCGAAAGAGAGCTTGAATGCGAGGTTCTCGGTGAACAGCATCGCGATGATGGTGCCGATGCCGGCGGCGACGACGCCGACGATCAGGATGCTGCGATCGCTCTTGGTGAACTCCTTGTGGTGGATCACCGCCAGCACGATCGCGCCGACCGCGCCCATGGCGCCGGCTTCCGTCGGCGTGGCCAGGCCCATCATCATGGTGCCGAGCACGACAAAGATCAGCACCGCCGAGGGAATGATGCCCATCAGGCACTTCTTCCACAGCGCCCAGCCGGTCAGCGTACGCGCCTCCTTCGGCACCGGCGGCAGGTGGCCCGGCTTGACCAGGCCGAGCACGAAGGTGTAGCCGGCGAACAGCACGACCTGGAAGATCGAGGGGCCCCAGGCGCCGAGATACATGTCGCCGACCGATTTGCCGAGCTGGTCGGCCAGCACGATCAGCACCAGCGACGGCGGCACCAGCTGGGTGATGGTGCCGGACGCCGCGAGCACGCCGGTGATGTAGCGCATGTTGTAGCCGTAGCGCATCATCACGGGCATCGAGATCATCGCCATCGCGATCACCTGTGCCGCCACCGTCCCGGTGATGGCGCCGAGGATGAAGCCGACGATGATGACGGAATAGCCGAGGCCGCCGCGGATCGGCCCGAACAGCTGGCCCATCGAATCCAGCATGTCCTCGGCGAGCCCGCATCTCTCCAGGATCGCACCCATGAAGGTGAAGAACGGGATCGCGAGCAGCAGGTCGTTGGCGAGCACGCTGCCGAAGATGCGGCCCGGAATCGCCTGCAGGAAGTTGAGGTCGAAGAACCCTAAGTCGATGGCGAGGAAGCCGAACGACAGGCCGACGGCGGCGAGCGTGAACGCCACCGGGAAGCCGATCAGCATCGCCAGGACCAAGCCGCCGAACATCAGCGGCGGCATCATCTCCAGCGTAATCATTGCGTCGGCCTCTCGTATTTGGCGTCGATCGTCACTTCACCGCGCAGCGCGGCGGCGCGCTTGATCACCTCGGAGAGGCCCTGCAGCGCCAGCATCACGAAGCCCGCGGGGATGGCGAACTTCACCGGCCAGCGAAGCAGGCCGCCGGCATTGGCCGACATCTCGTTGACCGAATAGGACTGCATGAAGAACGGCCAGGACAGGTAGGCCAGCAGCAGGCAGGTCGGGATCAGGAAGAACAGTGTGCCGATCAGATCGAGCCAGAGCTGGCCGCGCTCGGACAGATAGAGATAGAGCAGCTCAACCCGAACATGCTCGTTGCGCCGGAAGGTGTAGGAGGCGCCGAACATGACCAGCAGCGCGAACATGTACCACTGCAATTCCAGCCAGCCGTTCGACGAGTAGCTGAAGGCATAGCGGATCATGGCGTTGATCGCGCTGACCAGGCAGGCCAGCAGCACCATGATATTGCAGACGTAACCGATCTTTTCGTTGAGCTGATCGATGGCGTTACTGATTGCCAACAAGGGGCGCATCATTGTCTCCGCTGCGGGCGCTGTCAGACGAGCGCGCCTGAGCTCTCAGGAGGCACGGCTTCGCGATCACGCAGAACGTGCATGTCGTCATGACGGCGCGCTTGAAGCGAATCCAACGAAACGTCCTCCCCCTCGATGCCTTCAGCTCTTGTTCGGCGCTTGTATGAAGGGCGAGCGCCCATCGGCCGCGCTGGGCCTGAAAGCGGGGGCACCATTTCAGCGCGCCGTCCTGCCGTCAATCGGAAAATGGACACATTGACGCGCCGGCAACAGTCTGGCGGCGCTGGCTAAACCCGGGTTCGGGGGGCGGCGTCCGGCCTGCCGAAAGAGCGGGCAGTTCGCTGCCGGCCGTCCATCGCTCCGATGGGGGCGGCCGTGGAGGATGGTCGCGTGGGCTGTCTGGGGCGGAGCGCGGGATCAGAATGTGGTGTGGTGATCCGGCGAGGCGTCTGATCCCCGGCAAGGGAATGTTGGCGTGGGGCCACAAGCTGGATAAAAGCGTCGGCGTGGACGTTTGATGCAGGGACCAACCGGATGAGCAAGCCGAGCAAGACCGAAGCCGAACTGATCGCGATGGCGGTGGCCGAGCTGAAGGCTCATACCGAGTACGCCGAGGGCATTCTCATCGCGGTCGTGCGGGACGGAAATTCCTGGGAGTTTCGCGCCAGTGCCGATCAGGAGACGATCGGCAGGCCCGGCTATCCCGAATGCGTCGCCATGTTGGTCCAGATTGGAGACCATCTGTCGAAGCAGTACGCGCTCCAGGAGAAGTGAAATGGCTTCGTGACCGCTGGCGGCGGGCACTCCGACACCGTCGAACCCGCAGGCATCTGCGGGATGCCAGGGGCCTGACCCGACGCGGCGAGCCTCCTCAAAAATCAAAAAACCGGCCGCGCCGCCTGATGTGCGGCGCTACAGCACCACCACGCCGGAATGCTTGGCCTTGTTCTCGGGTTCGACGTGGATGGTGATCCAGCTGTGCTCGTCGTGCTCGCGCAACGCGGCCTCGATCCGGTCGCAGATTTCGTGCGCCTGGTTGACCGACATCTCGCCGGGCACCACGAGGTGGAACTCGATGAAGGTCAGCTTGCCGGCATGGCGGGTTCGGACATCATGCGCCTCCAGCGCGCCGCCGGCATGCTGACTGATGATCAGGCGAATGCGCGCCAGCGTGGCGTCCGGGACCGCTTCATCCATCAGCCCGCTGGTGGATTCCTTCAGCACCTGCCATCCCGACCACAGGATGTTCACGGCGACCAGCACGGCCAGTGCGGGATCGAGGATCGGCAGCTGCAACATCACCGCGAGGCCGAGGCCGACCACGACGCCGCCCGAGGACACGACGTCCGTCAGCAGATGGCGTCCGTCGGCCACCAGCGCCGGCGACCGCAGCCGCTTGCCCCGCGTGATCAACAGCCAGCACCAGACCGCATTGATCGCGCTCGCCAGCCCATTCACCGCGAGCCCTTCGACGGGCGCCGAAAACGGCCGCGGATTGAAGAAATTCCCGTAGGCCTCATGGATGATGAGCAGCGCCGCCACGACGATCATGACGCCCTCGATCACCGCGCTGAAATACTCCACCTTGTGGTGGCCGAACGGATGGTTGGCGTCGGCGGGCTTGGCTGCGATGCGCACCGCGACGAGCGCGACGGCAGCGGTGACGACGTTGACGATGCTCTCGAGGGCGTCCGAGTACAGCGCGACCGAGCCGGTGATCCAATAGGCAAGATACTTCAGGCCGAGCACGATCGTTCCGACCACGAGGCTGCCGATGGCGAGCTTGAGCGATTGCGAGGCCATGATGTCCTGATCCGATCCCGCGCTGGGGTACTCAACGCTGCGGCGGAACGCAACCTCCGCTGCCGGCCGCTCGCTATCGGAAAAGCTGATATCCTCGGTTCATCGCCGTCGCGAATGCGCCGGGCGCGGCGTTGCCGCGAGCGCAATATGATCTGTGGAAAACAGAAAAGGCCGCGCCCACGGACATGGGCGCGGCCTTGTCGCGGCAACGCCAACAGGAATGACGCCGCCGACTACTTCTCTTTGATGACCTTGGTGGTGCTGGTGGAGCTGCCGACCGTGCCTTCGTCCTCGCAGACCTTGGTCTGGCGGATGCGGTCCTCGGCTTCCACGCGGCTGGTGAACGCCATCGGTCCGATCTGCGTGACGACCTCGCGGTCGGCGGGGCGTGTGGTGGTGATGGTGCAGCGATGGCTCGGTCCCTGCACGATGTAGTATTCGTCCGCGAGCACTGGCGCGACCGATCCGATGATCACTGCGCCGGCAAGAAGAAGGGGTGCTTTCATTGTCGCCTCTCTTTCCAAGAACAGCCAAAAGGGGAGCGGGATTCGATGAGGAGTTTTCTGCCTCATCGTTCGATGCTCCGCGTTTGCAACTCGGCCGGCTGGTCGGGGTTCCGGCAGTTCAAGCGAAGCCTGTGTTGATGCGGTGCAGTGTCGGCAGCGATGGACGCGAGATCCCGTCAGGGCAGCGACGCCAGCGCATGCCCGCGGTGGCTCGCTGGTCGATGTCGGCTGCGACGCGGACGATCTCGCCAAGTCCCCGCGACGGGACCCCGGCCATGCCGGTGGCGAAGCTGAACGAACGGTCTGTGCTCGTCCGGTCTGCACCGTTCCCCAAAACGCGAGCACTCGACGCGAAGATGTTTGCAGACCGGCTCGGGCTCGAGCGGTGACGTTCTTCCGGGCTTCACATTCTCATGCGACCTTATGTTGTGGGGCGGCCCACATGCGCCGTCGGCTCGGACGGGGAAGCGGGGACTCGGACATGCTTCGATTGCGTCTTTTCGGCTTGATCCTGGGAGGCCTGACCGCGATCGCGGCGATCGCGACGCCGTGTGCGGCAACACCGTGCAGCAACCTGCAGACGCTCGCGCTCGAGCATACCACCATCACGCTGGCGACCGACATCACGGGCGGCGTCTTCACCGTTCCCGGGAGCAATCCGGCGCAAGACATCACGGGACTGCCGACGTTCTGCCGCGTCGCCGCGACGATCGCGCCGGCCGTGGATTCGGCGATCAAGATCGAGGTCTGGCTGCCGACGTCGACCTGGAGCGGGCGGTTTCTCGGCCTCGGCAGTGGCGGATTCGGCGGCTACTACGACTACGGCGGCCTCGCGTTCCGCCTCAAGGCCGGCTATGCGGTCGCCTACACCGGTCTGGGAACCGGGACCTCCGGATGCACCGTTCACTACTGCGGATCGGACGGCAACAAGGGCAACGCGCTCGCGATCGCTCTCGGCGACAAGGCCACCCCGAGCCTGGGGCTCTACGGGCATCCCGACCGGATCACGGATTTCGGCCATCGGGCGGTCCACCTGATGACGCTGCGCGCCAAGGAGATCGTACAGGCGTACTATCAGCAGAGCGCGACCAAGGCCTATTTCTTCGGCTGCTCGACCGGAGGTCACAGCGGACTGATGGAGGCGCAACGCTATCCCGAGGACTATGACGGCATCCTGGTCGGTGCGCCGGCCTACAATCGCACGCACCTGTATGCGACGACGCCGCTCGGATGGCGCAACACGCATGCGACGCCGGGGCGGCAGATGCAAGCCGGTCAGATGTCGCGGATCAACAAGGCCGTCCTGGCGCAATGCGCTGGGCGGGATGGCGGCATCGTAACGGACCAGTTCCTGACCAATCCGCGGCGCTGCCGTTTCGATCCGAAGGTCCTCCAATGCACCGGCGGCGATGTGCCGCCGGCATGCCTGACCGAGGAGCAGGTCACGACGATGCAGAACTATTATGCCGGTACGGTCGATCCGGTCACCGGTGAGAGAATCGTTCCGGGCTTTGCGCCAGGCAGCGAGACCGAGGATCTATCGGTGAAGGGGATCATGCTCAAGCAGCAGCTTCCGGAGCCGCTGTTTGATGGTCCCCTGTATTGGGTCTACGGTCCGACCTTCGGTCAGCCCGGCAGCGCCGTCAACTACACGAATTTCGACATTCACCGCGACCTGCCGGCCGTGGAGGCCCTGCTGGCCGAGCCGCTGAACGCCACCAGTCCCGATATCACGGCCTTCCGGGAACGCGGCGGCAGGCTCGTCATGTATCAGGGGTGGGCCGATGAGCTGGTGATGCCGCAGAACACGATCGACTACTTCAACTCGCTCGTGAAATTCGACAGCCCGTCCTTCGCGGCGCGGCGAGGAGATGAAGCGCAGATCGATGCTGACCTCGCGGAAGATCGGTTCGGCGGCGATCATGTGCGAGCCGGGCTGCAGCGAACCCTGAGCTACGCCCGCCTGTACATGGTGCCGGGCATGTATCACTGCGGCGGCGGGCCCGGCCCCAACGCGTTCGTCTTCCTTCCGGCGCTCCAAGACTGGGTCGAAAACGGGATGCCGCCGGGGTCCATCGTCGCGACCAAGTACGTCAACGACACGGCGCCCGACGTGCAGATGACGCGGCCGCTCTGTGTGTTCCCGAAGATCGCACGATACAACGGCAGCGGCAGCACCGACGACGCGGCGAGCTTCTCCTGCGTCGAGGGTGGGCACCGTCATGACCACGGTCCGCACGACGAGCAGTGAGGCAGGTGTTTGAACAGAGCGAAGCGGCTCGCCGACAATCGATGATGACCTCGTCCCTGCATCAGAGAACCACGATCGACGTCGGAATTTCGACAAGCTGGTCCGCGCCGGCGACGATCGTGATTTAGAGCAGCCTGACGGTCACCTTCGCCTTGCCGGTATTGTTCGGATAGAATGCATCGTACACCCAGGGCAGCCCGATCACGGCGTCGTTGACGTAGAGGAACAGCTCACCGCCGCGCTCGGCCTTGAAGCGCGCTTTGTAGGCTTGAGGTGTGGTGTTGGGGGCGGGAACGGGGTCGAGGAAATATTCGTCGACTCCCGTCTCGCCGACCCTGGCGATCAGCCGATACCAGGGCCGGAAGAGAACGCGGCGCAGCAGGATGCCTGCGTAGAACGTCCCGCGGGCGTAGCCCCGGACCGTCGAGGTGCGATAGCCGGCGGGCGTGACCGGATGCCCGGCGTCCTCCCACGGGTCGGTCATGGTGACGACGATCTCGTAGGAGAAGCCGGGACGGACTCTCAACCCGGTGGGAGCGCAAACCGCATCGGTCGAGAAATCCCTGGCATCCTGCGGAATGCCTTTGTCGATCGCGACGAGCTCGTGGGCAGGGGTGCCATGGCAGAAGGCGCCCATCGAGTCCGCGGCGTTGAACAGGACATGGCTGATCAGCGTGGCTGCGAGCCAGACGGTGCCGAGCGCGAGCAGCAACGGGCCGACATGCCGCTTGCCGTTCCTGATGGCGAACTGATAGGCGCGATTGGTCCGGAGGGCGTAGATGGCTTGATGCATCGGGCCGGACAGCATCGGGGGCGCTGCTCGTTCGCGCCAGATCACGCGCATCAGGTCGCTGATGCGGTCGCTGAGGAATGTCCCGGCCGCGGTCAGCGCGACGAGGATGATGATCCCGCCGGCGAACCATTCGGGATTGGCGGCATACCAGTCCGTCCACCAGTGCAGCGATGTCGGCAGGAACGATTCGACCAGCCGGACCGCCTCGGAGACCATCCTGATGCGCGAGTCGTATTCGTGCGTGCGATCGAGGTCGTGGAACAGCCAGAAGGCCGCGAGGTGGAGGGAGGCCGCCAGCGTCGCGAAATAAGCGAGACGTCTGAACCACACCAGATTCCACAGCTTTTCCTGGGCGACGAACCGGGCGGCCGCTCCGGCCGGCGTTTCGAACGTGGTCGGCCCGAGCGGCGTCAGCGTGCCGTCGTAGCGGACGATGACGTAGTTGTCCGGCAAGCCGATGGGCGCATAGGCATTGCAGCCGCTGTCGATGCGGTCGAAGACGCTTTCGTGAATCTTCGGCATCGACACCTGGACGCCCGCCGCCGGGTCGTTGCACAGCTCCGACACCTTGCGCGGGCCGTATCGATAATAGGAGCCGAGCCCGGAGCGCGAGTTGTAGAGTCGGCCGTCCTTGTCCTGTGACGTGACGATCGACTTGATCGCATCCGGATCGGCCTCGGGCGCGGTCTTGAAGACCAAGCTGCGTTTGACGGCCTCGTCCACGAGCCAGGTCAGGGGGACGTAGGAGAGGGAATCGTCCGGATAGCCGCCGCCGACATTGGCGTGCATGCCGACGAACCAGACCTGCACCAGTCTTTCGTCATCGATCGTTTTGGCATCCTGCGGCTTGGTCTCACCCGCCTCGGTCCAGAGCACCGGATGGAAGGTCGTCCTCTCGTCGTCGAGCGCGAGCGCGTGGCGCGCGCATGTCACCCGCGGGCTGAGCACGCGATTGGGAAGCTCGAGCGGCCACACCCAGTTGGAGATGCCCCGCGTCATCTCGTCGATCGGAAGTCCATAGGCCGCGACGGTGTCCCACAGCCCGATGAACTCGATCGCCGGGAGGCTTTTTCGCACGATGAGGTCGAGCGATTTGCGGCCCATGATGCGGTCGATCACCGGCACCAGCATTTTGTCGCGAAGCCAGCGGAACGGCACCTCGATCCGCCAGATCGAATGGTATCCCTTGGCGCGATAGGCGCGATAGGCCTTCACGGTGCCGTCGTGCAGCTCAGCCTCGGTGTCGGCAACGATCAGCCCCTGATCGAGCATCAGTGCGGCGAGCACCCGGACGGTGAAGGCGCCGCGGCTGAAGCCGAACAAATAGATCTTCGAGCCGTCCGCGTGGTCGTAGTTGCGGCAGACGAACTTATAGGCATCCAGGATGTTGCGCTTGAGGCCGAAGCCGAACGCGCCGCCGAGCAGGGCGAGCGGAACGAACGACGATGTGCCGACGCCGTCATCATACTTGGCCGCCTGGGCATTGCCCTGCAGGTCGAGCGCCTGGAACATGCGCCAGACGTTGGTTCGCCACACGCTCGAGGCGGCGTTGCCTGTCCCGTCGGACAGGATGATGATCTTGGGACTCGCCATGCAAAGGACCCCGCTCGACATTCAGAGCCAAGGAGCGGAAGGGTAAACCGCGCGGGGGAGAAATCAACCTGAGATGGTATGGCGCCTTCTGCTGCGTGGCGGGAGGCGCGGGTGCGCCGCTGGAGCGACGCGGCGGGCGGGTAAAAAATGCACTGTCACCGAAATGCTCCGACGTGCTCGACGAGATGCGCGCGCGAGGGCGCTGCGTCGAAGGGATCACTGAAATATTGCGTCTCGTGCGCCACTCCGCCGTCGCGGAATTCCATGATGCTCACCACGTAGGAGGGGGCGCCATCATAGGTCAGGACCAGTTCGGTCACCCAAAGATCGCCGCTGCCCAGGATCCGCCGCACTGAGAAGCGCTTGTGGTTGGGCTGCACGAAGCGGCTTTTCTGAATGTTGCGCCGGCCGTGGATCCGCTCGCCCGATTGCGGATAATCCAGCACGGCATCGTCGCGATAGATGGCGTGCTCGGCCTCAAAATCATTTGCGTCCGATGCATCCCAATGGTGCTGCAGGGCAGCGCGCGTGGCGCGGTCATCCATGGCAATCTCCCATTCAGCTGCGCGCTCTCGTTGCAGAGCTACAGTCTGCAGGCCGGAGAATGGAGCATCCTCGAGACTTTCGCGCGTGGATGCGGGCATCCGCAGGCTTCGCAGCCGCTGACGCATCATAGGACGATGGCCGACGTGTCACCACTCCGATCCGAACGGGAGATGTGAGCGAGGTGACCCAGTCGCTGGAGAGAGTTCTCCGGGCCAGTAGCACCGCGCTGAGCTACGCGCGGCAACGACGCTGTCACGCTGGACGGGTCGCAATCCAGATCACGTGGCGGGCGCCGCCGCCACCGCGGCCGGTGGCGCGGATGTTGATCTCCTCGGCCGCGAAGCCGGCCTTGCGCAGGCGCGGGGCGAAGCGGTCGTCGGGATGTGACGACCACACCGCCAGCACGCCGCCGGGACGCAAGGCGGCGAAAGCAGTGCGCAAACCCGAGGGATCATAGAGCGCGTCGTTGGATTGCCGAGTCAGTCCCTGCGGGCCGTTATCGACGTCGAGCAGGATCGCATCATAGGCGCTGCGCGCTGCGGCGATCAGCTTCACGACGTCGGCCTCGCGGATGTCGACGCGCGGATCGGCAAGGCTGGCGCCGGACAATTCGGCCATCGGCCCGCGCGCCCAGGCGATCACTGCCGGCACCAGCTCGGCGACGGTGACGCGGGCCTGCGGACCCAACACTTTCAGTGCCGCCCGCAACGTGAAGCCCATGCCGAGGCCCCCGATCAACAGCCGCGGAGCCGGCTCGGCCTTGATGCGGGCGCAGCTCAGGGTCGCCAGCGCCTCTTCGGATCCGTGCAGCCGGCTGTTCATCAGCTCGTTCGAACCGAGCTTGATCGAGAACTCCTTGCCACGCTGCATCAGCCGCAGCGGCTCACTGCCGCCGGGCACGTCTGCGGTGTCGATCAGCTTCCAGGGAATCACGGGCGTCTCGCGTCAATTCGGTTGCGGCATTCCAGGCGACAGAGTCGCCACGCTGGAGCCTGCTTACCATGTTGCCCGCATCCCGTGCCAAGGGGCAGTCGCCACTCTCGCGACGACCTGCATCGCGTCGTTGCGCGTCATTGCGGTGGGGACACCAGCATCCAGGCGCCCGCGGCACTGCAAGCAATGCCGGCCGCGCGCGCGATCCATCGTCCGACCGGAGTCAGTTTCTCAAACAGCACGAGCAGGGTCAGAATGGCAATCCACATCACGCTCATCACCCCGCCGACGAACAGCAGCGCCATCAGAGCCCAGCAGCAGCCGACGCAATAGCCGCCGTGTCGAAGGCCCAGCAGCAGGCAGCCCTGCAGGTCGCCGCGAAAGCCGCCGTGGCACATCAGGAACATTAGCGGCGACTGGCATTGGGCAAGGCAGGCGCTCTTCAGCGGCGTCCACTGATAAACGCCTGCCGCGATCAGCACGATGGCGCCGAGCAGATGGTTGTCGATCGCCATCCGCGAATCCAGCAGCGCAGTCCGCTCCACAACCCATTGCAGGCAGGTCGCCACCAGCGAAAAGCCGCTCCAGGCGAGCAGATAGCCGGCCGCAAACCAGCCGGTCGCCGCGAACGGCTGGCCCCGCGCGCGGCCGTGTCGACCCACACGGGCGTACATCAGGACCATGGGCGCGGCCGAAGGCGCCATCATCCCGACCATCATCACCGCCCACATCAGGAACACATAGGCGAATTCGATCGCGCGCCAGGGCTCGCTGGCCGGCAACATGATTCCGATGCCGGCCGGGATCATGCGAAAGCCGGTCATGTCCATGCCACCCATGTCCATGTCGTTGGCGAGCCAGAGCACATAGGCCCATGCCAGGGCGACCATGATCGCGATCGCGCCGCCCACGATCCAGCGATCACGCCGCAGCACGGCTTCCAGGGCGCTGCCCGTCATCTGCAAGGTGGGTTGGCGGCCTTGCCGCACGTCGCATCAGGCCTGGTTGGACCAACTGATCGACGCGTACAGGCCGTTCTTGCCGGAATTGTCCCAGCGCATGCCGTGATCGTTGTAGGTGTTGCCCGCAGCGCCGACGGCCAGCGCCATCCGGTCGGGGCTGACGGGATGGCCGATATTCACCCACATCTCTCCGCTCGGATGCATGGTCGGCAGCGGATCGACGGACATGTGCAGAATGTCGGCGATGTCGGCGGACCGCGTCTTGCCGTCGATCCGGAAGGTGATGGCGACCTTGCGCACGCCGAGATTGGTGCTGATCAGCGGCGTGAACGCAGCCATCGGGCCGCCGGCAGCCCCGGTGAAGATCGCGGCCATCGCCTCGGTCTGCGGATCGTCGGCGCGCTGATCGATATAGGCGGCGATCGACCAGTCTCCATCCGCCATCACGCCGGGCGCATGGAGCATCACCGCCGCGTTGAGGCCATCGAGCGCGACATCGCCATAGCGGCCGGTTTCGATGTGGAACAGCAATGGTACGTTGCAGAACCCCTCGGTCGGTTGCGCGGTCAGGGGAGGGGCGGCCGACATGAGGCACGGACACAGCAGGCTGCAACTGCAATTCTCGAAATAGTCACCGGACAGGTGCCATGCGAATGGGTCTGCCATCGCTGTCTCCCGCTAGGCCGAACCGACAAATTGCTTTCGAATGCGCGATCTGCAGCTGAAAGCTACGCCGCATGGGGACGTGCCGCAAGCCCAGAAACGATGAGGTTCCGACTGCGATTGATCGCAGGGCCCGATGGTTATGGACGCCGATTATCCGCCCGTCACGCTCATGTGCCGGCTGACGCTCGGACGGTTGTGGCGGCGGTCGATGATGAAGTCATGGCCCTTCGGCTTGAGGCCGATGGCGCGGTCGATCGCGGCGCTGAGCTCCTCGTCGCTGGCCGAGGCACGCAGCGGCTTGCGCAGGTCGGAGGCGTCCTCGTGGCCAAGGCAGGTGTGCAAGGTGCCGGTGCAGGTGACGCGCACGCGGTTGCAGCTCTCGCAGAAATTATGCGTCATCGGCGTGATGAAGCCGATCGTGCCGCCGGTCTCGGCGACGCGGACGTAGCGGGCAGGGCCCCCGGTGGTCTCGTCAAGATCGGTCATGGTGTAGGTCTGCGCCAGGCGCGCGCGCAGCAGCGACAGCGGCAGATACTGGTCGATGCGGCCTTCGCCGATCTCGCCCATCGGCATCACCTCGATCAAGGTCAGCGCCATGCCCTTGCCGTGCGCCCAGTCGATCAGCGAGGGGATCTCGTCCTCGTTCATGTTCTTCAGCGCGACCGCGTTGATCTTCACGGCGAGACCTGCGGCGCGCGCCGCCTCGATGCCGGCCAGCACGCGGTCGAGATCGCCCCAGCGGGTGATGGCGCGGAACTTGTCAGGATCGAGCGTGTCGAGCGAGACGTTGATGCGGCGGACGCCGCAATCGGCGAGCTCGGCGGCATATTTGGCGAGCTGCGTCGCGTTGGTCGTCATCGTCAGCTCGTTGAGCGCGCCGCTCTTCAGATGCCGCGACAGCGAGCGGACCAGGCCCATCACGTTGCGCCGGACCAGCGGCTCACCGCCGGTGAGCCGGAGCTTCTTGACGCCCTTATGGATGAACGCCGAGCACAGCCGGTCGAGCTCCTCAAGCGTCAGCAGGTCGGCCTTCGGCAGGAAGGTCATGTCCTCGGACATGCAGTAGAAGCAGCGCAGGTCGCAGCGGTCGGTCACCGAGACGCGCAGATAGCTGATGCGGCGACCGAACGGGTCGGTCATCGGGCGCGTCAGGGCGGTGTCACTCAACGTCTCTGCGGTCATGAAAAGCCTTGGCTGGTGGCGGCGCAGGTGGCGGCGATGCCACGCGGCGGCCGCGCAAGCGCGGCCGGATGTCGGTCTCACGACAATCTAATCATGATCGGCGCGCCTCACAATCATCGACGTGGATTCGTCGATGCTGCAATGCAGCTTCGCCCTGGCAGGTGGCGCGCGGGACGATGGTCCGCTACTGGCGTCCCGGCGCGGGGGTGGGGAAGGCTGAACCGGTGGTTGCGGGCGCCGCCGGCGCAGCGGCCGATTTCTGCGGCTTCGGCTTCTTCGGCCGCATGTGCTTGACGGCCTTCGGCGGCGCGCCCGGCATCGGCTGCAGCTCGGCGACCACCGGGCTCGGGTCCATCACGACGGGCGGCGAGCTGTTGAAATCCCCGGTGTTGCGGATCACCTGCACCGGAATGGTCGCGGGCTGGTACCTGTCCATCGTGAAGGTGACGCTGAAGCCGGCATCGGGCGCCGGCACCGAGACCGAGCACGGCGTCTTGCAGCCCGGTCCGAGCGAGGTCTTGGCGTCGGCGCCCGGCGGCACCGAGTCGAGCTGCACCGGCACCTCGGGCGCTGCCATCTTGAAGCTGTCCATGGAGAAGGATGAGCACCCGGCCAAGCCGGCTCCCGCAACCGCAATTGCGATGACACGCCGCATCATGATGTCCGCCCCACAACCCTGCGGCCATCGGCCGCAATCCCAGGGCGACCATAGGAGCGTCAGAACAGCGGCGCAACTGCGGTCAACCCTATTCTCAACAGAACGTTAATGCACCGCAAGGTGCGGATTCAGGTCGACAGGGCAGTGGGTTAGGTTGCGATGCGGCAGTGGAATCGCAAGTCCGCTCAGGCGATCCTGAGCGATGGGCTGAGGGCCGTGACGGCCGCCGGCAGCTCGCGCATGTGGTCGATCAGGTGGTCCGGATTGAGCTCCGCGATCGGTACGTCGGTATAGCCGAAGGTGCAGCCGATCACCGGCACGCCGGCGCGGCGCGCGGCGCCGACGTCGGTGCCGGCATCGCCGACCATGATCGCGGCCCCGATCTCACCGCCGGCCTGCGCGATGGTCTGGCGCAGGATCGCCGGATCCGGCTTGGCGACCCCGAACGTGTCGGCACCGCAGATCGCGGCGAAGCGGGAGGACAGGCCGAGCTGGTCGAGCAACCGCTTGGACAGCCATTCCAGCTTGTTCGTGCACACCGCGAACTGGCAGCCGCGCGCGGCGAGGTCGTCCAGCGCCGACTCCAGCCCCTCGAAGGGACGCGATTCGACCGCGATGTTGTCGGCGTAGAAATCGATGAAATCGGTGGTGAGGCGGCCGATGTCATCGGTGCTGGCCAGGCGACCCTCCGCCTCCAGCCCGCGCTCGATCAACTTGCGGGCGCCGTGGCCGATCATCTTGCGGGCCGAGGCCAGCGGCACCGGCCGCAGACCCTCGCGCTGCAGGATGTGGTTGAGCGCGCTGATGAGATCCGGCGCCGTGTCGACCAGGGTGCCGTCGAGATCGAAGACGATGGTGCTGGAGATGGGCATCGGTATCCGCTAGCGGCCGGCTCATGTCCTTGCAAGAGGCCCGCAATGGCTTTTTGTCCGATTTCGTGGCCGGCGAGAGCTAGGCCCCGCGTCAAAACATCGCTAGATATGCGCCGGCTTTCGGCCCCCGTCCGTGGGGGTCTCGGGGTGTGAAGGGCGGGTTCCTTGGTCGACATGGATGCATTGAAGCGGCAGGCGGCGGCGCGTGCGCTGGAGGAGGTCGAGAGCGGCATGAAGCTCGGTCTCGGCACCGGCTCGACGGCCAAGCATTTCGTCGATCTGCTCGGGGAAAAGGTGCGCGCCGGCCTCAAGATCGTGGGCGTGCCGACCTCGGAGGCGACAAGGGCGCAGGCGCAAGCGTGCGGCGTGCCGCTGACCACGCTCGATGAGATCGACCGGCTCGACATCACCATCGACGGCGCCGACGAGATCAATCCGGCGCTCGACCTGATCAAGGGCGGCGGCGGCGCGCTGCTGCGCGAGAAGATCGTCGCCAGCGCCTCGGATCGCATGATCGTGATCGCCGACGACAGCAAATGGGTGGCGCAGCTCGGCCGCTACCCGCTGCCGGTCGAGGTGGTTCCGTTCGGCCTCGCCGCGACCCAGCGCGAGATGAGTGACGCCTTCGCCACGGCCGGCGTGTCCGGGCCGATGAGCCTGCGCAAGTCCGCAGACGGCCACGTTTTCGTCACCGATGGCGGCCACTGGATTATCGACGTCCGCCTTGGGGAGATCGTGGATCCCCCGCGCCTGGCGGGTCTTTTGAGCGCAATTCCGGGCGTGGTCGAGCATGGGCTGTTCATCGGCCTCGGCAGCACGGCGATCCTGGCAGGCGCACAGGGAATTCGCGTTATCCAGCGGCCCTGAGCGCGGCACGAGGCTGTGCTCAGGGCGGCAACTCACAGGAGACTTGGAATGAAGAGCGTGTTCAGAATCTTGCCGGCCGCCGGAATCGTGCTGGCCTTGGCCTCGGCAAGCCCGGTTGCGGCGCAGGGTCAGGCACCGGCGCTGAAGCCGGCCTCGCCCGCCTGCATGGCCGGCGCGCGCGAGATTCTGGGGATGAAGAACGCGGCTGCGATGTACGCCAATGCCGTCCCGGGCATCGTGCAGCAGACCAAGCAGGCGCTGCTGCAGTCCAATCTCAACTACCAGAAGGACCTCGACGAGGTCGCCGTCTCGGTCGCGCAGACCTATGCCGGCAAGGAGAAGGAGATCGGCGAGAAGATGGCGCAGATCTACTGCAACGAGTTCTCCGACCAGGAGATCGCCAACCTCGTCGCCTTCTACAAGTCAGCCATCGGCCAGAAGCTGCTTGCGGCGGAGCCGAAGGCGATCCAGATGAGCATGCAGGCGATGAACCTGTGGGCGGCGGAGTTTTCCGACACCGTCACCGCGCAGTTCCGCGCCGAGATGCGCAAGCGCAACAAGCCGATCTGAGGCTTGCGGCCGAAAGGCCAGGTCGGGGGAGAGATGGCTGAATTCGACGTCGACCTGTTCGTGATCGGTGGCGGCTCGGGGGGCGTACGCGCCGCCCGTATCGCCGCCGGCTATGGCGCCCGCGTGATGGTCGCTGAAGAATACCGCATGGGCGGCACCTGCGTGATCCGCGGCTGCGTGCCCAAGAAGCTGTTCGTGATCGGCTCGCATGTCCGCCAGGAGATCGCCGATGCCGCCGGCTTCGGCTGGACGATCCCGACCGCGACCTTCGACTGGCCGACGCTGATCAGGAACAAGGACAAGGAGGTCGCGCGGCTCGAGGCGGCCTACACCAGCAACGTCGAGAAGTCTGGCGCCAGGATCGTCAAGACCCGCGCGGTGCTCGAGGACGCCCACACCGTGCGGCTGACGACCGGCGAGACCATCCGCGCCAAGTACATTCTCATCGCGACAGGCGGCGCGCCCAACCACGGCACGCCGATTCCCGGCATCGAGCACGTCATCTCCTCCAACGAGGCGTTTCATCTCGACGAGCTGCCGCGCCGCATCGTGATCCAGGGCGGCGGCTACATCGCACTCGAATTCGCCTGCATCTTCGCCAATTTCGGCGCCGACGTGACCGTCGTCTATCGCGGCGACAACATCCTGCGCGGCTTCGACGAGGACGTTCGCCGCCACGTCCGCTCCGAGATGGAGAAGGAAGGCATCACCATCCTGACCGGCTGCACGGTGACGAGCGTCGACAAGCACGGCCAGGACTACACCACGCATCTGTCGAACGGCTCCAGCATCGCCTCCGACAAGGTGATGTTCGCGATCGGCCGCCATCCGGCCGTGGCCAATCTCGGCCTGGAGAAGGCCGGCGTCGCCATCAATCCGAGGAACGGCGGCATTGCGGTGGATGCGTTCTCGCAGAGCTCGGTGCCGAGCATCTACGCGATCGGCGACGTCACCCATCGCTTCAACCTGACGCCGGTCGCGATCCGCGAGGGCCATGCCTTCGCCGACACCGTGTTCGGCGGCAAGACCGTGCGCGTCGACCACGCGGACATTCCGACGGCCGTGTTCTGCCAGCCTGAAGTGGGCACCGTCGGTCTCACCGAGACGCAGGCGCGCGAGCTGTACGACCGCGTCGACATCTACAAGACGAACTTCCGCCCGATCAAGGCGACGATGTCCGGCCGCGACACGCGCGTGCTGATGAAGCTCGTCGTCGACGGCGCCAGCGATCGCGTGCTTGGCTGCCACATCGTCGGCGACATGGCCGCCGAAATCACCCAGGCCGTGGCGATTGCCATCAAGATGAAGGCGACCAAGGCCGATTTCGACGCCACTATCGCGTTGCATCCCTCCGCCGCCGAGGAGCTGGTGACGATGCGCACGGTGACCGAGCGCCACGTGCGGCAGGCGGCGGAGTAGGCCGCCAACTGCTTTTGAGGCTCGTGCGCGGCCGGCGTCCGTAGCGACTGCGGTGGGCCGGTGCTCATGGTCTGACGACGGTCCACACCGTGGCCGATCGGGCTTGCTGCCGTTGGAACCGTTCAGCGGTTGGAGAGCGACCAGCATGTCCCAAGATGATTGCCTTGCGACCTATCCGCCGCTGAACACCCTGAAGCCCGTTGCCGAGAACATCTGGATCGTCGACGGGCCCGTGATCCGCTTCGGCATTCCCGGGCTGAAATTTCCGTTTCCCACCCGCATGACCGTGGTGCGATGCGCCTCCGGAGATCTGTTCATCCACTCGCCCACGCCGTTGACGCCGGCGCTGCGGGCCGAGATCGAGCGGGAAGGCCGCGTCCGCGACATCATCGGTCCGAATCGCATCCACTATTGGTGGATCCCCGACTGGCAGGCGGCCTTTCCCGACGCGGCGATCTATCTGGCGCCGGGCATTCGCGCGGAGGCGAAGGGCCGCATCGAATTCGAGGGCAGGCCGCTGGATCGCAGCGGTGGCTATCCCTGGGATGATGAGATCGCGACCTTGCCCGTCGTCGGCAGCTATATGACGGAGGTCGTGTTCTTCCATCGCCCTTCGCGCACGCTGATCCTGACCGATCTGATGGAGAATTTCGAGCCGGCCAAGATCGGCGCCGGCTTGGCGCGCTACCTGAGTTGGATCGGGGGCGTCGGTCCGCCGCATGGCGGCCTGCCGCGCGATCTCCGGCTGACATTTACCTGGCGGCACCGACCCGAGTTGCGGGCCGCGGTCGAGACCATGCTGGCATGGCACCCCGAGCGGATCGTGATCGCCCATGGCGCCTGGCACCCGACTGACGGCACCGAGATCCTGCGCGAGGCATTCTGCTGGTTGCTGCGGCCTTGAACCGCCGGCTGGGCTTCATGAGACCGGCCTTCGTGATGCCGTGCTTTTCTCGTCCCGCGACGAACGTATAAGCTCGTGCGATTGAGGTTGGCGCCAGGCATCTCTCGGCCGCGGAGGAGCTGGTGACGATGCGCACGGTGACCGAGCGCCACGTGCGGCAGGCGGCGGAGTAGGTGGACGACCGCGACGCGCGGCCGGGTCAGGGGCCGGCTCGCCGGTAAAGCGCAAGGGCGCCGGCAAGGCTCAGCAGCGCGCCGCCGCAGATGCGATCGAGCCAGAGGGCACCGGAGCGCTTGAGGAAACGCATCGCTTGCGAGCCCGCGCTCGCGTAGGCGAGCATGATCAGGACATCGAGCATCGCGAAGGTGAGGGCCAGCGTGAGATATTGCGGCAGCTGCGGCGCGGACGGCACCACGAACTGCGGCAGGAATGCCGAGAAGAACAGATAGCCCTTTGGATTGGTGATCGCGACGAGGAAGCTTTTCAGAAACAGCGCGTGCGGCTGTCGTGACCCGTCCTTGCCGTCTGCGGACGCCGCAAGGTCGATCGACCCGCTGGACCGCAGCAGCATGAGCCCGAGATAGGCGAGGTAGGCCACGCCGATCCACTTCACGACCGAGAACCAGAATTCGGAAGCGGCCAGCAGCGCGCCCAGGCCGACCGCGACGGCGCCGATGAGGATGAAGTCCGAAGCCACCGCGCCGGCGATGCCGGCCCAGGCGCGGCGTACACCGACACGCGAGCCGTTGGTGAGGGCCAGCAGCACCGTCGGACCGGGGGTCGCGATCCCGATGAAGGCGACGATGGCGAAGCTGAAGAGCGTAAGAGCGTTCACGTCAGAATGGCCTCGTTGGCGGAAGACGCGCCAGTAGGGGGCGGTTCGGCCGCGAACGCAAGACGTTCCTTGGAGGCGGCCAGCGATCGTCTTCGCTGACGCACGCTCGACCTGCCGGATCGCCAAGAGGCTTGACTCCCTCCCGGAAAACGCCGCTGGGCGCGATTGCCCGTTCAGCGCTCCACCCGCGAGGCGGTCAACTTCGTCGCGACGTAGGGCAGCGCGAACAGATACAGCCCCGTGCCGAGCAGCACGATGAGCGGAATCAGCGCCAGCAGGCCGACCCACAGCGGGGCTTGCGTCTGCGTCATCGCGGCGATGTTGACGATGACGGCGACCGTGAAGGCGATCGATACCCAGCGATGGACCTGCCGGACGGTGTTGTTCCAGTTCAAGTGCTTCTCCCCTGATGACGTCGTGATGCGCACGCCTCAGCCGAGGCGCGCGACGCTCTGTTCGAGCGCATCGAAGAATTTCGGCCAGCCGTAGCGTGCGCCCTGATAGGCGCGGGTCTGGTCGGCTGCGAAGCCGGTCTGCTCCATGCGCAGATGGGTACCCGCCGGTGTCGGCGTCAGCGTCCAGGTCACGACGCTGTCGAGGCCAGCCGCCGCCCAGGTGTAGGACAACGTCTTGTGCGGCTCGATGGTCACGACCTGGCAGTCGACGACGCCCCAGTCGGCCTTCAGCTTGAAGCGATGATCGACCGCCGGCGCGAAATCATTCGTCATCAGCCACTCCGCGATCAGATGCGGCTGCGTCAGCGCGCGCCAGAGTTTTTCGGGCGGATGCGCGAATTCGCGCTCGACGACGACGGTGCGGGTTTCTGGCGCAGGTGAGCTCATTGATCCATCCTGTTGAGCAGAGTGTCGAGTTCGTCGAACCGGCTCTCCCAGAACGCAGCCATCCGGCTGGTCCAGTCGAGCAGGGGCGCCAGCGCCTTCGGCTGCGCACGGTAATGCGTCTGGCGGCCTTCGTGACGCTCCCGCACGAGGCCCGCCTGCTTGAGCAGGCCGAGATGCTTCGACACCGCCGGCTGCGACACGCCAGCCTTGGCGGTCAGCGCCCCGACGGTCTGCTCGCCGTGGCGGCACAGGCCTTCGAAGATGGCCCGCCGCGTCGGATCGGCGAGGGACCGGAACAGGAGGTCGGGGGAGCGCGCCATTCAATCCATAACTCGTTGGTTATGGATATTCCCATAACCGTTCGGTTATGGATATGTCAAGCGCAGGCTTTGTCGGGGGGAGATTGATGATGTGATCCGGACGGCGTGGCCGCCCGGATCACTGCTCCTGCTCGATGCGATCAGGGCGTCAGCGTCCACAGCTGCGATCCCACCGCCGTGGCGGCGGTGGTCAGCAGCTGGTTGCCGACCGAGGTGCCGTTCTGGCTGACGACCTCGATGGCATAGCTGCGCAGCGCGATCGTGCCGGTCGCAGCATCATAGCGGAAGCGCTGGTTGTTGTTGCCGGTGCAGGTCCAGATGATCAGTTGTGCACCATCGCCATAGGTGCCGTTGTTGTCCAGGCAGTAGTGCGGATCCTGCATGCTGCGGATCATGCCGCTGGCGTCGTCGTAGCTCCAGGTCTGGTTGGCGGCGCCGGTGCAGTACCACTGGATCACGGCCGTGCCGTCGGCCATCGCGCCGCCATTGACGTCCATGCACAGCGCGGACGTGCGGTTGACGATGCGGACCGGCTGGCGCGATGGTGGCGCGGCGCTGGAGACCGGCGCGTAGACGACGCCGAGCTTGTCGATCCCGTCACCGGACCGGCCATGGATGCCGGTGATCTGCCAGCCGCTCGGCGCGGCGTAGCTGGTGCAGGTCGCGGTGGTCGCGCCGCCCGCCAGCGTGCGGCCCGTGCTGGTGGTGAACGCAATCCGGAAGATGCGCGTATGGCCCTGGTACTGATCGCTGCACAGACCGACCGAGGTGAGATATTCGCCGCTGCCGAGCGTCAGGCTCTGCGCCGTGCCGCCGGTGCCGCCATGGCTGTAGACATAGCCGTTGGAGAGCGTCAGTTCGACCTGGTCGACCCGGCTTCCGGTGCGGATGGTCAGCTTGCTGACCGCGGGATCGGCGGGCAGCGCCGATGAATCATTGTAGCTCGTGCCATGCGGGCCGCCGAACTGATCGCTCAGCCTGCGGTTCGCGGCCGTCGAGAAGCTCCACTTCACCTCGATCGGGTGATGGTCGGAGAGCTGCGCGCCGCTCGAATCGAGCGCGTCCTGCCGGTCGACATAGGACGTGGCCTGCAGGTTAAGGACGCCGTTGTTGCGCCACAGCACCTTGTCGACGATCTCGCAGTCCGGCCGTGCGGTCTGCGAGCTGCCGCAGACCAATGCAGCGCCGATCGGAGGCACGCTGCCGCCGCGCATCGTCTCGATCCAGGCATCGCTGAAGCCGTGATGCAGGAATTCCCACATGTTCTGGCCGGCCCGCGTGTAGCGCGTGTTGGTGTCGCCCATCACCATGACGGCATTGCCGGCGGAATTCGCCTCGATGTAGCTCAGGATCTGCACCACGTCGGACTCGCTATAGGCGAGATCGGTGGAGGACGTGCCGGACTGGGCGTGCAGGTTGTAGAAGTCGAGATAGACGCCCTCGGCGAGGCGGGTGCGGACCAGGGAGAATCCCTTCGGCGTCAGCGCGTCGGAATCGGCCCGCTTGGTCCAGGTGACGCGATCGAGATCGTCGAACGCGTAGGTGCTGAGCGTGTTCATGCCGTCGCCGATTCCGGCCGTGCCCGAGGTCGGCGTGCGATACGGATGGTTGTCGCAGGTGTCATAGAGCGCGGCGTGCCAGAGAAAATCCTCCTGCACGTTGACGATGCCGAACTGGCGCAGGTAGCAGCTGATCACGCGCGAATGTGCGTCGCTGCCGCCGTTATAGGCGGTCGGCGTTTCCGCCACGTTGTAGGTCAGCGTGCTGAACGTTCCGTCGGCTGCGTGTAGCGCGCTGCCGAGCAGACTGGCGCATCCAAGCGCGATTGCGCCCGCCCATAGGCGAAGTGTCATTGGTCGAATCCCCTCGATGATGCCGGATAACGGGGCGCGCGATATCATCTGTCGCGTGTCGGCCTGATGACGGATCAATGCATGTTCTCTGCGCGGCGTGTCGGAACAGCGGGTGCAAGCTGGAGTTGCTGCGCTTCCGCACGGCCCTTTCGCCTGCGCTCTCCGATCGTCGGCGGCCATAGTGGCGGTTCGGGATGACGAGCGGAGAAAGGCCGACCAACCCCGCTTCTTCCGGCTCGCTGGGCGTCCTTGTCTTCCGTGAGATCAACGACGCGCTGTTCAGGAAGATCATCCTGAGCATTCTGCTGGCGTCAGGGCTGCTGCTGGCCGTCTGACGGGAGGGACGTCGTTGCTTGCTGAGCATTGCGGGTGATGGCCGATCACTCCACCCATCCCGTCGCGATGGCGGTGGCCCAGTCCGGCCGGCCGCCGCGTCGGGCAAGGGCGGCCATCGCTGTGCCGTCATAAGGCACGTAGCGAAACGTCAATGACCAGCATCCATCTCGGCGCTCTGCGATCGCATAGCAGGCGTCCGGCGTGCCAGTCTGCACGTGATAGCGCTTGGGCGTGGAGATCCGATAGCCCGGCAGCCCGACGCTGCCGGGATTGACGATCAGCCGGCCATCGCCGAGCCGGACGATGCGCGGAATGTGGCTGTGCCCGCACAAAATCAGCGAGGCATCGATGCCGGCGGCCCGCGCTTCGATGCTGGCAAGATTGCTTGGACGCGGTGTGTCGCCCTCCGTGATCCCTTCGAGCCAGAACGCCGCATCGTCGTCCGGGGCGGCGTGACACAGGAACACCTCATCGCGATACAGCAACGTCGCCGGCTGTGCCGCCAGCCACGCGACTTGCTCCTGCCGGAGCGCACGTACGTCCCCGCGGGACAAATCTCCGGCACGATGCCGATCGATCATATGCCGGTCCTGATCGCCCCTGACCGACGGGAAATCGCGTGCCATCAGCATCTCGGCCGTCTGTATCGGCGCGAGCGGGCCGCTGAGATGGTCGCCGAGATTGACGACGTCATCAATGCCAAGCGAAGCGATGTCGGCCAGCACGGCCGCCAGCGCGTCGCAATTTCCGTGGATGTCGGCGATGGCCGCAAACCGCATGAGAGCCTCCGTTCAGGGAACGGCGGGCAGGGCGTTGCCATGCAATGAACCGTTCGCTTTAGCTGCACTTTGAGACGCGCCCGCAAGCTGATGGTCAAATCGGCGCTTGGCACGATCAGTAGCACGCTGCGGATGAGGACGACAATCAGTGGGCCGAGGCCGGATGTCGCTACGCTCGCGGTTCTGTCGACGGCAAAAGCGGTCGTTCCGACGAAGATTCCTCTTTACGAATATCAGAAATCGTGCTCTATTGCGCGCATCCCGCCTCACTCGGAGGGGCGTTGCGCGCGATCGTCACGACACGCGGGGCGGGGAGCGATGGCTGCGAGGGAGCCGCAGCGTGTCCTGACGGATGCGCGGACGAACGGCTTGGCGCGGACGTGAAGTCGCAGCGTGCTGGCACCCCGATGCTGGTGTCCCACGCAAGGCGCGTAAGCGCGTTGCGTGCATGGTGGCCAACAAGCCCGGCGCACCAGGCAGACTGCGTATAAACGTTAAGACTGTCGCGCAGGGAATGCCGGTTGAAACGGCTTTGCCTGTGGTACCTGCCGCCTGCATTTTTTCCGCAGGCGGGCCATGGGTGAGGCCTTCACCCGGCATTCCCTGCGCCCTCCGATCTTTCAGAGGGTGAACGTCATCAGTACAGCTCGGGCAGCACCTGCCGCGGGAGCGCTCGCTCGTGAGCTATGACGAACCGTTCGCCGCGTCAGCTTTCGAGCAACCACTCCGTCGCGCTGCGCCACAGCGTGTCGCGATGCGCCGCGCGGAAGAATCCCATGTGGCCGATCGCGGACGCGCCGACGTCCTGCGGCGCGATGCTGAGCAGTTCCGGCTTGGTGCCCGTATAGCCGGCGCACAGCAGCTCGACCGCCGGCCGGGTCGCCCAGGGATCGTCGGCGAGGCACAGCGCCCGCACCGGGCTCTTGAAATTGGCGAAGTTTGCAAGGCCTGGCAGCGATGCGTCATCGAACAGATAGCGCGGGCTCATGATCCAGCGCACCCATTGCAGAAACACGCCTTTCGGCAGGTCCTCGCCGACGCCGCTCCAGCCCGGCGTATAGCCGAGCGCATGGGTCAGCGGAATGCCGAGACCGTTCAGCATCGTCACCACGCGCCAGCGCTCGCCGGGCGCCATCAGCCGCCAATAGCCGGCCTGCGAGGCGATGAAGAGGGCGCGCGACACCTCGGTGTTGTTGGCGAGCAGGCCGAGCGTCTGGCCGCCGAAGGAGTGGCCGACATAGCGCAGCGGCAGAGCACCGTAGCGCGCACGCATCCAACCGACCGCGCCGGTGATGTCGAGTGCGGCCCAGTCGGTCATCGAGGCCGCAAAGCCCTTCAGGGAGAGGGGACGGCTGCCGCCGATCCCGCGATAGTCGTAGGTCAGAACCGCGCAACCCTGCTGGGCAAGATGAGCAGCGAAGCCGCGATAGATCCGGCGCGGGATCGCCGCCCCGGAATTGATCAGCACGGCATGCGCGGGTGTACCGCGCGGCGCGAACAGGGTGCCCGCGAGTTCAAAGCCGTCGATGGCCGTAATGGTCAGATCCTCACTCGAAACGCCATTGGATCCCGTCTCGCCCACGCCTCGTCCTCCCATCACGCGCCGAGCCGCAGCAAAGTCAAATTCGGCTTGCGGTGCAAGCCCTTGTGTCTGCGCCCTAAATTCCAAGTGGCGGCGCGGAGGCAGGCTGTGTATAAGGCGCGCGCCGCAGTAGGGGATGAACGCGCGGTATTCGCAAGGGAGTTGAAGCCATGACCGAGCGCTGGAGCCCGGAGAGCTGGCGTTCCAAGCCGGTGCAGCAGGTGCCTGACTATCCCGACCAGAAGGCGCTGGCCGAGGTCGAGGCGCAGCTTGCGACCTTCCCGCCGCTGGTGTTCGCCGGCGAGGCGCGCAACCTGAAGAAAGCGCTGGCGCGGGTTTCGGCCGGCCAGGCCTTCCTGCTGCAGGGCGGCGACTGCGCCGAGAGCTTCGCCGAGCACGGCGCCAACAACATCCGCGACTTCTTCCGCGTGCTGCTGCAGATGGCCGTGGTCATGACCTATGCCGGCGCGGTGCCGGTGGTGAAGGTCGGCCGCATCGCCGGCCAGTTCGCCAAGCCGCGCTCGTCGCCGACCGAGAAGATCAATGGCGTCGAGCTGCCGAGCTATCGCGGCGACATCGTCAACGACACCGCCTTCACGCCCGAGGCGCGCATTCCCGATCCGCGCCGCCAGCTCGACGCCTACCGGCAGTCGGCGGCGACCTTGAACCTGCTTCGCGCGTTCGCCACCGGCGGCTTCGCCAATCTCGGCAGCGTGCATCAATGGATGCTCGGCTTCGTCAAGGATAGCCCGCAGTCGCGGCGCTACAAGGAGCTCGCCGACCGCATCTCCGAGGCGCTCAACTTCATGCGCGCCTGCGGCCTCGACCTCGAGAGCCATCCGGAGCTGCGTGCCACCGACTTCTACACCAGCCACGAGGCGTTGCTGCTCGGCTATGAGCAGGCCTTCACCCGCGTCGATTCCACCACTGGCGACTGGTACGCGACCTCGGGCCATTTCATCTGGATCGGCGACCGCACCCGGCAGCTCGATCACGGCCATGTCGAATATTTCCGCGGCATCAAGAACCCGATCGGCCTGAAATGCGGCCCCTCGCTGAAGCCCGACGAGCTGCTGAAGCTGATCGACATCCTCAATCCCGACAACGAGCCGGGCCGGCTGACCCTGATCAACCGCTTCGGCGCCGACAAGGTCGGCGATCATCTGCCGGGACTGATCCGCGCGGTGCAGCGGGAAGGGCGCAAGGTGGTGTGGTCGTGCGATCCGATGCACGGCAACACCATCACCTCGACCTCGGGCTACAAGACGCGGCCGTTCGACCGCATCGTTGCCGAGGTGCGTGCGTTCTTCGCGGTGCATGCCGCGGAAGGCACCCATGCCGGCGGCATCCATCTGGAGATGACCGGCAAGGACGTCACCGAGTGCATCGGCGGCGCGCGGGCGATCACCGACGAGGATCTCAACGACCGCTATCACACGGTGTGCGATCCCAGGCTCAACGCCGAGCAGTCGATCGACATGGCGTTCCTGATCGCCGAGCTGCTGAAGCAGCAGCGCGGCGGCAAGTCCGCACCGATGCCGGCCGTCGCGGGCTTCTGATGCTGCGCATCTGGCGCGCGACGCTCAACTCGCGCAACGGCCTGGCCTTCGCGCTCCGCTCCGAGCAGGCGGTGCGCGAGGAGGTGGTTGCGTTCCTGCTGGCGCTGCCGCTGGCCTATGTCGTCGGCGCGACGCCGATGCGCAGCGTCGAGCTGGTCTGCGCGGTGGTGCTGGTGCTGGTGGTCGAGCTGCTCAACACCGCGATCGAGAAGCTCGCGGACCGGCTCACCACGGAGCATGATCTGCAGATCGGCCGGGTCAAGGACCTCGGATCGGCCGCGGTCGGCGTCGCGCTGCTGATGTCCGGCAGCTTCTGGCTGTTCGCGATCGCCGAGCGGCTTGGGCTGCTTTGAATGAGTTGAGCGATGGCCGCTGACATCTTCAGGATCACGCTGGCCCAGCTCAACCCGACGGTCGGCGACATCGCCGGTAACGTCGCCAAGGCGCGCGAGGCGCGCGCGAAGGCTTCGGCCGACGGCGCCGATCTCGTGGTGCTGCCGGAGCTGTTCATTGCGGGCGATCCGCCGCAGGACCTCGTCCTGCAGCCGGCATTTCAGGCCGCGTGCCAGGCCGCGATCGAGGCTCTCGCGCGCGAGACCGCCGATGGCGGGCCGGCGGTGCTGATCGGTACGCCCTGGATCGAGGACGGCAAGCTCTACAACGCCTGCGCGCTGCTCGACGCCGGCCGTATCGCCGCGACGCGCTTCAAGGCCAACCTGCCCGATGGTGATCAGAAGCGCCTGTTCACGCGCGGCCCGGCTGCCGGCCCGCTCAGCGTGCGGGGCGTTCGCATCGGCGTCGCGATCGGCGACGACATCTCGCTCGAAGAATCCTCGAACTACGAAAACGTCATCGAGACGCTGGCAGAAACCGGGGCCGAGCTCATCGTCGTGCCGAGCCGCTCATGCTACCTGCGCGGCGGCGGCGACCGGCGCCTGTCGGCCGCCGTGGCCCGCGTCACCGAAAGCGATCTGCCGCTCGTCTGGCTCAATCAGGCCGGCGGACAGGATGGCGAGGTGTGCGACGGAGCGTCCTTCGCGCTGAACGCCGATCTCTCGGTGGCGGCACAGCTCCCCGGTTTCGTCGCTGAAATCACGACCTTGGCATGGAGCAGGGGCGACGATGGCTGGCAGTGCCGGGGACCGGTCACCACGCTGATCGAGGGCGACGAGGCGGACTACGCGGCCCGCGTGCTCGGCCTGGGCGACCATGTCGAGAAGCACGGCTTCACCGGCATCGTGCTCGGCCTGACCGGAGGCATCGAATCCGCGCTGTCATTGGCGATGGCCGTCGATGCGCTGGGAGCTGCGAGGGTTCGCGGCGTGGTGCTGTCCGGGCCCGACATGCCGCAGGAGGCGCGGGCTATTGCAATCGCGGCGCGGCTCGGCGTCACCGCCGAGGTGTTGCCGATCACGGCGGCAGTGGCCGGCTTCGAAACGGTTCTGCCCGGTCCGCTGGCGGGCGGGGCCCGTCACGATCTCCTGGCGCGCGTGCGCGGCACGCTGCTGCTGGCGTTGGCGAGTCTTTCTGGTGCGCTTGCCGTCGCTACAGGCGAGGAGTCGGATCGGAATAGCTGTGAGATCGGTGACGCGATCGGCGGTGTCGCTCCATTCGACGACATGTCCCAGGCCGAGATCGTTCGTCTCGCAGCGCTGCGCAATCGTTGGAAGCCTGCGAACGCGCTGGGACCGTCGGGCGAAGTCATCTCGCCCGATCTCGCTGGCCGCGCGTTCTCAGATGCGTTCGAAGGATGACCCGATGACCCGGCGATCTCGCTCAGCGCGCCGGGATGAAGGTCGGTCCGACCGTGCGGATCTGCTTGTCGCCACCGGCGCCCGTGGTGTCCGCGGTCGCGGGCGCTGCGGCCTCGGCCGGCGCGGCACCCTTCCGGGCGGCGTTCGCAGGCGGCTTACCGGTCTGGCGCTGCTGCATCCGCTTGGCGCTCTCCTCGGTGACGATGATGTCGCCCTGCTGCTCGGCCGCGGCCTTGTCATCGATCGATTTCAGCGCGTCGGCCCAGGTCTGTCCCGCGGCCTTGCAGGAACAGCTCGGATTGAACTCGGTGCGATACTTGAAGGCGTTCGGCAGCGCGGTGTAGGGCTGGCCGTTGACCGAGACCGCCTGGTTCATGTCCTCGCCGGGATTGCGATAGGTGAACAGCGTCGCATCGGCGGCGGGGCATTGCGCCTTGCAGGCGCGCTCGTCGTCGGCGAAGCGGCCGGGAACGGTGGCGAACGAGATCGGGAAATAGGCGCCGTCGCAGCTACGTACGCACACGGTCCGGTAGGTGCCCTGCGGCGCCGCGAGATCGGCGCTCGGCGGGGGCAGCGATGCGGCCGGATTGCTGTCGGCGCCGCCGCCGAACAGGCTGGTCAGGAAGTTGCCGCCGCCGCCGCGATTGGCGTTGGCATATTGCTGGTACTGCGGGCCGCAATTGTTCTGGCCGAGCGCTGCCAGCACCGAGCGGCGCTGATTGTCGCGCTCACCACCAAACCCGCCGCCGCGCAGCCGCTCCAGGCTGTTGGTGATCTGGTCGAGATTGGTTCGCATCTGCTGGATCTGGTTGTTGACCGGAGCGCATTCCGCGGAACGGCCATTGAACAGCGAGAAGAAGCCGGTGCTGTCGCAGCCCATGCGCTTGGCCTGCATGCTGACGCGGTCGAGCTCGCCTTGCTGCTTGGCGGCCGCGTCCTGATAACGCCGGATCTGGTCCTCACGCGCGGGATCGCCGCCACCGCCGCGATCGATCGAGGCGAGCTGCGCTTCCAGACGCGGGCAGATCGGATTGACGCCGGCCTGCGGCCCGGGCTGGCCCGGCGGCATCTGCGCATAGGACTCGGAGCTGGATTGCGCCAGGGCGTGCGAGCCGGTCAGGGTCAATCCGAGCAGCGCAGAGACGGCCAACAGGCGCGGAGACAAGGATGCGATCAAGATGCGGTATTCCGGTCCATGGGTGCAGCCGCGGGACTAGCACAGAATTCGGAAAAATCGCGGCAGCGGCGGGCTTCCCATAGCCGCTTTGTCGGGCATCGTCACGTCGTTTCCGGGGCGCCGGGGTGGCGGGAACAGCCGTTCCCTGCCGTCTCAGCGCTGGCAGGTGATCGCGACGAAGTCGCTGCAGCCGCCGTGGGCACAGTTTGCGCCAGCTTTCGGCACCGATCCGGTGATTTCATCGGGGTCGACGCGGCGATAGGAGGAGGCCTGTGCAAAATCCCGTGATTGGCAGTACGACCGCGCGGCCGAGGCGCCGCATCGGTCGCCCTTGGCGAGGCACTGGTCGACGCCGTAGCCGTCGGCTTCGTTGGCGATGATGAAGATGCGGCTCTCCGCCGTGGCGGTGGTCGCGGCGGCGAGGAGAACACAGCAGGCGAGCAGCGCCGAGGAGATTCGCATGGTGCACCGGTGGGTGTAGGAGACAACTCATGGTTAGGCCCAAAAGGTTAAAAATGATTAACCATGAGGCGGGGCGCGAGCATTTGGGCAGTGAAAACGGCCGTTTTGCGGCTCTTGACGGAGACAGCCTGCTGCAGCATGGTGAGTTTCATGAACGGTTTCCTCGCCATCTGCTGCATTTGCCGCGAGATTACGCGCTAGCGATTCGCTGGCTGAGGCCGTCTTTTCTCAACAGAGATGATCAGGACGCCCGGCCGGCAGGTCGGGAGCGTGATTCGTGCCGTGGCGGCCCGCTCGCGGGCGGTCGTTCGGCGTAGGACACCCGTTGCGCCTCGTCATGGACTGTCGGTCCGGCGGGGCGGTGAGCACAGGGCATTCGGGGACGGACCATGGACTTGCGTTTGTACGACACCGCGTCGCGGGAGAAGCGCTCCTTCGTGCCGCTCGATCCCAACAATGTCCGCATGTATGTCTGCGGACCGACGGTCTACGACTTCGCCCATATCGGCAATGCGCGCCCGGTCATCGTCTTCGACGTGCTGTTCCGGCTGCTGCGGCATCTCTATGGCAAGGATCACGTCACCTACGTCCGCAACATCACGGACGTCGATGACAAGATCAACGCCCGCGCCGCGCGCGACTTTCCCGGACTGCCGCTGAACGAGGCGATCCGGAAGGTCACGGAGGTGACGGCCAATCAGTTCCACAGCGACGCGGCTGCGCTCGGCAGCCTGCCGCCGACCTTCGAGCCGCGCGCCACCGATTTCGTGCTGCCGCGCCCTGATGGCAAGGCGGATATGGTGACGCTAATCCAGCAGCTGATTGCGCGCCGCCATGCCTACGAGGCGGGCGGAGAGGTGCTGTTCGATACCCGGTCGATGCCGGATTATGGCGCGCTGTCGGGCCGCAAGCTCGACGAGCAACTCGCCGGCGCGCGCGTCGCGGTCGATGCGCACAAGAAGAGCCCGGCGGACTTCGTGCTGTGGAAGCAGTCCTCGGAGGACGAGCCGGGCTGGGACAGCCCGTGGGGCCGCGGACGGCCGGGCTGGCACATCGAGTGCTCGGCGATGAGCGCAGCCTATCTCGGCGAGGTCTTCGACATCCATGGCGGCGGGCTCGACCTGATCTTCCCGCATCATGAGAACGAGATCGCGCAGTCGCGTTGCGCGCATGGCACGTCCGTGATGGCGAACTACTGGCTGCACAATGAGTTCGTCCAGGTCGAGGGCGCGAAGATGTCGAAGAGCCTCGGCAACTTCGTCACCATCCGAGACCTGCTGGCGGACTGGCCCGGAGAGGTGTTGCGCCTCAACATGCTCAAGATGCATTATCGCTCGCCGGCGGATTGGACGGTCAAGGGCCTGGAGGAGAGTGCCAAGACGCTCGACGACTGGTATCGCGTCGCGGCCGATGCGCCGGGCGAGCAGCCGGAGCCTCAGATCATCGCCGCCCTCGTCGACGACCTCAACACGCCGCTGATGATCGCAGAGCTGCACGCGTTGCGGAGCCGTGCGGCGTCCGGCGGCGAGATGGATCGCGCTGCCTTTGCAGGCTCGCTTCGTTTTGCGGGCTTCCTGTCAGAAACCGTCGCGCAATGGGAGGCGCGAAAGCAGCAGGCCAAAGGCGTCGACGCCGCCAAGGTCGAAAGCCTGATCGCCGAGCGCACCGCGGCTCGCGCGCGCAAGGACTTCAAGGAGTCCGATCGCCTCCGCGACGAGCTCGCCGCGATCGGCGTGGTGGTGAAGGATGGCAAGGGTGCCGACGGCAAGCCGGTCACGACCTGGGAGATCGCGCGATGAGCAAGCCCGACACGCCGTTTCCGCGGCACTGGCTGTACTACATCCTGCTCAAGCTGGTTCTGATCGCGGGCGCAGTGGCGCTGGTCACGAAACTCTACGGGATGTGGTGACGCATGGGACAGGCTCTTCCGAGGCCCGCGCTGCGGCCGTTTCTTCCCGCTGATGCGCCGGTTCTGGCCGCGATCTTCGTCGCCAGCATCCAGGAGCTGACCGGTGACGATTACAGCGAGGTGCAGCAGGAGGCCTGGGCTTCCGCTGCGGACGATGAGACGGGCTTCGGCAAGAGGTTGGCGTCCGAGCTCACCTTGATTGCGACCCTGCAGGGCTCGCCGGTCGGCTTCGCCGCGCTGAAGGGAAACGATCACATCGACATGCTCTACGTCCATCCGAACGCGGCGGGGCAGGGCGTCGGGGCCCTGCTATGCGACGCGCTGGAAAAGCTGGCGGGCGCGCGCGGCACGACCGGTCTGTCGGTCGACGCCAGCGACACGGCGGTCGAATTCTTCCGCAAGCGCGGCTACGTCGCGCAGCAGCGCAATAGCGTCTCCATCAATGGCGAGTGGCTCGCCAACACCACGATGAAGAAGACGCTCGGCTCCGGGGGAGCACAGGCATGAGCACGGCAGGCACAAGCAGGGAACGACTTTATCTGTTCGACACCACCCTGCGCGATGGCGCGCAGACCAACGGTGTCGATTTCACGCTGGCCGACAAGCAGGCGATCGCGCGCTTGCTCGACGATCTCGGCATCGACTATGTCGAGGGCGGCTATCCCGGCGCCAATCCGCTCGACACGGAGTTCTTCGCCGCCAAGCCCAAGCTCGGCCACGCCCGCTTCACCGCCTTCGGGATGACGCGCCGGGCGGGACGCTCGGTGTCCAACGATCCGGGCGTAGCGGCGTTGCTGGAGGCCAAGGCAGACGCGATCTGCTTCGTCGCGAAGTCATCCGCCTATCAGGTGCGCGTCGCGCTGGAGACTACCAACGAAGAGAATCTCGCCTCGATCCGCGACAGCGTGACGGCTGCAAAGGCTGCGGGGCGCGAGGTGATGCTCGACTGCGAGCATTTCTTCGACGGCTACAAGGAGAATGCGGAGTTCGCGCTGGCCTGCGCACGCGCGGCACATGAGGCCGGCGCGCGCTGGGTCGTGTTGTGCGACACCAATGGCGGCACCATGCCGCACGAGATCGAGGCGATCGTCGGCGAGGTCGTCAAGCACGTGCCGGGCGATCACCTCGGCATCCACGCCCACAACGACACCGAACAGGCGGTGGCGAATTCGCTTGCCGCGGTGCGTGCCGGCGTGCGCCAGATCCAGGGCACGCTGAACGGGCTCGGCGAGCGCTGCGGCAACGCCAATCTGTGCTCGCTGATCCCGACCTTGAAGCTGAAGACGGAGTTCTCGGATCGCTTCGAGATTGGCGTCTCCGACCGGCAGCTCGCCGGGCTGATGAAGGTCTCGCGGACGCTCGACGACATGCTGAACCGCGCGCCGAACCGCCACGCGCCCTATGTGGGCGAGAGCGCCTTCGTGACCAAGACCGGCATTCATGCCTCGGCCGTGCTCAAGGATCCACAAACCTATGAGCACATTCTGCCCGAGAGCGTCGGCAATCGTCGCAAGGTGCTGGTATCGGACCAGGCGGGCCGTTCCAACGTGATCGCGGCGCTGGAGCGTGGTGGCATTCCCTTCACCAAGAGCGATCCGAAGCTGACGCGGCTGGTCGAGGAGCTGAAGGAGCGCGAGGCCGCGGGCTATGCCTACGAGTCCGCCAACGCGTCGTTCGAGCTGCTGGCGCGGCGCACGCTGGGCTCGGTGCCCGAGTACTTCCGGGTCGAGCAGTTCGACGTCAATGTCGAGCAGCGCTACAACGCGCTCGGCGAGCGAGTCACGGTGGCGCTGGCCGTGGTCAAGGTCGACGTCGCCGGCGAGCGGC
Source organism: Bradyrhizobium sp. SZCCHNR1043 (assembly GCF_032489675.1). Taxonomy (NCBI): domain Bacteria; kingdom Pseudomonadati; phylum Pseudomonadota; class Alphaproteobacteria; order Hyphomicrobiales; family Nitrobacteraceae; genus Bradyrhizobium; species Bradyrhizobium sp. SZCCHNR1043. The sequence goes on from NZ_JAUEYN010000001.1 coordinate 229,780, forward strand.
TGATCTCGGCGGCCGAGGGCAACGGTCCGGTCAATGCGCTCGACGTCGCGCTGCGCAAGGATCTCGGCAAGTACCAGGGCTATATCGATGGTCTGAAGCTGATCGACTATCGCGTCCGCATCCTCAATGGCGGCACCGAGGCGGTCACGCGCGTGCTGATCGAGAGCGAGGACGAAAAGGGCGAGCGCTGGACCACGGTCGGCGTGTCGCCGAACATCATCGATGCCTCGTTCCAGGCGCTGATGGATTCGGTATTCTACAAGCTGGTGAAGTCAGGCGCGCCGGGGTGAGATGGTGTATCCGTCATTGCGAGCGAAGCGAAGCAATCCAGAGTCTTTCCGCGGATCGAGTCTGGATTGCTTCGTCGCTCTGCTCCTCGCAATGACGGAGGAGAGGGCAGGAGGTAACGCATGATCGACCACGTCTCCGTCGGCGTCAGCGATCTCGCCCGCAGCGCCCGCTTCTATGAGCTCGCGCTGGCGCCGCTCGGGATGACGCGCCTGGTCGCGCGCCCGGCGACCATCGGCTTCGGCAAGGCCTATCCGGAGTTCTGGATCAATCTGCGCCCCGCGATGGCGCGGGTATCGTCCGACACCGGCTCGCATCTGTGCTTCCGTGCCAGGAGCACCGCCGAGGTCGATGCATTCCATGCGGCGGCGCTGGAGGCGGGCGGTGTTTCAGACGGCCTGCCTGGGCTACGGCCGCATGATCGCGTGCGCTACTACGCCGCCTTCGTGCTCGATCCCGACGGCAACCGGATCGAAGCCGTCACATTTCCCGCGGAGTAGGGATCAGAGCCGCTTGGCGATCTCCGGTGCCATTTCGGTCTCTTCCCTGGCGATGCCGGCGGCAGCCGCGCGCAGGCGCGGCAGGATGTCCTCGACGCGCTCGGCCTTCAAGAGCTCGATCGAGAAGCCGGGGCGGATGAACTCGGTCTCGCGCATATGGGCGAGCAGCGAGAACAGCGGCTCCCAGAAGCCGTCGATGTTGGCCATCAGCACCGGCTTGGCGTGGCGTCCGAGCTGTTTCCAGGTTAACTGCTCGACCAGCTCCTCGAGCGTGCCGATGCCGCCGGGCAGCGCCACGAACGCATCGGAATGCTCGAACATCAGCCGCTTGCGTTCATGCATGTCGGGCGTGACGATGAGATCCTTCAGCGGCATCATGACTTCCTTCTTCACAAGGAAGTCCGGAATGATGCCGGTGACGTCGCCGCCATGGTCGAGCACCGCCTTGGCAACCGCGCCCATCATGCCGATGGAGCCGCCGCCATAGACGAGCCTGACGCCGTTCTCGGCGAGCGCCTTGCCGAGCGCTTTCGCTGATTCGATGAAGCTGGGATTGGTCCCGGGGCCGGAGCCGCAATAGACACAGACGGTGCGGATTTCAGTCATTGGACGGATGTGACACTGCAGTTGAAAGGCGTCAAGACGAGGGCGGAGGGCGTGGATTCGCGGGCTTTCACGGAATGATGCGGACTGGATGGATCCATTTGCCTGGGAATGGAGTATGCAAATACTGCGCCGCGGCAACGGAATCCGCCGACGCACGGGTGCATCCGGCGCCCGGACACTCTATATGACCAGCAACGCCGGCATCACAACATGCCGAGACACTCGCTGTTCCAGAACGTTAGATGCCGCCCGATTCCTCCTCCGAACCAGCCGCCAGCCAGCCATCGTCCCTCGAGCAGGGAACGCTGGCCGGCACGCTGCGCCATTTGTGGCCCTTCATCTGGCCGAGCGATCGCGCCGACCTGAAGATGCGCGTGCTATGGTCGGTGGTGCTGCTGATTGTGGCGAAGGTCGCGACGCTGGTCCTGCCCTTCACCTTCAAATGGGCGACCGACGCGCTGACCGGCGCCAACACCGCGCCGATTGCGCCCGCCAACTGGGCGTTCTGGCTGGTGGCCTCGCCGCTCGTCATGACGGCAAGCTACGGCGGGATGCGCGTCCTGATGGCGGTGCTGACGCAGTGGCGAGATGGTATTTTTGCCCGCGTCGCCATGCATGCGGTGCGCAAGCTCGCGACCATCACCTTCGTCCACATGCACGAATTGTCGCTGCGCTTTCACCTGGAGCGCAAGACCGGCGGCCTGACCCGCGTGCTCGAGCGCGGCCGCAACGCGATCGAGACCATCGTGCGCATGGTGATCCTGCAGCTGATCCCGACCATCGTCGAGGTCTCGCTGCTGACGGCGGTGCTGCTCTGGCAGTTCGACTGGCGCTACGTGCTGGTCACGCTCACCATGGTCGCAGCCTATCTCTACTACACCTACATTGCGACCGAGTGGCGCATCGAGATCCGGCGCCGCATGAACGACTCGGACACCGACGCCAACACCAAGGCGATCGACTCGCTCTTGAACTATGAGACGGTGAAATATTTCGGCGCCGAGGCGCGCGAGGCCGAGCGCTATGACCGTTCCATGGAGCGCTACGAGCGCGCCAGCGTGAAGACCTATACCTCGCTCGCGGTGCTCAACGCCGGGCAGGCCGTGATCTTCACGATCGGGCTGACGGTGGCGATGCTGATGTGCGCCCAGGGCGTGCGCCAGGGCCGCAACACGGTCGGCGACTTCGTCATGATCAACAGCATGATGATCCAGCTCTACCAGCCGCTGAACTTCATGGGCATGGTCTACCGCGAGATCAAGCAGGCGATCATCGACATCGAGAAGATGTTCGGCGTGCTCACGCGCGATGCCGAGGTGAACGATTCACCCGGGGCGACGCCTTTGGTGGTAACCTCCGGCCATGTCCGCTTCGAGGACGTCCGCTTCGCCTATGAGCCGGAGCGGCCGATCCTGCAGGGCTTGAGCTTCGAGGTGCCGGCCGGCAAGACGGTCGCGATCGTGGGTCCGTCAGGTGCCGGCAAGTCGACCATCTCGCGGCTGCTGTTTCGCCTCTACGACGTCTCCGGCGGCCGCATCCTGATCGATGGGCAGGACATCCGTGACGTCACCCAGGTGTCGCTGCGCGCCCAGATCGGCATGGTGCCGCAGGACACCGTGCTGTTCAACGACACCATCCGCTACAACATCCGCTACGGACGCTGGGATGCCGACGACGCCGCCGTCGAGGAGGCGGCCCGCCTCGCGCAGATCGACGGTCTGATCCGGATGGCGCCGAAGGGGTACGAGACGCAGGTGGGCGAGCGCGGCCTCAAGCTCTCCGGTGGGGAGAAGCAGCGCGTTGCGATTGCCCGCACCATCCTGAAGGGGCCGCCGATCCTCGTGCTGGACGAGGCGACCTCGGCGCTGGACAGCCATACCGAGCACGAGATCCAGGAGGCGCTCGATAGCGTGTCGCGCAATCGCACCTCGCTCGTGATCGCGCACCGGCTTTCGACCATCGTGGCGGCCGACGAGATCATCGTGCTCGACCGGGGGCGAATTGCCGAGCGCGGCACCCATGCCGAGCTGCTGGGCAAAGGCGGGCTGTATGCCGGCATGTGGAACCGGCAGCGCGAGGCCGAGGAGGCGCGCGAAAAATTGGCGCAAATCGGCGACGATGCGGCGGCGCCGAACCGCAATCCGCCGGATCGGAGCGAGCCGGACGCGGTCGGGCCCGATCGGACCGGCCAGGTGGCGAGTGCCGCCGAATGATGCCGCGGACCGCCCTGATCTGAACTCAAGAATGCATTAAGGATTCATTTTGACCTTCGCCGGCCATCGACCTAGTCAAGGCGGCGGTCCGCTCTGAGGTCAGAGCGACAACACTCAACGAAGCAGGCCATGTCGATCAGCAATTCCATCCGCGCTCAGATCCCGCCGATCCACCCGGAAGGTTATCCCTTCATCGGGGGATTTGCCCTCGTCAGCCTGATCCTGTTCTGGATATTCACCCCGCTCGGCTGGATCGGCACGCTGCTCACCGTCTGGTGCGCGCTGTTCTTCCGCGACCCGATCCGGGTCACGCCGCAGCGGGAAGGGCTGGTGGTGGCGCCGGCCGACGGGCGCATCTCCATGATCACGCGCGCCCTGCCGCCGGCCGAGCTCGGCCTCGGCGACCGGCCGCTGCTGCGGGTCTCGATCTTCATGAGCGTGTTCAACGTGCATGTGAACCGCAGCCCGGTGGCCGGCCGGATCGAGAAGATCTCCTACCGTCCGGGGGCCTTCATCAACGCCGAGCTCGACAAGGCGAGCGAGGACAACGAGCGCAACTCGCTCGCGATCTCGACGCCGCATGGCCGCATCGGCGTGGTCCAGATCGCCGGCCTCGTGGCGCGCCGGATCGTGTCGTTCGTGCGCGAGGGGCAGACCATCGGGGCTGGCGAGCGCTTCGGCCTGATCCGCTTCGGCTCGCGGCTCGACGTCTATCTGCCTGACGGCACGGAAGTTCTGGTCTCGGAGGGGCAGACGGCCATTGCCGGCGAGACGATCCTGGCCGATTTCGACGTGCCCGTGCCCGGCCTGACCTTCCGGAGCCAGTGAACCGTCGTCGGCCGATGATGACTCATTAAAGGTCCTTGAGGCACCTTCCGACACAAGGTTCCGACCAACCCACACGTGGTGTGATCATGAGCTTCGATCCGAACTCTCCCGAACTGCGCCGGCGCCGTTTCCGCCCGATCCCGGTGCGGCTGCTGGTGCCGAACATGATTACCTTGTTGGCGATCTGCGCCGGCCTGACCGCAATCCGGCTGTCGACCGAGGGGCGGATGGAGCTCGCCGTCGGCGCCATTGTCTTCGCTGCCTTCCTGGACGGCATCGACGGCCGCATCGCCCGCATGATCAAGGGCCAGTCGAAGTTCGGCGCCGAACTCGACAGCCTGGCCGATTTCGTCAATTTCGGCGTGGCGCCCGGTCTGATCCTGTATTTCTGGCAGCTCCATGAGCTGCGCGACGGCGGCTGGATCGCCGCCATGATGTACGCCATCAGCGGCGGCCTGCGGCTGGCGCGCTTCAATGCCAGCATTGACGATCCCAATAAGCCGCCCTTCGCCGCCAATTTCTTCACCGGCGTGCCGGCCCCGCTTGGCGCCATCACGGTGCTGCTGCCGGTCTATCTGGCGTTCCTGGATCTGCCGAGGCCGCCGGCGCTGGTGACGGCTTTCTACACGCTGCTGATCGCCTTCCTGATGGTGTCGCGGCTGCCGGTGTTCTCCGGCAAGACCACGCGGATGCGCGTCTCGCCCGAACTCGTACTGCCAGTGTTCGCCTCGGTGGTGTTCTTCGTGGCGCTGCTGGTGGTCTATCCCTGGCACATCCTGTCGGCAGGATCGATCCTCTACATCCTGAGCCTTCCGTTCGGCTGGCGGCTGTATCGGCAGCAGGCGGCGCGGCACTCCGCGGTCCTTGGTGCCGCGGCTGCAGCGCCGCACGCCTCGTCTTCATCCGCGACGGCTTTTGCGCCGACCGGCGCGCCAGCGGCGGAGCAGGGGCAGCGGCCGCCGGAACGGCTGCACTGAGCGCAGGGCCCCAAGACCCAGCGCGCGCTTTGCCGGCTTCGGCGCCTCAGTTATACCGGATGGCCAAGGACGGCCGCGAATGCCGTCCGCATCATCCGGAGAAAACGCCCGTGACAAGCACTGCCGCCGCGCCCCTCGCTGCTTCCGTTCTCGAGGCGCTCGCGCGCTACGATACGCCGACCATCTGCAACGCGATGGAGATCGTGGCGCCCGAACGCCGCCTGGTCGGCTACACGACCAAGCCGCTGGTGTGTCCGTTCCCCGATCTGCCGCCCATGGTCGGCTACGCGCGAACGGCGACGATCCGGTCCGTCGTCAAATCGGGTCTGCCGGCGGACGAGCAGGCGAGGCGGCGCACAGACTACTACGAATATGTCGGCACCGGTCATGGTCCCCGCATCGTCGTGATCCAGGACATCGATGGTCCCGACATCGGCTACGGCGCGTTCTGGGGCGAGGTGCAGAGCAATGTCCACAAGGCGCTCGGCTGCCTCGGCGTGATCACGGATGGATCGATCCGCGACATTCCGCAATGGGCTGCCGGCTTCCAGGCTCTGGCGGGCTCGATCGGTCCGTCGCATGCGTGGGTGCATGCCGAGAGCTTCGGCGGCGAGGTCCGCGTCGCCGGGATGACCGTGCGCTCGGACGATCTGATCCACTCCGATCGCCATGGTGCGATCGTCATCCCGGCCGACATCGCGGCGAAGCTTCCCGAGGCGGCCGAGCTGTGCGCTCGCCGCGAAACGCCGATCCTGGAGATCGCGCGGTCAGCGGATTTCTCGCTCGAGAAGCTCAAGGCCGCCTTGAAGCGGTCGGCGGAGATTCATTGAGCTTCGCTTCGCTCCGGTCCCAATCAGCGAGAGCCGTACCGCTCGGCGGTGCGGCCCCGTTCGGGCCCTGCGCAGGGCCGCTCGCCGAACTGCGACGCTGCAACCGCATCCGGATGACTACGGGGTGACGGCCGAGCTTCCGCCGAAAGTATCGAACGTGGTGGCGAATGACCCGCAAACAGGCCGGGATTCGCCGAAGGTTAAGCGGCCGTCGCTCGTTGAGAAGATTTTATCCATCAAGCTTTACCAGATGGCCAGCCTGTCCCGATAGGCATGTCGCCCGAGGGCGAAGGACATGCGCAGGCTGATATCGAAATCGAGGCCGTTGTTCGGGCGGCTCGACCGGACCGTCGACAAGATGGTTCGGCTGATCGGACATTTCGGCAGCGCCGCGATCGGCCTTTCGGCGATCGCCCTGGTGTGGGCCGGCATCTTCTACACGGTCTCCGAAGAGTATACTCGCACCGAGCAGTCGGCGCTGAAGAACGGCGCCAACCTGGCCCGCGCGTTCGAGGAGCAGATCATCCGCTCGATCCGCGCGGCAGATCAGACCTTGCTCTACGTCCGCGACTCCTATGCCAGGGACCCGCACAACTTCGACATGTCGCTATGGTCGAAGAACAGCCAGTTCCTGTCCGACTTCTCGTTTCAGGTCGTCGTGATCGGAAAGGACGGCATCATGCTGTCCAGCAACATCGATCCGAAGATGCGCGGCCTCGACCTGCGCGACCGCGAGCACTTCCGCGTTCATGCCGACGGCAAGGATGATTTTCTCTTCATCAGCAAGCCGATCTTCGGCCGCGTCTCCAACAAATGGTCGATCCAGCTGACCCGCCGCATCATCATGCCGGACGGTTCGTTCGGCGGCGTCGTCGTGGTCTCGCTCGATCCCGAATATCTGTCGAGCTTCTATAATTCGGTCGATCTCGGCAAGAAGGGCAATGTCACGCTCCTCGGTCTCGACGGCATCGTGCGCGCACGGGCCTCGGCCGGCCCGGGGGGCGTGGGATCCTCGCTCGCCGGCAGCCCGGTGATGAGCGCCATTCAGCACAGAAGCAACGGCTTCTACACCTTCAAGAGTCTGATCGACGGCGTCACGCGCATCTACTCGTTCCAGCGCATCAAGGATCTGCCGCTGGTGGTCATCGTCGGTCAGGCCTCCGAGGAGATCTTCAGCGCCTTCAAGCTCAACCGCGATCGTGATCTGCTGGTCGGGGCGTTGCTGACGGTGGTCATCGGCATCATCACGATCCTGATTGCGCGCTATCAGGCGGGGCTTGCCGCCTCACGCGACGCCGCCGAGGCAGGTACGCGGGCGCGCTCCGAATTCCTGGCGATGATGAGCCATGAGATCCGCACGCCGATGAACGGCGTCATCGGCCTTGCCGATCTCTTGCTGTCGGCGGACCTCGGGCCGGAGCAGCGCAAGATCGCGACGACCTTGCGCGAGTCGGCCGACTACCTGTTACAGCTGCTCAACGACGTCCTCGATTTCTCCAAGCTCGATGCCGATCGTCTGGAGATCGAGCACATCGAGTTCGACCTGCACCGGTCGGTGACGGCGACCGCCGAACTGCTGGTGTCCCGCGCCAAGGAAAAGGGTCTGCAGCTGACCACCTCGATCGCGCCGGAAGTGCCGAGCTACGTGGTCGGCGATCCCGCGCGATTGCGCCAGGTGCTGTTCAACTTGGTCGGCAATGCGCTCAAATTCACCGAATCGGGCGGCGTCCATGTCGATGTCCGTGCCGAGAACCTTGCCGGGCCGAACCTGACGCTGGTGTTCTCGGTGGCCGATACCGGCGTCGGCATTCCCGCAGACGCCGTCAGCCGGCTGTTCAAGCAGTTCTCGCAGGTCGACAATTCCATCTCGCGCCGCTTCGGCGGCACCGGTCTGGGGCTCGCGATCTGCAAGCGCCTCGTCACCTGCATGGGCGGCGACATCAAGGTGCAGAGCAAGGTGGGCGAGGGCAGCACCTTCACCTTCTCGATCCAGGTTCAGCCGCAGCCGGACGTCGAGCAGGTCAGCGCGCACGAAGCGACCATCGCGCCGGTCGGCGAGACGATCGCCGAGGAACGTCCGGCCAGCCTCGAGCCGCTGAAGATTCTCGTTGCCGAGGACAATCTGACCAATCAGTTCGTCGTCAAGAAGCTCCTGGACAAGCTCGGTCACCGCTACGACATCGTCGAGAACGGAACGCAGGCGATCGCGGCCGTGCAGAGGCAGAGCTACGATCTCGTGCTGATGGACATGATGATGCCCGAGATGGACGGGCTCACGGCGACGCGGATGATCCGCTCGCTGCCGCCGCCCGCCCAGGACATCTACGTTATTGCCCTGACGGCCAACGCCACCAGCCAGGATCATCTGGCGTGCACGGAGGCCGGCATGAACGACTTCGTGACCAAGCCGGTCACGCGCGATCGACTGAATGCCGCTCTGCTTCGCGCGGTCGCTGCTACACACAAGGAAAGGCTCTTCGCATGACCGACTTGGTGCAATTCGACGAATCCGTCTATCAGACCCTGGTCTCCGAGCTCGGCGAGGAGGATGCGCTGGAAGTCCTGCGCACGTTCCTCGACGATACCTCGGGAAAGTTCGGCACGCTTGCCGCCAAGTTCGAGGATCGCCTCGAACTGAGGCGCGAGGCGCATTCGATCAAGAGTTCGTCGGCGACGTTCGGTTTTTCGGCGCTGTCGCGCCTGTCGCGCGAACTCGAGGTCGGATCGTCGACGATGGAGCCGGCGCAGATGCTGGAGATGATCCACAAGATGCAGCGATCATTCGATCAGTCAGCCGTCTTCGCCGCGGCTAACCTGCTCAAGTCCGGAGCGTCAGCCGCTTGAGCGAGGTCGGCGTGGTCTGCGGCGCTGCTGTTTACCTTTCATTATGCCTACCGAATTCAGTAACTCGTCCTTAATGGCGGACATTTAGGGTCGTGACACGCGGTCCAGAAGCACCGCGTCGGTCCGGCAGGGTCCGTGGTTTGCGTACGCGGGTGGAGTTGACTCATGGATATTATGACGAGTGCGGGGCTCGTGGCTGGCGTGATCGTCATCGCGACGATGATGCTGCTGGGCGGCGATCTCGAGATGTTCGTCAGCGAGCACGCCGCAATCATCATCTTCGGCGGTTCGATCGCAGCCACCATGATTCGCTTCCCGCTGGGCGTCATGCTGCACGGCGTTCCGCTTGGAATGAAGTACGCTTTCACCATGAGCCGCCTGTCGGCCCGCGAGCTCGTCGACGAGCTCGCCCGCATTGCCGAGATCGCGCGCAAGCAGGGCCCGGTCGGCCTGGAAAAGGTCGAGACCGACGAGCCGTTCCTCGCCAAGGGAATCCGCTACGTGGCCGACGGCTACGATCTCGAATTCATCCGCGACAATCTCGAGCGCGACCGCGACAATTTCCTGATGCACCTGGACGAAGGCAGCAAGATCTATCGCGCCATCGGCGACTGCGCCCCGGCGTTCGGCATGGTCGGCACGCTGATCGGCATGGTGCAGATGTTCGCCAACATGACCGACCCCTCGAAGCTCGGCCCGTTCATGGCGACCGCGCTGCTCGCGACTCTGTACGGCGCGTTGGTGTCGAACCTGATCTGTCTGCCGATCGCCGACAAGCTGCATGGCAAGCTGCTGGACGAGGAAACCAACCGGACGCTGATCATCGACGGAATCCTGATGATCCGTGACTCCAAGAGCCCGGCCCTGGTCCGCGAAATGCTCCTGGCCTATCTGCCCGAGAAGCATCGCCACGCCGAAGGCGAGCCCGTGCCGGCCTGATCGGCTGCGGCGGGGCGATCCGGGGTGGGGTAGGCAATGGCAAAGAAGAAGAGGGGCGATGCGCATGGCGGCGGTCACGGCTGGTTCGTGACCTTTGCCGACCTGATGGGACTTCTGGTCAGCTTCTTCGTGATGCTGGTCGCGTTCTCCACCATGGACAACAACAAGCTGAAAGTCGTCGCAGGCTCGATGCGCGACGCCTTCGGCGTGCAGTCCGAGTCGCGCTATTCGGGCATCGTGGAATCCGACGGCCTGCCGACCCGGCCGAAGCTCAAGAACGCCGCCCACATCTCGCCGGAGGAGACCGCGCGCGAGCCGAGCCCCGAGCAGGAGGAGCGCCAGCATACCAATGGCGCCAAGCTGAAGATCGATCGCCAGTTCGCGCTGGCGTCCGCCTCGCTGCGTCAGGCGCTGCAGGACATGCCGGAGATGACCGAGATCTCCAAGCACATCATGTTCGAAGAGACCAAGCAGGGGCTCAACTTGGAGATCGTCGACCAGGACGGGCGTTCGATGTTCGCGGATGGCTCGAAGGTGCCCTTCGACCGCACGCGACGACTGATCGAGAAGCTGGCCGCGCCGCTGAAGGCGACGCCGCTTCGGGTCCAGATCACCGGGCACACGGCCGCCGGCTTCGTTCCCGCCCGCAGCGATTATGGCGGTTTCGACCTGTCGGCGGATCGCGCCAACGCGGTGCGGCAGATCCTGGAGCGGGAAGGGCTGCCGGCGAGCCACATCTACGCGGTCTCCGGCAAGGCGGACACCCAGCCACTGTTCCCGGACGACCCCTCACTGGCCGCCAACCGCCGCGTGACGATCACCCTGATGCGGGAAGACCCGCCATTGCCGCCCGATTTGAAGCCCTAGCCGGGACGCTTCGCTTCCCGCATCATATTGCCGCATCGCGGCTTGCGAACGGCAACGAAGAGCATCGGCAGGCACTTGATTCGCCCGAGGCAGATCCGACATCTGCCTCAGGATGCTTGGGCTGAAGGCACTTTCCGCGATGCGGCATGCGATATCGGCGTCAGCCGTGCCGTTTGGTTGCGGCCTGGGAACATCGGTCTGCTTACGGTAGAGGCTTGACCTGCGAACGGTCTGCGTTCACACGCGCCGGGCCAGACAGGAAGATGCGTTCCAAGCAACATGACGGCCAGCGCGACATCGACCGAAGGACAGGACACCGCGAGCACGTCGGGGTTCTGGGGGCTGACGCTAGGCAGCATCGGCGTGGTGTTCGGCGACATCGGCACCTCGCCCCTCTACGCCTTTCGCGAGGCTGCGCACGGCGCTGCTCAGGGGCAGCCGGTGTCGCGGATCATCGTGCTCGGCGTGCTTTCCCTGATCCTCTGGTCGCTGTTCATCGTGGTGACGGCCAAATACGTGCTGCTGCTGCTCCGTGCCGATAACAATGGCGAGGGCGGAACGCTGTCGCTGATGGCGCTGGGACAGCGCGCCCTGGGCCGGCGCAGCCTGTTCCTGATGTCGCTGGGCGTGATCGGCGCGTCGATGTTCATCGGCGATTCGATGATCACGCCCGCGATCTCGGTGTTGTCGGCGGTCGAGGGCCTCAAGCTCGCGGCGCCCGCGCTCGAGCACTACGTCGTGCCGCTGACCGTGTTCATCCTGGTCGTGCTGTTCGCGGTCCAGAGCAAGGGGACGGCGCGCGTCGCCTCCGCGTTCGGCCCGGTCATGATCACATGGTTCACCAGCCTCGCCGTGATGGGAATCGTCCACATCAGCGACGACCCCTCCGTGCTTGCGGCCATCAATCCCTATTACGCGGTGCAGTTCCTGCTCTCGCATGGCACGATCGGCCTGATCACCCTGGGCGCGGTGTTCCTCGCGGTCACCGGCGGCGAGGCGCTCTATGCGGATCTCGGTCATTTCGGCCGCAGGCCGATCCAGTCGGCTTGGCTGTTCTTCGTGCTACCGGCGCTGCTGATCAACTATTTCGGGCAGGGCGCCCTGGTGCTGTCCGATCCCGCCGCGATCGAGAATTCGTTCTACCGGATGGTGCCTGAACTGTTGCTGCTGCCGCTGGTGGTGCTGGCGACCGCCGCGACCGTCATCGCGAGCCAGGCCGTGATCACCGGTGCCTATTCGCTGGTCGGCCAGGCGGTCCAGCTCGGCCTGCTGCCGCGTTTCGAGGTCCGCTATACGTCCGAGAGCCATGCCGGCCAGATCTATCTGCCGCGCGTCAACCGGTTGCTGCTGATCGGCGTGCTGCTACTGGTTCTGCTGTTCCGGACCTCGAGCAATCTGGCCTCCGCCTACGGCATCGCGGTGTCCACCACCATGGTGGCCGACGGCATCATGGGCTTCGTGGTGATCTGGAAGCTGTGGAACTTGCGTGCGGCCGTGGCGGCGGCCGTGATCGCTCCCTTCGTCATCGTCGACATGACCTTCTTCAGCGCCAATCTGCTGAAGCTCCTCGAAGGAGCCTGGGTTCCGCTGCTGTTCGGTGCGGCGATGGTCGTGACGATCTGGACTTGGCGGCGTGGCTCGGCGATTTTGGTGCTCAAGACGCGCAAGATCGAGGTTCCGCTGGACGACCTGATCACCAGCCTGGAGAAGAGGCCTCCTCACATCGTCAAGGGCACGGCGGTGTTTCTCACCAGCGATCCGACCTCCGTGCCGACGGCCCTGTTGCACAATCTCAAGCACAACAAGGTGCTGCACGAGCACAATGTGATCCTGACCATCGAGACCGCGCAGACGCCGCGGGTCGATGTGTCGGAGCGCGTGCGCATGGAGAAGATCAGCGAGAAGTTTTCCAAGGTGCGGCTGCGCTTCGGGTTCATGGAATCCCCGAACGTGCCGCGCGCGCTGGCGGTGGCGCGCAAGCTCGGCTGGCAGTTCGACATCATGTCGACGTCGTTCTTCGTCTCGCGCCGCTCGTTGAAGCCATCGTCCCAATCGGGCATGCCGACCTGGCAGGACCATCTCTTCATTGGCCTGAGCCGGTCGGCCAATGACGCCACGGACTACTTCCAGATTCCGACGGGCCGGGTCGTCGAAGTGGGTACCCAGGTAACGATTTAATCGATTGATCTTCCCTGGCGGCTCATGCATGCTTAATTGCATGGCTGAAGCGCATTCTCTTCAGGTCCATAGCAGCGCTCTGCCGCTATAAGCCGCGCGCTCTGCCGCGTTGTGCAGTGAAGCATTAACGAGTCCTCGAGGGGGCTACCCCATGACAGTCGACGTCGCAGCTACGCCCGCGGAAGCGCCGGCGACCAACGGGCATGGCAACGCCCATTCCACGGCCAGCTTCGCGGCGCTGACACTGGGAAGCATCGGTGTCGTCTATGGCGACATCGGCACCAGCCCGCTCTACGCGTTGCGTGAAGCGGTCATGGCTGCGAGCAGCGGCGGCGAACCTGCGCCTCACGCCGTGATGGGGGTGATCTCGCTCATCCTGTGGGCTCTCATCGTCGTCGTAACCCTCAAATACGTCGTGATCCTGCTGCGCGCCGACAACCACGGCGAGGGCGGAACGCTGGCGCTGATGGCGCTCGCCCAGCGCGCGGTCACGCGCGGCGCCAGCGTCATCGTTCTGCTCGGCATCATCTCGGGCGCGCTGTTCTATGGCGATGCGGTGATCACGCCGGCCCTGTCCGTGCTGTCGGCGATCGAGGGCATCAAGCTGGTGACGGCGGCGTTCGATCCCTACGTCGTGCCGCTCACGGTCATCATCCTGGTCATGCTGTTCGCGGTCCAGGTGCGCGGCACGGCCAAGGTGGCAGCGTTCTTCGGCCCGATCATGCTGATCTGGTTCGTGGTGATCGGGATCGCGGCGCTGCCGCCGATCCTGCACCATCCGGAGGTGCTGTGGGCGATCAACCCGCTGTATGCCGTGTCGTTCATGCTGCATCACGGCATCATCGGCTTCATCACGCTCGGCGCCGTCTTCCTGGCCGTGACCGGCGCCGAGGCGCTGTATGCCGACCTCGGCCATTTCGGCAAACGTCCGATCCAGACCGCCTGGCTGTTCATCGTGCTGCCGTCGCTGGCGCTCAATTATCTGGGGCAGGGGGCGCTGGTGATCGCCGATGCCAAGGCGATCGAGAATCCCTTCTTCCTGATGTTCCCGGACTGGGCGCTGATCCCGATGGTCGGGCTGGCCACCGCCGCGACCGTGATCGCGAGCCAAGCCGTCATCACCGGCGCCTATTCGCTGACGCGGCAGGCGATCCAGCTCGGCCTGCTGCCGCGCTTCGAGATCCGCCACACCTCCGAGGCGCATTCGGGGCAGATCTACATTCCGCGCATCAACAAGCTGCTGCTGATCTCGGTCATGCTGCTGGTGCTGATGTTCAAGTCGTCGAGCGCACTGGCCTCGGCCTACGGCATCTCGGTCACCGGCACGATGGTCGTCACCGCGATGATGGGCTTCGTCGTGATCTGGAAGGTCTGGCGCTGGTCGCCGTTCGCGGCGGCCGCGCTGATCGCGCCGTTCCTCTTCCTGGACCTGACCTTCCTGGCGGCGAACCTCCTGAAGGTGCTCGAAGGCGGCTGGGTGCCGCTGGCGCTGGGCGGCTTCGTGATGACGCTGATGTACACGTGGCGGCGCGGCAGCCGGCTCTTGTTCGACAAGTCGCGCAAGCTCGAGTTCCCGCTCGCCGATCTCGTTGCGATGCTCGAGAAACGTCCGCCGCAGCGGGTGGCGGGAACGGCCGTGTTCCTGACCAGCGATCCCTTGAGCGCGCCAACCGCGCTGATGCACAGCCTCAAGCACTACAAGGTGCTGCACGAGAAGAACGTGATCCTGACCATCGAGACCGCGCCGACGCCGCGCATCGATCCGTCCGAACGCGTTCGCCTCGAGCAGATCAGTCCGACTTTCTCCAAGGTGACGTTGCGCTTCGGCTTCATGGAATCGCCCAACGTGCCGCGCGCGCTGGCGATCGCGCGCAAGCTCGGCTGGCAGTTCGACATCATGTCGACCTCGTTCTTCCTGTCGCGCCGCGCGCTGAAGCCGGCTGCGCATTCGGGCATGCCGCGCTGGCAGGATCACCTGTTCATCTCGATGAGCCGCTCCGCCAACGATGCGACCGACTATTTTCAGATCCCGAGCGG
The DNA here is from genome assembly GCF_032489675.1 of Bradyrhizobium sp. SZCCHNR1043. NCBI lineage: Bacteria > Pseudomonadati > Pseudomonadota > Alphaproteobacteria > Hyphomicrobiales > Nitrobacteraceae > Bradyrhizobium > Bradyrhizobium sp. SZCCHNR1043. The sequence goes on from NZ_JAUEYN010000001.1 coordinate 244,887, forward strand.
ACGGGTGGTGGAGGTCGGCACCCAGGTCACGATCTGAGCTCTGGACCCGCCGCGCCAGTGTGCCGAAGCGCTTGATTTTCGTAACGTCTAGGGTGAGTTTGGCGGCCGGATCAGGGTCGGTACGGCCCTGCTGAAGGCTTGGAGGATGGGCGTGGCTGTTGTGCACGATTTGACCCCGCAGGACGTGGCCCAGGGGATCGCGGAAGGGCGAATTCTTCTGGTTGACGTGCGAGAGCCGAACGAAGTTGCTGCGGAAGCCTATCCCCACGGCGTCGTCGTTCCGCTGTCGGGCTTCGACCCGAAGCTGATCCCGGATCCCCAAGGCAAGGATGTCGTGTTCGCCTGCCGCTCCGGCAAGCGCTCGGTGACGGCCTCGCTGGCGGCGCAGGCCGCCGGTCTGCCCTACGACAAGCATCTCCAGGGGGGCATGCTCGGCTGGAAGGCGGCCGGCCTGCCGACCAGGACCGGCGGCTGACAGGCGATCATGATCTCGCAGAACAAGGTCTTCGCCGACCTGCCCGTCACCATTTTCGAGCAGATGTCGCAGCTCGCGCGCGACAACAACGCGATCAATCTGGGGCAGGGCTTTCCCGACGATCCGGGCCCGGAGGATATCCGCCGCGCGGCGGCCGACGCCGTCCTCAACGGCTACAACCAGTATCCGTCGATGATGGGCCTGCCCGAGCTGCGCCAGGCCATCGCGGCCCACTACCGGCACTGGCACAAGCTCGATCTCGACCCGATGAGCGAGGTCATGGTCACCTCCGGCGGCACTGAGGCGCTGACGTCGGCGATCCTGTCGGTGGTGGAGCCTGGCGACGAGGTGATCTGCTTCCAGCCGGTCTATGATTCATACTTGCCGATCATCCGCCAGGCCGGCGGCATTCCGCGCCTCGTCCGGCTCGAGCCGCCGCATTGGCGGCTCTCGGAGGAGATGCTGCGGCAGGCGTTCTCGCCGAAGACCAAGGCGGTGCTTTTCAACAACCCGCTCAATCCGGCCGCCGTGGTCTATCCGCGCGAGGACCTCGAGCTGTTGGCGCGCTTCTGCCAGGAGTTCGATGCGGTCGCGATCTGCGACGAGGTCTGGGAGCACGTGGTGTTCGACGGCCGTGCGCACATTCCGCTGATCACGATTCCCGGCATGCGCGACCGCACCATCAAGGTCGGCTCGGCAGGAAAGATCTTCTCGTTGACGGGCTGGAAGATCGGCTTCGTCTGCGCTGCGCCGCATCTGTTGCGCGTCGCCGCCAAGGTGCATCAATTCCTGACCTTCACGACCGCGCCGAACCTGCAGGTCGCGGTCGCCTACGGGCTCGGCAAGCCGGACGACTATTTCGTCAATATGCGCAGCGAGCTCGCGCGCAGCCGCGACCGGCTCACGGCCGGTCTCGAAAGCCTGGGGTTTCCCGTGCTGAAGGCGCAGGGGACCTACTTCCTGACCGTCGACCTTTCGCCGCTCGGCCTCAACGAGACCGACGAGCAGTTCTGCCGGCGCATCGTCCACGACTACAAGGTGGCCGCCATCCCGGTGTCGGCGTTCTACGAGACGGATGCCGTGACCTCCGTCGTGCGGTTCTGCTTCGCCAAGAAGGACGCAACCCTGGATACGGCGCTGGAGCGCCTCTCGGACGCCATCCACCGGCGCTAGGAGACAAGAGTGATGACGCGCGGCTGCATGGGTTCGGCTCTGGCGCTGGCTGTCGCGGCGTTGACGCTTTCCGTACCGGCGGGGCGCGCGGAGGAGCGCGTCGTCAACTTCTACAACTGGTCGAACTACATGGCGCCAGGTGTCCTTGACGACTTCACCAAGGAGACCGGCATCAAGGTCGTCTACGACACGTTCGACGCCAACGAGACCCTGGAGACGCGGCTGCTCGCCGGCAAATCCGGCTACGACGTCGTGGTTCCGACCGCGTATTTCCTGCAGCGCCAGATCAAGGCCAGGATCTTCCAGCCGCTCGACAAGGCGAAGCTGCCGAACCTCGCCAATGCCTGGCCTGTCGTGACCGAGCGTCTCGCCACCTACGACCCCGGCAATCAGTTCGCGGCCAACTACATGTGGGGTACGACCGGGATCGGCTACAACGTCAAGGCGGTCGAGAAGATCCTGGGTCCCGGCGCGCGGATCGACAGCTGGGACATGGTGTTCAAGCCGGAGAACCTCGCCAAGTTCAAGGATTGCGGCGTCCACATGCTGGATTCCGCCGACGACATCTTTCCGGCGGCGCTCAACTTCCTCGGTCTCGATCCGAACTCGACCAAGCAGGCCGACCTGGAGAAGGCGGGCGACGTGGTCGGCAAGGTCGCACCATCGGTGCGCAAGTTTCATTCGTCGGAGTATCTGAGCGCGCTCGCCACCGGCGAGATCTGCCTGGTGGTCGGCTGGTCGGGCGACATCATGCAGGCGAGGAGCCGGGCCGAGGAAGCGAAGAACGGCGTCGAGATCGGCTATGCCATTCCGAAAGAGGGCGCGCAGATGTTCTTCGACAATTTTGCGATTCCCGCCGACGCCCCGCACGTAGCTGAGGCGTATGCGCTGATCAACTACCTCTACCGCCCCGAGATCGCCGCCAGGAACTCGGACTTCCTGTCCTATGCCAACGGCAACCTGGCCAGCCAGAAGCTGATCGACCCGAAGATCCTCGGCGACAAGAACATCTATCCGGACGAGGCGATGCTGAAGAAGCTGTTCGTCATCACCGCCCGCGATCCGGCCACGCAGCGGATCATCAACCGGTTGTGGACCAAGGTGAAGACGGGGCGGTGACGCGACACCTGGTGTCCGAGACGATTGTCTCTGGATGACAACATCGCGCAACAGTCAGCAGCATGGCGAAGCGTAAAGGATGGCTCGAGCCCGTAGGCGCGTGGGCGCGTACGGGATCGTCGATGCGGTTGAACCTGACTCGAAAGGGTCACGACCAGCGCTGGAAAACGATGCTGGCGTTGACTCCGCCGAAGCCAAAGCCGTTCGAGATCGCACGGTCCATTCTCATTGATCTCGGTTCACCGCGGACCAGGTCCACACTGTCGGCCGCGGCGTCGGGCGTGGTGATATTGCGGGTCGGCGGCGCGATCTGATCGCGCAGAGCCAGAACGGTGAAGATCGATTCAAGCCCACCGGCTGCTCCGAGCAGATGGCCGGTCGATGATTTTGTCGCGCTCACGGCAATGCGCCTGTCGCACCCGAACACCGCCTTGATCGCTTCGAGCTCGCTGCGATCGCCCGATGGCGTGGAGGTCGAGTGAGCGTTCAGATGCTGCACGTCGCCCGGTTCGAGCCCGGCCTGTCGCAGCGCAGCCTCCATTGCGCGACGCGCGCCTTCGCCGTCCTCGGGCCCGGACGTGATGTGAAAGGCGTCGCTGGTTGTGCCATAGCCGACGATCTCGGCGATTGGCGACGCCCCGCGTGCAAGCGCATGCTCCAACTCCTCGATCACCAGGACGCCGGCGCCTTCCCCCATGACGAAGCCGTCGCGGTCTCGATCGAACGGCCGGGACGCGAGGTCCGGCGTGTCATTGAAGCGGGTCGATAGCGCCCGAGCCGCGGCGAAACCTCCCAAGCTGACGAGGTCGATGCAGGCCTCCGTGCCGCCACACACCGCAACGTCAGCTTCGCCCGATCGGATCAGGCGTGCTCCATCGCCGATCGCCTGTACGCCCGCTGCGCATGCGGTAACCGGCGTTCCTATGGGCCCCTTGAAGCCAAACCGGATGCTGACATGACCCGCTGCGAGATTGGGCAGGAATGATGGTACTGTGAAAGGCGACAGCCGTTGCACGCCTCGCTGCTCGGTGGTCCTGACCGCCTCGACGATAGCCGGAAAACCGCCGATGCCGGACGCGATGATCGTGGCGGTTCGTCCGGCCGCGTGTGCATCAGCGGGCGCCCATCCGGCCTGGGCGATCGCCTCGGCGGCAGCCGCCAAGGCGAAAATGATGAACCGGTCCATCCTGCGCTGGTCCTTTGGCGATGCGGCAAGGTCGGCATCGAAGCCACCCTCGGCATCCTCGCGCTTGCTGGGCACGATCCCGGCAACTTTGGCCGGCAAGGCTGCAGCCCATTCGGGTAGCGCGCGGAGTCCCGACCGGCCGGACAGCAGACGCGCCCACGCAAGTTCAACGCCGCATCCCAAAGGGGACACGACACCCAATCCCGTCACGACAATCCGACGCATGCTGCTCTCCTAGCTAGTCTGGCGAGGAAGACGTCTCCGGGCGCATTGCTCTGATCGAGGCGAGACGCTTGCGCATGCCTGCGCTTGCTCGCGGACCAGGGAGAAGCACCGCGTTCGTCGGCGTGATCGGCGTCTTGCTGCAGGCATCCACCACGACCGGATCGAACGTGCGTGCGCTGTTGCGATCAGCCATGACAATCGATTTGCCCTCGGGGGCGAGGTGCCTGTTTCCCCACGCGAACATCGCCACCACGACCGGGAAGAAGTCTTGGCCCTTGGGGGTGAGAACATATTCGTATCGGGGCGGGTGTTCGTTATAGAGCCGCCGTTCGAACATGCCCGTATCGGTGAGATGCGCGAGGCGACGCGACAGGATGTTGGACGCGATACCCAGGCTGTCCTGAAATTCGTCGAAGCGAGTGAGTCCCTGGAACGCGTCGCGCAAGATCAGAATGCTCCACCACTCGCCGACGCACTCGACCGCCCGGGCGGCGGGACATTCCGCAGATTTGAATTTCTTCGGCTGCATACCGCCACCATGCCCGAGTAACTTGCTAATTGCAAGTCACAGGCCAGAGCCGTGCCCGCACGCTGGTGCCGGGCGCTTCACACGCGCGACCATGACGGTCGGACAGCGCGGTTCGTCGCTCCCGGCGACTGAGGGGTTCGTCTGCAGGAGGGGTGGACGGCACTTCAGCGAGCTGGCGGCGTCTCGCGCGAGTGATGCGCCGCTTTGATGGCGTCGGCGCGGCCAGACGACCGCGTAGCCGTCACCGGCCGCGCCGAGATCCATTTAGATCAGCGTTTGGAATGACGGGGTCGTCGAGCTTGACCAGGTCTGGACGAAAGCCCTCTTGGCGGTCCGCTGTCGCGCGGCGTCCATCTTTTGCGCTGACTGGTGCGCGACCTGATCAGGCCCAACGGGCGTGTCCCAGTCGATCGTCAGCCCCGCGCTTTCATCGACCGGAACCGCCCGGCAATGGGCGATCCCCGCCGTTGGCAACCTCTCGGATCACCCCAACCGATGCATGGCGCAGAGCTTGTTGCCGTCGAGGTCGCGCAAGTAGGCGAGGTAAAGCTTGCCCGTCGAACCTTCGCGGATGCCGGGCGGATTTTCGCAGGTGGTGCCGCCGGCTTCCAGGCCCGCTGCATGCCACGCGTCAGCCTGTTCGGGCGAGCTGCAGGCAAAGCCGATGGTGCCGCCATTGGCAGGGGTCGCGGGCTGGCCGTTGATCGGCTTTGACACCGAGAAGATGCCGGTCGGCGTGATGTAGAAGATGCGGTGGCCGTCGACCCTGGCCGGGCGCACGCCCAGCGTCCCCAGCAGCTTGTCGTAGAAGGCCTTGGCCTTGTCGAGGTCGTTGGTGCCGATCATCACATGCGAAAACATTCGCGCTTATCCTCCCTGGAGCTTCCGAACAGCTATCGGATAGGTGGCCAAGGTAGCGGCCGTTGGTGCAAGAGGTAAGGGTTTTGTTCGGATGGGCCGATCGACGGAATGGGATGCTGCGGACCGGCTTCCTCGTGGTGGAATTTGGTGCGGCGCCGACTACCGCCAGCGCCGGTGCAGCCAAAGCCACTGCTCCGGATATTCGCGGATCCAGCCCTCGACGACGTCGGTGACCGCCTGCGTCGTGCCCTGGATGTCGATCTGACCGTCGGCCGTCCGCACCGGCTTCACTTCCTCCGACACTTCGGCGCGGAAGCGATTGCCGGGAAGGCGGATGATGCGGACGCCGTGCACGGGGCATTCGACCTGGCGTAACAGGCGAGCCAGCATCGGATTGGCGCGGGTCTTGCGGCCGAAGAAGGTGACCTCGACGCCACCGGTCAGATACTGATCGACCAGCATGGCAACGTGCTGGCCGTTCTTGAGCGCCTGTGCCAGCCGCAGCGGCGCGTCGCGGCCGGCCGGGACCAGTGTGCCCATCTTGACCTGCCGAATCTCCTGGATGATGCGGTCGGCGGCGGCGATGTTGGGTCGGCGATAAAGGATGGCCGTATCGAGCTTATGGGCGACCGCCGCCAGCGCCGGCATCTCCCAATTGGCGAGATGGCTGGCAAAGATCAGGGCCGGCTTGCCGTCGAGACGGAGCTGATGAAACAGCTCATGGGTGCGCGGCGACAGCTCGATCCGGCTGAGCTCGGGATGCGCCTCGTCGTAATCCCAGATCTTGTCGAGATGGGCGAACTCGGCGCCGACGCGGCCGAGATTGTCCCACACGCCGGCGAGGATCTTCTCGATCTCCGCGGGCGATTTCTCCGGGAAGGCCGCGGTGAGATTGTCGCGACCGATGCGCTGCTCGCGCAGGCGTGGCCCGATCATCTGCGCGATGCGCGCGAAGCGGTCGGCCGTCTTCTGCGGGTCGAAATAGCGCGTGGTCCTGAGCATGCCGACCGTCAGCGCGCCGACGGCGGAAGCCCCGGCCGACTTCACGACTCGGCGGATCACGAGCTTGGTCCGGAGTGGCAGGAGACTCATCGATGGCAGCGGCGGATCAGGCCGGTTCGCGCGTCAGGATCAGCGAGGCGTTCTGGCCGCCGAAGCCGAACGAATTCGACATCACGGTGGTGACCCGCGCGTCGCGGGCCTTGTTGCCGACCACGTCGAACAGGATCGCGGGATCCGGAATGTCGTAGTTGATGGTCGGCGGAATCCGCTGATGCTCGAGCGTCTGCAGCGAGAAGATCGCCTCGACCGCGCCGGCCGCCGAGATCGTATGCCCGACCATCGACTTGTTCGACGACACCGGGATCTTGCCGGTGTGCTCGCCGAACACCGCGGAGACGCCGACATATTCCATCTTGTCGTTCTCGGGCGTCGCGGTGCCGTGGGCGTTGATGTGGTCGATCTGCTCCGGCGCCATGCCGGCGTCGGCCAGCGCCTTGCGGATGCAGCCGATGATCGGCTTGCCGTCCGGCGAGGAGCGGGTGCGGTGGAAGGAGTCGGTCAGCTCGCCGCAGCCGGCGACGACGCCGAGGATCTTGGCGCCGCGCGCGACCGCCGCATCATAGCTCTCCAGCACCAGCGCCCCGGCGCCCTCGGCCATCACGAAGCCATCGCGGTTCTTCGAGAACGGCTTCGAGGCGCCTTGCGGCGGGTCGTTCTGGGTCGACAGCGCCGACAGCAGCGAGAAGCGCACGAGCCCCTCCGGATTGACCGAGCCCTCGGTGGCGGCGCACAGCGCGACGTCGGTCTCACCGCGTCGAATGGCTTCGACGCCGAGCTGGATCGCGGTCGCGCCCGAGGCGCAGGCGGTCGACAGCGAGATCGGCGAGCCCTTGGTGCCGAATGTGTCCGACAGCGAATCCGCCACCGAGCCGAACAGGAAGCGGTGGTGATAGTTGACGAACTTGCCGCCGCCGCAGACCTTCAGCAGGTCGTCATAGGTGAACTGGGTGCCGCCGACCTCGTGCGCGAGCTCGAGCCGCTGCGGCCATTCGATCTCGACCGGGGCGACGGCGAGAAACAGCGGCCCCGGGAAGTCGCCCTTGGAGCCGATCCCGGCCTGCGCGATGGCTTCCTCAACGGCCATGTGGCCCAGCCGTTCGGACAGACCCGTCGACGTGAACGGGGCCACGGGAACGAAGTCCACCGTGCCGGCCATCGTCGTCTTCAGGCCGTCGATCGGGAAGCGCGTGATGGTGCGGATGCCGGACTCGCCCGCAACGAGCTTGTTCCAATTGTCCGACTTGCCGGCCCCGAGCGAGGTGACGATCCCCATCCCGGTCACGACCACGATGGGACGTCCAAACTTGTCGCGTACACTCATGATGTCCCCCGTCGTGAATCGGTCTGCCGAGCCGCGTTCACTTGACTGCTTCGACCAAGGCCATGCCTTCGCCGCGGTAATGGCCGGCGCCGACCACTACGATCTGGGTCGGAGCCTCCTTCATGTCCGCCTCGACGCCCGAGGAGTCGCCCGGTGCGAACAGGGCACCGCGCGAGATCGACAGCGCCGCCAGCGCGAGATCGAGCGCGAAATGCGCCTCCATCGTGTGGCCGAAGCGGGTGCCGCTCGAGCGCACGGCGTAGGATTTGTGATGGTCGAGGAACGCGCGTTCCTCCGACGTCACGGGCTCGGCACCGGTCGCGCCGGTGATGATCGCGCCCGGCGCGTCATGCACGTCCAGCGCCGACCAAAGGCGGTCGAGCGTCCCGGTGACGGCACCTGCCTCCTTGCGGCGGGCGCGGTCGGCGACGACCTTGCTGAGCCGCGCCAGCGGCTTGGCGCCGCGGGCCTCGGCATGCGGCTTGGATTCCAGCACCAGGAACGCGCCGGCCGATCCGAGCGCGAAGCCCGGATGGTCCTTGCGGGCCCAGACCGGCTTGAACTCGTTCTTCAGATTGTAGTCGCCGAACTCGTACAGCACGAGCAGATCCTTGCGCTCGCCATTGTGCGAGCCGCCGACCAGCGCGATGTCGCTCTGGCCGCCGGCGATGCGGGCCAGCGCGATCTTGAAGGCGTCGACGCCCGCAACCTCCTCGCCCATGAAGGTGCGCGAGGTGCCGCAGACGCCGTGCGAGATCGCGATGTTGCCGGCGAGCAGGTTGGACAACTGCGCCAGGAACAGGGTCGGGCGCAGGTCGTTCATCAGCCGGTCGTTCAGGAAGCCGGGCGTGCAATTGCCCTGGGCTTCCGCGTTGAGGATCGCGATGTCGACGGAGATGTCGCGCTCGCCGCCGCCCGCGGCCACGATCATGTCCATCCGGGACAGGATGTCCTTGTTGCCCTTGAGGCCGGCGGAATCCAGCGCCAGCCCGGCGGCATAGGTGCCGATGCGCTGCCACGCCTCCATCTGGCGCTGCTCCTTCTTGGGGATCTGCGCTTCCAGATTCACCTTGGCCCAGGGATGCACGATGTAGGGCGCGAAACCCTGCTCGTCGATGTTGATCTGGCCGGAGTTGAGGGCGTCCCAGTTCGCATCGAGTCCCTCGCCAAGTGAGGTCGCAAGACCGATACCGGTGATCCAGACTTCGACGGGATTGGAGGTCACGGCTGTCGTCTCACTCATCGCTGCAGGACCTGTTGCGGAAAGCCGACGCGCTCGGCGACGGCGTCCATGTGTCCGCGCAGCTCCGGATTGGGGAAGGGGACGTGGCTGAAAGTGATCGTCGCGTTCGAGCGCAGCTTGCCGCCGACCTTCACGCGCGCTTCGGTCACGGCGTAGCCGGAGCCCTCGTGCAGCACGTTGGCCTCGACGGTCAGCACCTCGCCCGGCGACACGAAGCCGCGCATCTTGGCTTCCTTCACGGCGGCGAGGAACGGCATCCGCTCGAACTTCATCAGCGCGAGCAGCAGCCAGCCGGACGTCTGGGCCATGGACTCGATCAAGAGAACACCGGGCATGATCGGATAGCCCGGAAAGTGTCCTTCGAAGATCGTGCTCTCGGTGGGAACCTTGGCTTCGACAGTGATGGCCTTCTCGTCCAGTCGGAGGTCAAGAATGCGGTCGATGAGCAGGAAATATTCGATTTGCATGGCGGGCGCTCAGGCGCCCTTGGCGGCGACCAGCTCGTCGATGCGGGCGCACAGGTTCTTCAGCACGAAATACTGCTCGGTGCTGGCTTTGCCGTCGTTGACTTCCTGCGTCCACTTCTCGAGCGGCAGCTTGATCCCGAAGGCCTTGTCGATCGCAAACGCGATGTCGAGGAAATCGAGGCTGTCGATGCCCAGATCGTCGATGGCGTGGCTATCCGGCGTGATCGTGTCGCGCGGGATGTCGCAGGTTTCAGCGATGATCGTGGCGACCTGATCGAATGTTGAGGACATCACTAAGCCTTTGATATTTTGGAGCTAATCCGGTAGGTGGCGACGGGAGGACACCGCGCCCCCGGGGCCGTCTGATGCGAGCCCTTCTACCCCCCCGCCGCCCGGGAGTCGTGTGCCCGTATATCGGAGCGACGCGGTGAGTTCAATGGAGCCGGACACGGCGGTTGTGGCGGGATTGTGATGCTCCGCCGCTGGCGGCCGAGAGGCGTCCAGCAGGGATCAGGGCGTGTAGGTCTCGGTGATGATGCGGGCGCAGTCGCGCCGTCCGGTCAGCAGGCAGTCCTGGGTCTTGCGCAGGTCGGCAATGCTCATCGCCAGCCAGATGCCGATCGCGGTCAACGCGACCGTGAAGGCGATCGCCGCGATGTTGGCCAGGATGCGGTGCCGGAAATCGTCGGGCTCTTCGCGCGGCTGCTCATATCGGGAGAGATCGAGTGTCGGCCGCTCGCGCCGATGCAGCTGAATCGGTGGGCTGCCGCCCTCGGTCACGCGCCGCACCGGACTGCTGCGCGGCCGGAACGGCACCACGCGATGCTCCTCCTCCGCTGCAATGGGGCGCTGGGACTTCATGCCTCGACTCCGATGGTCCTTTTTAGCACGCGGGCCCAACCTCTCACAAAGAAACTTTGCCACAATTGAGCTGCATCAGCAAAACATCTCCCTCCTCGGATCCATCCAATCGGTGCCCGCTCCGCGGGTGATTGGAACCTGCCGCGGCCGGTCCGAACGGCGTCGCAGCTACGGGCAGATGCACTGGAACGGCTCGGCAGGCGTGGCATAATGCTGATCATCCCCCGGGAGCCCAGGCCATGGCCAATACCCGCGAGCCGCTGCTTCATCCCGTGCCGATCCTGTCGCTGCGCCCGACGCAGATGACCGTCGGCATGCGCGAAGTGAAGGAGAAGCGCGAGCGCTGGCGCGAGCACAAGTCGAAGAAGAAGCAGGCCGAGCTGCTCGGCAAGCACATGATCCCGGTGGTGCTCGGTCCCGACCAGCGGCACTACGTCGTCGACCACCATCACCTCGCCCGCGCGCTCCATGACGAGGGCGTCAAGGACGTGCTGGTCACGGTGATCGGCGATCTGTCGATGGTCGATCGCGAGGCGTTCTGGGGCGTGATGGACAACAAGCGTTGGGCCTATCCTTACGACGCCAAGGGCGAGCGGCGGCATTTCAAGGACCTGCCGAAGACCGTCGCGGATATGAAGGACGATCCGTTCCGCAGCCTGGCCGGCGAGTTGCGCCGCGCCGGCGGCTTTGCCAAGGACACGACGCCGTTCAGCGAGTTCCTATGGGCCGACTTCCTGCGCCGCAAGGTCAAGCGCAAGACGGTCGAGACCCATTTCGCCGCCGCCATGGAGCACGCGCTGGCGGCCGCAAAGAGCCACGACGCCGTCTATCTGCCCGGCTGGTGCGGACCCGCGTCGGACGACTGACTGGCTCACTTCGCCTTGGGCAGCCGCCCCATCAGATAGAACTCGTCGTTGGGCCGCATGCCCGTGACATTTGCCATCCGGTTCGACAACGCGAAGAACGCCGCGATTGCGGCGATGTCCCAGATGTCGTCGTCGCTGAAACCGTGGCCGGCCAGCGCCTTGAAATCGGCGTCCCCGACCGTCTGCGCTTCCAGCGCCACCTTCATTGCGAAATCGAGCATCGCCCGCTGCCGCGGCGTGATGTCCGCTTTCCGGTAGTTGATCGCGATCTGGTCGGCGAGCAGGGGATTCTTGGCGCGGATGCGCAGGATCGCGCCGTGCGCGATCACGCAGTACTGGCACTGGTTGGCGCTCGACGTCGCGACAACGATCATCTCGCGCTCGGCTTTGGTCAGCCCGCCGTCCTTCTCCATCAGCGCGTCGTGATACGCAAAGAACGCGCGGAACTCGTCCGGCCGGTGCGCGAGTGTCAGGAACACGTTGGGCACGAAGCCGCTCTTCTCCTGCACGCCGAGCAGCCGGGTGCGGATGTCGTCCGGCAGGGCTTCGATTGCGGGAACGGGAAAGCGGCTGATGGCGGGCTGGGTCATGGCAACGGGTCCGGCATGTGTGGCAGGGGACGAACCTTAGTGGATCGCGGCGCAGGCGCAACGTTCCAGCTCAGCCCATCACCTCGCCCCGTGGCGGAATGCCCGCGACACCTTCTCGAAGGCGTCGTCGATCGAGATTTGAGAGGGGCCGCCGCCGTATTTAGCGCAGCGGCTTCTTCAGCAGCGAGAAGCGGTCCGGATCGAGGCCCATCGAGGGCTGCAGCATCGGCGCGTCCAGCGAGGCCGACAGGTTGCCGCGATCTCCGAGGCTGCCGGCGCCGCTGTCGCCGCTCGCAGCGTCGCGGCTCGAGGTCGCTCCGCGCCAGCGCTCCAGCACGGCACTGACGAAATGCATGTCGTGTCCGGCATTGACCGAGCGGACAGTCGCGATCGTCGCCTCGCTGCGCGGCAATTGATGCAGCGGCACCTCCTTGAAGCGCAGTCGGGTTGGTAGCGCGACGCCTTCGCCGAAGGCCAGCACCTCGCGGGTGCCGAGCGAGGGAACGAAGGAGAGCAGGTTGGCGGCGGCGTCGGAGACCGCCGAGCGCAGCAGCGACTGGTCGCGCTCGTTGGCGAGGCGCATCGTGAACAGCGTGTTGCACTGGGAGATGATGGTGGCGTCGAGCTCGGCCGGCCGCTGGGTGATCAGGCCGAGATAGACGCCGTATTTGCGGCCTTCCTTGGCGATGCGCGAGATCGCCTTGCGGGTCGGACCGAAGCCGATCGAACGGTCTGCGGAGGCGTAGCGGTGCGCTTCCTCGCAGACGAACAGCAGCGGCGAGACGCCGTCGCTCCACAGGCCGAAATCGAACGCCATGCGGCACACGACCGAGACGACGGAATCGACGACCTCGGCCGGGAAGCCGGCGAGCTGCATCACCGTCATCGGGCGGCCGTTGGCCGGCAGGCGGAACAGATGGCTGATGACCTCCGCCATGGTGTCGCCGCCGACATTGGCGTTGTCGAACATGAAGGCGTAGCGCGGGTCGTTGCGCACGGTCTCGATGCGCGAGATCAGCTTGTGATAGATGATGCGCGAGGAGCGGTTCTCCAGCTTGCCCATGCGCTCGTCGATCAGGTTGATGAGGTCGACAAGGCGGTAGGGCACCGGCGTATCGACGGTGTAGCCGACCATCTTGGGATCGACGCGCTTGAGCCCGATGCGGTCCGTATTCTGGTATTGGGTGTAGATGCCCTTCGCCAGCGGGATCACCTCGGCGAGGATGTCGAGCTCCTCCGGCACGCCGGGCCGGCCGCCGAACAGGACGTCGACGATCTCCTCGAAATTGAACAGCCAGAACGGCAGCTTCAGATTGCGGGGGTTCAGCACCAGCGCGCGCTCGCCGAAGCAGCGGCCATATTCGTTGTGGACGTCGAGCAGGAAGATGCGCAGGTTCGGCCGCGCCTTGAGGATCTCGTTGAGCAAGAGCGACACGCCCGTCGATTTGCCGACGCCGGTCGAACCGAGCACGGCGAAGTGTTTCGACAGCATTTCCTCGACGTTGACACAGGCGCGCACGGAGGTGTCCTGCTGCAGCGCGCCGATGTCGATGTGGTCGCCGGCGGTCGGCGTGTAGATCGTGCGCAGCTCCTCGCTCGTGATCATGTCGACGGCGTCGCCGATGGTCGGGTAGTGGGTGACGCCGCGCTGGAACTTGGGCCGTTCGGCCGGTCCGAGGATCTCGCCCAGCAGGTCCACCGACGCCGTCGCGACGTATTCGCTGGCATGCGACAGGTCTTCGCTGGTCACCTCGGTGATGATCGCAATGATCGTGGCGCTCGGGCAGCGAATGCTGATGAAACGGCCGACTGTGGCGCGGATATCGGAAACGGTCATCTGCTGGGTCGACAGAATGCCGACGCGGGCCTGGGAGCCCCGCACCGAGATCACGCGTCCGAAGGATGTCACGGTCATGAAACCTGTGGTGAATTGTTGAGCTGACACCTTCTCTGCTGGGACTGGAAAATTTGTTAAGCGGGCAATGTTTGTGAACGTGCTGCCGCCCAGCCCGGCGGTCCGGAGGGGCGCGCGGAGCGTTGCGAATGCACCTTCTCAATGGCGCCTAACACCTTGCGGCATAAGGCTTTCTGCATCCTTCCCTAAAGCGTCGCGCGAGCCGCTCGGATTAACGTCCGGTTCACCATCTCCAAGGCTCTTCCTGGAGGCTCTTCCTGTAAGGCTCTTCAGCTCTGGGGCGCCGGCGTGGATGGACCGTCGAGGCTCCTTTGAATGATCCCGTGCCGATCGGAGTGCGTCCCGGGCCGCTCAGCGATTTGATCGCAATCAATCTGGAACCGGGGCGTGCCTGCAATATTTTTCCCGTCAAGCGCGAGGGAGCGGATGCCGGCCGATCTCGTCGAACGCAATGGTCGCGCCCATGCCGCGGCAGACCTGATCCTCGCGTGAAGCAGGAGGATGATGTCATGGCTGAACCTACCAAGCTGCCCGTCAACACCGAGAAAGCAGGTGCGCCATCCATGCAGGGATGGCGGCCGTTCGAGAACCTGCGCCGCGAGATCGATCGCGTGTTCGAGGACTTCCATGGCGGGATCTGGCGCACGCCGTCGCTGTTCGACCAACTGCCGGGTCTGGCCCGCGCACGGTCCTTTGCCGTGCCGGCGGTTGACGTCGCCGAGCACGACAATGCCTATGAGGTCACGGCTGAGCTGCCGGGCCTCGACGAGAAGAACGTCGAGGTGAAAGTTGCGAGCGGCGTGCTCTCGATCAAGGGCGAGAAGCAGGAGGAGAAGGAGGAGAAGAAGAAGGACTATTACGTCCGTGAGCGCAGCTTCGGATCCTTCGAACGTTCCTTCCAGATCCCTGACGGCGTCGACACCGACAAGATCGAGGCCGTGTTCAAGCAGGGCGTGCTCAAGGTCACCCTGCCGAAGAAGCCCGAGGTGCAGAAGGCCGCCAAGACCATCGACATCAAGGCTGCCTGACCGGGCGCGGAGTCGCGCAAGCGCGCCGCGCTGTCCCATGATCATGGGACAGACGATGGATTGGACGCCGAGGAAGGGCCGCGCGCGCGGCCCTTTTTTTCGCGGAGCTGCAGGGGTAATCTGCCTCCCAAGCAAACGGTCGGCGATGCCGGACCGGGGAACGACCGGAAGGGAGACGAGAGGATGGGCAAGCTCGCACTGGCGGCCAAGATCACGCATGTGCCGTCGATGTATCTCAGCGAGCTGGATGGTCCGGCCAAGGGCAAGCGACAGTCGGCGATCGACGGTCATATCGAGATCGGCCGGCGCTGCCGCGAGGCCGGCGTCGACACCATCGTCGTGTTCGACACCCATTGGCTGGTCAATGCCGGCTACCACATCAATTGCGCGCCGCATTTCGAGGGGCTCTACACCTCCAACGAGCTGCCGCACTTCATCGCCAACATGACGTATGAATACAACGGCAACCCGGAGCTCGGCCACATCCTGGCCGAGGGCGCCAACGCCCATGGCGTTGCCACCATGGCCCACGATGCGACGTCGCTGGCGCTGGAATACGGCACCTTGGTGCCGATGCGCTACATGAACCCCGACCGCCACTTCAAGGTCGTCTCCGTCTCGGCGCTCTGCACCTCGCATTATCTCGCCGACAGCGCCAAGCTCGGCTGGGCGTTCCGCCGCGCGGTCGAGGATCATTACGACGGCACGGTGGCCTTCTTCGCCTCGGGCTCGCTGAGCCATCGCTTTGCCCAGAACGGCACCGCCGACGAATATCGCGACCGCATGTTCAGCCCGTTCCTGGAACGGCTCGACCACGAGGTGATCCAGATGTGGGAGCACGGCGAGTGGCCGGATTTCTGCGACATGCTGCCGGAATATGCCAGCAAGGGCCATGGCGAGGGCTTCATGCACGATACAGCCATGCTGCTCGGCGCGCTCGGCTGGAACCATTACGACCGCGGCGTCGAGGTGGTGACGCCGTTCTTCCCGTCGTCGGGGACGGGCCAGATCAACGCGGTCTTCCCGGTGACCCCGATGCCGCATGTGCTCGATGATGTCGGCCGCCCGCGCGCTGCGGCGCTTGCGGGCGGACGGCTGTAGCAGGGAGCCGTCACCACACGCGTGCACGCGTCAATATGTCGATGATGTCCTCGGGGTGGACGGTGTCGGCCGCTTCCGCGAGCTCGGCCTGCCGCCACCAGTGCTGTCCTGCAATCGCGGCGCGCTCGAGTTCGGTCCAGTGCATCGACGACAGGTCGGCGCGCGCAACTCTGACGAGGAAATAGCGCTCGTCCGAGCTGACCTCCTCGCCATCGACCATCGTGAAGGTGACCAAGCGCTGCGCGATCTGCGGCCCAGGGTCGTCGATGCAAATGCCTGTCTCCTCGAACATCTCGCGGCAGGCTGCGGCCTCGTAGCTCTCGCCTGGATGGACGCCGCCGCCCGGCGTGGCCCAGAACTGCGTCCCAGTCAGCGCGCCGGCAAGGTGGACGAACTTGAACAGCAGAAGCCTGTCGTGGGGATCGAGCACCAGCAGGCGGGCGGAGGGGCGTTCACGCATCTGACGACTTTTTTCGGGTCAGCTTCGTGCAAGCATAACACCTTCTCGAATGAAGCAGGCAGTCTTGCGTGAGGGCCGCACCCATGGCCAGGCTCCATCGAGGCAGCCGATGCGCATGGCGGGCCCGGCGCAGTCGCCTATCGCGCGGCGTTGAACTGCGGCGCTCGCGGCACGACCAATCCGAGAGGAATCCGAGGCCGGTTGACCGCATGACGCTGACGAAAATTCTGTTGCTGACGGCGCTGCTCGCGGCGCCGAGCGTGGCCGCTGCGCAGGCGCCTCATCGCGAAGCCTGCAACGTCGAGGTCGACATCGCCGACCGCGATCCGAACGGCGCCAATGTCCGCGCGGAGCCGGGCGGCAGCATCATCAAGGCGCTGAAGAATCCGACCAGCGACGGCTGGATCGTCGTGCATCTCACCGCGCAGCAGGGCGACTGGTTCGAGATCGACCGGGCTGTGCTGAACGACGTCGATCAGGGCAAGGAGAGCGTGATCTTTCAGGGCAGGGGCTTCGTGCATCGGAGCGTGGTGGGCGTCGGCGGCCTGCAGAACGGTGCGGTGATCTATCGCGACCATGCCGCCTCGAGCCCGAAGCTCGATCCGCATGCGAACGGCGACCAGGCTGTCGAACTGCTCGGCTGCTTCGGCGACTTCGCCAAGATCCGCATGAAGAAAGGCGTCGGCTGGACCCGGCAGCTCTGCACCAACATGGTGACGACCTGCTCGTGAGCGGCCGCGTCCGCCGCCGACGGAAGCGGATCAAACCCCTCAGGCCGCGTGCTGCCGGTGCCGCGACAGCCGCTCGCGCTCGCGCCGGCACTTGGCCGCGAATTGGCGCAGCCGCTCGATCGTCAGCGTGTCCGTGATGCTCCGCTCGAGCCGCTCGGCCCGCTCAATCTGGTCGTCGAGGTCCGTCAGCTTGGTCATGTCACGTCTCCCTGGCCAGACAATTTGAAGCAAATTGCATCGTTCCGGCTGGATGAGGATCGTGGTGAATGACGGGTTAATTCCGTGATCGGGCGCACGTTGGCGGAATCGTGACGGCGAGCCGACGATGATCGGCGGGACTGCGTCATCGATGCACCGCAAGCGTCGGCATGGGTCGAACGGCGCACGGGCGCGACGCTGTGCCGGCCGGACGAGATCTGATTCAAGCGCTAGCCGGTCGTCGCTCGTGCGCAATAGTCACGCCAGAACGTCCGGTATCCCTGCTCCACATGCTGCGTGTAGAGCGCGCCGTTTCCGGCGGTTGAATTCAATACCCTGGCCGGCAGCTCAGCGCGGAGCTCGGCAAGCTCGCTGGGGCGGGAGCAGAATTTCAGCGCTGCCGCGAGATAGCCTTCGTCGTCATCGGCGACCCACGCGTCGAGGCCGACCGCCTTGACGATCGCTCCGCCGGCGCGTGCCGAGGGGGGGCTGCCGAGCTTGGTGACGACAGGCACGCCCATCTGCAGTGACTCCCACGTCGATATGCCGCCATTTTGCGGGAACGGATCGAGTGCGATGTCGATATCGGCGAACATCGCAAGATGCTCCTCGCGCGACGTCTTTCCGACGCAACGGAGGCGTTCCGCGGCGATGCCGTGGGCGACGAAGCGGGCGATCAATCGGTCGCGCAGCAGGGGATCGCTCATCGCATGGTTCTTGACGACGATCATAGAGCCCGGCGTCGCAGCCATCAGCTTCGACCATAGAGCCAGAGTGGGCTCCGAAAACTTGTCGGCGCGATTGAATGAGCCGAAGGTGACGTGACCGTTGCGAAGCATGGGCAGCGGCGACGGTGGAATTGGCGGCGGCGGTTCGATCGTGATCAGCGACGGTAGGTCGTAGATCCTTTCGGCAAACAGATGCCGGACCGCGGCCGGGATCGTCACCGCATCGGCCAGCAGATAGTCCATCACTGGCAGCCCCGTGCCGGTGACGCTGCCGACGGCGGAGACCTGGATCGGGGCGGGCTTGCGCGCAAACAAGGTGAGCCGATGGCCGGCGGAATGCCCCGAGAGGTCGACGAGGATGTCGACCTTGTCGGCCCGGATCTGCTCGGCGAGCCTCTCGTCGGTCAACTGCCAGGCGTCGACCCAGCGATCGACCAGCGAACGGCACAACTCCGTCTTGGCGTCCTTTGCCGGCGAACAGGAATAGGCGATGATTTCGAACTTGGCGCGATCGTGATGGCGCAGGATCGGCAGGAAGCCGAGAGCCGCCGAATGCTCGCGGAAATCGGAGGAGACGTAGCCCACGACAAGCTGCCGATCGGGGTCGAGATCTCGCCCACCGAGTTGGACACGGGGTAATCGCGAGCCGATCGCTTCCCACCAATATCTCCGTTCTGCCTGGAGACGTTCGACTCCGATCTCGGGCAGGAAATCCAGCGCGAAGATCTTCTTGGTGATCGCGTCCTCGTAGTTCGGGTTGATCGCGAGCGCGCGGTCGTAATCTGAGATTGCCGTGGCGATGTCGCCTTGCATCGCAGAGCAGACCCCGAGCAGGGTCCAGGCGCTCTCCTGCTTCGGGTTCTGCGCCAGGATCTTGTCGACGAACGAGATCGCCAGGGCGATGTTGCCGCGCACGAGCGAAACTGTGGCCTTGCCGCGCAGGGCGTCTTCGAGCAACGGTTCGAGGACCAGTGCCGCGTCAAAATCGGCTTCTGCCTCGTCGAACTTGCCCTGCTCCTGATAGGCCCGCCCGCGCTGGGCGAGGGCAGGGGCCGCATTCGGATTGATGGCCAGCGCCGCAGTCAGCGCCGCCAGTGCAGCATCGAAATTCCGCAGGTTCATGCTGACCAGGCCCTTGCCGAACAGGGCCGTCAGCAACCGCGGCTGCAGTGCAAGCGCGCGATCGAAGCTCTGGCCGGCGTCCTCGTACCGGCCCGTGAGCAGCAGCGCCATCCCGCGATTGGCGTGGGCGTCGCCATAGCCGGGCTTCAGCGCGATGGCGCGGTCATGCGCAGCAATCGCCTCCTCGAAACGCGAGAGGCTCATCAGCGTAGTGCCGAGATTGGTGAGCGCGGCCGGGAAGTTCGGCTGGAGTTCGACGGCGCGTTCGTAACGAGCGCGGGCCTCCTGATAGCGGCCGAGCCGGAACAGCGACAGACCGAGATCGGACTGGGCTTCGGCCGAGCGCGGGTCGATCTCGACCGCGCGTGTCAGGACGAGCACCGCCTGGTCGAAACGGCCGCAATCCCGTTCGGACACGCCGAGCAGATGCAGGGCGCCGAAATGATGCGGCAGGTCCTGCAGGATCTGCTGGCACAGTGCCTGAGCTTCCGGATGTCGGCCTTCGCGGTAGGCCTTGACCGCCGCTGGCAACAGCACGTCCGCCTGCTTCTTGGCGCGCTTCTGCAGCCTTGCGTTTTGAAAGGCGCGGGAGCCAACGCTGCTCTGCAAGTGCAATCCTCCGGGGAGCGCTTCATCGCTCGCAATGGTTGTTTTGTTTTCGCCGATTCGCAATCGGGAGGACTGTGTTCCCGGCAATTCGGCGCCGGGTCAGGCGGTGTCGACCATCCGCCATCGCAAGCATCGCGCTGGAGGATCTGGAAGAACAGGGCACCGCTGCGATCGAGAAAGCTCTCCGAGGACGAAGTGCGCGGAGACGCCGAGGTGCAGTGACGGGACGAAGTGTGCGCGACAACGGGGTGACATTTCGTTCGCGAGTCGAAACCGGCTGACCTCAAGAATAGTGGGTCAGCGCCGAAATGGCTGGGGAACCTGGATTCGAACCAAGACAAACAGAGTCAGAGTCTGTTGTGCTACCGTTACACCATTCCCCACCGAAGTCACTGATATCGCAGTGATTTTTTCGGAAGTTTTGCAATCAGGGCCAGAAGTTTTGCAAATCAGCCCCAACGCAGCGCCCATATAGCCGCCTAGCTGTTCGCGGTCCAGTCCCCTTTTTTCAACCTGCCAGTGGTGGAAAACTCGCCGAGTGTAAAATTCCAACACTCGCGGTTCCGGAGGCGCAGCCCCATATTCCCGGCGAAGGCGTTGAGGGGGACTCCAATGGACTGGTTTGAGCGCTTTACTGCCAGCCTCGCGGCTGGGATCTTCTTGAACTATATTCTCGTGCCCCTAATCATGTCGACGGCGCTGGGTGGAATGATCCGACTAGCCTTCGGCAAACTCAAGGATCGGAAGCAGCAAATTGCGTTCGGCGCTACATCCTTCGTCCTTTTCTTGCTGCTGATCTTTTCAGTTGGGACGCGATCTCCGCGACCCCAGTTGTCTGGTGGGATTCAAAGCGTGATGGCTGGAAATGCCGGCCAGGACGAGCGCAATACGATTGCTGTGCTTGCGCTTAACGTAGTCAATACGGGATCGATGCAGACGATCGTCAAGAACTGGAGAGTATCAGCAAGATCGAATGGTAGGATTTATGACGCTGTTTTTCCTACAATGCCCGACAACTTTGTATTCAACAACATTCCATCGACGGTTCCGGGTCAACCGGAAGCAGTCACTTTTCACAAGGTTGATAGTCTCCTCGAGAAGAGCCTGACCCCGATTCAAACGGGCGCAATGCTGCCTGGCATTCTCTTCGTAATGTTTCAGAACGTAGATCCGGCCGTATTCAAAACCGGAGTCGATTACTTAGTGACATATGAAGACGTGCTATCACATCAATATTCAATGGAGATCAAATCAAGCGGTAGCTTTGGAGCGATCGGTCTCACACCAGGGGTCAAAATGGAGGCCACGTGTCGGGTTCCACCCGGAGGCCTACCAAAGCTCGGAAATGACATAACAAGCTCTATCAAACCTGCGGATTCGCAAGCGGTCTCTCGATGATGGATTGCCTATTGCCTCCGGCCCCGGATGCAGCCACGGCGGCAGTGGGTAGCGACACCAGAGAATGCAACCTAATCCAGTGTCCCGTTCAATGAGACTAGTTAGACGGCGCTCGAGTTGTTGATTAGGCGCAGTCGCTTTTGACCATCTACCCTGACCTTCATCTGGTCCTTGAACCGCATGTAGTGCTCGACGTTCTGCCGGGACATGCCGATGTCGTTGGCGATCTGGTTGACCTTGCCCCTCGGGCTTAATCCAGCTTGAAGTTCGTTCTGGCTCCAACGAGGACCAGAGCATGAAGCGCAGCCGCTTTACGGAAGAGCAGATCATCGGGATTTTGAAAGAGCACGAGGCCGGCGTTCCGGTCGCCGATCTGTGCCGCAAGCATGGCGTGAGCGACGCCAGCATCTACAAGTGGAAGGCCAAGTTCGGCGGAATGGACGTCTCGGAGGCCAAGCGGCTGAAGACGCTGGAGGACGAGAACACGCGGCTCAAGCGGCTGCTGGCGGACGCCATGCTGGACAATGCAGCGCTGAAGGATCTCCTGGGAAAGAAGTGGTGACGCCCGCTGCGAAGCGGAAAGCTGTCGCACATCTCATGGGTGTTCACGGGATGAGCGAACGGCGGGCGTGTAAAGCCATCGGATGTTGCCGCATGACGGTCAGATATCAAACGAGCCGGGCCGATGATGCCGGGCTGCGGCAGCGCATGAGGGCGATCGCCCATGAGCGCCGCCGCTTCGGCTATCGTCGCCTGCACGTCCTGCTCAAGCGGGAGGGCTATCTGGTCAATCGCAAGAAGCTGTTCCGGCTGTACCGGGCGGAACGGCATGGCGTCGGCGAGGGCGTGTCCAACGCGGAGATGGCGCGGCAGTAGGCGAAAAGAAGCGGCGGATTATTCCGCCGCTTCCTTGACCGGACCTGCCGCTGCGGTCTCGGGCTCGTGGTCGATATGCGTGCGGCCCCAGCGCGCGAAGGCGTTGTTGACCTTGTCGAGATAGAGATAGACCACCGGCGTCGTGAACAGCGTCAGCATCTGGCTGACGATGAGGCCGCCGACCATCGCATAGCCGAGCGGCTGGCGGATCTCCGAGCCGGTGCCGTTGCCGAGCATCAGGGGCACGCCGCCGAGCAGCGCGGCCATGGT
The DNA here is from genome assembly GCF_032489675.1 of Bradyrhizobium sp. SZCCHNR1043. Classification (NCBI taxonomy): domain Bacteria; kingdom Pseudomonadati; phylum Pseudomonadota; class Alphaproteobacteria; order Hyphomicrobiales; family Nitrobacteraceae; genus Bradyrhizobium; species Bradyrhizobium sp. SZCCHNR1043. The sequence goes on from NZ_JAUEYN010000001.1 coordinate 267,301, forward strand.
CGTCATCATGATCGGACGGAAGCGCAGCAGGGCGGCTTGGCGGATCGACTGCTCCGGCGGCAGATGCTGGTCACGTTCGGCGGCGATGGCGAAGTCGACCATCATGATGCCGTTCTTCTTCACGATGCCGATCAGCAGAATGACCCCGATCAGCGCAATCAGGCTGAAATCGTAGCCGAACGCCATCAGGATCGCGAGCGCGCCGACGCCGGCCGAGGGCAGCGTCGAGAGAATCGTGATCGGGTGGATGTAGCTCTCGTAGAGGATGCCGAGGATCAGATAGACCACGACGAGGGCGGCGAGGATCAAGAGCGGCACGGTCGACAGCGACTGCTGGAACGCCTGCGCAGTGCCCTGAAAGCTCGAGTTCAAGGTTGCCGGCGCGCCGAGCTCGACCATCGCGCGCTGCACCGCATCGGTGGCCTGGCCGAGCGCGACGCCCTGGGCGAGGTTGAAGCTGATCGTGATCGACGGGAACTGGCCCTGGTGGCTGATCGACAGCGGCCGCACCGGCACGTTGGTCCAACTGGCGAAGGTCGAGAGCGGCACCTGGTCGCCGGTGGTCGGCGATTTCACGTAGAGCTTGTTGAGCGTGTCGATGTTGCCCTGCAGCTCAGGCAGGATCTCCAGGATCACGCGGTAGGAGTTGAGCTGGGTGAAGTACTGCGCGACTTGGCGCTGGCCGAACGCGTCATACAGCGTGTCATCGATCAGCTGCGGCGAGATGCCGTACCGCGAGGCGGTGTCGCGGTTGATCGTGAGCTGCACGGTGGTGCCGTCGGCCTGCTGGTCGGTGGCGACGTCGCGCAGCTGCGGCAGCGAACGCATCTTCTCAAGGATCTTCGGCGCCCATTCGTTCAGCTCTGCGACGTTGGGATCCTGCAAGGTGAACTCGAACTGGGTGCGGGACGGGCGGCCGCCGAGCCGGATGTCCTGCGCTGCCTGCATGTAGAGCCGCGCACCCTCGACCTTCTCGAGCTGCGGCCGCAGGCGGGTGATGATCTGCTGCGCCGTCGCGTTGCGCTCCTCGCGCGGCTTCAGCGTGATGAACATGTTGCCGTTGTTGCCGGCGCGGCCGGAGCCGCCGATTGCCATGGCCACGCTGGCGACGTCGTGATCGGCCATTACAATGTTGGCGAGCGCCTCCTGGCGCGACTGCATCGCTTTGAACGAGATGTCCTGGGAGGCCTCCGAGGTCGCGGTGATCAGGCCGACGTCCTGCTGCGGGAAGAAGCCCTTCGGGATCAGGATGAACAGATAGACCGACAATCCGAGCGTGGCGAAGAACACCATCAAGGTGGCGAAGCGCCAGCGCAGCGCCACATCGAGCCCCTTCTCATAGGCGCGCAGCATCGCGTCGAACGCGGCCTCGCTCCATTGATAGAACTTGCCGTGCTGCGCGGCGTGCTCGTTGCGCAGGAAGCGCGAGGCCATCATCGGCGTCAGCGTCAGCGACACGATCATCGAGACGAAGATGGTCATCGCCAGGGTGACCGCGAATTCGCGGAACAGCCGGCCGATGATGCCGCCCATCAGCAGCAGCGGGATCAGCACCGCGACCAGCGAGATCGAGATCGAGACGATGGTGAAGCCGATCTCCTTGGCGCCCTTGTAGGCGGCGGCCATCGGCGATTCGCCTTCCTCGACATAACGCGAGATGTTCTCGAGCATGACGATGGCGTCGTCGACCACGAAGCCCACCGCGATCGTCAGTGCCATCAGCGACAGATTGTCGAGCGTGTAGCCAACCCCCCACATCATCGCGCAGGCGCCGAGCAACGCCAGCGGCACTGTGATGGTCGGGATCACCGTCGCCCAGAAGCTGCGCAGGAAGATGAAGATGACCATCACCACCAGGAAGATGGTCAGGATCAGCGTGAACTGAACGTCCTCAACGGCGGCGCGGATGGTGGTGGTCCGGTCGGAGATGAGATCGATCTTGATCGCCGGTGGGATCGCCGCGACCAGCCGCGGCAACAGCCCCTTGATGCGGTCAACGGTCTCGATGACGTTGGCGCCGGGCTGCTTGAAGATCACCAGGAACACGCCGCGCTTGCCATTGGCCCAAGCCGCCTGCTTGGCGTCCTCGGCCCCGGTCACAGCCTTGCCGATGTCGCGGATGCGCAGCGGGCCGCCATTGCGGTAGGCGATGATGACGTCGTTCCAGTCCTTCGACTCGGTGAGCTGGTCGTTGGCGTAGATCGTATAGGCCCGCCGCTCGCCGTCGATGTTGCCCTTGGGCGCGTCGACCGTGGTGATCGCGATCTGGCTGCGCACATCCTCCATCGACAGCCCTTTGGCGACGAGCTTGGCCGGGTCGATCTGGATGCGGATGGATGGTTTCTGCTGGCCGCCGATGATCACCTGGGCGACGCCCGAGATCTGGCTGATCTGCTGAGCGAGACCGGCGTCGACCGCGTCGCTGACGGTGGTCAGCGGCAGCGTCTCGGAGGTCGCCGACAGCAGCAGGATCGGCGAGTCCGCCGGGTTGACCTTGCGGTAGGTCGGCGGCGACGGCAGATTCTTCGGCAGCTGGCCGGAGGCGGCATTGATTGCGCCTTGGACGTCGTTGGCGGCGCCGTCGATGCTGCGATTGAGGTCGAACTGGATCGTGACCGATGCGGTGCCCAGGTAGCTGGTCGAGGTCATCTGGGCGATGCCCGGGATCTGGGCGAACTGCCGTTCCAGCGGCTGGGCGACCGAGGTTGCCATCGTCTCGGGGCTGCCGCCCGGCAGGTTGGCCGTGACCTGGATCGTCGGGAAGTCGACCTGCGGCAGCGGCGCGACCGGCAGCAGGGGATAGGCGACGAGGCCGATGAACAGGATGCCCGCCATCAGCAGCGAGGTACCGATGGGGTATTTGATGAAGGGTGCCGAGATGCCGCCGCCGTTCATTCCTGCCGGACCTTAGCTGGCGCCGGCTCCGAGCTGGCCACCGCGGTGGTCACGACCGAGCCTGGCTGCACTTTGAATTGACCGCCCGTAATCACCTGCTGGCCGGGGGTCAGCCCCTCTTCGACCACGGTACGGCCATCGATCGAAACGCCGACCTTCACCTTGCGCAGCTCGGCCTTGTTGTCCGGGCTCACCGTGTAGGAATAGAGCCCGTTGGTCGAATGCTGGACGGCGTCGTCGGGAACCACCGTGGCGTCCTTCAGTGTCCGCACCAGGAGCCGCGTCGACACCGACTGTCCAGGCCACAGCACGTGGTCCTTGTTGTCGAACACCGCCTTCAGCCGGATCGTTCCACTCGACGTGTCGACCTGGTTGTTCACGACCATCAGCTTGCCTTCGGCGAGCTGCTTCTTGCCGTCGGTGGTGAGCGCAATCACCTTCAGGGCAGCAACCTTCTGCGCCTCGTTGATATAGGGCAACTGCTCCTCCGGCGCGGTGAAGATCACCGCAATCGGCTCGATCTGCGCGATCGAAACGATGCCGGTCTGGGTCGAGGCATTGACGATGTTGCCGATGTCGACCTGGCGCAGGCCGGCGACGCCGGAGATCGGCGCCTTGACCTGCGTGTAGCTGAGCTGGGTCTGGGCATTGGCGATCGCGGCGTCGTCGGCTGCGATCTGAGCGGTGAGCTGCGCGACGGTGGCGCGCTGCGTGTCCTGCTGCTGCCGGGTCGCGAACTCGCCGAGCTTGGTGGTGCGCTGCAGGTCGAGATTGGCGTTGTTGAGATTGGCCTCGTCCTGCGCCCGCTTGGCCTTGGCCTGATCGAGCGCCGCCTGGAACGGCCTCGGGTCGATCTCGACCAGCAGGTCGCCCTCGTTCACGAGCTGGCCTTCGGTGAAGGCGATCTTGTCGATCTGGCCGTCGACGCGGGTGCGGACCTGGACCGTATTGAAGCCTTGCACGGTCCCCAGGCCGGTGAGGAAGACCGGGAAGTCCGTCTTCTGGACCAGCACGGTCGAGACTCGAACGGCCTGCGGCCCGGCCGATTTCTGCGCAGCCGTCTTCTTCGCTGCCTCAGCGCCCTGATAGCGCTGCCAGCCGTAATAGCCGGCGCCGCCGAGAGCCGCCAGCAGCAGGATCCAACCTATGGTTCGCGATGTCTTCATGCTGGCCCACATGCTGAGACGAACAGGATAACCGGTCTTTAAAACCATTCCCAGCACGCCAGATATAGTACGCACGCAATTAATGTGTAAACACACGAGCGCGTGGACAAACCTAAACAATCGGCAAGCTTCGAGGGATCGCAAGGGAGTTCACAGCCATGTCGCTGGATATGAGACGTCAGCTCGTTGCGCAGCTTGTCGAAAGCTCGCGCATCCTGCGCAACTATATTGATCATCGTGCCAAACAGCGCGGCACGACCCGCGCACAATGGGTGGTGCTGTTTCGGCTGCGCGCGCATGAGGGGATGTCACAGGTCGATCTCGCAGAAGTGCTGGAACTGCAGCCCATTTCGCTGGTGCGTCTGCTCGACAGGCTGGTCGAGCAGGGGCTGCTGGAGCGCCGGCACGATCCGAGGGATCGCCGCGCGAACCGTCTCCATCTCACCGCCGCGGGACGAAAGCTCGTCGATGATCTCGACGAGCTGCGCGATGCGATTGCCGGCGAGGTTCTGCACGACATTCCGGACGAGGCCGTCGCGACCAGCCTGTCCACGCTCAGGGACCTGAAGGATCGGATCAAGACGCTATCCGATCCGAAAGCCGAGGTCGCGCTCAAATAGCCGAGCCGCAGCGCGGACCGTCTTGATCCCATCTTGAGTTGCGTCGTTATACTAAAACATCTTGAGTGCGAAAAATGGCGCAGAAGCTTGCCATTGCCGCGGTGCGGCCTGCGCGAGAGCAGGGCGGTCTGCGGCATTCCTCTGCCGCCATCGTCGGCCAGCGCGCCGCGCCGGATCTGTCGCTGACCGCGCGGGTCTCTCGTGCGAAAGCCGCACTCCGACCTATTCTCGCCGTCTTGTCGCGCCCGATGGGAGCTGATTAGAAGCCGATGAGTCCGGCCGCCGTCATGGCGCCGTCGGGCAGGGGCAGGATTCAACCGGAGCGAGGCTGCGTCGCCCGACGATGCGCCGTGCGACGATAGCGAATGGGGAGCTCACGATGGAAGAACTGAATGGAAAGATGCTCGCGTGCCAGATCCTGGTCACCGGCCTGATCGCGCGCGTCGCCAACGAGCAGCGCGATCCCTTGCGCTTCCTGACCGATTTTCGCGATGAGATCAGGGCCGTCGTCAAGGGCGTGCGGATCGCGGGGGTCGATGATTCCGATCGCGTGCGCCAGATCGCGGTGCAGACCGTGGACGAGCTGTTCTCGCTGATGAAGCCGCCGAGCAGCGACGAGCCGGCTGGCTCGTCGAATTGACAAGCGCAGCGATTCGACGGCAGCGCGAGTCAATTCGCGCTGTTTAGAACGATTTCAAGTTTCGCATGTTGTTAGTTGAGCGTTTTAGAATTGTTTTGATCTGGAACTATTCAAGGCCAAATTAGGGCTCCTCAAATTGACCCCCTGAAACGCGCCCGATACCAACGACACATCGTTGCAGCGCAAATGATCCGCGTTCGCGATGTGGAATGAAAAAATCTGGGGCGCGTGAAAATAAAATGGGACAGGTGAGAGCACCGCGTTCGCTGCGTGGGGTCGCAGCGATGAAGTTCAATGACGGACGAGGAGAGGGGCCCTCCGTCACCAAGGTGTCGGCGATGGCCGGGCTGATGGCGGTGGCATCGATGTCCTCGGCCGAGGCGCAGCCGGCTTCCGACCTGCCCCCGGTCAACGTCGATGCGCCGATCGCGCGCGCCAAGCCGACGTCCTCCAAGCCGACCGCCGAGCAGGTCCGCGCGCGCAATGCCCTACGCCGCGCGGCGGCCCGTCAGCAGGCGGCGCAGCAGGCCGCGGTGGCGTTCCCGAACGCAGGCGGGCTGTCCGCGCCGGACGCCAACCCCTACGCGGACGCAGCCGAGCCCTACAAGGTCAACCGCGTGCAGGCGTCGGGCAAGTTTCCTGAGCCGCTCCTGAATACGCCCAAGACCATCACGGTGATGAGCAAGGAGGTGCTGCAGGACAAGCACATCACGGCGCTCAAGGAGATCGGCCGCTCGACCGCCGGCGTCACGCTCGGATCGGGCGAAGGCGGCAATGCGTTCGGCGACCGCTTCTTCATTCGCGGCTTCGATGCCCGCAACGACGTCTTCATCGACGGCATCCGTGATCCCGCCGTGTCGATCCGCGAGAACTTCTTCACCGAGCAGATCGAGATCCTGCGCGGTCCGGCCTCGTCCTATGCCGGACGCGGCACCGCCGGCGGCGCCATCAACATCGTCACCAAGCAGGCTGGCGATACGAACTTCAAGCGGATGGATACCGAGTTCGGCACCGACCAGCAGAAGCGCGTCACGCTCGACGTGAACCAGGTGATCTCGCCAACCTTCTCGGTGCGCACCGGCGGCCTGTTCCAGGACTCCAATGTGGCGGGGCGCAACTTCGTCACCGACGACCGCTGGGGCGCCTTCCTCTCGACCAAGTGGACGCCGATCGACGATCTCAAGATCACGACGAACTATGTCCATACCGATCTGTCGGGTTATCCGGATTTCGGCGTACCCTACTACAAGCGAGGCAACGTCCCCGTGACCTCCGCGGGCATTCCGCGCGGCACCTGGTATGGCTTCCTCAATCGCGACTTCCAGACGGCGCGGCAGGATTTCGGCACTGCCGCGGCCGAGTACAAGGTCAACGAGGCGATCACACTCAGCAGCAAGTTCCGCGGCGAGCACTCGCTGCTCAACTATATCGGCACCTTGCCGCAGAATCCGAACACGACCAGTCCCAATCCGCTGCTCTGGACCACCACGGCGAGCGCGCAGAGCCGCTATCAGACGGTGGACGTCTGGGCCAACCAGAACGACGCCACGTTCAAGCTCGATACCGGCGGCGTCAAGCATACCGCCGTTCTCGGCACCGAGTTCTCGAACGAGAACATCTCGATCGATCGCTACACCGGCCTCTCGTCCGAACTGTTCGGCGGCGGCTCGACCAGCTCGGGCGCGGTCACCGGCGTCAACGTGTACTCGCCGCAGTACACCTACATCCCATTCAGCAATACGCCGTCGCTGGTCGGCAACCCGACGCGCTACGGCGTCAACACCAACAGCGTCTACGTCATGGACACGGCCAACTGGCAGGACACGGTCATCCTGAACGGTGGGGTGCGCTATGACGGCTACACCATGAGCTCGTCGACCAATTCGCCGAAATACCTCAAGATGAACGCGGATCTGGTCAACTACAATGTCGGCCTGGTCTACAAGCCGATGCCGATCGGCAGCATCTACGCGGCCTATGCGACCTCGGCCAATCCGTTCGGCTCCGAACTCGACGCCACCGGCACCGATTACGGCGGCGTGCCCGCCAACACCGCGGTCCTGCTCGGACCCGAGCGCAACAAGGCGGCCGAGCTCGGCACCAAATGGGAGCTGGTCGACCGCCATCTGCTGGTCTCAGCCGCGCTGTTCCAGACCACCAAGGACAATGCCCGCGAGACCGTCGGCGGCCTGCTCACCTCGGGCGCGGCCTACCGCATCCAGGGCATCGACATCGAGGCGGAAGGCAAGCTCACCGATCGCTGGAGCATCTTCGGCGGCCTGGTGCTGATGCAGTCGAAGGTCACGCAGAGTGGCGTCGCTTCCAACATCGGCCTGCAGCTCGCCAACATCGCCCACCAGTCGTTCAGCATGCTGTCGAAGTACAAGCTCGACAATGGCTGGGAGATCGGCGGCCAGGCGGTCTACCGCTCCAAGGTCTATGGCGGCACCTTCGCGGCGAACACCGGCAACGAGCTACCGAGCTACTGGCGCTTCGACGCGTTCGTCGAGAAGAAGCTCGACGCGCACTGGACCATGAAGCTTTATGCCCAGAACCTGACCAACAAGCTGTACTACGACACGCTGTATCGGAGCGCGGTGCCGTTCGTCGCCGTGGCCCCGGGGCGCGCCTTCTACATCGTCACCACTGCGAAGTTCTGATCATGCTGATCTGCATCCCCGACGTTCTGTCGAAAGACGAGGTGGCCGAGTTCCGCCGCATCATGGATGCGGTGGAGTGGGAGGACGGCCGCTCGACGGCCGGGGCGCAGTCGGCCATGGTCAAGCGCAACGAGCAATTGCCGCCGGATGGCGAGGCGGCGCGGGTGCTCGGCCAGCGCGTCATCCAGGCGTTGACGAAGCATCCGCGCTTCCTGTCGGCGGCGATCCCGCTGCAGATCTTTCCGCCCTTGTTCAACCGCTACACTGCCTCGCGCGGCGACCATTTCGGCATCCATGTCGACAATGCCGTGCGCGGCGATCCGCTGACCGGCCTGCGCATCCGCACCGATCTGTCGATGACCTTGTTCCTGGCCGAGCCCGACAGCTATGACGGTGGCGAGCTTGTGATCGAGGACACCTACGGCTCGCACGAAGTCAAGTTGCCCGCGGGGCACGCGGTGCTGTATCCGTCATCGAGCCTTCACATGGTCACGCCGGTCACGCGCGGCGCCCGGGTCGCCTCTTTTTTCTGGATGCAGAGCATGATACGGGATGCCCACGTCCGGAGCATGATCTTCGATCTGGACACGGCGATCCAGAGCTTGGCGGAACGCCTCGGGAGGGACGATCCCGATGCTGTCAAGCTGACCGGCATCTATCACAATCTGATCCGGCAATGGGCCGAGGTCTAATGGGCCGAGATATGATGACATCGTTCCTCGTTAGGTTTGCAATCGTCCTGTCATGTCTGTCTGTTGCTGCGGGGCTACCTGCATATGCGCAGCAGGAGCCGGCCAGGTCCGCCCCGGCGGTCTCGACCGATCCGTCCGCGACGGCGCCGGGCACGGCACACACGATGGCACCACCGGCATCGGTCCAGGCCGCGCTGACGGCTGCTGCGCCGGCCGGCGCAGAGAGCGGCACCCGAAGCGGCAAGTCGGTTGCCACCGGACTCGACGAGCTGTCGCCACTCGGCATGTTCCTCAAGGCCGACATGGTCGTCAAAGCGGTCATGATCGCGCTGGCGCTGGCTTCGGTCGCGAGCTGGGCGATCTTGATTGCCAAGAGCATCGAGTTTTCCGTGCTGCGCCGGCGGCTCGTCGGCGCGCTGCGCAAGCTCACCGGCGCCAAGTCGCTGGCGGAAGCGCAGCTCGCGCTCGGCCATGGAAGAAACGTTGCGGCGGTACTGCTGCAGGCGGCGATATCGGAGGCCCGGCTGTCGGCAGGGCTGAACAGCGATGAGGGCATCAAGGAGCGCGCGGCCTCGAGCTTCACCGAGATCGTGCGTGCCGAGGCCCGGCGCGTGCGCGTCGGCATGGGCCTGCTCGCCACCGTCGGCGCAATCTCGCCCTTCGTCGGGCTGTTCGGCACCGTCTGGGGCATCATGAACAGCTTCATCGGCATTTCCAAATCGCAGACCACCAACCTCGCAGTGGTCGCGCCGGGCATCGCCGAGGCGCTGCTGGCGACCGCGATCGGGCTTGCCGCCGCGATCCCTGCCGTCATCATCTACAATCACTTTTCGCGCGTGACGAAGGGCTATCTTGAGCTCGTCAACCGCGCATCGGGCGCCGCCGGCCGCCTGCTGTCGCGTGATCTCGACCGCAGCCAGGTCGGCATTCACGTGCGCGCGGCGGAGTAGCAGGCGATGGCCGTTTCGCTCTCCGAAGGCGATCTCGACGACGATTTCGACGAGACCCACGACATCAACGTGACGCCGTTCATCGACGTCATCCTGGTGCTCTTGATCATCTTCATGGTGGCGGCGCCGCTGTCGACCGTCGACCTGCCGATCGACCTGCCGTCCTCCAGCGCCACGCCGCAGAAGAAGCCGGACAAGCCGACCTATGTCTCGATCAAGCCGGACCTGTCGCTGGCGATCGGGGAAAACCTGGTCAAACGCGTCGACCTGGTGCGCGAGCTCGACGCCATGACCGATCAGCCCAAGGACCGGCCGATCTTCCTGCGCGCTGACAAGCTGGTGCCCTATGGCGAGCTGATGGGAGTCCTGGAGCTGCTGCGCGCCGGCGGCTACACCAAGATCAAGCTTGTGGCCCTGGAAGCGCCGCCAGCCGCGGCCGCCCAGGGACCTGCGCCAGCGCCGCCGGCCCAGCCCGCGCAGCCGTGAGGAGCGCCGACTTGTGATGAGCGACCTCGACATCGGGCACTCCCCCTCGCGCCGTCTGTGGTTTCTGGCCATCATGGGCGCGCTGATGCTGCATGTCGGCGGCGCCGCACTGGCGCTGACGCATCTGAAGGACGACGAGGACGCCGGCGGCCTCGGCGCGGCAGGCGCTGAGGTCATCGACATCGACATGGGCTCGCCGAAGGTCGAGAACGACGAGGTTCCGGTCGGACAGGACTCGGTGGCGCAGACCGCCGCTCCGCAGATGCAGGAGCAGAAGGCCGAGGTCGAGCAGACTGATCTCCAGAAGGACGTCCCGACCACGACCGAGGAGGCCGACCGCGAGGTCACGACCTCCGACGTGAAGAAGCCGACCGAGGAGCAGAAGGTCGCGACGGTCCAGACACAGGCATCAGAGGCGCAGGAAGCCTCCGAGGACACGGCGCGCAAGGCCCTGGACGAGAAGGTTCCTGAAGCCGAGAAGACCAAAGCGCCGAATGCCGGCATCGGCAAGGACGTGCAAAGGCTGACGGCCAATTGGGGCCGCAAGATCAGCGCCTATTTCGAACTGCACAAGAAGTATCCATCCGGAAAGAAGGTTGCGGCCCAGCTCAAGCTGGCGCTCGTGCTCAACCGGCTCGGCCGTGTCGTCTCGGTGGACGTCAGGGAAACGTCCGGCGATCCGGAGTTCGATCAGGCCGCCGTCAGCATGGTCCGCCGTTCGGATCCCGTGCCAAAGCCTCCCGCGGGCCTCACCGACGACGAATTCTCCTTCATCCTGCCGGTCAAGTTCAACCCGCCGAAATGAGCGGGTAGGGTTCGGCTGACCTCACTGCCAATACAGCCTGACTCCGACATAGACCGCGCAGAGCGCGGCGAAGATCAGCGCGACCGGCAGCTTGCGCGGAGCGGTCGTTCCGCTCTGCGCGGCCTTCGGCTTCGGCGGCAGCTTGCGGAAGGCGGTGACGTTGTCGGTCACCGGCTCGGCGGCGACCGGCTTGACTTCGGGCGGGGCGCCGCCACCGCCCATCTCGGCATAATAGGCCTTGTACATCTCGCGGATGGTGGCCTCGGTGGCCTCGTCCTCCGACATGTCGCCGAGGCGGGTCTTGTAGCTTGCCAGAAAGTCCTGCGCCGCCGGCGGCAGGCCGGAGGCGCCGTTCAGTTTGGCGATCATCTTCCAGGTCGCGAAATCGGCACGGGCGCGGGTGTCGGCGCGGCGTGCGATCATCATGTCGGCGGCTTTGACCAAGAGTGCCTCGGGGCTCGTTCGTTACCATCCCTGACGGGTAGATTTAGACGTTACCCGTCAATAACAGAAGCAGCTGCTTCAGAGAATCGGTCGTGGCGCGGAGCAGCCCCGACACAAGATCAAGATTGAGACCGAACTGGGAACCCGCCAGCGGCAGAAGGATCAAAAATCCGATCAGAATCAGCATGCCATAGGGCTCGAGCCGGGCAAGAGGCCGCGCCAGCACCGACGGCAGCAGGCCGACCGCGACCCGGCCGCCGTCCAGCGGCGGTATCGGGAGCATGTTGAACACGGCGAGCAGGATGTTGAACGAGAAGGCATTCAGCAGGTTGTGGGCAACCCACTGCGCGCCCCCGGCCGGCACGAACGGCATGAGGTGAAAGGCCAGGGCGGCCGCAAGCGCCAGCGCGATGTTGGTCGCCGGGCCCGCGAGCGCCACCATCACCATGCCGGCCCGCAGCGGCTGCAGATTGCGAAAATCGACCGGCACCGGCTTGGCGTAGCCGAACAGGAACGGCGAGCCGGACAGCAGCAGCATGCCCGGCAGCAGGATCGTGCCGAACGGATCGATGTGCTTGAGCGGGTTGAAGCTGACGCGACCGAGTCGCAACGCCGTGTCGTCGCCGAAGCGCCAGGCGACGAAGGCGTGAGCGGCCTCATGAAAGGTGATGGCGATGATGATCGGCAGGATCCAGACGGAGATGCCGTAGAGGGAGATGTTCAAGGATCGGGGTTCCGGACGCGTTACGGCCCTACATAGGCACGATGGTTCCCCGATGCTACGCGGGATTCTCCGGAAATTGCGGCAGGCCGTCGTTGAGTTGCACCCAATCCATCTTTTCAGAGACCCAGATGTGCTCGGTCGGGGCAAAGGCGTTGCGGTCGTCGAAGCAGGCCAGGGCCACGCCGACCACCGCGCGCGTGTTGCGCCATGAGAACAGCCTGACGCCGCAGCGCGGGCAGAACATGCGGTCGAGCGCGTCGGAGGAGGGGAAGCGCGCGGTTTCGCCGGTGATCGTCAGCGCGTCGTGCGCGAACAGCGCGCGGGCGAAGAACGGCGCGCCCGTCGCCCGCTGGCAGTTGCGGCAGTGGCAGACGCGCACGTTGATCGGCTCGCCGGTGCATTGGAAGCGCACCGCGCCGCAGAAGCAGCCGCCGTGGTGGGTCATCAGGCAAGCTCCATGGGTCAGAAATCGTGTCGTCAGCGAGACGTGTAGGGTGGGCAAAGGCGCGAGGCAGTCATGCCTGTGTTCTCGCAATATCTCCGGCGCGCTGTGCCCACCGTCCTGATGGGCGAAAGCCGATGGTGGGCACGTCGCCGTCTGCGACGGCGCCTTTGCCCACCCTACACATGGGACGTACCAAACTAACCAAACTAATAAGTTGCGCGGCCGCCGGAAATGTCGAATACGGCGCCTGTCGAGAACGAGCATTCTTCCGAGGCGAGCCACGACACCAGCGCGGCCAGCTCCTCGACCAGCACGAAGCGGCCCTTCGGGATCTTCGACAGCATGAAATTGATGTGCGCTTCCGTCATCTGGTCGAAGATGGCGGTCTTCGCCGCGGCGGGCGTCACCGCGTTGACCGTGATGTTGTGCTGCGCCAGCTCTTTGCCGAGCGACTTGGTCAGCGCGATCAGGCCGGCTTTGGACGCCGAGTAGTGCGCAGCGTTCGGGTTGCCCTCCTTGCCGGCGATCGAGGCGATGTTGACGATGCGGCCATAGCCCTGCTTCAGCATCACCGGCACGATCGCCTTGGCGCAGATGAAGGGACCGTCGAGATTGATGCGCAGCACCTTGCGCCACTCCTCGAGATCGGTCTCCCACACCGTCTTGTTGATGCCGGCGATGCCGGCATTGTTGACCAGGATGTCGATGCCGCCCAACGCGGCCAGCGTCGCGTCACGGGCGCCTTCGACCGCTTTGGTGTCGGTGACGTCGACCTGCAGCGCCAGCACCTCCGAACCGATCGCCTGCGCGGTCTTCTCCGCCAGCGCGATGTCGTGATCCCAGATCGCGACCTTCGCGCCCGACGCCTTGAAGCGCTCGGTGATGGCGCGGCCGAAGCCCTGCGCGCCGCCGGTGACCACGGCGCAGCGGTTGGTAAGGTCGATGTGGTTCATGATGTTTCCCCGGTCGATCTTTGTTGTCGTCATTCCGGGGCGCGCGCAGCGCGAACCCGGAATCTCAAGATTCCGGGTTCAGCCCTGCGGGCTGCCCCGGAATGACGGAGCAGAACTACAGCGTCCAGCCGCCGTCGATGGTATGCGCGACGCCGGTCGTGAACGCGCTCTCGTCGCTGGCGAGATAGACCGCGAGATGGGCGATCTCCTCCGCCGTGCCGAGCCGGCCCATCGGCTGGCGCGAGATGAACATCTCCAGCCCGTTCGGGCCGGCCGAGGCCGCGCGTCCCAGCATCGAGGGCGTTTCGATCGTGCCCGGGCAGATGCAGTTGCAGCGGATGCGCTTGCCCACGAAATCGGCGGCGACCGAGCGCGTCAGCGCCGCCACGGCCGCCTTGGTCGCACCGTAGACGTAGCGGTTCGGCGCCGCCTTGAACACGCCCGCGGCGGAGGCGATGTTGACGATGGCGCCGCCGCCCTGATCGAGCATCTTCGGCAGGAAGGCGCGGATGGTGCGATGCATCGACTTGACGTTCAGATCGAACGAGAAATCCCAGTCGTCGTCGGAGCAGTCGAGGATGGTGCCGTTATGCACGAAGCCGGCGGCGTTGAGCAGGATCTCGACCTTGCCGACCCGCTCGGCCATCGCGTTCACGGCCGCGGTGTTGCGCACGTCGAGCGTCGCGACCTCGGCAATGCCTTCGCTCTTCAGCATGTTCAGGCCGTTCTCATCGATGTCGGTGGCGAATACGGTGGCGCCTTGACGCGCGAAGGCAATGGCACAGGCGCGGCCGATGCCGGCAGCGGCGGCAGTGACGAAGGCGCGCTTGCCCTTGAGACGGTCGGACATGGGGTCTCCCTGGAGATGCGATTTGATGTCTTCCGTCATCGCGAGCGCAGCGAAGCGATCCAGGGGCCGAACGAGGACTCCGGATTGCTTCGTCGCTTCGCTCCTCGCAATGACAGGGGTTGGCTTTGTGCGTTGTGATTAGTGATTATGCCGCGCCACACCGACGGTGCCGGCGATGTTGTGATAGCGCGTGGCAAGCTCCATGCAGGCGCCGGTGGACTGCTGGCCCACCGTGTTGCGATAGAGCTCCTGCCACGGCGTCTGGTTGGCGGGGTGCGGGAAGCCGCCCTTGGCCTTCAGCTCGGCGCGCCGCTTCGCGAGCTCCTCGTCCGAGATCAGGATGTTGGCCGAGCCCTTGTTGAGGTCGATGCGCACGCGGTCGCCGGTCTTGAGGATTGCGAGCCCGCCATCGGCGGCGGCCTCCGGCGACGCATTGAGGATCGAAGGCGACCCCGAGGTGCCCGACTGCCGGCCGTCGCCGATGCAGGGCAGGGACAGGATGCCACGTTTGATCAGCGCCGCCGGCGGCTGCATGTTGACCACCTCGGCGCCGCCGGGATAGCCGATCGGCCCGGCGCCGCGGATGAACAGCACGCAGTGCTCGTCGATCGCAAGCGACGCATCGTCGATGCGGTCGTGATAGTCCTCCGGACCCTCGAACACGATGGCGCGGCCCTCGAACGCGTTGGGGTCCTTCGGGTTGACGAGATAGCGGTCGCGGAATTCCTTGGAGATCACGCTGGTCTTCATGATCGCGGAATCGAACAGGTTGCCGCGCAGCACCAGGAAGCCGGCGTCCTTCACCAGCGGCTTGTCGTAGGACCAGATCACGTCGCCGTCGGGCTTCGGCGCCTCGCGGCAATTCTCACCCATGCTGCGGCCGTTGACGGTGATGACGTCCTCGTGGATGCGCTTGTGGCGCATCAACTCGCCGATCACGGCCGGCACGCCGCCGGCGCGATGGAATTCCTCGCCGAGATAGAAGCCGGCCGGCTGCATGTTGACGAGCAGCGGCACGTCATGGCCGAACGTCTGCCAGTCGTCGATGTCGAGCTCGACGCCGACATGGCGCGCCAGCGCGTTGATGTGGATCGGCGCGTTGGTCGAGCCGCCGATCGCGGAGTTGGCGACGATGCAGTTCTCGAACGCCTTGCGGGTGAGAATGTCAGAGGGCTTGAGGTCCTCCCACACCATGTCGACGATGCGTGTTCCCGTCTCGTAGGCGATCTGGCCGCGCTCGCGATAGGGCGCTGGGATCGCGGCGCAGCCGGGCAGGGACATGCCGAGCGCCTCGGCCAGCGCATTCATCGTCGATGCCGTGCCCATGGTGTTGCAATGGCCAACCGACGGCGCCGAGGAGGCGACGATCTCCATGAACTCCTCATAGCCGATCTCGCCGGCGGCGAGCCGCTCGCGCGACTTCCACACCACGGTGCCGGAGCCGGTGCGCTGACCCTCGTGCCAGCCGTTCAGCATCGGGCCGCCCGAGAGCACGATGGCGGGGATGTTCACGGTCGCCGCGGCCATCAGGCAGGCCGGCGTCGTCTTGTCGCAGCCGGTCGTCAGCACCACGCCGTCGAGCGGATAGCCGAACAGGATTTCGACCAGGCCGAGATAAGCGAGGTTGCGGTCGAGCGCGGCCGTCGGGCGCTTGCCGGTCTCCTGGATCGGATGGGTCGGAAATTCCATCGCGATGCCGCCGGCGGCGCGGATGCCCTCGCGGACGCGGTGCGCCAGCTCGATGTGATGGCGATTGCAGGGCGAGAGATCGTTGCCGGTCTGGGCAATGCCGATGATCGGCTTGCCCGACTGCAGCTCGGCGCGGGTCAGGCCGTAATTCAGATAGCGCTCGAGATAGAGCGCGGTCATGCCCGGATTGTGCGGATCGTTGAACCACGCCTGCGAGCGCAGCTTGCGGCTCTTGTCAGCGCCGTTGCCGGCATGCCCGTTCGACTTCGTCATGTGTCTTCTCCCGCAGTGCAAACGTGGCGAGGCCGGTCCGTCGTCTGCGCGCCGTCGGCCCGCTGTCGAAGATCGCCTACGTCTTTCGTTCAAGTCGTTGTTGGTTCGAGTGGTTCTAGTTCATGGTCTTTGGTTGCGCTACCATTTTGTTCCGGAAGCGCGCCCCGACGCGGGCTGCGGACTTGCGGCGGCGCGCTGCAAGGTCGAGCTCTGCCGTTCGATCACCTCGAAGCCGAGATCGACGACGCGCTCCGCCACGGGACGCCCTTCGACGGCGTCCATGATCATCGTCGCCGCGCGCCGGCCCATCTCGTAGCGATTGGTGCGCACGCTGGTGAGCGTCGGAACCGCCGCGGCCATGAATTCCATGTCGTTGAAGCCGACGATCGCGACCTGCTCGGGCACCGCGATGTGCCGGCGCTGGCATTCGAACAGCACGCCGAGGGCGAGATCGTCATTGGCGCAGAACACCGCGTCGAGATCCGGCGCCTTCATCAGCAGATCGGAGAACAGGCTGCCACCCATTGTGGTCGAGGTCGGAACAGGCGCCGTGACGATGAGACGCGGGTCGAACAAGCCGGCCTCCTTCATCGCGTTCTGATAGCCCTGCAGCCTGCGCTGCACCCTTGGGTCCATGCGGGCGCCGATGAAGCCGATGCGGCGGCAGCCCTGCGCGAGAAGGTGTGAAATGGCTGCAAAACAGGCATCGACGTGCGAAAATCCGATCATCATGTCGATCGGGTCGGCGCCGAGCTCCATGATCTGCACGACGGGACAGTCCGCTGCCTGGATGATCGACCGGCTCTCCGCCGTCTGGTCGAGACCGGTCACGATCAAGCCGGCCGGCTTCTGCATCAGGAACAGCCGCAACAGGCGTTCCTCTTGCAGCACGCTGTAGCGGGTGTTGGCGAGCTGGATGCTGTAGCGGCTACCCTCGAACGCGTCATAGATGCCGCGCAGCACGTCGGAGAACACGTTGTTGGTGAGGGACGGTATCAGCACGCCGATCACTTCGGTGCGCTGCGAAGCGAGCGCGCGGGCGGCGAGGTTCGGCACATAGCCGAGCTCCTTGGCGGCACTCTCGATCCGCGTGCGGCGGCCGGCCGAGACCGTGGCGGGATTACGGAAGAAGCGTGACACCGTGATCGGGCTGACGCCCGCCAGTGCCGCAACTTCGGTCAGCCGGACTTTGCCCGGCTCGATGCGTTTCCGTCCCATGCCTCGCTCATAGCATAGGCGGTCTGGTACACAAGCGATATTGACAGCGCTATCACGCGGTTGCTAAGCGAGGCATTGCGGAAGCGAACTGAACTGCGGACAATGTCAGCCGAGCTGGTCCTTGTTTCAGATCCAGTCGGAGCGACCAGAGCCAACAACAAGACCACCAAAAACAAGACTGCCAAAAACAAGACTGCACGACCAAGACTACAAAACGACAAGCGGCCTGATCAAACGGCCGAGAACAACGGTCAGAATGCCGCCGGCAAGCAGCCAATGCTGTCGGTCTTTGAGGAGGAAATTGATGTCGTCGGTGCAAATTCGCGACGTGCGCAAATCATTCGGCGGATTCGAGGTGCTGCACGGCGTGACGATTCCGATCGAGGATGGCGAGTTCGTCGTGCTGGTCGGGCCGTCCGGCTGCGGCAAGTCGACGCTGCTGCGCATGCTCGCAGGGCTCGAGAACATCACCGCCGGAACCATCTCGATCGGAGAGCGCGTCGTCAACAACGTGCAGCCGAAAGAGCGCGACATCGCGATGGTGTTCCAGAACTACGCGCTCTATCCGCATATGACGGTCGCCGACAACATGGGCTTCTCGCTGAAGCTGCGCGGCGCACGGCCCGAGGACATCAAGAAGGGCGTCGCGCGCGCCGCCGAGATCCTGGCGCTGACGCCGCTGCTCGACCGCTATCCGCGCCAGCTCTCCGGTGGCCAGCGCCAGCGCGTCGCGATGGGCCGCGCCATCGTGCGCGATCCGCAGGTGTTCCTGTTCGACGAGCCGTTGTCGAACCTCGATGCCAAGCTGCGCGTCGCGATGCGCACCGAGATCAAGGAGCTGCATCAGCGGCTCAAGACCACCACCGTTTACGTGACGCACGACCAGATCGAGGCCATGACGATGGCCGACAAGATCGTCGTGATGCACGACGGTATCGTCGAGCAGATGGGCTCGCCGCTCGATCTCTACGACAAGCCGGACAACCAGTTCGTGGCCGGCTTCATCGGCTCGCCGGCGATGAACTTCCTCAACGGCCACCTCAAATCCAACGGCTCGGTCTATGTCGAGACCGAGAACGGCGCCAGGCTGCCGATCCTCACCGCGCCGGCTGCCTCCGACGGCCGCCCCGTCGTCTACGGCGTCAGGCCCGAGCATCTCGAACTCGCCGATGACGGCATCGAGGCCGAAGTGGTCGTGGTCGAGCCGACCGGCTCGGAGACGCAGATCGTCGCCCGCATCGGCACCCAGGACATCATCGCGGTGTTCCGCGATCGCCACGAGGTCAATCCTGGGGCGAAGATCCATTTGCGTCCGCGCGCGTCGGCGGCGCATCTGTTCGACAAGGACAGCGGCCGGAGAATTTGACCAGCCGCACGGCGCGGAACTGACAACAAGCAAAACAAGCAAAATACTCAACGGGAGAAAACTTCAGATGGCTCATTTCCCCACCGATCGACGGTCTCTGCTCAAGGGCGGCGCGACCTTGCTGGCGGCTGCCGCGACCATGTCGGCCGAGGACCTGCTCGGCTACGCCAAGGCCTGGGCGCAGACCTCGCCCTTCAAGCCGGAGCCCGGCGCCAAGATCAACATGATGCGCTGGAAGCGCTTCGTCGAGGCCGAGGACGTGGCCTTCATGAAGATCGTCGACGCCTTCCAGAAGGCCAACAACGTCACCATCAACGTCTCCAACGAATCCTATGACGACGTCCAGCCCAAGGCCTCGGTCGCGGCCAATACGGGGCAGGGGCTCGACATGGTGTGGGGCCTCTACACGCTGCCCTTCCTGTTCTCCAACAAGTGCGTCGACATGACCGACGTCGCCGACTACCTCGGCAAGAAGTGCGGCGGCTGGACCGACTCGGGCAAGGCCTATGGCATGCTCGACGGCAAGTGGATCGGCATCCCGGTGGCCGCCACCGGCGGCCTCGTCAACTACCGCATCTCGGCGGCCGAGAAGGCCGGCTTCAAGCAGTTCCCGAAGGATCTCGCCGGCCTGTCCGAGTTCTTCAAGGCGATGAACAAGAACGGCACCCCGGGCGGCATGGCGCTCGGCCACGCCTCGGGCGACGCCAATGGCTGGGTGCACTGGGCGCTATGGGCGCATGGCGGCAATCTGATCGACAAGGACAACAAGGTCGTCATCAACTCGCCTGAGACCGCCAAGGCGCTCGAATACGTCAAGGGCCTGTACGACAATTTCGTGCCGGGCACCGCGTCGTGGAACGACTCGTCCAACAACAAGGCGTTCCTCGCCGGCCAGCTCTACGCGACCGTCAACGGCATCTCGATCTATGTCACCGCCAAGAAGGAGGCGCCGCAGATCGCCGAGGACATGAACCACGCGCATCTGCCGCCCGGCCTCGACGGCAAGACCCGCGAGATGCATTTGGGCTTCCCGATCCTGGTGTTCAACTTCTCCAAGTACCCGCAGACCTGCAAGGCGTTCACCGCCTTCCTGCTGGAGCCGGAGCAGTTCAATCCGTGGATCGAGGCGGCGCAGGGCTATCTGTCGCACTTCCTCAAAGGCTACGACGCCAACCCGATCTGGACGGTCGATCCGAAGAACACGCCGTATCGTGAGGTCGCGGCGACCGCGACCACGCCGGCCGGCCTCGGCAAGCTCGGCGAGGCGGCTGCGGCCGCGATCGCCGACTTCGTCCTGGTCGACATGTTCGCGAACTACTGCACGGGCCGCGAGGACGTGAAGACGGCGATGGCGAGCGCCGAGCGCTCCGCCAAGCGCATCTTCCGCTGAGGAGGATCGCCGACCTTGTAGGGTGGGCAAAGGCGCGCCGAGATCGAATCGAGAGATCGCGATCTATCGCGCGCCGTGCCCACCATACGGGTTGCTGACTGTCGTCATTGCGAGGAGCCGAAGGCGACGAAGCAATCCAGTTTCTTTGCTCGGCCCTGGATTGCTTCGCTTCGCTCGCAATGACGGAACGACTTTTCTATCCGTCCCGAACGCCGGTGGGCACGCTACGCTTTGCCCACCCTACGGTTCGAAGGGAGCTGCTCGACCCATGAGTACCATTCAGACCTCGTTGCCGCGAGGCGCCGCCGTCGGCGAGCCCTCGGCATGGGTGCGCATCAAGACCAACCGCAATGTCATCGCGCTGTGGTTCATGCTGCCCGCGGCGGCTTTCCTGATCCTGTTCCTGGCCTATCCGCTGGGGCTCGGCGTCTGGATGAGCTTCACCGACGAGAAGATCGGCCGCACCGGCGTCTTCGTCGGGGTCGAGAACTATGAATGGCTGTGGGACGACTCGATCTTCTGGCTGTCGGTGTTCAACACGCTGCTCTACACGATCGTGGCAAGCGCCATCAAATTCGCGATCGGCCTGTATCTCGCGCTGCTGCTGAACCGGCACATGCCGTTCAAGGCCATGATCCGCGCCATCGTGTTGATCCCCTTCATCGTGCCGACCGTGCTGTCGGCGATCGCGTTCTGGTGGATCTACGATTCGCAGTTCTCGATCATCTCCTGGTCGCTGATCAAGCTCGGGGTCATCACTCAGAACATCAACTTTCTCGGTGACACCAACTGGGCGCGTGCCTCCGTCATCATCGCCAACATCTGGCGCGGCGTGCCGTTCGTCGCCATCACCTTGCTGGCCGGCCTGCAGACCGTGTCACCCTCGCTCTATGAGGCCGCCACGCTCGACGGCGCCACCAGTTGGCAGCGCTTCCGCTTCATCACCTATCCGCTGCTGACGCCGATCATCGCAGTCGTCATGACCTTCTCGGTGCTGTTCACCTTTACCGACTTCCAGCTGATCTGGGCACTCACCCGTGGCGGCCCCGTCAACGCCACCCACCTGATGGCGACGCTAAGCTATCAGCGCGGCATCATCTCCGGACGGCTCGGCGAGGGCGCCGCGATCGCGACCGCCATGATCCCGTTCCTGATGGCGGCGATCGCGATCTCCTGGTTCGGCATGCAACGGCGCAAATGGCAGCAAGGATCCGACCAATGACCGACACCACGCTGCACGCCAAGGCGCCCACCACGGCCGGCTCCGACGAATCCGAGGGCATGAGCTACCTCGAATCGCTGCCGCGCCGGCTGATCACGCTGTATCTGCCGCTGTTCATCATCCTCGTGGTGCTGCTGTTCCCGTTCTACTGGATGGGGCTGACGTCGATCAAACCCGACGAGCAACTGATCGACATGGAGAAGTACAATCCGTTCTGGGTGGTGCATCCGACCTTCAAGCACATCTCCAAGCTGCTGTTCGAGACGCAGTATCCGCGCTGGCTCTGGAACACGATGTACGTCGCGGTCGGCGCGACCACGCTGTCGATCTTCGCCTCCGTGCTCGCGGCCTACGCGATCGTTCGGTTGCGCTTCAAGGGCGCCGACACCGTCGGCGTGCTGATCTTCTTCGCCTATCTGGTGCCGCCGTCGATCCTGTTCATCCCGCTGGCCTCGGTGATCCAGGCCTACGGCTTGTTCGACTCGCCGCTGTCCTTGATCCTGGTCTATCCGACGCTTCTCATCCCGTTCTCGACCTGGCTCTTGATGGGCTACTTCAAGACGATCCCGTTCGAGCTCGAGGAGTGCGCCCTGATCGACGGCGCCAGCCGCTGGCAGATCCTGGTCAAGATCGTGGTGCCGCTCGCGGTGCCCGGCCTGATCTCGGCCTTCATCTTCTCGTTCACGCTGTGCTGGAACGAGTTCATCTATGCCCTGACCTTCCTGCAGTCGACGCCGAACAAGACGGTGCCGGTCGCGATCGTCAACGAGTTCGTCGACGGCGACATCTACAAATGGGGATCGCTGATGGCCGGCGCCCTGGTCGGCTCACTGCCGCTGGTGATCCTTTACGCCTTCTTCGTCGAGCATTATGTGTCGGCGATGACCGGCGCGGTGAAGGAGTAGGCGAGATTCGCGTGTTCCGTCATTGCGAGCGCAGCGAAGCAATCCAGAGCTATGGAGAAGACTCTGGATTGCTTCGTCGCTTCGCTCCTCGCAATGACGACCAGTTTTCGTAGGGTGGGCAAAGCGAAGCGTGCCCACCGTCGTCCGGCATCACCCGGTGCTGCGGTGGGTGCGGCGCTATGCGCCTTTGCCCACCCTACATTTTGAAGGAGCACTCCCTTGCATATTCTCGTTCTCGGCGCCGCCGGCATGGTCGGACGCAAGCTGGTCGAGCGGCTCGTTCGCGACGGCCGCCTCGGCGAGGCCGCCATCACCCGCATGACCCTGCAGGACATCGTGGCGCCGGCGAAGCCCGATACGTCCATCGCGGTCGAGACCATCGCCGGCGATTTCGCCGTCGCAGGTTTTGCCGAGAAGCTGGTCGCCGCGCGTCCGGACGTGATCTTCCATCTCGCTGCGATCGTCTCCGGCGAGGCCGAGCTCGATTTCGACAAGGGCTACCGCATCAATCTCGACGGCACGCGGATGCTGTTCGACGCGGTCAGGCTGATCGGCGACGGCTACAAGCCGCGGCTGGTCTTCACCTCGTCGATCGCGGTGTTCGGCGCGCCGTTCCCCGACGCGATCGGCGACGAGTTCGTCAATGCGCCGCTGCTCAGCTACGGCACCCAGAAGGCGATCGGCGAGCTGCTGCTGGCCGATTATTCCCGCCGCGGCTTCTTCGACGGCGTCGGCATCCGCCTGCCGACCATCTGCATCCGCCCCGGCGCGCCCAACAAGGCCGCCTCCGGCTTCTTCTCCAACATCCTGCGCGAGCCCTTGGCCGGCAAGGAGGCCGTGCTGCCGGTGTCCGAGGACGTCCGGCACTGGCACGCGACGCCGCGCTCCGCTGTCGGCTTCCTCCTGCATGCCGCGACCATGGACACCGCGCGGATCGGCCCGCGCCGCAACCTCACCATGCCCGGCCTGTCGGCGACGGTGGGCGAGCAGATTGCCGCGCTCCGGCGCGTCGCTGGCGATAACGTCGCGGCTCGCATCAAGCGGGTTCCCGATCCCTTCATCATCGGCATCGTCAACGGCTGGCCGCGGAATTTCGAGGCCAAGCGGGCCCGCGAACTCGGCTTCACCACGGAAGAAAAGACCTTCGACGACATCATCCGGATTCACATCGAGGACGAACTCGGTGGTAAGTTCGTGGCCTGAGAACGCCAGGCCCTGGACCTGAATGGCGCGAAGCGCCATTTTGGGAGAGGGAGACATTCGGGAGAGAGATCATGACCGCCAGCATTGTCGGATGGGCGCATACGCCGTTCGGAAAGTTCGACGCCGAGACCGTTGAGAGCCTCGTCGTCAAGGTCGCCAACGAGGCGATCGCCGATGCCGGCATCTCGGCCGGTGACGTCGACGAGATCGTGCTCGGCCATTTCAACGCCGGCTTCTCGCCGCAGGACTTCACCGCCTCGCTGGTGCTGCAGGCCGACCCCGCGCTGCGCTTCAAGCCGGCGACGCGGGTCGAGAACGCCTGCGCCACGGGCTCGGCTGCCGTGCACCAGGGCATCCGTGCCATCGCTGCCGGCGCCGCGAAAATCGTGCTGGTCGTGGGCGTCGAGCAGATGACCCGCACGCCCGGGCCGGAGATCGGCAAGAATCTGCTCAAGGCCTCGTACCTGCCGGAGGATGGCGACACCGTGGGCGGCTTCGCCGGCGTGTTCGGCAAGATCGCGCAGGGCTACTTCCAGAAATACGGCGACCAGTCCGATGCGCTGGCGCTGATCGCGGCCAAGAACCACAAGAACGGCGTCGCCAACCCCTATGCGCAGATGCGCAAGGATTTCGGCTTCGAGTTCTGCCGCTCCGAGAGCGAGAAGAACCCCTATGTCGCCGGTCCGCTGAAGCGCACCGATTGCTCGCTGGTGTCCGACGGCGCCGCCGCGCTGGTGCTGGCCGACAGCGAGACCGCGAAGTCGTTCGCCAAGGCGGTCAATGTCCGCGCCACCGCGCACGCGCAGGACTTCCTGCCGATGAGCAAGCGCGACATCCTTGCCTTCGAAGGCTGCACGGTGGCCTGGCAGCGCGCGCTGGAGAAGGCGGGCGTCACGCTGTCCGATCTCTCCTTCGTCGAGACCCATGACTGCTTCACTGTCGCCGAGCTGATCGAGTACGAAGCGATGGGCCTGACCCCGAAAGGGCAGGGCGCCCGCGCCATCAAGGAAGGCTGGACGCTCAAGGACGGCAAGCTGCCGGTCAATCCGTCCGGCGGCCTCAAGGCCAAGGGCCACCCGATCGGCGCCACCGGCGTCTCCATGCACGTGATGACCGCGATGCAGCTCACCGGCACGGCGCCCGAGGGCATGCAGCTCCCCAACGCCAAGCTCGGCGGCATCTTCAACATGGGCGGTGCGGCGGTTGCGAACTACGTCTCGATCCTGGAGCCGGCGAAGTAGGCGAGGTCCATCCTCCGTCATTGCGAGCGAAGCGACGCAATCCAGGGCCGAGCATGCTGCCCTGGATTGCGTCGTCGCTGCGCTCCTCGCAATGACGGTGATACAGGAGAGCTTCCGCGATGCGGAAGCTCTTTGTCATTCGCTGGTCCGATTGCCTATCATGATCATCTCCACCGAACGTCTGACCTTGCGCGAGTGGCGCGACGAGGACCGGGTTCCGTTCGCGGCGATGTCCGCCGATCCGGCCGTGATGCAATTCCTCCGCGCGCTGCCAACGCGGCAGGACTCGGACCGGTGGATCGATTTCCAGATCGCCCATCAGGCCGCGCACGGCTTCGGCTTCTGGGTGGTCGAAGACCGCGCCACCGGCACTTTCCTCGGCGCCACCGGTCTGTTCCGCGTCACCTTCGACGCGCCGTTCACGCCGGCGGTCGAGATCGGCTGGCGGCTGGCGCGCGCGGCCTGGGGGCAGGGGATCGCGACGGAGGCAGCGCGCGCGTCGCTCGCGTTCGGCTTCGATGAGCTCGGCCTTGATGAGATCATCGCCTATGCCGCGCCGGCCAATCACGCCTCGCAGAACGTCATGCGCAAGCTCGGCATGATCCGCGACGAAGCGTCCGATTTCGATCATCCGCGGGTCGAGGCGGACAGTCCGCTGCGCCGGCAGGTGATGTACCGGCTGCCACGCGAGATGTGGGCCAAGAGCGAGATGCGGTAGGGTGGGCAAAGCGGCCGCCGAAGGCGGCAGCGTGCCCACCGTCGGGCGGCGTGCGCATCAGCAGGATGGTGGGCACGGCGCCATTGCGAGCGCATGCGTGGAGAGAGCGCGGCAGCGCCTTTGCCCACCCCCAGGGTGCCATTCTGGTAGCCCGGATGAGCGCAGCGATATCCGGGTCCATCGCGACAGCTCGTGTGACCCCGGATGTCGCTGCGCTCAACCGGGCTACGGCTTCCAGACCTTTTCCTCGCTGAAGCCGAGCTCGGCAAAATCCTTCGTCCGGAACGAGGCGTCATCCGCCGGAAAGAACTCATCCAGCTGCGGCGGCTTCACCGACGTGCTCGACAGCATGGCATGCGCCTGGCCGCGGTGATGGATGTCGTGCTGGAACAGGTGCAGCAGCAGCCGGTCGCAGCGCTCGTTCTGCACCCGGCTCTCGCGGTTGATGCGGACGGTGTCGTCGAGCCGCGCCGGTGTCAGCGCCTCGCAGAACGCAATCAGCCGGCGGTCCATCGCGCTCTGCGCCTTCGCAAGATCGGCCAGGCGCGGGAACGGCACCTCGTTCTGCCACGCCATCGGGCCGAGCCAGCCGCCTTCCAGCGCATCGATGTAGAACAGATCGATGATGTAGATGTGGTTCAGCGTCCGCTGCAGGCTCGGGAAAAAGCCCGTGCGCTCGGCGGCGAAATCCTCGGCGCTGAGCTGGCCGCAGGCGGTCAGCAGCCGGTGATTGGCCCATGCATTGTTATAGGCGAAGGCGCGAAAGGTCTGGACGAGATCGGCGGGCATTGGGACAGGGCACCCCGTGATGGCTCGCCGCAGATCATACGGAACTGATCACGCCATTCACCACCGATTTCCGCAGCCATCCGTGCACCATCCCCATGCGCGTTGCGGAACTCTGCCACAATTGGTCGCGGTGCATCGCTGCGCCTCCTGTGCAACAAGTTGAGATGCCGCACGACACACCCCTCATCGCGACCATCGTCGCCGGCCTTGGACTGGCCTTCGTCTTCGGAGCGCTCGCGCAGCGGTTCCGGTTCCCGCCGCTGGTCGGCTACCTCCTCGCCGGCGTTGCCGTCGGTCCATTCACGCCGGGCTTCGTCGCCGACCAGGCGCTGGCGACCGAACTGGCCGAGCTCGGCATCATTCTCCTGATGTTCGGCGTCGGCCTGCATTTCTCGCTCAAGGACCTGATGTCGGTGCGCGCCATCGCCGTGCCCGGCGCGATCGTGCAGATCACGGTGGCGACCCTGATGGGCATGGCCTTGAGCTGGGCGATGGGCTGGTCGATCGGCGGGGGGCTCGTGTTCGGTCTCGCGCTCTCGGTCGCCAGCACCGTGGTGCTGCTGCGCGCGATGCAGGAGCGCCGGCTGATGGACACCGAGCGTGGCCGCATCGCGGTCGGCTGGCTCATCGTCGAGGATCTCGCGATGGTGCTGGCGCTGGTGCTGATCCCGGCCTTTGCCAGCCTGCAGAACGGCAATGGCGACGTCGCCGCCGCCGATCCGCTCGCCGCCCGCTTCGGCCTCGGGCTGACCGGCGTGCTGCTGCTGACCTTCGTCAAGATCGGCGTGTTCATGGCGGTGATGCTGCTGGTCGGCCGCCGCTTGATCCCGTGGATCCTGCACTACATCGCCCACACCGGCTCGCGCGAGCTGTTCCGCCTCGCCGTGCTCGCGATCGCGCTCGGCGTCGCCTTCGGATCGACAAAACTGTTCGGCGTGTCGCTCGCGCTCGGCGCCTTCTTCGCCGGCATGATGCTCGGCGAGTCGCCGCTGAGCCAGCGCGCCGCGCAGGAGTCGCTGCCGCTGCGCGATGCCTTCGCGGTGCTGTTCTTCGTCTCCGCCGGCATGCTGTTCGATCCGGGAAGCGTCATCCGCGAGCCCTGGCCGCTGCTCGCCACCTTGTTCATCATCCTGTTCGGCAAGTCGGTTGCCGCGTTCCTGATCGTGATCGCATTCCGCCATCCCACGTCGACGGCGCTGACGATCTCCGCGAGCCTCGCCCAGATCGGCGAGTTCTCCTTCATCCTCGCCGAGATCGGCGGTGCCTCGAACCTGCTGCCGAAAGCGGGCCGCGACCTGATCCTGGCCGGTGCCATCATCTCGATCATGCTCAATCCGCTGATGTTCGCCGCGCTCGATTGGCTGCTGCCGCGGCTGGAGCGCCGCCGCGCCGATGCCTCGACGCCGGCCGCAACACCGCCGGCCGAGATCCCGGTGACGCAACTGACCGAGCACACGATCATCGTCGGCTATGGCCGCGTCGGACGCCTCGTCGGCGAGGCGCTGCAGCAGCGCGGGCATCCGTTCCTTGTGGTGGAGACGTCGGAGGACATCCCGAAGCAACTGAAAGGCGCCGGCGTCGAGACCATCACAGGCAACGCCGCCCGCAGCAACGTGCTGCGCGCGACCAATCCGGCCCTGGCGCACGCGCTCGTCATCGCCATCCCCGAGGCGTTCGAGGCCGGACAGATCGTCGAGCAGGCGCGCGCCGCCAATCCGGCGCTGCACATCGTGGCGCGGGCGCATTCCGATGCCGAGGTCGATCATCTCAAGTCGCTGGGCGCCGACAAGGTCATCATGGGCGAGCGCGAGATCGCGCGCGGCATGATCGAGGAATTGGATACGAGGCCACCCGACGCCGCCCCCGAGCTGGCGCCGGAGCGGACGGCGGAGGGGGTGCAGATCCAGGCGTAGAACGCGCAGCCCCGGGTGAGCGAAGCGACACCCGGGTTCATTCGCACAGCTCGTGTGACCCCGGATATCGCTTCGCTCATCCGGGCTTCGGGCCTATGGCTGCGTCGAGCGGCGAATTTCGCTTGTGCCTTCAGACTGATTTGCCCTGTCCAGTCCCCGCGCGAAAAATATTCATGTTTCGTTTTTACAGAAAATATGTTTCACTCCCGCCATCCTGCTTCGCCACGAGGGGCGCTTCGCGATCGTCACGAACGTTGAGGCAGGGAGGCGGTGGCCGCGACGTGTCGCAGCGTAGCTTGTCTGCGCGGACGAACGGCATGGCGCGGACGTGAAGTCGCGTGGTCCCGGCATCCCGACGCTGATGCCAAGCCTAAGGGGCATGATGATCCCAACGGCGACGGTGGCCAAAAGCCGGTGCACCGAGGAGATCGCGAAGTAAGCGTGAAAACCATCGCGCAGGGAAGGCCGGGTCGGTCCGGCTGAACCTGTGGTTCTCTCCCCGTGCTTTCTTTCGCACGGGGGCCACGGGTGCCAGTCGGCACCCGGCCTTCCCTGCGCCCTCTGTTTCGAAGGGGGCGGCTTCGATCAGCACAGCTCGGACAGATCCTGTCGCGAGGCCCCTGATGCTCGCGTGGTTGCTGGAAGCAGACCTTGCCTTACTCCGGCATCATCTCGCCGGAGCCGCCGAACTCGGCCGGGAAATCCTTCAGCTTCGGCAGGCCGTCCCTGATGGGCAGCACCGTTTCCGCGTAGTTGACGTGCACGCCGGGCGTGAACTTCAGCGTCGGAATCGTCGCGGCATAGACGTCGATCATGCCGAGCGGCGGGTGGTCGGTCATCAGATGTCCGCCACACTTGGTGCAGTACTTGCGGTAGCTCATGTCGGTCTTGTGGTAGGTGCCGATCGCATCGGCGCCCTTTGTCACCCGCACGCTCTGTGGCTTCCACAGGGTGAAGGCGTTGACCGGGCCGGCCGACCAGGACCGGCACGACGAACAATGGCAATAGCCCATTGCCTCCGGCTCGCCGTCGGCCTCGATCTCGACCGTGCCGCAGAAGCATTTGCCCTGATAGAGCGTCATGAGAGCGTTCTCCCTCGTGTGTGTTCTGGATGTTGGACCGGCATGCTGACACACTTGAACGTTGAAATGGAATCCTAGAATGCAGCTCGCTGCAGGGAACATCTGGTGCAGCGCAGCGGTCCTCGTCCGTGATCCGCGACACGGAATGTTGCGGCGGGGGATCAGACGCATGGCCCCATACCCGCAGGCCCGCTTGCTAGGGAACATCAGGTGCCGTTAGCTCTGGCGACAACAAGGATCGAGGGAGCCGACGCCACGATG
Organism: Bradyrhizobium sp. SZCCHNR1043; assembly: GCF_032489675.1. Taxonomy (NCBI): domain Bacteria; kingdom Pseudomonadati; phylum Pseudomonadota; class Alphaproteobacteria; order Hyphomicrobiales; family Nitrobacteraceae; genus Bradyrhizobium; species Bradyrhizobium sp. SZCCHNR1043. The sequence continues at coordinate 296,901 of NZ_JAUEYN010000001.1, forward strand.
GGACCGCTTGCGGGCATCAAGGTCATCGACATGACCACCGTGCTGATGGGGCCGTATGCTGCCCAGACGCTCGGCGACTACGGCGCAGATGTCATCAAGGTGGAATCGCCGGAAGGAGACGTCACCCGCAAGATCGGCCCCTGGCACCATCCCGGCATGGGCCCGGTGTTCCTCAACACCAACCGCAGCAAGCGCGTGATCTGCCTCGACCTCAAGAAGACGGCCGGCCGCGAGGCCGCGCTGCGCATGGTCAAGGATGCCGACGTGCTGCTCTACAACATCCGGCCGCAGGCGATGGCGCGGCTGAACCTTGGCTATGATGTCGTCTCCGCGCTCAATCCGCGGCTGATCTATGCCGGTGTGTTCGGCTTCGGCCAGGACGGTCCCTATGCGGCCAAGCCCGCCTATGACGACCTGATCCAGGGTGGGGCGGCGCTGTCGCACCTGATGGCGGTCGCCGGTGACGGCACCCCGCGCTATGTACCCAATGCGCTGGTCGACCGCATCGTCGGCCTGACCGCGGTCGGCGCCATCTGCGCCAGCCTCGTGCATCGCGGCCGCACCGGGCGCGGCCAGCGCCTCGACGTGCCGATGTTCGAGACCATGTCGGCCTTCATCATGGGCGACCACATGGGCGGGCTGACCTACGAGCCGCCGCTCGACAAGGGCGGCTATGCGCGGCATTTGTCGCCCGACCGCCGGCCCTACAAGACCACCGACGGCCATATCTGCGTGATCGTCTACAACGACAAGCAATGGGACGCATTCTTCACGGCGTCCGGCCGCACCGACCTGCGGGGCGATGACCGGTTCAACAGCTTTGCCCGGCGTGCCGCCAACATCGATTTCGTCTATGCCGAGCTCGCGCGCATCTTTCAGACGCGCACCACGGCCGAATGGACCGATCTGCTGGATGCCGCCGACGTGCCGGTCATGCCGATGCACGACCTCGAAAGCCTGCTGAACGATCCGCACCTCGTGGCAACCGATTTCTTTCCCGTGGTCGAACATCCGACCGAAGGTCCGATCCGCAGCACCCGCGTCTCGGCGACCTGGTCAGAGACCAAGGCCGAGCCGCAGCGTCTGGCGGCACGGCCGAACGAGCATGGCGCTGATATCCTGCACGAGCTTGGATTTTCGGACGAGGAGATCGCCGCGATGATCCGCGACGGCGTGACCACGCCGGCGCCAGCCAGGGAGTGAGACGATGGATTTCGCGCTCTCCGCCAACCAGGAATCGATCCGTGATGCGGTGGCCAAAATCTGCGCTGATTTCGACGACGCCTACTGGCTGAAGAAGGACAAGGAGGGCGGCTTCCCCTTCGACTTCCACAAGGCGCTGGCAGATGCCGGCTGGCTCGGCATCTGCATCCCCGAGGAGTATGGCGGCTCCGGCCTCGGCATTCTCGATGCTGCGATCATGATGCGCACCATCGCCGAATCCGGCGCCGGCATGTCCGGTGCTTCGGCGATCCACATGAACGTGTTCGGGCTCAATCCGGTCGTCGTGTTCGGGACCAAAGAGCAGTGTGTGCGGATGCTGCCGGGCATCGTCGATGGCAGCGAGAAGGCCTGCTTCGCGGTGACCGAGCCCAACACCGGCCTCAACACCACCCAGCTCAAGACCCGCGCCGTGCGCAAGGGCGACCGCTACATCGTCAACGGCCAGAAGGTGTGGATATCGACCGCGCAGGTCGCCGAGAAGATCCTGCTGCTGGCGCGCACGACGCCGCTAGAGGAGGTGAAGCGGCCGACCCATGGGCTCAGCCTGTTCTACACGGATTTCGATCGCAATTGGATCAAGGTCCACGAGATCGAGAAGATGGGCCGCAAGCCGGTCGACTCCAATGAGCTGTTCTTCGAGGATTTCGAGATTCCGGCCGAGGATCGCCTGGGCGAGGAGGGGCGCGGCTTCGACTACATCCTGCACGGCATGAATCCGGAGCGCATCCTGATTGCCGCGGAGGCTGTCGGGCTCGGCCATCTCGCACTGTCGCGCGCGTCGGCCTATGCAAAGGTGCGCAACGTGTTCAATCGCCCGATCGGCCAGAACCAGGGCATCCAGCATCCCCTGGCAAAGAACTGGATGGAGTTGGAGGCCGCCTGGCTGATGGTGCTGCAGGCCGGCTGGCAATACGACCAGGGCATGGCGTGCGGCCCGGCCGCCAACGCCGCGAAATATCTCGCGGCAGAGGCCGGCTTCCACGCCTGCGAGCAGGCGGTGATGACCCATGGCGGCTTCGGTTACGCGCGCGAGTATCACGTCGAGCGTTACCTGCGCGAATCCCTGATCCCCCGCATCGCCCCGATCAGCCCGCAACTGATTTTGTCCTTCATCGCCGAGAAGGTCCTCGGCCTGCCCAAGTCGTATTGAGATGTCGTAGTGGGACGAGCCGGTATTGAGATGATGAACCATTCAGCTGTCAGGGACGAACGCTGCCTGCATTCCCTCCCCCCTTGTGGAGGAGGGGCAGGGAGGGGGGTACCCAGCAAAGATTCGTTGTGTGGCCGTCATTCCGGGGCGCGACGAAGTCGCGAACCCGGAATCTCGAGATTGTTTTGCGCATTCGTTTCTCAGCTCGAGATTCCGGGTTCATCGCTGCGCGATGCCCCGGAATGACGGCGGAGGGCGTGGCGCGATGACCTATATCACCGGCACTGGCCTGACATCCTTCGGCCGGCACGACGGCCGCTCCTCGCTCGATCTCATGAGCCTGGCCGCGCAGCTCGCGCTCGACGATGCCGGGCTGAGGCGGCGCGACATCGACGGCATCCTGTGTGGCTATTCCACGGTGTCGCCGCACATCATGCTCGCGACCGTGTTCGCCGAGCATTTCGGCCTCACGCCGTCCTATGCTCACGCCGTCCAGGTCGGCGGCGCCACCGGGCTCGCGATGGTGATGCTCGCGCATCACCTGGTCGAGGCCGGCGTGGTCAAGCACATGCTCGTGGTCGCCGGCGAGAACCGCCTGACCGGGCAGAGCCGCGACGCCTCGATCCAGGCGCTGGCGCAAGTCGGCCATCCCGACTACGAGTTGCCGCTGGGGCCGACGATCCCCGCCTATTACGGCCTCGTTGCGTCGCGCTACATGCACGAATACGGCGTCACCGAGGAGGACCTCGCCGAATTCGCCGTGCTGATGCGGGCGCATGCGTTCGATCATCCCGGCGCGCAATTCCATGAGCCGATCACCATCGCGGACGTCATGGCATCGAAGCCGGTGGCGCGGCCGCTGAAGCTGCTCGACTGCTGTCCGGTCTCCGACGGCGGCGCCGCCATCATCATCAGCCGCGAGCCGACCGGAGCGACAGCGGTGCGCGTGCGCGGCTGCGCCCAGGCGCACACACATCAGCACGTCACGGCGGCGCCGGCCCTGAGCGAGCTCGGTGCCGAAATCGCGATCAAAAAGGCCAAGGCGGCCGCAGGCATCGAGATCGCCGACGTCGACTACGCCGCGGTCTATGACAGCTTCACGATCACGCTGTGCATGCTGCTCGAAGACCTTGGGCTCGCCGGCCGCGGCGAGGCTGCGGCGCGGGTCAGGGCCGGGAATTTCAGCCGTGACGGCGCGGTGCCTCTCAACACCCATGGCGGGCTCTTGAGCTATGGCCATTGCGGCGTCGGCGGCGCGATGGCGCATCTCAGCGAGGCACATCTGCAGATGACGGAGCGGGCGGGTCACCGTCAGGTGCGCGACGCCACGCTGACCTTGCTGCACGGCGATGGCGGCGTGCTGTCGTCGCATGTCAGCATGTTCTGGGAGCGGGGGCGATGAGCGAATCGGCCGACTGGACCAGGGGCGTTGCAGCGATTCGCTTTCAGAGCTGCGCGTGCTGTGCCCACCTGCAGTATTTCCGCCGCGACTTCTGTGCGGCCTGCGGCTCGCTTGCGCTCACCGATCACGCGGCGACGGGCGAAGGCACCATCTATGCGGCATCATTGGTCTGCCGGGCAGCGACTCCAGAGACGCGCGCGCATGTGCCCTACAACATCGTGCTGGTGGATATGCGCGAGGGCTTTCGCATGATGGCCCATGGCGACCACGAACTTGCGATCGGCGATCTCGTCACGGCCCGCTTCGTCACCTTCGCCGGCGGCATCGTGCCGTACTTCGGGAAAGTCAAATGAAGATGGGGAACAGAACGACGTCTGAAAAGGTCGACCGCAGGCGGCCGAGGCGGGACGATACGCATGACAAATTCGTCCCGACCCGGATCGCCGCGCGATTGACGCAAAACTGTTACGCTACGCTCACCAACTCAAACGCAACTCTACTCGGTCGTTCGCGTGAGCAATCAAGCTCACATTCCTACCTACGGGCGATGAAGAAACTGCGACGCAGAACCTCCAGACAGCCCTTCATCGCCCGTAGAACAGGACGCTGGCGATGACGATCATGGACGTCACCGCCAGCATATGCGCGAGTGCCTCCGACGTTGCCCTCTTAGTGGCTTCCTTCATGCCGTTTCCTCCCTGGACACTGGACACGACTTTCCGTGGCGCAAATACACACGCTACGTCGGCTGGAATTTTACTCGGAACACCCCACTTCGACGTTCGCTTCGCGAGTCCCCACTCGGCGTTCATCGACGGTTCAGAACATCGTCGGGTAATGCGGCGTGAATTGGGCTCGCTTATGGTTGTCCTGCGACCGAGTCCCGGTAACGTTTAGGCGAGCCCGTACAAATACGAGTGATGCGAATTATCGACCGAAAGCCGTTAGTTACTGTGGATTGCAACCTTGAGTAATTGTTTGCTTCGACCGCGTGCGACACTTCGATGACGGACTTCGACGCACTGAGATCAGTCTGCCGCGAGCAAATTGAGCCGCGCATTGGCGACAGTCAGACGCTCGGCCAACAGCTGCGCCAGATTGCGCATGATCCGCTCGCCGGCTTTCGGATGTCGCACCCGGAAACGTTCGAAATCCACCAGCGAGATCTCGAAAGCGGTGGCCGAGAAATCCGCGACGACGTCGGCGGAGCGCACGGGCTCCAGCAGTGCCATCTCGCCGAAGCATTGCCCTGCCGTCAGCGTCGCGAGCCGGATGCCGTCGGGCAGGGTGACGTGGACGACGCCGGAGCGCAGGAAGAACAGCGAGGCCGCAGCATCGCCGGCCGCGAGGATGCGTTCGCCCTGCCGATAGTGCCGGATGATCGCCAGTGCCGCGAGCTCATGGCGCTCGTCCGCGGAGAGCCCCGCGAGCAGCGGCTGCTCGGCGAGCTCGGTGGTTTCGAGGAAATCGATGGCGCCGCCATAGCGATAGACGATCTGGTCCTCGGCCCATTCGATCGCGGTGTCGAGCAGGTAGAAGTCGCGCACGTTCTTGCTGTCGCCGGTACGGGCCGCGATCTCCTGCCATTCCGGCGAGCTGCGGCGGATGCCCGACAGCACGACGGTGACGTGGAAGTCGGCGAGCTCGTGAAACAGCTCGGAGAGCAGGCGCAGGCCTGCTTGTGTCATCGCGGTGACGCGGTGGAGGTCGACGATGACGAATTGCGGTCGCGTGCTCGCCGCAAGCTGGCGCGAGACGTAGTCGACGCTGGAAAGAGACAGCGTGCCGACCAGCTCGAGCACGCGCACCGCGTCGGGATGGGCGGAGAGGATGTTGCGCTCCTGAGCGCGGCGGCTGCGTCGCGACGGATTGGCGCCGATGTCGTAGTCGGCGATGATCGTGGTGCGCGCATCGTCGGAACGGTTCAGCATGTGCAGGCCGTAATGCGCCGACAGCGCCTCGCAGACCTTGATGCCGCGCACGCTGTTGCCGTGACCGTCGAGCCTGGGCGAATAGCTGCCGAGCCCGAGCCGTGCCGGCAGGCTTGCCAGGATGCCGCCGCCGACGCCGCTCTTGGCGGGAATGCCGACGCGGTAGATCCACTCGCCGGCGAAGTCATACATGCCCGACGAGGTCATCACCGACAGCGTGCGCGACACGGCGTAGGGCGTCACCACCTGCTCGCCGGTGACCGGATTGACGCCACGATTGGCGAGCGTGGCCGCCATGATCGCGCAGTCGCGCGCTGTGACGAGCACGGCGCATTGCCTGAAGTAGACCGCGAGCACGTCGTCGACAGGCTCCCTGATGACGTCGGAAGTCCGCAGCAGATAGGCGATCGCGCGGTTGCGATCGCCGGTGGCGGCTTCCGATGCGAACACCGCGTCGTCGACATCGAGCTTGCGGCCGGCGAAGCGGCCGAGCGCATCGCGGATGGTCTCGAAGGCGTCGTCGTGCCGTGCCCTGCGGATCAGGCCGCTGCAGGCGATCGCGCCGGCATTGACCATCGGATTGAACGGGTGGTTCTCGGCATTGAGCCGGATCGAATTGAAGGGATCGCCGGACGGCTCGACGCCGATCACGCGTTCGACCTCGTCGGAGCCGAGCGTATCGAGCGCCAGCGCGAACACGAACGGTTTCGACATCGATTGAATCGTGAACGGCACGCGGCTGTCGCCGACCTCATAGACATGGCCGTCGAGCGTGGCGAGGCTGATGCCGAAATGCGCCGGGTCGGCTTTACCGAGCTCGGGAATGTAGTTCGCGACCGCGCCGTCGTGGTCAGGCCAGAAGTCGGCATGGCAGGCCGACAGGAAGCGCTGCAGCGGCGGCATCGCGGCCGTCGCCCAATGCTGCGGATGTCGGATCGGCCGGGGGTGGGTGGTCATGGGAAGGCTCGGCGGGAACAAGGTCTCGCGCTGGTTATGTCGCAGCCGCGAGGGCGCAGCCAGCCCACACTTGTCGCAACACTGGTCAAATGTTGCCGCTGCTCACCGATTGAGCGGGAGCCTGCCGGCGCAGTGCTGCGCTTCGGAACCGGCGATCGTGGTCATCTCCGACCCATGCTGCCGATTGCCGGGGAGATGCCGAGTCTTGTGCCAACACGCTGAAGAATGGCGGCTTTTAGAGACGGTCTACTGTTGTGACGGCAAAACGGCTGGGTTAGCTTGTTCAATAAGCGGAATATCATTCCGCATGACGGAATTGGTGGGAAACGCATGGGACGACGGTCTGAGCGATTGAGCAGGAGCAGCATGCTGCCCGGAGATCTCGCCGGCGAGGGCGAGGTCATTCAGGTGGTGTCGCGGGCGTTCGACGTGCTTCGCTGTTTCGAGGGGCACGAGGCGCGGCTCGGCAATCTCGAAATCTCCAACCGCTGCGGCCTGCCGCGGTCGACGGTGTCGCGGCTGACGCACACGCTGACGCGCATGGGCCAGCTGGTCTACCTGCCGCGCGATCAGAAATACCGCATCGGCCCGAGCGCCGTGGCGATGAGCACGTCGATGACCCGAGGCTTGCAGTTGCGCAATCTGATCCGGCAGCGGCTGCAGGACGTCGCCGAGCAGTTGCCCGGCACCGTCGGCTTCGTCATTCCCGACCGCTTCCACCTCGTCTATCTGGAGTTCGGCCGCGCCGCTAATGCGCTCGGCCTGCATGAGACCACGGGCAGCCGCATCTCGATGGCCTCGACCGCGGCCGGTCATGCCTATGTCGCCGCGCTCGAGCCGGAGGTCGGCGATGCCTTGCTGGCCGAGATGGAGCGCGAGATGCCGGACGCGGCCAAGCTGCTGCGGCCACGCCTCGAGCACAACAGACAGTTTCTCAAGGAGCATGGCTACGTCGTAGCCTGCGGCCTGTGGAGTCCGCACATCAATGGCGTCGCGCTGCCGCTGTGGTCGCCGCAATACCAGACTTATGTCGTGCTCACGATCGGCCTGTTGTCGGCGATGTACGACGAGCAGCGGCTGCACGACGAGGTCGCCCAGCCGATGCGCGAGCTCGGCCGCAGCATCGCCGCGCTGCTGCAGGGCGCGGAAGCCGACGTCTTCAACAGCCGGATGGACAGAAAGCCGCTCCAGGTGAACGCGAAGACCAACCATAAGAACAAGACCATCACCGGGGCAGGGGGAACGAATGAGTTGGCAGCCGGAGCTCGAGGAACTGGCCCGGCGCGAGGCCTTCGCGCGGGAGATGGGCGGGCCTGACAAGGTCAAGCGTCAGCACGACCAGGGCCGCCTCACCGTTCGCGAGCGCATCGACGGCGTCGTCGATCCCGGCAGCTTCCACGAGATCGGCGCGGTCTCAGGGATCGGCGAGTATGACGAGCAGGGCGAGCTCACGCATGTGACGCCCGCCAATTGCGTGTTCGGGCGCGGCCGCATCGACGGCCGCACCGTCGTCGTGGTCGGGGATGACTTCACCGTGCGCGGCGGCTCGGCCGACGCATCGATCGCCGCCAAGCCGCTGATGGCGGAGGAGATGGCGCACGACTTCCGTCTGCCCATCATCCGCATCATCGAGGGCTCCGGCGGCGGCGGCTCGGTCAAGACGATCGAGACCAAGGGCGCGGCCAACCTGCCTGGCGGCATCGGCGGCAATCGCTGGTACCGCTACACGACCGAGAACATGTCGCTGGTGCCCGTGGTCGCGCTCGGCCTCGGCTCGGTCGCAGGGCTAGGCGCGGCGCGGCTCGCGGCGAGCCACTACTCGGTGATGACCAAGCAGTCGGCGATGTTCGTCGCCGGCCCGCCGGTCGTGAAGCGGCTGGGGCAGGACCTCGGCAAGATGGAGCTCGGTGGCGCCGACATCCAGACCCGCGCCGGCGGCGTCGATCATGCGGTGGACACCGAGGCGGAGGCGTTCGCCTGCGCGCGGCGCTTCCTGTCCTACCTGCCATCGTCGGTCTACGAGCTGCCGCCGACCTTGCCCTGCACCGATGACCCGCAGCGCGTCGACGAGCAGCTCATCAGCGCGGTGCCGCGGGATCGCCGGCGCGTCTACAAGATGCGGCCGATCATCGAGTCCGTCGTCGACAACGGCTCGTTCTTTGAGGTGACGCAGAACTATGGCCGTCCGATCATCATCGGCCTCGCGCGTCTCGAAGGCCGCGCGGTGATGGTGCTGGCGAGCGATCCCTATCATTATGGCGGCTCGTGGACCGCGGATGCCTGCCAGAAGGTGATCCGCTGGGTCGATTTCGCCGAGACCTTCCATCTGCCGATCGTCTACCTGATGGATTGCCCCGGCTTCATGGTCGGGCTCGAGGCGGAGAAGGCGGCAACCATCCGCCATGGCGTGCGCGCGATGGCCGCCGTCAATCAGTCGACGGTGCCGTGGTGCACGGTGATCGTGCGCAACAATTTCGGCGTCGCCGGTGTCGTGCATCAGCCAGCCGACCGGTTCTCGATCCGCTACGCCTGGCCGTCGGCCTATTGGGGCTCGCTGCCGCTCGAAGGCGGCATCGAGGCGGCCTATCGCGCCGAGATCGACGCCGCGCCCGACCCGAAAGCCAAGCTCAAGGAGATCGAGGATCGGCTGAACAAGCTGCGCTCGCCGTTCCGCTCGGCCGAGAAGTTCTGGGTCGAGGAGATCATCGACCCGCGCAAGACGCGCGCGCTGCTGTGCGAGTTTGCGCGCCTTGCCGAGCCGCTGCGCACGCCCGGGCCGCCCACGGCGATGACGACTCGGCCGTGAGCCGCTGATGTTAAGCCGCGGCGGGCTTCGCCTGCCGCGCGATCGCCAGCGCCAGGAGCGCGGCGACGATGCACAGTGCGCCCGCCGTGAAGAACGCCGGCAGGTAGCTCTGCAACAGAGTGCGCGACAGGCCGGCGCCGAACGCGGCGGTGCCGGCGCCGAGCTGATGTCCGGCGAACACCCAGCCGAACACCAGATTGGCCCGCTCGGCCCCAAACCGCTGCGCGGTCAGCCGCACCGTCGGCGGCACGGTGGCGATCCAGTCGAGGCCGTAGAACATCGCGAACAGCGACAGGCCATAGAAAGAGAAGTCGGTGAACGGAAGGAACAGCAACGAGAGCCCGCGCAAGCCGTAGTACCAGAACAACAGCCAGCGATTGTCATACCGGTCCGACAGCCACCCCGAGACGATCGTGCCGACGAAGTCGAACATGCCCATCGCGGCGAGCAGGCTCGCCGCCTGCACCTGCGGAATGCCGAAGTCGAGGCACATCGGGATCAGATGGACCTGGACGAGGCCGTTGGTCGAGGCGCCACAGATGAAGAAGGTCGCGAACAGCATCCAGAACACCGGTGCGCGCGCCGCATCGCGGAGGGTGCCGAGCGCGGCGGCGAGGATCGGTGTGGTGACGGGCGCGGGTGCGGCGATCGGGTCGGTGCCCTTGTCGCCGAAGGGACGCAGGCCGAGATCGCTCGGGCGATCGCGCATCAGCAGCAGCACGGCGGTGGCGGAAACGCCGAGCATGACGCAGATGAGCCCGAGCGCGACGCGCCAGCCGAGCCGCTCGGTGAGGCTGGCGAGCAGCGGCAGGAACACCAGCTGTCCGGTGGCGACGCTGGCGGTGAGGATGCCGACGACGAGGCCGCGGCGCGCGACGAACCAGCGCGTCGCGATGGTGGCGCCCAGCACCAGCGCGGTCATGCCGGTGCCGATGCCGATCACGACGCCCCACAGCAGCACGAGGTGCCAGACATGGGTCATCGCCAACGACGAAAGCAGCGCGGTCACGACGATCAACTGGGCCAAAAGCGTGATGTTGCGCAGACCGTAGCGGTTGAGCAGGGCGGCGGCGAAGGGGGCCATCAGCCCGAACAGCACGAAGCGGATCGACAGTGCCGAGGAGATCTCCGCGGTGCTCCAGCCGAACTCCTGCTGCAGCGGCACGATGAACACGCCGGGTGCTCCCACCGTGCCGGCCGATACCAGGGCCGTGAAGAACGTTACGGCCACCATGATCCAGCCATAGTGGATGTTGCGCCGTTCGAGTGCTGCCGCGAGCCGGTTCGAGATCATGTGCTTCTCAGTTCGATGGGGATTTCGCGCCCATTCTGTCAGGGCGCCTCAACGACATAAATGGCTAAGTTCCCTCGTTTCAGGACATCAAGGTCGCTCTACGGCGATCGCAGTCGCCTCGCCGCCGCCGATGCATAGCGACGCCACGCCGCGCTTTAGTCCACGGGCCTGCATCGCATGCAGCAGCGTCACGATCAGCCGCGCGCCGGTGGCGCCGATGGGATGGCCCAGCGCGCAGGCGCCGCCGTTGACGTTCAGCCGGTCACGCGCAATGCCAAGGTCGCGCTGCGCGGCCATCGCGACGATCGCAAACGCCTCGTTGATCTCGAACAGGTCGACATCCTCCACCCGCCAGCCGACCTTGTCGAGCAGCTTCCTGATCGCCGGAATCGGCGCGGTCGTGAACCATTGCGGCTCCTGGCTGTGCGTGGCGTGGCCCTTGATCTCCGCGATGATGGGCAGCCCGTCACGGTCCGCACGCGAGCGCTTGGCGAGCACGAGCGCTGCGGCACCATCCGCGTTCGCAGAGGACGCCGCGGGCGTGATAGTGCCGTCTTTGCGGAACGCCGGCTTCAGCGCCGGGATCTTCGCCGGATCGACCTTGAGCGGATGCTCGTCATTGACGACCAGGCGTGCGCCGGATTTCTCGACGAGCGTGATCGGCGCGATCTCGGCCTTGAACGCGCCGCTCTCGACCGCCCTGCGCGCACGCGTCAGCGTCTCGACGGCGTAGGCATCCTGGTCGGCGCGGGTGAACTGATAGGCCTCGGCCGTCGCCTCGCCAAAATCGCCCATCGAGCGTCCGGTCTCATAGGCGTCCTCCAGGCCGTCCAGCATCATGTGATCGAGGATCCGATCGTGCCCGGCACGATAGCCGCCGCGCGCCTTGGTCAGCAGATACGGCGCGTTGCTCATGCTTTCCATGCCGCCGGACACGACGAGGTCGGCAGAACCGGCCTGGATGATATCGTGCGCCAGCATCGTAGCCTTCATTCCAGAGCCGCAGACCTTGTTGATGGTGGTGGCGCCCGTGGCATCGGGCAGGCCGGCGCCCCGTGCCGCCTGCCGCGCCGGAGCCTGGCCCTGACCTGCCGGAAGCACGTTGCCCATGACAACCTCCGTGACCGCGTCAGGCGAAACGGCGGCGCGTTCGAGCGCGGATTTGATCACGTGCGCACCGAGCTTGTGCGCGCTCAGCGGCGACAACTCGCCCATGAAGCGGCCGAGTGGAGTGCGGGCAGCGGACAGGATCACGACGGGATCGGACGAGGCCATGACAGGCTCTCCCTTGAGAAAGATGATAATCATCATATAATGAAATCGCGAAAAAGGAAACCCCGGCAATCGCGCTGAACTTGTCGTGAAGTTGGCGCGACACTGCCGGGATCCGCGAGACGAGACTTGGAGAAACTTGCTATCGCTTGCGGTCGATGAACTGCTGCATCAGCCGTTTCGGCTCGTCGGTCAGGAACGACCGTCCGAAGGCGCCGATCGATATCTCGACGGACTCCTTCAGCGGCAGCTCCTCCCATTGCCGCAGCAGAGCCTTCTGAGTCCGCAGCGCTTCGGGACCGCAGGCGAGCAGGGATGCCACGGCCTTTTCGACCGCGATGTCGAGCTCTCCCTCGGCGGCGACGGCGTCGACAAGGCCCCAGGCGAGCGCCGTCGGCGCGTCGATCGTCTCGGCCGTCATCAGCAGCCAGCGCGTGCGGCCCCAGCCGATGAGACGCGGCAGCAGCGCGGCATGAATGACCGAGGGGATGCCGACACGAACCTCGGGCATGCCGAACTTGGCATCATGTGCCGCGACACGGATATCGCAGGCCGTTGCGACCTCCAATCCGCCACCCAGACACCACCCTGGCATCCGCGCAATCACGGGTGCAGGAAAATTTCGCACCGCATCGCAGAGCCCGGCAAGTCGCGAGATGAACGTTTCCGCTGAAGCCTGATCGAGCGTCGCCATCTCCTTGATGTCGGCGCCGCCGATCATGCTCTTCCCGCTTTCGCCGGCCAAAACGAGAACGCGAATGCCGGCTTCGGCGGCGAGCGATTGCAGGCCGGCTTCTATGTCGAGAATCGCCGCCGAACCGAGAATATTGAGCGGACCGGCATTGCAGATCGTCAGCCGGACCACGCCGCGGCCGTCACGACTCACGCCGCAGTGGGAATTGAGCATGTCCATGGTTGTCCTCGTCGGGTTCCTGGGCAAGGGAGAGTGTGCCGGGAATAAATCAGGCCAGCGAAGTTGATTTAGATCAACTCGAATTCATCAAATAGCTGCAGTCAGCAGGACGCAGAACTGTTATTGTATGACCGCAGACATTCAATGGGACGGCAATGCGTTACTCTCCGGAACACAAGGCGGAAACCCACGCGCGGATCGTGCGCAAGGCATCGGTGCGGCTGCGCGAGCGTGGTGCTCACGGTGTCGGGGTTGCCGACCTGATGAAGGAGGCCGGGCTGACTCATGGCGGCTTCTATGCGCATTTCGATTCGCGCGAGGCGCTGGTCGTGGAGGCGTTCGGTTATGCGATCGACCGTTCGATTGAGCATTGGCGCAAGCTGCTGGACCAACTGCCGCCGCAGAAGCGACTCGCGGCCATCGTCGACGGCTATCTGTCCGCGGCTCATCGCGACGATGTCGGTCACGGCTGCGCGGTTCCTGCGCTCGGAGCAGAAATCGCCCGCGAGAGCGCAAAGACCCGCAAGGCCTTTGCTGCGAAGCTGGAAGAGCTGATCGCCCTGTTCGCCGAGTACATCAGCGACGTGCCGGCCAAGACTGCGCGAAGGCGGGCTTCGGCGATGCTCGCGACGCTGATGGGGACGCTCGTGATGGCGCGACTCATGGGCAGCGGCGAATTGTCAGACGAAATCCTGAGCTCCGGGCGCGAGGTGGCGCTGGCTGTCGCCAGCGGCGGCGGGCCGGCGGGGAGGGCCCCTGCGCGGGCGCCCGCGAAAAGGCCCGTGAAGAAGGCGGCAGCCGCGAAGCGCTGATCCGTCGCGCGGCTCGGATGGTGGACGCAGCGCGCCACGCTGCAGGGCCTGCCGTGATCGTGCCGGCCGAGCGAAGGGGCGGCATTTTCGCAGCGCCGGGCAGCGCTTAGACCCTTCCCAAACGCCGCAAAGACTGCAAGATGCCGGCCAAATCGGCACTGCTTACCCCTGCGGAGGATACCCCATGCGTTCGATCGGTCATTTCATTGGCGGCAAAGAGGTCAAGGGCACGTCTGGACGGACGGCCGACGTCTTCGAGCCCATGACCGGCGACGTTCAGGCCAAGGTCGCGCTGGCCTCTCGCGCCGAGCTCCGTGCCGCTGTCGAGAACGCAAAGGCGGCGCAACCGGCCTGGGCCGCGACCAATCCGCAGCGCCGCGCCCGCGTGATGATGAAGTTCGTCGAACTCGTCCAGCGCGACTATGACCAGCTCGCCGATCTGCTTGCGCGGGAGCATGGTAAGACCGTCCCCGACGCCAAGGGCGATATCCAGCGCGGCCTGGAGGTCGCGGAGTTCGCCTGCGGCATTCCGCACCTGATGAAGGGCGAGTACACTGAGGGAGCCGGCCCCGGCATCGACATCTATTCGATGCGCCAGCCGCTCGGTGTCGTTGCCGGCATCACGCCGTTCAATTTCCCGGCGATGATTCCGATGTGGAAGTTTGCCCCTGCCATCGCCTGCGGCAATGCCTTCATCCTCAAGCCCTCGGAGCGCGATCCGGGCGTGCCGATGAAGCTCGCCGAGCTGATGATCGAGGCCGGGCTGCCGGCGGGCATCCTCAACGTCGTCAACGGCGACAAGGAGGCGGTCGACGCCATCCTCGAGGATCCGGACATCATGGCGATCGGCTTCGTCGGCTCGTCGCCGATCGCGCAGTACATCTATGAGCGCGCGGCTGCGCACGCCAAGCGCTGCCAGTGCTTCGGCGGCGCCAAGAACCACGCCATCATCATGCCGGACGCCGATCTCGACCAGGCGGTCGATGCGCTGATCGGCGCCGGCTACGGCTCGGCCGGCGAGCGCTGCATGGCGGTCTCGGTCGCCGTGCCCGTCGGCAAGACCACGGCCGACCGGCTGATGGAGAAGCTGATCCCGCGCGTTGAAAGCCTGAAGATCGGCACCTCGGTCGATCCCTCGGCCGATTTCGGTCCGCTGGTGACCCGCGAGGCGGTCGAGCGCGTCAAGAATTATGTCGATATTGGCCTCAAGGAAGGCGCGACGCTCGCCGTCGACGGCCGCGGCTTCAAGATGCAGGGCTACGAGAACGGCTTCTACATGGGCGGGTGTCTGTTCGACAACGTCACCAAGGACATGCGGATCTACAAGGAGGAGATCTTCGGCCCGGTGCTGTCGGTCGTGCGCGCCAAGGACTACGCCGAGGCGCTGGCGCTGCCGTCGGAGCATGATTACGGCAACGGCGTCGCGATCTTCACCCGCGATGGCGACGCGGCGCGCGACTTCGCGGCCAAGGTCAATGTCGGCATGGTCGGCATCAACGTGCCGATCCCGGTGCCGATCGCCTACTACACCTTCGGCGGCTGGAAGAAGTCCGGCTTCGGCGACCTCAACCAGCACGGTCCGGATTCGATCCGCTTCTACACCAAGACCAAGACCGTCACCTCGCGCTGGCCGTCCGGTGTCAAGGAAGGCGCGGAGTTCTCGATCCCGCTGATGAAGTGAGGTCGGGTCCGTTCGGACTCTCTCCTTCGTCATTGCGAGCGAAGCGAAGCAATCCAGGATCTTTCTGCAGAGGCAGTCTGGATTGCTTCGCCGCCTTCGGCTCCTCGCAATGACGGCGCATGAGGAAAGCGCAAAGACCAATAAACAAGACCAGGAAACGCGGAGAACGGATGCAGTTCGCTCTCGACGAGGATCAGATCGCGGTGCGCGACATGGCGCGCGCCTTCGCGGCCGAGAAGATTGCCCCGCATGCGCTGCGCTGGGACGAGGAGAAGCATTTTCCCGTCGATGTGATGCGGGAGGCGGCGGGCCTCGGCATGGGCGGCATCTACATCCGCGACGATGTCGGCGGCTCGGGCCTGAGCCGGCTCGACGCGGCACTGATCTTCGAGGCGCTGGCGACAGGCTGCCCCACGGTCTCGGCTTTCATCTCGATCCACAACATGGCCTCGTGGATGATCGACACCTTCGGTACCGAGGCCCAGCGCCAGGCTTACCTGCCGAAGCTCTGCGCCATGGACCTGATCGCGAGCTACTGCCTGACCGAGCCGGGCGCGGGCTCCGATGCGGCGGCGCTGCGCACGCGCGCGGTGCGCGAGGGCGACGACTACATCCTCAACGGCCAGAAGCAGTTCATCTCCGGCGCGGGCGCCACGGATATCCTCGTTGCGATGGTTCGCACGGGAGCCGACGGTCCTGGCGGCATCTCGACCCTCGTGATCGATGCCAATACCCCCGGCGTGTCGTTCGGCGCCAATGAGCGCAAGATGGGCTGGAACGCGCAGCCGACCCGCGCGGTGATCTTCGAGAATGCGCGGGTTCCGGTGGCCAACCGGCTGGGCGAGGAAGGCATCGGCTTCAAGATCGCCATGGCCGGGCTCGACGGCGGCCGTCTCAACATCGCCGCCTGCTCGCTCGGCGGCGCGCAGGCGGCGCTCGACAAGACGCTGGCCTATACGAAAGAGCGCAAGGCGTTCGGTAAGCGGCTCGACGAATTCCAGGCGCTGCAGTTTCGCATCGCCGACATGGCGATCGAGCTGGAGGCGGCGCGCACCTTCGTCTGGCGCGCGGCGGCTGCGCTCGACCGCAAGGATGCTGACGCGACCATGCTGTGCGCCATGGCCAAGCGCTTCGGGACCGATGTCGGCTTCGAGGTCGCCAACCAGGCGCTGCAGCTGCACGGCGGCTACGGCTATTTGAGCGAATACGGCATCGAGAAGATCGTCCGCGATCTGCGCGTGCATCAGATTCTCGAAGGCACCAACGAGATCATGCGCCTGATCGTGTCGCGCAAGCTGATCGAGGCGGCGCGATGAGCGAGGTCATCGAAGGCGACCTGATCATCCGCCGCGAAGGCTCGGCCGGCATCATCCGGCTGAATCGGCCGAAGGCGATCAACGCGATGACGCTGGAGATGTCGATGGGCATCGATGCCGCGCTGGATCAGTTCGAGGGCGATCCGGCCGTCGCAATTGTCGTGCTCGAAGGCGCGGGCGAGCGTGGACTTTGCGCGGGCGGCGACATCCGCGGGCTCTATGAGAGCTCGAAGACGAACGGCGATCTCGGCAAGGTGTTCTGGCGCCAGGAATACATCATGAACGCGCGCATCGGGGCGTTCCCAAAACCCTATGTCGCCTACATGGACGGGCTGGTGATGGGCGGCGGCGTCGGACTATCGGCGCATGGCCGTCACCGCATCGTGACCGAGAAGACCAAGCTCGCGATGCCGGAAGTCGGCCTCGGCTTCTTTCCCGACGTCGGCGGCACCTGGCTCTTGTCGCGCGCGCCTGGCGAACTCGGCGCCTATTTCGGCCTGACCGGGCAGACCATGAACGGGCCCGATGCGATCCATGCGCGCTTTGCCGATGCCGTGGTGCCGACCGAGAAATGGCCGGCGCTGCGCGAGGTCCTGACCAAAGTCAGGCCGGGCACGCTGTCGATCGAGATCGACCGGCTGATCGCCGGCTTCGCGACGTCGGAGACGGCCGGCCCGGTGGCGGCGCAGCAGGCGAAGATCGACGCGTGGTTCGCCCATGACAGCATGCACGACATCTTTACCGCGCTGAGAGCGGACGGCTCGGAGCTCGCGTTGGCGACGCTGAAGACGCTGAAGGAGAAGTCGCCGCGCGGCATGGTCGTGACGCTCAAGCTGCTGCGACTGGCACGCGGTGCGGCGTCCCTGGAGGAATGCTTGGTGCGTGAGTATCGTGCGGCGCTCGAAGTGTTCCGCAGCGACGATTTCCGCGAGGGCGTGCGCGCGGCGATCATCGACAAGGACCGCGATCCCAGATGGTCGCCGCCTGATGTCGATCTGGTGACACCGGACATGCTGGCGCCATATCTTGCCGAGATTGGCGCCGACGAGCTGACCTTTCCGCAGAGCAAATAGCAATCAGGTCGAGGGGAGAGAACGAACCATGGCAACGATCGCATTCATCGGCCTCGGCAACATGGGCGGACCAATGGCCGCCAACCTGGTCAAGGCCGGCCACAAGGTGGTCGCGTTCGATCTGGTCGAGACCTCGCGCGCCCAGGCCAAGGCCGATGGCGCCGAAATCGCCGACAGCGCCGTCGCCGCGGCCAAAAGCGCCGATGCCGTCGTCACCATGCTGCCGGCCGGCAAGCATGTGCTGGCAGTCTGGACCGAGGTCGTGCCGGCAATGACGAAGGGCGCGCTGATCATCGATTCCTCGACCATCGACGTCGAGAGCGCGCGCGCCGCGCATGCGCTGGCCGCGAAGCACGGCATCGCCGCCGTGGACGCGCCGGTGTCCGGGGGCACCGGCGGCGCCAAGGCCGCAACGCTCACCTTCATGTGCGGCGGCGAGGAAAGCGCCTTCGCCACGGCGAAGCCGATCCTGGAGAAGATGGGCAAGAAGATCGTCCATTGCGGCGGCGCCGGCGCGGGGCAGGCGGCCAAGATCTGCAACAACATGATCCTCGGCATTTCGATGATCGCGGTGAGCGAGGCCTTTGCGCTCGGCGAAAAGCTCGGCCTGTCGCATCAGGCGCTGTTCGACGTCGCCTCGACCTCGTCAGGGCAGTGCTGGTCGCTGACATCCTATTGCCCAGTGCCGGGCCCGGTGCCGGCCTCGCCGGCCAACAACGACTACAAGCCCGGTTTTGCGACGGCGCTGATGCTGAAGGACCTCACGCTGTCGCAGGACGCCGCCAAGGCGGCCGGCGCGGCGACGCCGCTCGGGCAGCACGCGCAGGAGATCTATAAGGCATTTGAGGCTGCCGGCCATGGCGGCGTCGACTTTTCAGGGATCATTCAGCACGTCCGCAAGCTCGCCGGGACCATCTGATGACGACATTCAAGGACGCACGCGCGTTTCTGCTGGCGCATCGCACCGACTACGATGCGGCCGTGAAGGGTTTTCGCTGGCCCGATCCCGTCCCGTTCAACTGGGCGCTCGACTGGTTCGATGCCGAACTCGCATCTGATCCGGAGAGTCGCGAGCGGACGGCGCTATGGATCTTCGATGCCGCGCAGGACCGCCAGACCAAGCTGTCCTTCGCGGCGCTGTCGCGCCGCTCCAACCAAGTCGCGAACTTCCTGCGCGCGCAGGGGCTGAAGCGCGGGGACCATCTGCTGCTGCTGCTCGGCAACGTCGTTCCGCTGTGGGAGACGATGCTGGCGGCGATGAAGCTCGGCGTCGTCGTGATCCCCGCGACCACGCTGCTGACGACCGACGAGCTGCGCGATCGTCTGGAGCGCGGCCGCGCCAAGGCCGTGGTCGCGGCGCAGGATCAGGTTGCGAAGTTCGCCGATCTCGGCGCCGATGATCTCGTCCGGATCGTCGTCGGCGCGCCGGCAGCGCCTGCTGGCTGGCTGCCGTTCGAGCAGGTGGCTGACGCGGCCGAGGCGTTCACGCCGGATGGGCCGACGCAGCCGGATGATCCGATGCTGCTCTATTTCACCTCGGGCACCACGGCCAAGCCGAAGCTGGTGCGGCACAGCCATCGCAGCTATCCGGTCGGCCATCTCTCGACCATGTACTGGCTCGGCCTGCAGCCGGGCGACGTACACCTCAACATCTCCTCGCCGGGCTGGGCCAAGCATGCCTGGAGCTGCTTCTTCTCGCCCTGGAATGCCGGCGCCACGGTATTCGTGGTCAATCAGCCGCGCTTCGACGCCAAGGGGCTGCTCGCGATCATCAAACGCTGCGGCGTCACGACGCTGTGCGCGCCACCCACGGTGTGGCGGCTGTTCATCCAGGAGCACCTCGCCGACTTCAAGGTCTCGTTGCGCGAGGCCTGCGGCGCCGGCGAGCCGCTCAATCCGGAGGTGATCGATCAGGTGCGTGCCGCCTGGGGGCTGACGATTCGCGACGGCTATGGCCAGACGGAAACCGCGGCCATCGTCGGCAACTCGCCGGGCCAGAAACTGAAGATCGGCTCGATGGGTCGGCCGCTGCCGGGCTATCGCGTCGAGGTCGCCGACATCGACGGCAATCTCGCCAGTGAAGGCGAGATCACGCTGGCGCTCACCGGCGAGCGTCCGGCCGGCCTGATGCAGGGCTATCAGGGCGACGACGGCAAGTTGTCCGGCGCCGATGGCACGCGCTACCGCACGGGTGACGTCGTGTTCCAGGACGGCGACGGCTATCTCACCTTCGTCGGTCGCTCCGACGACGTGTTCAAATCGTCCGACTACCGCATCTCGCCGTTCGAGCTGGAAAGCGTGCTGTTGGAGCATGAGGCCGTCGCCGAGGCTGCCGTTGTGCCGTCTCCGGATCCCATCCGTCTCGCCATCCCGAAAGCCTATGTGTTGCTGACGGCCGGCGCGGAGCGCTCGCGCGCCACGGCGCTGTCGATCTTCGTGCATCTTCAGGCGCGGCTGGCGCCGTTCAAGCGCATCCGCCGGCTCGAGCTCGTGAGCGAGCTGCCGAAGACGATCTCCGGAAAGATCCGCCGCGTGCAGCTGCGCCGGCTGGAGCATGAGGACGACCGCACGGATCATCTGCGCGGCACGGAGTTCAAGGAAGAGGATTTCCCGGAGCTGAAGACCAGGCCGTCCGGGCACGAGGTGTAGGAACGCATGAACCAGATCTGGAAGAAGCCGCCGATTTCGCTCGCAGCCTATCAGGCCATGGTGGGCCAGGAGATCGGCGTGTCATCGTGGCACGTGCTCGATCAACAGCGCATCGACACCTATGCCGATGTGATCGAGGATCATCAATTCATCCATGTCGATCCGGAGAAAGCCAAGGCGACGCCGTTCGGCACCACGATCGCGCACGGATTCCTGACGATGTCGCTGTTGTCAGTGATGTCCTACGAGGTGATGCCGGCGATCGAGGGCACGGCGATGGGCGTCAATTACGGCTTCGACAAGCTGCGCTTCATCTCGCCGGTGAAATCGGGAAAACGCGTGCGCGGCCGCTTCGTGCTGGTGGAAGCCACGCTGCGCAAGCCCAAGGAATTGCAGTCGCGCACCAATGTCACGGTCGAGATCGAAGGCGAGGACAAACCCGCGCTGGTCGCCGACTGGATCGGACTGATCTATCTCAGCTAACTCTCTTCGTCCCAACCCACCCCTCGTCATCGCCGGGCTTGACCCGGCGATCCAACAAAACTGAGAGTTTTTCGAAGTGGATGGATGCCCGGGTCAAGCCCGGGCATGACGAGCCTAAAACCTAGGACACAGCAACATGGCAATCAGATTTGACGGACGCGTCGCCATCGTCACCGGCGCAGGCAATGGTCTCGGACGCGCGCATGCGCTGGGATTGGCGAGCCGCGGCGCCAAGGTCGTGGTCAATGATTTCGGTGGCGCGCGCGACGGCACCGGCGGCTCGATGACTGCGGCGGAGACGGTGGTCGAGGAGATCCGCAAAGCCGGCGGCACCGCGATCGCCGACGGCGCCGACGTCTCGAATTTCGAGCAGGTCACTGCGATGGTCGAGCGCGCCACGAAGGAGTGGGGCAGCGTCGACATCATGTGCGCCAATGCCGGCATCCTGCGCGACAAGTCGTTCGGCAAGATGGAGGTGGCGGATTTCGCCAAGGTGCTCGACGTGCATCTGGTCGGCAGCTTCTACTGCTGCAAGGCGGTGTGGAACGGCATGCGCGAGCGCAATTACGGCCGCATCGTGCTGACGACCTCGTCCTCGGGCCTGTTCGGCAATTTCGGGCAGGCCAACTACGGCGCGGCCAAGACCGGCATGGTCGGCCTCATGAACGTGCTGGCGGAGGAGGGCCGCAAGACCAACATCCGCGTCAACATCATCTCGCCGACGGCGGCGACGCGCATGACGGAGGAACTGCTGCCACCGCAGGCGCTGCAGCTGATGAAGCCGGAATCGATCACGCCCGCGGTGGAGTATCTGCTGAGCGAGGACGCGCCGACCCGGACCATCATGGGCGCGGGTGCTGGCTCCTTCGCGGTGATCAGGATCCTGGAGAGCGAGGGCATCAACCTGCCGCCGGAGGAATGGACGCCGGACGCGATCGCCGCGCATTTTGCCGAGATCAGCGACATGTCGAAGGCGAGGGCGCTGCAGGGCGCATTCGAGCAGACGCAGAAATATGTCGGTCAGGCCGCCGCGCGGCTGGGGATCAAGCTGTAAGACACGATGCCCGGGTCGAACTCCGCCGTCATGGCCGGGCTTGACCCGGCCATCCACGTCTTTGGCACTGAATGCGTGGAGAGGCGGGGATGCCCGGGTCAAGCCCGGGCATGACGACCTTTTGCTCGGCGACCTGCTCGGCCTAGATTGGCGCCATGTCCTCTTCAAACCAAGTCGCCGTCATCGGAGCCGGCCCGGCCGGACTGATGGCGGCCGAGGTGCTGGCCGAGGGCGGGACCGCCGTCACCGTCTACGATGCGATGCCGTCGGTGGCGCGCAAGTTTCTGATGGCCGGTCGCGGCGGCCTCAACCTCACCCATAGCGAAGAGCTGCCCGCCTTCCTGGCGCGCTACCGCGAGGCGGCGGCGTGGCTTGAGCCGGCGATCCGCGCGTTCCCGCCACAGCGGCTGCGCGACTGGTGCGAGGCGCTGGGCGAGCCGACCTTCGTCGGCTCCTCGGGCCGCGTGTTTCCGAGGGCAATGAAAGCCTCGCCGCTGCTGCGCGCGTGGCTGCGCCGCCTCGATGCGCAGGGCGTGCGCGTCGAGTTGCGGCATCGCTGGACCGGCTGGGACGCGGACGGACATCTCACATTCGAAACGCCGGCGGGAGCGCGCGCGGTCGCCGCTGACGCTGTCGTGCTCGCGCTCGGCGGCGCCTCTTGGCCGCGGCTCGGGTCCGACGGCGGCTGGGTGCCGATCCTGGCGGCGAAGGGCGTCGCGATCGCGCCGCTGCGGCCGGCCAATTGCGGCTTCACCGTCGCCTGGTCAGACATCTTCCGCGATCGCTTCGAGGGCCAGCCGCTGAAGGGCATCGCGCTGTCGTTCGGTGATCGCGGCGTGCGCGGGGAGGCTGTCGTCACGCGCGATGGCATCGAGGGCGGCGCCGTCTATGCGCTGTCGGCGGAGCTGCGCGAGGTGATCGCGCTGACAGGGGGGGCGATCCTGCATGTCGCGCTGCGGCCCGACCTTGCGACAGCCGATCTCGTCACGCGGCTCTCGGCACCGCGCGGCAAGCAGTCGTTCTCGAACGTGCTGCGCAAGGCGGTGCAGTTGTCGCCGGTGGCGATCGGGCTGCTGCAGGAGGCGGCCAGGGCGCACGGCCTGTCACTCTCGTCGCTGCCGCCCGATCGTCTCGCGGCGCTGATCAATGCCGTGCCGCTGAAGCTGACGGGCACCGCCGGACTCGCCCGCGCCATCTCCAGCGCCGGCGGCATCGCGCATGACGAGCTTGACGCCGATTACATGCTCAAACGCCTGCCCGGTGTGTTCGCCGCCGGCGAGATGCTCGATTGGGAGGCCCCGACCGGCGGCTATCTGCTGCAAGCCTCGTTCGCGACCGGGGCCGCCGCGGGCAGGGGCATCTTGAAGCGGCTCGAATTGTAGGGTGGCAAAGCGAAGCGTGCCCACCATTGGCATTCGTACAAGAACGCGGTGGGCACGACGCTTCGCGCCTTTGCCCACCCTACAGATTTCTCGTCATTGCGAGCGAAGCGACGTGTCCGCCGAAGCTCCTCGAGCGTAGGTGGAAGCAATCCAGGGTCACGCGCGCGACTCTGGATTGCTTCGTCGCTTCGCTCCTCGCAGTGACGCTGCGAGAGAGCTTCGTCCTACCGCAGCTTGCCCCGCGCCGCGACCGGCAACGTGCCCAGGATCTCCTCGCCGCGGACCATCACGACCTCGTCCATCATGTTGACGACGACGCAGACGTGGTTGGGGATGATGCGCACGACGTCGCCGACATTGGGGCGGGTGTTGCTGCGGGAGAGATCGAGGAAGCCGTGCTCCTCGGCGAAGCGCGCGATCTTCGCTTCCGGGTGCTCCAGGATCAGGCCGTGGCCGTCGAGGCCGCCGGTGTCGGTCGTCAGCGTCTTCGAGCCGGCGTCGAGGATGCCGCGCTCGGGCGCGGCGCGGCTGACGACGGTGGAGTAGATGTGCAGCGCGCAGTCGTCCCAGGTCGCGACCCCGGCGGCGACCTGCATGCGGTCGTTGTAGATGTAGGTGCCGGGCCGGTGCTCGGTGGCGCCCTTGAGCTTGCCGAGATTCTTCAGGTTGGGCGAGCCGCCGGTCGAGACGATGGCAGCCTCCAGCCCTTCGGCGCGAACGCCGGCCAGGGCCTCGTCATAGAAGCGCTGCGCCTCGTCCCAGCCGGTCTCGGTCGGGTACATCATGAAGCCGGCGAAGCGCAGGCCCTCGCTGGCCTTGATCTGGCGCGCAAGCTGGATCGCCTCGGCCGGTGTCTCGACGCCGGCGCGCTTGCGGCCGGTGTCGCATTCGACCACGACCGACAGCGTGCGGCCGGATTGTTTTGCTGCCTGCGGCAGGCCGGCGATCACGGTCGCGTTGTCGGCGGCGACGGTCATATCGGCCTTGGTCTGCAGCGCGGCAAGACGCGCCATTTTTTCCTCGCCGATCAGGTTGTAGCTGATCAGGATGTTACTGATGCCAGCGGCCGCCATGATCTCGGCCTCGCCGATCTTCTGGCAGGTGATGCCTTGCGCGCCGGCCTCGATCTGCAGCTTGGCCAGCACCGGGCTCTTGTGGGTCTTGATGTGCGGGCGGTTGGCGACGCCCGCGGCCTCGCACTGGGCCTGGATGCGCGCGATGTTGCGCTCAACTCTGTCCATGTCGATGACGGCGCAGGGCGTGCCGTAGTCCCTGGCGATCTTGGCGGCGAGCGGGGTGGTCATGTCATTTACTCCATATAACCGTCATTGCGAGGAGCGAAGCGACGAAGCAATCCAGAGTCACGACTGCAGCCCTGGATTGCTTCCGCCGTCGCCCTTCGGGCTATGGCGGACATGTCGCTTCGCTCGCAATGACGAAGTGATTTCGATGAACGTCACGCGCCCTCGATCTCCTCGCGCAGCACTTCGAGCTCCAACCAGCGGTCTTCGGCGGCGGTGAGCTCGGCTTGCGCAGTGGCGAGGGCGAGGGAGGCGGCGTCGAATTTCTTGCGGTCTTTCGCATATAGCGCGGGGTCGGCGAGCACGGCCTGCTGCTTGGCGATCTCGGCTTGCAGCTTGGCGATCGTCTTCGGCAAGGTCTCCAGTGCGTGCTTCTCGTTGAAGGAGAGCTTGCGCTTCGGCGCGCTCGCAGGCGCCGCGGCCGCGTGCTTGGTTTCCTTCTTCTCCTCAGCCGCCTTGGCATGCTGGCGCTTCAGGTCGGCACCGCGCTGAGCCAGCATGTCGCTGTAGCCACCGGCGTATTCCTGCCATTTGCCGTTGCCCTCGGGGACGATCACCGAGGTGACCACGCGATCGAGGAAGTCGCGGTCGTGGCTGATCAGGATCACCGTGCCCTCGTAGTCGCCGAGCATGTCCTCGAGCACGTCGAGTGTCTCCAAGTCGAGATCGTTGGTCGGCTCGTCCAGCACCAGCAGGTTCGATGGCTTGGCCAGTGCGCGCGCCAGCATCAGCCGGCCGCGCTCGCCCCCGGAGAGCACTTCGAGCGGCGTGCGCATCTGCTCGCGCGAGAACAGGAAGTCCTCCATGTAGCCGACGACGTGCTTCGGCTTGCCGGCCACCATGACGTGATCGCCGCGGCCGCCGGTCAGCGCTTCGGCGAGCGTCGTCCGGGGATCGAGGCTCTCGCGGTGCTGGTCGAGCGTCGCCGTCTCCAGATTGACGCCGAGCCGGATGCTGCCGCTGTCCGGCTCGCTGCCGCCGGTGAGCAGGTTGACCAGCGTGGTCTTGCCGGCGCCGTTGGGGCCGACGATGCCGATGCGGTCGCCGCGCTGGATGCGGATGGAGAAGTTGTCGACGATCTTGCGATCACCATAGCTCTTCGATGCGCCCTTCGCTTCGATCACCAGCTTGCCGGACTTGTCGGCCTCGGCCGCGGCGAGGTTGGCGGCGCCCGCCGTGCCGCGATAGTCGCGGCGCTGCTGGCGCAGCGCATGCAGATTGGCGAGCCGCTTGACGTTGCGCTTGCGGCGGCCGGAGACGCCGTAGCGCAGCCAGTGCTCTTCGTTGACGATCTTGCGGTCGAGCTTGTGCTGCTCGCGTTCTTCCTCCGCCAGCACCTCGTCGCGCCACGCCTCGAACGCCGCAAAGCCGCGGTCGATCTGCCTGATCTGGCCGCGGTCGAGCCACGCGGTCGCGCGGGACAGATTGGTAAGGAAACGACGATCGTGACTGATCAGCACCAGCGCCGAGCTTCGGCCGTCGAGCTCGTTCTCCAGCCACTCGATGGTCGTGAGGTCGAGGTGGTTGGTCGGCTCGTCCAGCAGCAGGATGTCGGGGTTGGGCGCAAGCACGCGCGCCAGCGCCGCGCGACGCGCCTCGCCGCCGGAGACATGCGCGGGATCCTCTTCTCCGGTCAGTCCGAGCTGCTCGACGAGATAGCGCGCCTGATAGTGATCGTCGCCCGGGCCGAGCCCGGCCTCGACATAGGACAGCGTGGTGGCATGGCCGGAGAAATCCGGCTCCTGCGGCAGATAGCGAACCGTGGCGCCCGGCTGCACGAAGCGGGTGCCGCTGTCGCATTCGACGAGGCCGGCGGCGATCTTGAGCAGCGTCGACTTGCCGGAGCCGTTGCGGCCGATCAGGCAGACGCGCTCGCCGGGCGAGACCGACAGTTCGACGCCCTGCAGCAGCGCGGTGCCGCCGAAGGTCAGGCGGATGTCTTTGAGTTGGATGAGAGGCGGCGCCATATCTCTAGCTCTGCTGCTGGACCCGCGCCGCGCGCTGGCGCTGCAGGCGGCGGATCGTGGTATCGAGGGTGGAGAGGAAGGTGGAGCGGTCGCGCGGCGTGAACGAGCGCGGGCCGCCGGTCACCTCGCCCGATGACCGCAGATCGGTCATGAGGTTGCGCACAGCGAGCGTCATGCCGATCGACTCCTCGGTGAACGGCTTGCCGTTCGGTGCGATCACGGCGCTGCCGGCCTTGACGCAGCGGCTCGCCAGCGGAATGTCCGCGGTGATGACGACGTCGTCGGCGCCGGCGCGCTCTGCGATCCAGTCATCCGCGGCATCCATGCCGCTGCCGGCCGCCACGCGCGTGATCAGGGGATCCTCGGGCACGCGGATGAAGCCGCCCGCAACCACGATCACTGGCAGGCCGTGGCGGATCGCGACGCGATAGATCTCGTCCTTCACCGGACAGGCGTCGGCGTCGACATAGATCGTGACAGGGGCGAGCTCGGCGGTTTCGGTCGTCATCTGGCGTTCTGCTGGGGGTGGCCGGTTGGTACCCCATCGCCAGCCAAATTGCGAGCCAAACGCTGGCCTTGCCAGGACCTTTCCGGCCGTTACCATCGCCCGAAAAGGGTCAAAGGGAGGCAAGGATGGCAGACGGAATCGCGACCTATGCGGTCGAGGCGTTCAACACGGCCAAGCAGTCCGAGAACAAGATGCACGATGACAGCGTGGCGCGCCGGTTCGGCTTCGCCGGCGGCCTCGTGCCCGGCGTCGAGGTGCTGGCCTACATGCTGCATCAGCCGGTTGTGCGCTGGGGCCGGGCATTCCTGGAGCGCGGGCTGATCGAGGCGCGGTTCACCAAGCCGGTCTATGACGGCGAGATCGCCGAGGTCAGGGCGGAGGAGGTCGGCGACGGGCTCCGCCTGGAGGTGACGAGTAAAAGCGAGATCTGCGCCACCGGTTCCGCGTCGTTGCCGGCGGCGGCGCCGGACGTGGTGCTGGCCGGCTATCGCGATGTTCCGCCAGCAGCGGTGCGGTCGGTGATCGGCGCAGACTCGTTCGCCGTCGGCAACTGGCTCGGCACTGCGCCACGCGCCTGGCCGGGGCAGGCGGCGACGGCCTATCTCGCCGAGATTCGCGAGCGCGATCCGATCTATTCCGGCGAGCGGCTCGGTCATCCCGGCATGCTGCAGCGGGTGATGAACCGCCTGCTGGTCGACAACATCGTGCTCGGTCCGTGGATTCACGTCGGCAGCCGCATGCAGCTGCTGTCGGCGATTGCCGAAACCGACGAGATCACCGCGCGTGGCCGGGTGGTCGCGAACTACGAGAAGAAGGGACACCGCTTCGTCGAGATCGATGCGCTGGTGGTGGCGAACGGCACGCGGCCGCTGGCGCACTGTCACCATGTGGCGATCTACCAGCCGCGCGCGCAGGCGGCGGCGTAATGGTAAAAGGCAGGCGGCATCCATAAAGCAGCTGTCATGCTCCGCGCAGGCGGAGCATCCAGTACGCCGCGACGTCTCGGCTGAATCGTAGCCGCCTCGGAGTATTGGATCGTCCGCATGCGGACGATGACAGTTGAGATTGGGGCATGCTGGTCGCCCCACGCTCCCGTCATTGCGAGCGCAGCGAAGCAATCCAGACTGTCTCCGTGGAAGGATTCTGGATTGCTTCGCTACGCGCTACGCTCGCAATGACGTGGAGAGGACCCGCGGCCCAATCTCGACAGTCCGTAGCCCGGATGCGCGCACGCGGGTGCAGGCGGGAGCGACATCCGGGTTCACCGATACGGCCCGTGAGACCCCGCATATCGCTGCGCTCGTGCGGGCTACGGGCTTTTCGTTTAGCAATGAGATGTTTTCGCCTCATCGCGAGCGCAGCGAAGCAGCTACGCCGCGGTCTTCGCCTTGCCGTCCTGGATCGCGCGCCAGAGCTTCTCGGTGGTCAGCGGCATGTCCAGGTGCTTCACGCCATAGTCCGACAGCGCGTCGATCACGGCATTGATCACACTCGCCATCGAGCCGGCGCAGCCGGCTTCGCCGCAGCCCTTGGTGCCCAAGGGATTGCTCTTGGCGGGCACCGGATGGTTGTCCACCGTCATCATCGGCACGTCGGAGGCGCGCGGCAGCGCGTAGTCCATCAGCGAGCCGGTGATCGGCTGGCCGCTCTCGTCGTAGCGCAGATGCTCCATCAGCGCCTGGCCGATGCCCTGGGCGACGCCGCCATGCAGCTGGCCGGCCACGATCATCGGATTGATCACCGTGCCGAAGTCGTTGATTGCGGTATACGCGACGATCTGCGCGACGCCGGTGTCCGGCTCGATCTCGACCTCGCAGACGTGGCAGCCATTGGGGAAGGTCGACTCCGTGACCGTCGAGTTGTGGTCGACGTCGAGCGAGGCCGGCACGCCCTCGGGCATCTTGCCGTCGCGTAGGCGGCGCGCTAGCTCCATGACGTCGATGCTGCGGTCGGTGCCGGCGATGGTGAACTGGCCGTCTGCGAACTCGATGTCGGCTTCCGAGGCTTCGAGCAGATGCGCCGCCGCCTGCTTGCCCTTGGCAATGACGAGCTGCGAGGACTCGACGATTGCCTGGCCGGTCGCGGTGATCGAGCGCGAGCCGCCGGTGCCGTTGCCGAACCGCACGAGATCGGAATCGCTCTGCTCCAGCCTGATCTTCTCGAAGGGCACGCCGAGCTGCGCCGACAAGACCTGCGAGAACGGGGTCGCGTGGCCCTGGCCGTAATCGAGCGTGCCGGTCGTCAGGGTCACGCCGCCATCGGCGTCGAAGGTGATCTTGCCGAGCTCGCCCGACGGCGGCGCGGTCACCTCGAGATACGAGCCGACCGCGATGCCGCGCAGCTTGCCGTTCTTGCGGCTCTCGCGCTTGCGCTTGGCGAAGCCGGCGTAGTCGGAGACCTGCAGCGCCTTCTCGAACACCGCGGCGAAGTCGCCGGAGTCGTAGGTCACGCCCGACGCGGCCGGGAACGGCATCTGGCTCGGCTTGATGAAGTTGCGCTTGCGGATGGTGAGACGGTCGATGCCCATCTCGCGCGCGGCGGTGTCGATCAGCCGCTCCATGAAGTAGTTCGCCTCGGGGCGGCCGGCGCCGCGATAGGCGCCCATCAGGGTGACGTTGGTGAGCACGGTCTTGATGTCGACGCCCAGCAGCGGCGTCTTGTAGACGCTGGCGAGGTTCTTGCCGGTGTTGAGCGACAGCGGCAGCGGCGCCACGCCCATGATGTAGGCGCCGAGATTGCCATAGCCGGACAGCCTGACAGCGAGGAACTTGCCGTCGGCGTCGAGCGCCAGCTCGCCATGGATGATCTGGTCGCGACCCTGGCTGTCGGACAGGAAGGCGGTGGTGCGCTCGTCGCGCCACTTCACGGGACGGCCGAGCTGCTTCGCCGCGTGCAGAATGCAGACGTACTCAGGATAGGAGACGTTCTTCATCCCGAACGAGCCACCAACATTGGTGGTGAGGATGCGGACCTTGTCCGGTGCGACGTTGAGGATCTTGGCCAGCGTCGCCTTGTTGCCGGACACGCCCTGGGTCGGCACCTGCAAGGTGAAGCGCTCGGTCTTGCCGTCGAACGCGGCGAGCGCCACGCGCGGCTCCATCGACACCACGGCGACGCGGGTGTTGACGATGTCGAGCTTGGTGACGTGCGCGGCCTTGGCGAAGGCCTCTTCGATCTTGGCCGTGTCGCCGTAATGATAATCGAGCGCGACGTTGTTGGGGATATGGTCATAGAGCTGCGGCGCGCCGGGCTTGGCGGCTTCCTCGGCATTGGTGACCGCGGGCAGGGGCTCGATATCGACCTCGACCGCCTCGGCCGCGTCGCGGGCCTGGGCCGCGGTCTCCGCCACCACGAACGCGACGGGGTCGCCGACGAAGCGCACCTTGTCGGTGACGAGCGCCGGCCGGTTGGTCTGCAGCAGCGGCGAGCCGTCCCGGCCCTTCAGCGGCAGGCCGCAGGTGAACGGGCCATAGTTGGCTCCGGCGAGGTCGGCTCCAGTCCACACCCCGAGCACGCCGGGCATGGCCTTGGCGGCCGCGGTGTCGATCCTCTTGATGATGCCATGGGCGTGGCTGGAGCGCACGATCCAGGCATGGGCCTGGCCGGGCAGGTTGAAATCGTCGGTATATTTGCCGTGACCGCGCACCAGCGTGTCGTCCTCCTTGCGCCGGACCGGCTGCCCGACGCCGAATTTCTGCAGCGCGATCGCGTTTTCGAGGGAGGCCGGGACGGTGTGATCTTGCATGAATGAGGACCCAAGAGGCTGGATTGGTCGCAAATGCGGGCTGTTCCCAGATAGTGCAGCGCCCGCGGCCGGACAACGGTTGATTAGGAATGGTGCATCACGCCTGACGGAGGGGCTGTTGCGCCGGCGCTATCCACTGATAATGTCTCACGAAAGAGAACTTCCATCTGAGCCGGTTCGGCCAGCGGAAAGACATTTGAATGATCAATGACACGCGGCTGCGGGAGAGTCCCACGCCGCGCGGGAACCTGGAGCCCGGCTTGCGTCCGGGTCTGGACGTCGCGACGCCTTCCTGCGCCAGCAATGGCAGCAGCGTCTACGCGGCCCTGGACCTCGGAACCAACAATTGCCGGCTCCTGATCGCCTGTCCTTCGGGCGACAGTTTCCGCGTGGTCGACTCCTTCTCGCGCATTGTCCGGCTGGGCGAGGGCATCTCGACCACCGGCTGCATCAGCGATGCGGCGATGGATCGGGCCATCGCCGCGCTCAGCATCTGCCGGGACAAGATCCAATCCAAGAAGGCCAGCCGCCTGCGTCTGATCGCGACCGAGGCCTGCCGCGCCGCCTCCAATGCGGAGGGGTTCCGCAGCCGGGTGGCGGCGGAGACCGGCATCGAGCTCGAGGTGATCGACCGCGAGACCGAGGCGGCGCTGGCCGTCAAGGGCTGCGCGCCGCTACTGGATCCAGGCGGGCGCGGGGCCATCCTGTTCGACATTGGCGGCGGCTCCAGCGAGCTGGTGCGGATCGAGCGCGATCCGGCAGACCGCAACGCCGAGCCGAGGATCAAGGCCTGGATGTCGATCCCGCTCGGCGTCGTGACGCTGGCCGAACGCTTCGGCGGCCGCGACGTGACGCCGGAGATCTATGCCGCCATGGTCGAGGCCGTGGCCGAGCATGTCGGGCCGTTCGCGGCCGAGAACGGCGGCGACCTCTCCGGCATGCACCTGCTCGGCACCTCCGGCACCGTGACGACGCTCGGCGGCATTCATCTCAACCTCGCGCGTTACGATCGGCGCCGGGTCGATGGCATCTGGATCAACGATGCCGACATCACGACGACGATCGCCAAGCTGCTGGCGATGAGCTACCAGGAGCGCGCCGAGAACAACTGCATCAGCATCGACCGTGCCGACCTCGTGCTCGCGGGCTGCGCCATTCTCGACGCGATTCGCCTGGCGTTTCCGTTGCCGCGGCTGCGCGTCGCCGATCGCGGCCTGCGCGAGGGCATGCTGGTCGAGATGATGCGCGAAGACGGTGCGCTGCGCACGGCGTAGCGACTTTACCCTCCCCTGGAGGGGGAGGGTCGTCTCACATGGAGCGCAGCGCAATGTGAGACGGGGTGGGGTGAGTTCCACGAGCAGTCTTCGTGTGGCTCACCCCACCCCGATCGCTCGCTTCGCTCCCGATCGACCCTCCCCCTCCAGGGGAGGGTGACCTTTGTAGTTCCGCCAGACCTCGAGCATGGACGGATTTTCGCCTCCCGCGTCTGGTCACGACGACCGAGAAACACATGGCAAAAGACACGACCGGCCGCATGCATGTGCAGGTCAAGACCGGAGGCAAGCGCAAGCTGTCCTCGAAGCTCTGGCTGGAGCGCCAGCTCAACGATCCCTATGTCGTCCAGGCTAAGCGCGACGGCTATCGCTCGCGCGCGGCCTACAAGCTGCTCGAGATCGATGACAAATACCGGCTGCTCAAGCCCGGCATGACGGTGGTCGATCTCGGCGCCGCACCCGGCGGCTGGAGCCAGATCGCGGCGCGTCGGGTCGGGGCCGAAGCCGGGAAGGGCAAGGTGATCGCGATTGATCTGCTGGAGATGGGCGAGATCCCCGGCGTCACCTTCACCCAGCTCGATTTCCACGCCCAGGACGCGCCGGAAAAGCTTCGCGCGATGCTCGGCGGGCGTGCCGACGTGGTGATGTCGGACATGGCGGCCAACACCACCGGCCACCGCAAGACCGACCAGCTGCGCATCGTCGGTCTCGTCGAACTCGCCGCGCATTTCGCCAGCGAGGTGCTCAAACCGGGCGGCAGCTTTCTCGCCAAGACGTTCCAGAGCGGCGCCGATGCCGACTTGATGGCGCAGCTCAAGCGCGATTACGCCAGCGTCCGCCACGTCAAGCCGGCGGCGAGCCGGCAGGATTCGTCGGAGCGCTACGTGCTGGCGATGGGGTTCCGCGGCGGAGAGCAGGCCGACCTGCTGTAACGGCGTCATTGCGACCGGCCAGCGCCGGCGATACAGAGCAGATGCAACAAGGTCTCGGGAATCGGCTTGGGCCGACGAGACCCGTTCCGGAGGTCCCGAAATGCGTGTCCTGACCTGCAGCGCTGTCGCGGTCGCTTTGATGGTGGGCTCGGCCATATCGGGGCCGGCTCACGCCCAGGCCTACGATCCGCGCTATCCCGTGTGCATGAAGGTCTATGAAGGCGGCCGGTTTGGCGGTGGCGAGTGGATCGACTGCAGCTATACGTCGCTGCCGCAATGTCGCGCGACGGCGTCGGGCCGTGCGGCGATGTGCGATCTCAATCCCTTCTACGCCCCGCCGTCGCCTCCGCCGCGCCGCGCGCATCGGCGGCATCGCTGAAACATTTCATGACGGAACGGCCGTTGCCGTGCCGCAATCGAACTGAAGATTCGAGACCCTCGTACCCATCGGGCTGCCGTGATGCCGCATCGTTTCATCGTCGCGATCGTGATGCTTCTGCTGCTGGTCCCCGCGATCGCGACCGCCGCGCCGTCGCACAAGCGCAAGGCGCACCGCTGGCAGGGCTATGGCTTCCTGCCCGGCTACAAGCAGCCGCCCAACAACAGCTTGCCGCTCTATGCCGACAAGGAGGCCATGCGCAACGGGCCGCGCGGCAGCCGCCGCCATTGGTATATCGACGGCACGCCGAAATACATGCTCTACAACGGCGAGTGGCATTATTTCGGCCAGCCAGGCTTCTATCGCGGCCATTACAATGGCGGCAGCTTCGGCCCGTGCTGGACGCGGACGCCAGTGGGGATGGTCTGGACTTGCGGTTAGGCCGCTCCTCCCACAACCGTCTCGTCCTCCCAGGGCTGCTGCTGCAACGCGGGCGACGGCGCGAGCAATCCCGTCTGGACAGAGGCCGCATTTCCCGCTGAAATGCCGCTCGTGAGGGGCAAGAGAAGAAACGCGAGCCGTTCGTTCGGCCGACCGTGGAGGACCGCTTTGAATTCGTTCTGTACGCGCCTGTTCGGCGCCGTCGTCGCTTTGACCTTCCTTGCCGGTGCTCCGGCCTTCGCCCAGCAGCTCGAGCTGAAGGTGATGGCGCCTGCCGCGCCCGGCGGCGGCTGGGACCAGACCGCGCGGGCCATGCAGCAGGCCTTCGTGGCGTCGGGCGTGGCACGCAGCGTCCAGGTGACCAACGTCGCTGGCGCCGGCGGCACCGTCGGCATCGCGCAGTTCGTCAACGGCGCCAAGGGCGACGGCAACCAGCTGATGGTCAACGGCTTCGTCATGGTCGGCGCGCTCGCCATGAACAAGTCGCCGGTGACATTGGAGCAGGTGACGCCGATCGCGCGGCTGACCGAGGAGATCCAGGTCATCGTCGTGCCCGCGAACTCGCCGATCAAGACGGCGCAGGATCTCGCCGCGGCGCTGAAGGCCGACATCGCCAAGGTCACCTTCGCCGGCGGCTCGGCCGGCGGCGTCGATCACGTGATGGCGGCGCTGTTCGCCGGCGCCGTCGGCGCCGACGCCAAGAAGGTCAACTACATCCCGTTCTCGGGCGGCGGCGAGTCGCTGGCGGCGATCCTCGGCGGCAAGGTCACGGCGGGCATTTCCGGCCTGTCGGAATACGACGGGCAGATCAAGAGCGGCAAGCTGCGCGCCATCGGTGTGTCCTCGGAGAAACGCATTCCAGGGGTCGACATCCCGACCTTCAAGGAGCAGGGCATCGACCTCGTGCTCGCCAATTGGCGCTCGGTGGTCGCGGCGCCCGGCATCACGCCGGAGCAGAAGAAGGTGCTCAGCGAGGCCGTCGAGAAGATGGTGAAGTCGGATGCGTGGAAGGAGATCTTGAAGCAGAAAGGCTGGGATGACGCCTATCTTCCGGGTGATGCGTTCGCCGACTTCCTGAAAAAGGAGAACGTCCGCGTCACCGACGTGTTGAAGTCGGTCGGCCTCGTCAAGTCATGACGACGGAGAGTGCCGGCACCGAGACACCCGCCTCGGGTGGCGTCGACAAGGCCGGCATCGTCATTGCGGCGCTGCTGGCGGCTGTCGCGCTCGTGCTTGTCTATGACGCCAATCAGATCCCGGCGACCACGATGTACGGCATGGGCCCGCAGGTCATGCCGGTCGTGATCGCGATCGGGCTCGGCATTCTTGCACTGGCCAATCTGATCGATGCCCTCAGAGGCAACCTGCCGCCGCGCGAGAGCTCCGATCCGATGGCGGTGCTGTTGATCCTCGCAGGCCTTGCGCTCTTGATCGCGATCATCGGGTTCGGTGGCGGCTTCATCCTGGCGACCACCGCGCTGTTCGTGACGACGTCGGCCGCGTTCGGCCGGCGCGCCTTCGTCACCGATCTCGTCATCGGCGCGGTGCTGACGACGCTGATCTATCTCGCATTCGACCGCCTCCTCACCCTGAGCCTTCCCGCCGGTCCGCTCGAAAGACTGCTCTGATGGACACCTTTGCCGCGCTCGCGCATGGGATGGCGATCGCCGTCCAGCCCATGAACCTGCTCTATGCGCTGGTCGGCGTGTTCCTCGGCACCGCCGTCGGCGTGCTGCCGGGCATCGGGCCGGCGCTCACCGTCGCGCTGCTGCTGCCGGTGACCTACAAGCTCGATCCCGGCGGTTCGCTGATCATGTTCGCCGGCATCTATTATGGCGGCATGTATGGCGGATCGACCACCGCGATCCTGATCAACACCCCCGGCGAGAGCGCCTCGATGGCGACCGCGCTCGAGGGCAACAAGATGGCCAAGGCCGGCCGCGGCGGCCCGGCGCTGGCGACGGCGGCAATCGGCTCGTTCGTCGCGGGCACCATCGCCACCATCGGTCTCGCCTTCCTGTCGCCGTATCTCGTCGACATCGCCGTGCGCTTCGGGCCGGAGGACTACTTCGCGCTGATGTGCGTCGCCTTCGTCACGGTGTCCGCGACCTTCGGCGATTCACCGATCCGCGGCCTCACCAGCCTGTTCATTGGTCTCACGCTCGGCCTCATCGGCATCGACAAGCTCACCGGGCAGGCGCGGCTCGCCTTCGGCGTGCCGGAGCTGCTCGATGGCGTCGAGGTGACGACCTTGGCGGTCGGCCTGTTCGCGGTCGGCGAGGCGCTCTACGTCGCCTCGCGCCGGCATCATACCGAGGAGAAGATCGAGGCCATCAAGGGCTCGCTGTGGATGACGCGCGAGGACTGGAAGCGGTCGTGGAAGCCGTGGCTGCGCGGCACCATGTTCGGCTTTCCAATCGGCGCGCTGCCGGCGGGCGGGGCGGAGATCCCGACGTTCCTGTCCTATTCTGCCGAGCGGCGCCTGACCAAATATCCCGACCAATTCGGCAAAGGCGCGATCGAAGGCGTCGCCGGCCCTGAGGCCGCCAACAACGCTTCTGCCGCGGGCACCTTGGTGCCGCTGCTGACCCTCGGCCTGCCGACGTCGGCGACCGCCGCGATGATGCTCGCCGGCTTCCAGCAATATGGCCTCAATCCGGGCCCGCTGCTGTTTGCCGAGCGGCCCGACCTGGTCTGGGGCCTGATCGCCAGCCTGTTCATCGCCAACACGATGCTGCTGGTGCTCAACCTGCCGCTGGTCGGTCTGTGGGTGAAGCTGCTCGCGATCCCGACGCCCTGGCTCTACGCCGGCATCCTCGTGTTCGCCACGATGGGGACGATCGCCGCAAAGCCGTCCGTGGTCGAATTGTCGATGCTGGCCGGCTTCGGCGTGCTCGGCTTCCTGATGCGTCGGTTCGATTTCCCGATTGCGCCGGTCGTGGTCGGGCTGATCCTCGGGCCGATCGCCGAGAGCCAGTTGCGGCGGGCGCTCGCGATCAGCCTCGGCGATCCCATGACCCTGCTGCAGTCGCCGATCTCTGCCACTCTGCTGGCGGTCGCGCTGATTGCGCTCGTCGCGCCGTTCGTCCTCAAGGGACTCGGGCGCTTCAAGGCGAATGAGGATTGAGTGTGGCGCGTAAGCCGAACCGCGCCACCTCTGGTCGCGATCCCCGGCGTAGGCGCAGCCATCCGGCAGAGGCTTATCGGTTGGTTAAGACTAACGCGAGAATACCCCCGATGTCCTGGCAGGCGCCGACGGCGCTGCAAAGCCGGCTGCGCTAAGACTTGGACGAATGCGGCGCGGACTTCGTAGGATCGCAAACTGGACACGGGCTGCGCGACACGGGCAGGACAAGTCGGGCATGGATGCTGGAACGCAGAGGGCAACGGCTGACACAGCGCGCACGGCGTGGATCGATTTCGCGCGCGGCCTCGGCGTCATCTTGGTCGTGTACGGTCACGTGCTTGGCGGTCTGGTGCGCCCGGGCATCTTCCCGGATGGAGCCGTCGCGCGCTGGATGGACTACACGCTCTACACGTTCCACATGCCGCTGTTCTTCTTTCTGGCCGGCTTGAATGTGCAGCACAGCTTGCGGCGCGGCGCGCGTCCCTTCCTCACGTCCAAGCTCTGGACCATCGCCTATCCCTATGTGCTGTGGTCGCTGATCCAGGGCGGGATCACGATGCTGCTGGCGCGGGATGCCAACATCCCGATTCATCCCGGCGATCTCGCCGCGATCTGGTATCGTCCGATCGCACAGTTCTGGTTTCTCTACGCGCTGATGATCTGCCACGTGATCGCGGTGCTGGTCCCGTCGCGGACGGTCTTGATTACGCTCGCGCTGGCCGGGCTCTGCGTGTTCCTCGCGCTGCCGATCCGGCCGGACCTCGCACTCACCCTGCATCATCTGCCGTTCTACGTCGCGGGCGTCTACGGTGTCAGCGTGGTGGCGGAATGGCGGCCGTTCGGCTGGTCCGCGTTGGCCGTGATCGGGATCGCGTTTGCGGCCGCGGTGGCGCTGGGCGGCCAGCTGTCCGGCATGGACGCCAATGGGCTCGCCTCCCTGCCGGCCTGTGTGCTCGGGATCGCCGGCACGGTCGGGCTCTGCAAGCTGCTTGCCCCGGCGCGTCATCGCTGGCTTGCGGCCGCAGGCGTCGCGTCGATGACGATCTATGTGCTGCACATCCTCAGCGGCTCGGGCATGCGCATCATCATGCTCAAGCTGCACATCCCACCATCGCCATGGGTCTATCTGTTGGCCGGGACGGCGGCCGGTGTCGTGCTTCCTCTGATGGCGCATGCCATCC
Source organism: Bradyrhizobium sp. SZCCHNR1043 (assembly GCF_032489675.1). Classification (NCBI taxonomy): domain Bacteria; kingdom Pseudomonadati; phylum Pseudomonadota; class Alphaproteobacteria; order Hyphomicrobiales; family Nitrobacteraceae; genus Bradyrhizobium; species Bradyrhizobium sp. SZCCHNR1043. The sequence continues at coordinate 335,155 of NZ_JAUEYN010000001.1, forward strand.
TGCAGCGGCTGCATCTGCTGCCGGTCTTCGGGCTTGCACCGCCGGCCTCCCGCAAGCCGCAGGCCGCAGCGATCGCGCCGCGCGTTGCAACGTCCGATCAGGCGCCGGCCTGATGCTGCTGAGCGGCGACGGTGCGCCGTGCGCCGCCGGCCATCTGGTCGAGCGGACAGGCCATGGCGACGAGCATCCAGAACAGCGCCGAGACCTCGCCGGAGGAGATGCTGGTCAGCGGCAGCTGGATCAGCAGCGCACTGATGGCGAGCGCGCCGAGCACGGCGCCCTCGCGCGTCGGCATCCGCCAGGCGGCGCCGGTGGCGGCGAGCCCGACCCAGACATAGGCCGCGAGGCAGATCAGTCCGACCGGAATGCCCATCGTCACCCAGCTTGCGATGATCTGCCCGTCGATCGGCATCGCGCCGGCGACGCCGACGTCGGTGATGGTGAAGCCAGATCCCAGGACCATGCTGTTCGGCGCATTCCACAGCGTGACGAACTCATCCAGCCGCTCGCTGCCGCTACTGTCCTGCGACACGCTGCCGAGCGATTCCAGACGAGAGGTGATGACCTCCGCGAACGGCGTGAACATGACGGTGACGATCACCGCGCCGACCAGTCCGCCCGTGATCGATACGGCCCGACGCCGCGTCGCGGGGAACAACATGCAGAACAGCACGCCCACCGCGAGCGTGATCCAGCTGGTGCGGTAGAGCGACAGCAACAGGCCGAGCGCTGCGGGCGCCATCGCCGCCAGTGCCAGCCATCCCGGGCGCAGGAACCCCACCAGCAGCAGGCCCGTGGCCGTGAAGGTCGCGTAGCTGGCCGGGCCGTTCATCGTGCTGAACACGCGCACCATGTAGGGCAGCGGATAGCCGGCCGAGGTGATGCTGGCGTTCACCATCCAGAACCGATCCCAGCCTTGCGGATCGACATATTGCCAGATGCCGTAGAGGCCGGTGAGCGGCAGCACCAGCAGGAACACGCGCGTGATGGCATCGAGCAGGGCGCCGTCGGATTGCGCCCGCTGCTGCAGGGCGATCGCATAGAGTACGGGCGCGGCCCATTTCATTCCGCCATTGGCGGCGTTGAACCAGTCGTTCTGGAAGATCGAAAGCGCGCCGCCATAGACGATGCAGGCGAGGATGATGAGCGGCGCCACGAGCCAGGGATTGCCCGGCCTGTCCTTGTCCGAGGGCGAGAGTGCCAGACTCGGAACTGGCGCGATGATGAACAGCAGGGGGCCGCTCAACATGATGCCGGACGAATCGAATCCTGCGGAGACGTCGACCAGGCGGCGCACGAAAGGAGCAAAGGCGAACATCAGGATCGCCGACTGCACGTGGGCTGCGGGGCTGCGACGCCAAGCGAACCAGCCTGCGACCGCGCAGCCGAGCACGAAGGCCGGCCTGACAAGGCCGCCGAGTGCGGGCACGGCGAGCACCGTCGCCGCGAGCAGAAGCGCGGTTGGCCAACAGTCCGTCGCCAGGGTGGCGAGCGGCCGTGCATCGATTCGGCTCTCCTTCATGGAGGCGGACTATAATGGAAAAGGCGGCTCGCGCCGTATCCACAAAACAGGGCGGTGCCGGCGTGCATAACGAGATTGGCGCTCCTTGGTTCTTCCGCACGAACGCGGGGCTGCTTTCACATGGATGACACCAACGGGAGTGCCCTGTGGCCGTCCTTCGAGACGCGCGCCAAGGGGCGCGCTCCTCAGGACGAGGTCTGTGTTCGGAGCGCAATCCAAGCCCCTCATGGTGAGGAGCGCCGCTTGCGGCGCGTCTCGAACCATGAGGCCCGGAACGGCTGGAAGTCATATGCAAGCTCTGGAACAGAGGTGATATCCAAGGTTGGCGACGAAGAGTGACTGGAACATGAACCTGCGTGTATCAATCGTCGTACTTGTCGCAGCGTGGTTCGCCTCGTTCGCTGCCACGGCCGGCGCCGCGGAGGTGCTGCCGGCCCGCGACGTCTGCCAGCCGACCACCGCGGCCAGGACACGCGACGGCAATTGCGTTCCCTGCGCCGTCGGACCGATCTCGACCCGCCCAGGCTTCCTGGCGCTGTTGGAGCAGGTACGCACGCGGCGCGCCGCCTTTGCCGACAACGACCGTCGCATCGACGGCGCGAGCAGCGACCCGGAGGTGCAGAGCCTGCTGCAGGGACGCAACCTCGCTCTTGCGCTGTACGGTTCTGACGCGGATTTCATCGCGGGCGGCAACGCCTCGCGCTGTCTCATGGGGGACAACGAGGCTGCGCGTGCCAGGGCGACGCCAATTGCCTGCGACGCCATTCCGCGCGAGGGGCTGGTGGTGCTTCTGACCGCGGGCCAGTCGAACATCTCCAACACCGGCGCGCCCGATCAGAGTGGCCGGCTCTATCAGCCTCACAACCGGTTCTACAATTTCGACCGCTTCGACGGCCGCTGCTACGTGGCGCGCAATCCATTGCTGGGAACGCCGGGCGGGAGCGAGAACGTCGCCACCCGGCTGGGCGACGAATTGATCGATCGCGGGCTGGCGAAGACGGTGCTGATTGCGCCGGTCGCCATCGGCGGCACCTATCTGGAGGAGTGGCGCGCCCGCGGCGGCAAGTATTTCGAGGTGCTGCTCGCAACCATCGCCGGCCTGCGCGACGCCGGTCTCGAGCCGAGCGCGGTGCTCTGGCATCAGGGCGAGTCCAACGCCTTCGCCTTCTCGACGAACGGGGCGGAGGACGGCACGCATCTGCAAGTCACCCCGAAGATGAAGGAAGCGGGCCGGCTGTCGTACTTGCGGAACTATCTGGAGATCGTCGCCGGCCTGCGGGCGGCCGACGTGACGGCGCCGATCTTCGTGGCCACGGCGACGCTTTGCGGCAGCGTTCCCGACGAGATCATACGCTCGGCGCAGGCTGCGGTGCCGAACCCGGCGCTCGGCGTCCATCCTGGCCCGGATACGGATCAGATCGGGCTTACGCTGCGCCATGACGGCTGCCATATGAGCCGTGCCGGCACGGAGCTGCACGCGCGGATGTGGGCGGATCGCCTCGCCGAGTTCTGGAAGTCCGGCGCGAGGAGACCTTGACCGGAGAACGGTCGCTACCCCAGCCGCTGATCCCGCACGTCCTGCGTGGTCTCGCTCGCCGATTTCCTGGCGGCCTTCTCCGCGCCCTTCTCAGCGCCCTTGCGGCTCGCGATCGCCGCGACCTTGCGGCCTGAGATCTCGCTGCCGGCGTCATCCGGCATCTGCCAGAACAGGATCGACGACAGCGCCGAGGTGATGGCGACGACGATGAAGGCGGGCGCGAAGGACGAGGCGGTGAGCTGGCTCGCCCCGTGCATCCACATCGTGGTCTCCACCGAGAACGCGCCGACCGCGACGCCGGCGGAGATCGCGAGCTGCTGGTTGACACTGGTGAGCGTGGTGGCGCGGCTCATCTGCGCAGTCTCGACCTCGGCATAGGCCACGGTGTTGATCGCGGTGAACTGCAACGAGCGGAAGAAGCCGCCGACCACGAGAATGATCAGGATCAGCAGCAGCGGCGTCGCCGGCGTGAACAGCGCGCAGGCGGCGAGGAAGACCGAGCTGACGACGGCGTTGACCGTCATCAGATGGCGGAAGCCGAAGGCGCGGATGAGGCGCGCGGCCAGCGCCTTCATGCCCATCGCGCCGGCCGAGGAGCCGAAGGTGACGAGGCCGGACTGGAACGGCGACAGGCCGAAGCCGAGCTGCATCAAGAGCGGCAGCAGGAAAGGCAGTGCGCCGATGCCGAGCCGGAACATGAAGCCGCCGACGATCGAGGCGCGCAGGGTCGGCAGTCGCAGCAGCGAGAAGTCGAGCACCGGCGAATTGGTCCGCCAGGAGTGGCGGACATAGAGCGTCATCGAGATTGCGCCGATCGCGACGAGACTGCCGACCACCGACCATGGCAGCAAATTGAGGCCGGCGACGGAGAGGCCGAAGGCGAGACCGGCGAGGCCGATGCCCGCCAGCACCATGCCGGTGAGATCGAACGGCTCGGGGTTCTCGCTCTTGATCGGATCGATGAAGCGCAGCGCCATGATGATGCCGACGATGCCGATCGGGATGTTGATCAGGAAGATCCAGTGCCAGGAGAAATAGGTGGTGATGAAGCCGCCGACCGGCGGCCCGATGACGGGACCGATCAACGCGGGAATCGTGACCCAGGCCATCGCGCCGACCAGCGCGCTCTTGTCGACGGAACGCAGCAGCACGAGCCGGCCGACCGGCGTCATCATCGCCCCGCCCATGCCCTGCAGGATGCGCGCGAACACGAAGTTCTCGACCGAGTTGGCAAAGGCGCAGCCGATCGAGCCGATCATGAACACCGCGACCGCGCTCGAGAACACGCGTCGCGCGCCGAAGCGGTCGGCGGTCCAGCCGCTGGCCGGGATGAACACCGCCAGCGACAGCAGATACGAGGTGATGGCGAGCTTCAAGGTCAGCGGGCTGGTGCCGATGTCCCTGGCGATCGCTGGCAGCGAGGTCGCGATCACCGTGGAATCCATGTTCTCCATGAACAGGGCGGTGGCGACGATCAGCGGAATGACGCGTTGTTTGTTCATCGGATGTCGGCGGCGGGGGAGGGCAGGCGGGCGGTGCGGCTTTAACACCCTGCGACGAACGAGGCCATTGCGCTGCTGGCATGGCCGCCTAAATGCAGCGCGACGCTGCCGCGTCCCGTTGTTGGAGATGTGCCGATGATCTACCTGCTCGCCGCCCTGGTGCCGCCGCTGGGCCTGCTGCTCAACGGGCAGCCGTTCGCGGCGATCTTCAACCTGCTGCTGTGTCTGGTGTGCCTGGTCCTCGGCCTGTTCTTTCACGTCCTGCTGCTGGTGCCCTCGGCTCACGCGCTGATCGCCGTGCACATGCGGCGGGAGGACCGGCGGCACCGCGAGGTGGTCGACGCGATCCGGCGCTACGGCCCGCCGCCGGGCGCTTGGCGCTGAGGCCGGCGGGTCTGGAGGCGAGCGGAATTTCTGCTCCGGATTCAGGGTATTCACGATCTTTTATTGCGCGCGGAACGCGAATGAGGGCCGTTATCAGCCGTTCTTCGCAATCGCGGGAGGACTGTGTATCGGCCCTTTGATTCGTCACAGGCCCATGCTATCGACCCGCGTCAACCCCACCGATGGGCACCGATTCGACGGCGAGGCATGGTCTCGACGGCGGCGTCGCTCATCCGTACCCGCATCGCGGCCGTTTTGGCCGCAGACAAGGAGTTGACGATGGCGACCGTCCAGACACTTCGCGAAGCCTTCACCTTCGACGACGTGCTCTTGAAGCCGGGCCTCTCCGATGTGCTTCCCTCCGAGGTCGACATCCGCTCGCGCGTGACGCGCGAGATCCCGCTCAACATTCCGATCATGGCGTCCGCCATGGATACCGTCACCGAGGCGCGCATGGCGATCGCCATGGCGCAGGCCGGCGGTGTCGGGGTCATCCACCGCAATTTCGATCCCGAGGGCCAGGCCGCCCAGGTGCGCCAGGTCAAGAAGTTCGAATCCGGCATGGTGGTCAACCCGCTAACCATCTCGCCCGAGGCAACGCTCGCCGACGCGCTGGCGCTGATGAAGGATTACGGCTTCTCCGGCATCCCGGTGGTCACCGGCGGCGGCAAGGGCATCCCGGGCAAGCTGGTCGGCATCCTCACCAATCGTGACGTGCGCTTCGCCACCGATCCGCGCCAGAAGATCTCCGAGCTGATGACGCACGAGAACCTCGTCACCGTGCGCGAGGGCGTCGGCCAGGACGAGGCCAAGAAGATCCTGCACAAGCACCGCATCGAGAAGCTGCTGGTCGTCGACGATCAGTACCGCTGCGTCGGCCTGATCACCGTCAAGGACATGGAGAAGGCGGTCGCGCATCCGCTCGCCTGCAAGGACGGCCAGGGCCGGCTGCGCGTGGCCGCGGCGACGACGGTCGGCGAGGGCGGCTTCGAGCGCACCGAGCGGCTGATCGAGGCCGGCGTCGACCTCATCGTGGTCGACACCGCGCACGGTCATTCCTCGCGCGTGCTCGAGGCGGTCAACCGCATCAAGCGCATCTCCAACGCCGTGCAGGTGATCGCCGGCAACATCGCCACCCGCGACGGCGCGCAGGCGCTGATCGATGCCGGCGCTGACGCCGTCAAGGTCGGCATCGGCCCGGGCTCGATCTGCACCACCCGCATCGTGGCCGGCGTCGGCGTGCCGCAGCTCACCGCGATCATGGATGCGGTCGAGGCGGCCAAGAAGGCCGATGTGCCGGTCATCGCCGACGGCGGCATCAAGTTCTCCGGCGATCTCGCCAAGGCGCTCGCCGCCGGCGCCGACGTCGCCATGGTCGGCTCGCTGCTCGCCGGCACCGACGAGACGCCCGGCGAGGTGTTCCTGTGGCAGGGCCGGTCCTACAAGGCCTATCGCGGCATGGGTTCGGTCGGCGCGATGGCGCGGGGCTCGGCCGACCGCTACTTCCAGCAGGACATCAAGGACACGCTCAAGCTCGTGCCGGAGGGCATCGAGGGCCAGGTGCCGTACAAGGGCCCGGTCGGCAACGTCATGCACCAGCTCGCCGGCGGCCTCCGTGCCGCCATGGGCTATGTCGGCGCCAAGGATCTCGGCGAGTTTCACTCCAAGTCCGAGTTCGTCCGCATCACCGGCGCGGGCCTGCGCGAAAGCCACGTGCATGACGTGACGATCACGCGCGAAAGCCCGAACTATCCGGGCGGGGTGTAAGCGACGCTTGCTCTCTCCGTCATTGCGAGCGAAGCGAAGCAATCCAGGGCGGCGCGTGAAGCCCTGGATTGCTTCGTCGCTTCGCTTCTCGCAATGACGGCGCCCGTGGGGCTACCAGCATCGACCGTCACAACCAACAAAAGAGGAAACATCCCATGTCCCAAGCCAAGCGCATCGTTCTCGCCGCACGTCCCGTCGGCGAGCCCAAGCCGACCGACTTCCGTCTCGAGGAGCACGCCGTCCCGACGCCCGGTGCTGGCGAGGTGCTGCTGCGCACGATCTGGCTGTCGCTCGATCCGTACATGCGCGGGCGCATGAGCGACGGGCCGTCTTATGCCCAGCCGGTGCCGGTCGGCGGCGTGATGGAAGCGGGCACCGTGTGCGAAGTCGTGGCCTCGAACAATCCCGGCTTCAAGGCCGGCGACATCGTGCTGGCGCGCGCCGGCTGGCAGACGCATGCGATCTCCGACGGCAAGGGCCTCGCCAAGGTCGACCCGGCGCTGGCGCCGATCTCGACCGCGGTCGGCGTGCTCGGCATGCCCGGCATGACGGCCTATACCGGCCTGCTCGACATCGGCCAGCCCAAGCCGGGCGAGACGGTGGTGGTCGCCGCAGCCTCCGGCGCGGTCGGCTCGGCCGTGGGCCAGATCGCCCGGATCAAGGGCGCCCGGGCCATCGGCATCGCCGGCGGCAAGGACAAATGCGACTACGTTCGATCCGAGTTCGGCTTCGACGACTGCCTCGACCATCGCGATCCCGATCTCGCCGCCAAGCTCAAGGAAGCCTGCCCGAAAGGCATCGACGTCTATTTCGAGAATGTCGGCGGCCCGGTGTTCGAGGCGGTGTTCCCGCTGTTCAACGCCTTCGCCCGCATGCCCGTCTGCGGCCTGATCGCCCATTACAACGACACCCAGTCGGTGGCGCCGAAATGGGCCGGCGCCCTGATGCGCAACGTGCTGACCAAGCGGCTCACCATCCGCGGCTTCATCGTCTCCGACTTCGCCTCCCGCCATGGCGACTTCCTCAAGGACATGTCGGCCTGGGTCCGCGACGGCAAGGTCAAGTACAAGGAGTACGTCACCGAGGGCCTGGAGAATGCGCCGTCAGCGTTCATGGGCCTGCTGAAAGGTGCCAATTTCGGCAAGCAGCTGGTGCGGGTCGGGCCGGACAAGGCCTGAGCCACTCCTGATGTAATTCTTAAGCCTTTCCGCAAAAACATGGGAACCATGGACGCTTTTCGGGAGTCCTGAGGGAACCGGTTCATCCACGAGGGCCCGGCATCGCGCCGGGCCTTCGACATTCGTGAGGGGGATTCTCATGTCGCTGACCATGGTGCTGCTGCCCGTCTTCGTCGAGGTCGGGCTCACCTTCGCGCTGCTGTTCTGGAACAGGACGCGGGCGCAAGCCACTGACGCCGCCGACGAATTCGGCCTGCCGACCCTGTTCTACGCCCTGATCGCCATTGCGCTGCCGCTGCGCCACGCCGATCTGGTGATCGTGCTGCTGTCCTGGGTGTTCGTGGTGACCCGCTTCGTCAATGCCGGTCTCGTCAGCGGCGCCAAGGACAGCCGCCAGCGCGGGCTCGCCTGGACCGCCTCGGCGCTGGTGCTGCTGGCGATGTGGCTGTATTTCGCCCTCAAGATACTTCTCCTGATCTAGAACTGGACCCTGAATGACCCCCGCCGCCCGGCTGTCCGCCGCCATCGACATCATCGAAACCATCGAGGCCGACAGGGCGCCGGCGGCCAAGGCGCTGAAGGACTGGGGCACCAGCCACCGCTTCGCCGGCTCCGGCGACCGCGCCGCCATTGCCGGGCTCGTGTGGGACGTGCTCCGCCGCCGCGCCTCCAGCGCCTACCTGATGGAGGACGACACGGCGCGGGCGCGCGTGCTCGGCATGCTCAAGCTCGAGCGCGGCCTCGATGTCGCGACCATCGGTGCGATGTGCGACGGCAGCCGCTTCGCCCCGCCGCCCTTGAACGCGCAGGAGGAGCGGGCGCTGGCCACGCGCACCACCGAGGGCGCGCCGCCGCCGGTCGCCGGCGACTATCCCGACTGGCTCGACCCCTATCTCGCCGCCGTGTTCGGCGACGACCGCGTCGCGGAAGCCATGGCGATGGCCAGCCGCGCGCCGCTCGACCTGCGCGTCAATACGCTCAAGGCCAAGCGCGAGAAAATGGAGGCCTCGCTCAAGCATCTCGGCGCGAAGCCGACGCCGTGGTCGCCGATTGGCCTGCGCATCACGCTCGGCGCCGACGCCCGCAATCCCGGAATCCATGCCGAGGAGGATTTCCTCAAGGGCGCCATCGAGGTCCAGGACGAGGGCTCGCAGCTCGCGGCGCTGTTCACCGCGGCCAAGCCCGGCGAGCAGGTCATCGACCTCTGCGCCGGGGCCGGCGGCAAGACCTTGGCGTTGGCGGCGATGATGGGCGGCAAGGGCCGGCTGATCGCGACCGACAGCGACAAGCGCCAGCTCGCGCCCATCCACGAGCGGCTGTCGCGCGCCGGGGTCCACAATGCCGATGTGCGCAGCCCGAAGGGCGACGCCGACCCGCTCGCCGACATCAAGGCCTCGGCCGACCTCGTCGTCATCGACGCCCCCTGCACGGGCACGGGGACCTGGCGCCGCAACCCCGACGCCAAATGGCGCATGCGTCCCGGCGCGCTCGAGATCCGTCTCAAGGACCAGGCCGAAGTGCTTGATCGCGCGGCCTCCCTGGTCAAACCCGGGGGCCGCATCGCCTACATCACCTGCTCGGTGCTGCAGCCCGAGAATGGCGACCAGGTGAGAGCGTTCGTGGAGCGGCATCCGGAGTTCGCGGTTCAGCCCCCGGAGCAAACCGCCACCGTCCTCTGGGACAAGGCCGAGGCCTTCGCCGAGGCCGCGCTGAAGACGCCGGAGGGCTGGCTGATGACCCCCCGCCGAACCGGGACGGACGGGTTCTTCGTGTCGGTGCTGAAGAAGCAGGCGTAGCCGCACCCACGCCGCCCGACGGCGGGCACGGCGCGCATCAGCGTGGACCAGACGGAAGGCCTGCCAGGCGCCTTTGCCCACCCTACGGCCCCCCGCCGCGAACATTCCCCGCTGTCGTCCCGGGCAAGCCCCGCGCGCGTAGCGCGTGGGGCGCCGACCCGGGACCCATACCCATACTCCGCGGCCGTCGTCTGGCGCGAGCTGTGGCCACAGCGTGCCCGAGCCCCGCGTCCTGTGGCTATGGATCCCGGCTCGGCGCGAACTGGCGCAACGCTGCGCATTGCCCCAGTCCGCTTGGCCGGGACGACAGCGGTGGGTGGGGTACGCACCGGTGAATCGCTTGCTGGCAAGGGTTGCGAGTCCTCCCGCCGCGGCGTAATTGCTTGCCATGACAGCCCAGCCCAACACCCCCGCCAGCGCCGCCGCCGACACCTCCGTGGCCGCGCTCCACGACAAGATCCTGATCGTCGATTTCGGCAGCCAGGTCACGCAGCTGATCGCGCGCCGGGTGCGCGAGGACGGCGTGTATTGCGAGATCGTGCCGTTCCAGAAGGCGGAGGCCGCCTTCCGCGAGATGCAGCCCAAGGCCGTGATCCTGTCCGGCGGCCCGGAATCGGTTCATGAGGAAGGCTCGCCGCGCGCCCCGCAACTGATCTTCGATAGCGGCGTGCCCGTGATGGGCATCTGCTACGGCCAGATGACGATGGCCGCCCAGCTCGGCGGCACCGTCGAGGGCGGCCACCACCGCGAGTTCGGCCGCGCCGACGTCGAGGTCAAGACTAACAGCCGCCTGTTCGACGGCGTCTGGCAGACCGGCGAGCAGCACCAGGTGTGGATGAGCCATGGCGACCGCATCACCCAGATGCCGCCGGGCTTCTCGGTCGCCGGCGTCTCGCCCAACGCGCCGTTCGCCGTGATCCAGGACGAAGCGCGCAAGTACTACGGCCTGATGTTCCACCCCGAGGTGGTGCACACGCCCGACGGCGCAAAACTGATCCGCAACTTCGTCCGTAACATCGCCGGCCTCGGCGGCGACTGGACCATGCACGCCTTCCGCGCCGAGGAGATCAAGAAGATCCGCGCGCAAGTCGGCAAGGGCAAGGTGATCTGCGGCCTCTCCGGCGGCGTCGATTCCGCGGTTGCGGCCGTGCTGATCCATGAGGCGATCGGCGACCAGCTCACCTGCGTGTTCGTCGACCACGGCCTGCTCAGGCTCAACGAGGCCGAGACCGTCGTCGACCTGTTCCGGCACCACTACAACATCCCGCTGGTGCATGTTGACGCCTCAAAGCTCTTCCTCGGCGAACTCGCCGGCGTCACCGACCCCGAAGCGAAGCGCAAGACCATCGGACGACTCTTCATCGACGTGTTCGAGGCCGAGGCGAAGAAGATCGGCGGCGCCGATTTCCTGGCGCAGGGCACGCTCTATCCCGACGTGATCGAGAGCGTCTCCTTCACCGGCGGCCCCTCGGTGACGATCAAGTCGCACCACAATGTCGGCGGCCTCCCGGCCCGCATGAACATGAAGCTGGTCGAGCCGTTGCGCGAGCTGTTCAAGGACGAGGTCCGCGTGCTCGGCCGCGAGCTCGGCCTTCCCGACGTGTTCGTCGGCCGCCACCCGTTCCCGGGCCCGGGTCTCGCCATCCGCTGCCCCGGCGAGATCACGGTCGAGAAGCTCGACATCCTGCGCAAGGCCGACGCCATCTACATCGACGAGATCCGCAAGGCCGGCCTCTACGACACCATCTGGCAGGCCTTCGCCGTGCTGCTCCCCGTCAAGACCGTCGGCGTCATGGGCGACGGCCGCACCTACGACTATGTCGTCGGCTTGCGCGCCGTCACCTCGACGGATGGGATGACGGCGGATTTCTATCCGTTCGACATGAAGTTCCTGGGCAACACGGCGACGCGCATCATCAACGAGGTGAAGGGCGTGAACCGGGTGGTGTACGACGTGACCAGCAAGCCGCCGGGGACGATTGAGTGGGAGTAGGGCGTAGCAAGCTTGTTCCAAAGGGAGCAGTTTCGTGCAACTTCTTAAGTCAGTCACAGAAAGTGATTTGAAGGCCAACAGGATCAAGTGGGCAGAAGAATTCCCGGGCTCTCATTTTGGATGCCGGTTGGATATCCGTTCATACAGCCGAAATGCATTACGTAACGCTTTGGCTGTCGGATCAGAGGAAGCAATTCAAAAGGTCCTAACCAAAAATCCGTACCTCATTCAATATGCTGTAGATCATTCTGGCCACCACGGAATTTGGATCTTTCCAAAACCGATGATTAAGCCGCGCGGTTTGGACAAATCGCCTGGGCTGATTCCGGACTACTTGGTAGTAACGCGATCTTCCCTTGGATATGTCTGGCATATTGTTGAACTTAAGCGTTTCAATGTTCAATTTTCACGTCGTGACGGTCGCGGACTTAGTCAGGTCGGAAATCAGGCCGTCATTCAATGCAGTTCGTATCTTTCGCATTTCCAAGATTACATTGACGCAGTCCGCTCGAACATCCGCGTTAACGAGTTGATCCAACCGAAAGGCGCAATCTTGCTGATCGGTGACTCAGCCACCGAAACCAAGAAGCAACGGGATTGTCGAGCAAATTTTGTTCGAACAACCCCGAGCATACAAGTTGTTTCGTATCGGCGGGTAGTCGAATCATTCGAATCAGATTCGCGATTTTGACCTAAAAAAGAATACATCCTCTCTCACATGCCGTGGGGGTTGTCGTAACAGTGCATTCACTGGTGCAAGTGTGCATCGCTTTTTGCTAACGTGTATTGCTCATGGCTACGAAATCCACTGCTACAAAGGTTTTCATAGGTGCGCCGATCGATCACGAATCGGAGCGGAAATTTTTGTCATTTGTAGTTTCGTGGCTTGACCAAAAAGGGATTCCCTCGATTGTTCTTGCCAATATCGAACTAGAAGGTCGTCAAATTGACTTTGTGATTGCGACGGACAATTCTGTTTCAGTCGTGGAGGTCAAGGCCAGCCGACTTCCGATCCGTGGCAACCTCAACGGACCTTGGGCCCGGTTATCCGCGTCGGGCGAATGGAAAGATTATACGAACGCTTACCAACAAGCGGTTGGCGCGAAGAACCGGCTGCGCGACGCAATGCAAAGCGTAAAGGCGGTGGGAAGCTTCCGTCCAGACGGATACGTCGTGTTTACGAGCCCAATCCCCAAGGGTTCGGCCGTCACGCCCGGCAATTTTAAGGCGGTAGTCACGACGCTCGATCTGTTTCCCGGTCAGATAAAATTAATGGGGGTATCACCTTGGTCAATGTCCGACTGGGAGGCATTCGCGCGAAGCCTCAAGCTAAGCTGGGTGACATTGGAGCAGGCCATCGCTGGTTCCCAAAGGCGCGAAGAGGCTGATTTGATACGACGCTACACCCAGGCTGTCGCGGCCGAATACGGGCGCGATGGAAGATCTTGGGTGCCAGAAACGGAGGAGGAGCGCGCCGAACTCATGAATGCGGCTGCGGCTGATGCGGGATGCTTCATCAGTGGACCATCAGGCTGCGGTAAGTCCCTGATGGCAAAATGGCTTGCGGCGAGGTTGGCTCAGGAGGGGCACCCGATTTTCTTTATCGCCGCGAAGAACTTCACCGGCTCTTGGGCCGAGAGCCTTCGCAAGGAAGTTGGGCTGCTCATCGATTGCGAGCCGGCTAATCTTTATCGCGCGGTCGCGCGATCCGATGGGCCCGTTTTTCTGATTGTCGATGGTCTCAACGAGTTCGGCCCGGCGGCCCCGGAGGCACTCCGTGGCATCCGGGCACTAGCGCGCCGGATGGGAGCACTGCTCGTCGTCACTGACCAACATGCAAAGCCTGAGGTGTTCGCTGGACTCAGAGGTGTGGTGGTCGCCCGCCCGAGCACGAAATTGAAGGAACGAATTGCGCAGTCAGTCGGAGGGGAGCTCACGCCAATTGCGCTTGATGTGCTCCGGGCGGTGCGATCGGGCATCGAAGCCAGCCTAGTCGGACAAATTGGCTGCGATCTAAAGGCCGACGTCACCCGCCTATTGCTGATTGATCAATACATTCGTAAGCGTTTGGCTGGGCAGGCCCGAGCCGGATCACTTGGCTTGAGGCGACTCGCGGCCTTGCTACATGCGCAGGTTGCATTCTCGTTGGCTGAACCGGATTTCGACGATTTCATGCGTTCTCAAGGTCTCGGCTTTGCAGAGTGTGATGCGCTGTTCACATCGGGCTTGCTCGTACGACGGGCTGGGCGGATTTCCTTCTCCCATGAGATGATTCTGAACGCCTGCGCGGCCGTCGATCTCGCCCGAGCGGCTACTAAAAATCCCGTAGACTTCGGGCAGCGGCTGTCTACCCCGATCCTTGAGCCGATTGCCGGCGATATCGTTACGGCAATCGAAGACGCGGCTGCCTCCCGATCTGTCTTCTCTCAAGTGATTAGTTCGTCGTTGCTAGGAGACGCGGCGAGCGGACATTTTGGCCCAATCGCAGCGTCAACCGCATGGAACTTGCTAAACGAGGTGGCAGAAGCCTGTGTTTCCGAACTTCGGAATGCTCGGCTCGTGCTTTCGAAAAGCGGCGGTTCTGTCCGCATCGGTTGGGACGATGCAACTCGGCGTGAATGGACGTCTCCTGAAAAGGCGAGGCTCGGAGCTATCGGCCGTCTCGCCGTTCACGGACCGGGGCTTGAGATCTTCCTGGGGTTATGTGCCGAGATGGATGCGCGGTTGGCGACGGAGCGGCGCCGGTGGGCAGAGTTTGCTCGTGAGGAGCGATACCCACTTCGAAGCCAAGCTTTCGCTCTGACTTACTACGGGTTTGGTGAATCCATTGGATTTACGATCGTTGCCCGATCAACACAGCGTGGCCTTCAGCCTCCGTCCAAAGAGGCACAGGCGTTCCCGATCAAGCTGAGGGAGCTAACTTCTGGCCAACTCCATTTCTTCTTGGACGGCCGGCGGGTGTTCTTCGGTGGTGCGGATAGCGAGTTTGCCGAGGACCTGATTTGTCTATTCCGCGAACGGTTTCGATGGGAGCCGTATCACGTCCAACTCATTATGTTGGATTCGATCGGCTTCGCCCGTGGGGCACCGCAGGAAGTTCTTGATCGCTTGATTGAGGCCGTCAATGCTCTTGAGGTGAATCCGGGAAATTGGGGCATTAATTCGAGCATCATTGACGCTCTGAAGAGTCTCGGCGCGCTTGATAGCGACGCTGAAGAGTCGCGGGCGCAAGTGAAGGCAGAGCTGGCGTCTGTGCTGATTGACGACGGGGATGCTGTCGATAATGACCTTGCTCTTTCGTTGTGCTTAAGGATGTTCGATCATCCGTTTGACTATATCTATGCCGAGGAGATTTATGGTCTGGACGAAGAGGTGCGTCGACGCCTCTATCGCCGAGCACTTAGAGCCTCGGATATCAAGAGCTCAATGAGCTTGGATTGGCTTGCCAAGAAAGTGGCATCATTCGGCGATCCACTGGATGTTGCTTTGCTGCGGCCACTTACGGGTTTGCCAAGTAAAACAAATCCCTTTGCGCAGGACGAATGGCGAGCTTTCGCGATTGCGATACGGTTCCTTGGTCGCTATCGTGCCGAGGTTGAGCCGGTTGAGCCGATGACGCCAGAAGAAGTCTGCCTTGTTGAAATTCGTTCACTGATCTATGCCATCGAGGCGAAACAATCAGTCGACGTAGAGAAAGCGAGGCATGCTTGGGTACGGCTCCACGAGATGCCTGCTCAGTTGGTCGTCGGCTGCCTAAGCGAAGTCCAGGAAGCACTGCTCGGTCAATACTGTCAGGGCGACAGGGTCAATGCATTTCCACCGTTGGATTTGGCGGCAGCCTATCGGGCGGACTGCGTTGCAGTATCAAGGCGTTTCATCGACGATGGGAGCGATGCTCAGTTCTATCATAGGGGCGCACACAGCGAGACCGGGGTCTCATTCGCCTTCGATATAGTTGGGATCTACGGAGATCGAAGTGATGTGGAAAGGCTTCGGCTCCGAAGCCAAGCCCATCACTTCGCGCGTTATGCTCTGCCGACGCTTCGGCGCCTGGAGAGTGGTTCGTACGATTAACAGCGGAGCCCCAGATTACGGCGATGTCTATCCGGACGGGTTTACTGTGACATTGCATTAAGCTCCTTGGCTCCCC
The DNA here is from genome assembly GCF_032489675.1 of Bradyrhizobium sp. SZCCHNR1043. Classification (NCBI taxonomy): domain Bacteria; kingdom Pseudomonadati; phylum Pseudomonadota; class Alphaproteobacteria; order Hyphomicrobiales; family Nitrobacteraceae; genus Bradyrhizobium; species Bradyrhizobium sp. SZCCHNR1043. The sequence continues at coordinate 350,984 of NZ_JAUEYN010000001.1, forward strand.
TCGCTGCGATTGAGCAAGTTGTCGCGACGTAGCGACGGCGAAAGCCACGCGATACTCCGTCGTCATCCGACCAATCATCTGCCCGACGGGCAATCCTCGCATGCCCCGCATGCGCCAACTGCCCGTCGTGCCAGTTTGTCGCGCACTTCTCCCTTGCGTCGTCGGGCAAATCACCTCCACATTCTCGCGCATCCCGGCTCGCTGAAGAGGGACGTTTCGCGATCGTCACGAGCGTCGAGCCGGAAGATGCGACGGGCGCGTTGCTCTGCAGCCGGGTGTCACAGCCCGGCCGACGAACGGAGCGAGGCGACGGCGAAATGGTGTGGTCCTGGCATCGCGGTGCTGATGCCAAGCCGGTGGTGATGATGATCCGCTGGCGACGGGGGCAAGACAGCCGATCCCCGGGGAGAGCGCCTATAACCCGCAAAACCGTCGCGCAGGGAAGGCCGGATATTGGGCTGAACCTGTGGTTCTGCCGCGTGCTTTTTGTTGCACGCGGACCGCGGGTATCAGCCGATACCCGGTCTTCCCTGCGCCTCTTCTTCGGAGGAAGAGGTCGATCGATGGCAAAGCTCGGGCGCATCTCGCCGCGAGAAAGCTCAGCCATGCCTGCTGTTTGAAACGTGGAGACAGGTGCCGAGACGATGTCCCGCGCGGGTGTTCGGCGCTCATTCAAAGCTGACCGTGGGCGAGAACCAGGCCGCCGGTGAGAGGCTGCTTCATTGCCCGCGCATGCGCCGGGCCAAGCCGGTGAGACGTTGCCGTGCGACGTCCAGCAGCAGGGCAAGTGCGTTGAGGCGCTGCGGCTCTGGTGTCTCCGCCGGGCCCGCCGTGCCGTTGAGATGCCGGTCGCAGTTCTGCGCGAACGTCGTCGTGATGCGCGACGCCAGATCGCGCACCAGCCCGTCGCGCGCGATCTGCGCCAGCGGGCCGGAGAGGCTGTAGCCGATCGCGAGCGCGACGCGGGTTGCCCGTCCTTCGTCGATCGGAAGCATGCGCCAGCTGATCTGCCCGGAGGTCGAGGTGCGGCTCCGCTGGTCACGTCCCGTGCCGATGAGCCGGCCGGACAGACTTGCGTCGTCGCGCTCGATCCGCGCGGCGCCGCGGAACACGGCCGCAAGCGGGCCAAGCGCGACCCTGATCTCGCCTTCGATGCGATCGTGGGCCGGCATGGCCGTGATCATCGCGCCGGGAAAGCATGCGGCCAGGGTCGTGAGGTTTCCGAACAGCGCGAAAACCTGCGCAGGCGCGGCGTTCACAGTGAAGGATGCGTCGAAGCTCTTGGCGGGCACGGCCTCGGGAATATCGCGTGTGCTGATGGCAGCGCCCCGGTCAACCGCCATCTCCGCCATTGCTGGCCGCGCTGACGACGCAGCGGTCGCGACCGCGCCCGACTGCGATCCCACGGGTCCGAGCGTCGTGCGTCCGGCGCCGATCACGGCCGCGATGCCACGTTGCCGCCGCGCCTCGATCACCGCGCGGACAGCGCGGACGATCCCGACATAGCCGGTGCAACGGCAGAGATTGCCGCTCAACCCGACACGGATGGCCTGCTCGTCCGCGTGATCGAGGCGCAGCACGAGGTCGCGCGCCGACATGATCATGCCGGGGGTGCAGTAGCCGCATTGCAGCGCATGCTCGCGCGCAAAGGCCGTGCGCAGCTCGGCTGCGATCTCATCCTCATCCAGGCCTTCGATGGTCGTGACGGCAGCACCATCGCAGGCCACCGCGAGCGTGATGCAGGAGCGGGCCGGAGCGCCGTCGAGCAGCAGTGTGCAGGCGCCACAGACGCCATGCTCGCAGCCGAGATGCGTCCCGGTCAGGTCGAGCCGATCACGCAGGACGTCGGCGAGATGGGTACGCGGTTCGACCGTGGCCTCGGTCGCGATGCCGTTGACGGTGAGCTGGAGCTTCATCACGCCGCGGCCTCCGCGATCGCCCGCGCGAGCACGGTCACGTGGATGTGTCGGGCGGCCGGATCGGTCACGCCGGCCTGCATCAGCAGGCGGTCGGCGAGGTCGCGATCGAACTGCTGCCCGAGATTAGTGTTCGCTCCGCCAAACAGCGATGAATCGTCGACGACGATCGGTGTCCTGTCGATGGCGCCGATCACAACTCGGCTGCAGGCCTTGTCCGGCTCGATCAGGACGGCGGCCATCGCATGCGCGAATTCGCCGGGCTTGCGACAGGCCTTGGCGTAGCCGAAGCGCGTCGTGGGCGACAGGGAGGGAAGGCGGATCGCGGCGACGAACTCGCCCGGACGCAGCGCGGTCTGCAGTGCGCCCTGGATGAACTCTGCCACGGCGATGTCGCGTTGGCCGGTGGAGGTCGTCAGCCGCACGCCGGCGCCGAGGGCCGTGAGCGTCGTTACCCAGTCGGCGGCCGGGTCGGCATGACCTAGCGAGCCTCCGATTGTGCCGCGGTTGCGTACGGCGCGGTAGGCAATGCCGCGCGCGATCCGCCGCAGCACGCCATGAGTCACGTCAGGAAGCCGGCCGTCCTCGATGTCGGCATGGGTGACGCAGGCGCCGATGACAAGATCATCGCCGTCACGCTCGGCCGTACGAAGCTCGGCGAGCCCCGCGATGTCGACGATCAGCGGCGGCTGCACCAGGCGCAGATTGAGCATCGGCCCGAGCGACTGGCCACCGGCCATGATCCTTGCGCCGCCATTGGCGTCCGCGAGCAGGGCGAGCGCGGCGCCGACGCTGTGGGGACGCTCATAGGCGAAGGATGCAGCCTTCACGGCGAGCTCCCTTGCGCCTGCTTCGCTGCCAGCACTGCCGCGACAATGCGGCGTGGCGACAGCGGTGACTGCATCAGCTCCGCACCAAGCGGACGGAGAGCGTCGTTGACGGCATTGGCGATCGCCGCCGGTGGCGCGATCGCACCGCCTTCGCCGATGCCCTTGACGCCGAACATCGTGTAGGGCGACGGCGTCTCCATGTGAAACAGGCGCGGTTCGGGGACTTCGGTCGGACCCGGCAGCAGGTAATCGGCCAGCGTCGTCGCCAGCGGCTGCGCGGCGTCGTCGAACGGCATCTCCTCGTACAGAGCGGTGCCGATGCCCTGCGCCAGGCCACCGAGAATCTGGCCATCGACGATCACCGGATTGACGAGGACACCGCCATCCTCGACGATGACGTAGTCGAGCAGCTCGACCTCGCCGAGATCCGGATCGACCGCGACCGTGACGGCATGCGCCGCGTAGGAGAAGGTGCCGCTGTCGCGCACCGGCTTGTAGCCGCTGGTGACCTCGAGGCCGGCCGGGTCAACGTCGGCGGGAAGGTCCTGCGGCCGGCGGTACCAGGTGTGGGCGATCTCGGCGAGGCTGACGCTGCCGTTCGGTCCGCAGGCGCGGCCCTCGCGCCACACGACCGCCTCCGGCGCGAGCTGCAGCAGCTTGGCGCCGATGCGCGTGGCGCGCGCGACGAGCTGCGCGCAGGCCGTGCCCACCGCGCCGCCGGCCATCACCATCGAGCGCGAGCCCCAGGTGCCGGTGGAGTAGGGCGTCATCGCGGTGTCGCCGAGCACGACGCGGATGTTGCCGGGATCGACGCCGAGCACTTCGGACGCGACCTGAGCCAGCGTGGTCTCGAGTCCCTGGCCGTGCGAATGAACGCCGACGCGCAGCTCGAGCCCGCCGTCGGGCGTCAGGCGCGCCGTCGCCTGCTCGTGGCCGGGTACCATCGGGATGCCCCAGCCGGCATAGACCGAGGTGCCATGCGCGGCCTGCTCGCAATAGATCGAGACGCCGGTCCCGATCAGCCGGCCGTCCGCCTCGCCGCGCTGTTGCCGGGCGCGGATCGCGGGGACGTCGATCGACGCCAGCGCCCGCTGCAACGCGCCGGGATAGTCGCCGCTATCGAAATGCTTGTTGGTGATGTTGTCGAACGGCATGTCCTGCGGTTGCACCAGATTACGCAGCCGGACCTCGCCGGGCTCGAGCCCGGCTTCAGCCGCGACGGCATCGAGCAGCAGCTCGAGCGCGAAGCAGACGCCGGTGCGCGCCACGCCGCGATAGGGCAGGATCGGGCATTTGTTGGTTGCGACCGAGTAGGTGCGGCAGCGATAGGCCGGCATCCGATACGGCCCCGGCAGGATGCTCGCGATCTGCGCCGCTTCGAGGCAGGCCGAGAACGGATAGGACGAGTAGGCGCCGGAATCGACGATCGCCTCGCAGTCGATGCCGCGCAGGCGGCCGTCGCGATCGGCATAGACCGTGATGTGATAGGCGTGCTCGCGGCAATTCGCGCTCGCACTCAAATGCTCGCGCCGGTCCTCGAGCCAGCGCACCGTCCAGCCCTTTTCCATGGCGAGCCAGCTCAGGCACACTTCCTCGGGCAGCAGGATGCCCTTGTGGCCGAAGCCGCCGCCGATGTCGGGTGCGATGATGCGGATGCGGCCCTGGTCCATGCCGAGGCAGTCGGACAGGCCGTTGCGCACGATGTGTGGCATCTGCGAGCCCGTGTGCAGCGTGAGCTGATCGAGCCGGTGATCGAAGGTCGCGACGACGCCGCGGCCCTCCAGCGGCGCCATGCACTGGCGCGCCGTCGAGATCTCGCGCGTCACCTTGATCGGCGCGTCAAGCGCCGCAGTGATGTCGACCTCGAAATTCGTTTCCAGGAAGACGTTGTCGCCCCAATGCTCGTGCACGAGCGCGCCGCCGGCCGCGCGCGCCAGCCGCATGTCGTGCACCGCCGGCAGCGGCTCCAGGTCGAGCTCGACGGAAGCGGCGATGTCCTCGGCCTCGGCGCGGTTGCGCGCGACGCACATCGCCACGAGTTCGCCGACATGGCGCACCTTGCCCGTCGCCAGCACCGGCTGCTCGGAAATCTTGAAGCCGGGCAGGCCTGAGACGGCGCGGATCGGCTTGATGCCGGCGAGGTCGGCGGCCGTGAAGACGACGTCGCGGTACACCGTGGGAATATGGATCGCCTTGATTCTGGCGTGCGCCATCGGGCTGCGCACGAAGGCGACGTCCTTCATCCCCGGCAGCCTGATGTCGGCGACATATTGGCCGCGGCCGCGCAGGAAGCGATCGTCCTCCTTGCGCAGCAGCCGCGCGCCGACGCCGCGCGGCGCGCGCTTGTCCGAGACGGTCGGCGCCGCGCCGGCCACGTCAGGCCGCGACCGCTGCAGGCAGGATCGGCGCCGTTGCGTCGTGGCGGATGCCGGCGCGCAGGCAGAACACCGGCTGCAGCAGCCGATCGGCAATCACCTCGGTCTTCTCGTTGTCGCGCAGCACGAAGCGGCCCTGCTTCTCGCGGAGCACGCTGACATCGGCCGCCATGCCCGGACGCAGCGCGCCGATCCGATCGGACAGGCCGAGCATGGCAGCGGGATTCGACGTCACCATCGGCACGACCTGCTCCAGCGTCAGCCCGAGTGCGACCAGCGAGCTCATCGCCTGCACGAGGCTGAACTTGGCCTGGCCCGCGAACGGATGGTTCTCGTCGTCGGCATGTTCGTCCGGCGTGCCGGCCGGTGCTGGCACATGCGTGTTGTAGCCGTGGATGTCGGCGCCGAGCGTATGCGGCACGATGCCGGCGTCGATCGCCTTGCGCGCCAGCCGGTAGGAGAAATGGCTGCCATGGCCGACGTCGACCTTGAGCCCGCGGTCGAGCGCGGCCTGGATCACCGGATGTACATCGCCCTTGGTGTTGACGAAGCCGCCGGGATGCCGCGTGAACGGGTGCGCCAGCACGTCGCCCGGACGCAGCAGCGGGATCACCCGCTCCAGGATGGTGTCGACATCCTCGCCGTTGGTGCCGCTCGCCGGCAGGCCCCAGAGCTGGCCGAAATGGACATAGACGGGGAGCTCAGCGCGGCGGCCGATCTCCGCGGCCATCTCGATGACCCGGATGCCCCAGCGCGCGAAGCCGCCGATCTCGGCATGCGCCTTGATGCCGCGGACGAGGTCGCGGTTGGCGACAGCTGACTTCACCGTCGCGTCGATGTCGACGCAGTCGGGCCGATAGAGATCAGGGTAGTAATGGCCCTCGAGGCCGCCGACCAGATAGGCCGACAGGAACGCATAGACACGCGACTGCGCCTGCTCGGCGACGAAGTGCCGGAAGCCGGGCAGGGTCATGCAGGACGGACCGCCCTGGTCGATCAGGCTGGTGACGCCCGACTGTACGCCGACCATGTCCGCATTCATGCCGAAGCGGCCGGTGACGTACTGATAGACATGGGCGTGGGTGTCGATCAGTCCGGGAAGCACGAGCTGGCCGGTGACGTCGACGACATCCCTGGCGCTGGTCGGCAGGATATCGGACTGGACAGCGGCGATGCGGCTATTGCGGATGGCGACATCCTTCAGTCCATCGATGCCGGAGGCGGGGTCAATGACACGACCGCCGCGCAGCAGCAGGTCGAACGAGGCGCTCACGGACATGCAAGGTCTCCTTTCCGGGCAGCGTGCTCGTCCCGGTCAAAGCCTTCCTCGATGAGCCGGCACCGATGATGTGCCGACCGATTTACGAAGCATACTTCGCATTACATCAAGATCCGTGCCATAGACAGCTTCAAATTGATGCAGCGTGATCAGCGCTTATGCGGGAGCCGTTCGATGGCCGGAAGGACTAAGCCGAAAGCAGATCCGTCATGGCCGCTCGAGGCGCGCCCGGGCTATCTGATCCGGCGGCTGCACCAGATCCACGTCGCGCTGTTCCAGCAGAAATGCGCCGCCTATGAGATCACGCCGTTGCAGTACAGCCTGTTGACGGCGCTGGCGAAACGGGGGACGGCGGATCAGACGGCGCTGGCCCAGGACATCGCGCTCGACCGGACCACGACGACCGGCGCATTGAAGCGGCTGCAGGCGCGCGGCTTCGTCGATCGCAGCGTCGGACCGCACGACCGGCGGTCGCGGACCTGCCGCCTGACCCGTTCCGGCGCGGCATTGCTGCGCAAGATCGAGCGGCCGGCACGGGCGGCGCATCTCGCGACGGTCGCGGATCTCACCAAGGCCGATCAAAAACGGTTCATTGCCATGATGCAGGCGATCGTCAAGGCGCAGGGCGAACGGCTCGATGCGACACGATCGCCGGACTGAGCGCGCCCGACCGCGATGAGTTCCGATTAGATAATGGGCATGGTGCTGCCCGAAAAGCAGCGCGTCGCCGGAGTGCAGTATCCGGTCGGGGCGCCGTCGCCGCAAATACGAAGCATGCTCCGCATTCAGGTGTGCTGCGGCGTTTTGTCCGCAACCGGCGCATTTGGCTGCTCATTTCCGGTGAAGATCGTCGCAGGAGCGGTCGCGCTGCGCCAGGCCCCGCGACGTCTGGCATGTCCCTTGCTCACATCTCGAATAATAGCTGCGCGGAAGCTGCGGCGAAATCGATCCGGGGCGGCGACACCGATGTCGCAGCGCGTGGGGTGAGCAATGCGACGTCTGCCGCTGCGGGATCCGCCGATCATGGCTCAGGCCAATGGCGTTCGTTCGACCTGGCGCGTCGCGCGCGATGCGATAGGGGCGCTGTGATGTCCGAGCATGCCGATGCCCTCGCCACACGCTTCGGAGACGGCGGACCGGATGGCGGCGATGTCGAGGCCAATGCGTTCCTGCGCGGCGTGCTGTCGCGCAAGACGGTGCGCCGCTATAGCGACCGGATGCCGGAGGAGGGGCTGCTCGACCTGCTCGTCGCCTGCGCGCTGAGCGCCTCGGCCAAGTCGGATTTCCAGCAAGCCTCGGTCATGCGCGTGCGCAATGCCGACAAGCGGGTGGCGATCGGCCGGCTGTTTCCGAGCATGCCCTGGATCGGTGCGTCGCCGGTGTTCTTCGTTTTCCTCGGTGATGCGCGGCGGCTGCAGCGCATCGGCGAGCTGCGCGGCAAGCCGGTCAGGAACGGCACCCTGGAAGGCTTTTTCAACGCCTCGGTCGATGCGGCGCTGGCGCTGCAGACCATGATCCTGTGCGCGGAGTCCGCTGGCCTCGGCACCTGTCCGATCAGCGTCATCCGCAACGAGATCGACACGGTCTCCAATGTGCTGGAACTGCCCGACATGGTGTTTCCCGTCGCTGGGCTGTGTCTCGGCTATCCCGCCGCAGAAGGCCATGTCAGCCTGCGGCTGCCGCGCAGCATTACCACGCATGTCGACCGCTACGGCGACGATGCGCTGCCCGTGACGCTCGACGATTACGACCGGCGACGCCATGCGCGGCACGCGATTCCGAAAGAGCAGCAGCGCGGCAACGCCGAGTTCGGCGAGGCCGATTTCTACGGCTGGTCGGAGGATAAGGCGCGGCAGGCCGCCAAGGCCGAGGGGGCTTCCTTCCCACCTTATCTGCGCGCGCACGGCTTCAGCTTCGACTGATCAGTTCATGTAAGGAGATACGAGATGACCAAGCCTTCGTTTCCCCGCCTGTCGGCACCGTCGCGGCGAGCAGCGCTTGCGCTGCTGGCCGCCGCGCTGACGCTGCCGGCCGCGTTCAGCGCCAAGGCCGGCAGCCTCGACGAGATCAAGAAGCGCGGTCTCATCGTCGCGACCGAGGACGATTTCCGTCCCTTCGAGTTCGTCAAGGACGGCAAGCCGACCGGCTTCGACAACGAACTGATCGAGGATCTGCGCAAATACGCGCCGTTCGAGATCAAGCAGCAGATCCTGCCGTGGACAGGCATCCTGGCCGGCGTCTCCACCGGCAAGTACGATGTCGCCATCACCGCGGCGATCATCACCAAGGAGCGCAAGAAGTCGCTCGACTTCACCAGCCCGATCGCCGACGCGACGCACTATTACGTGAAGCGCAAGGACGACAAGAGCATCTCCGCGATCAAGGATCTCAGCGGCAAGACCGTCGGCGTGCAGGCCGGCAGCGCGCTGCTGGGGCGGCTGCCAGAGCTCCAGGCTATGCTGGAAAAGGAGGGCGGCAAGCTCGGCAAGGTGGTCGAATACACCTCTTATCCCGAAGCCTATCAGGATCTCGCGCTCGGCCGCGTCGACTACGTGGTCAACACGATCATCAACATCAAGGCGCTGATCGCCGAGAAGCCGAACGTGTTCGCGGTCGGCCAGCCCGTCTCCGGCAAATCCTATCCGGCCTGGGCGGTCGCCAAGGGAAACACGGAGCTGGTCGAATTCCTGAACGGCTTCATCGCCAAGGAGAAGGAAAGCGGCCGGTTCGCCGAATTGCAAAAGAAGTGGTTCGGCGAGGCCTTCCCGGATCTGCCGGTCACGTTCGAGCCGGAATTCTGACGCCGCGGTTGGGGTGCAGCTGATGTGCGGGTGGCGATCGCTGCGCGCCGGTCCGCTCGACGGCGAGTTGACCCTCGACGGGACGCGGCTGCTCGGCGACGCCACGGGTGGACGGCGATGAGCGCGGCCGACGTGCTGGCCATCCTGCAGGGCGCGGTGGTCACGGTGACGCTGTCCTTGGTCGGCATCCTGATCGGGCTGCCGATCGGCCTTGGCCTGGCGCTGCTGCGCTGGGCCAACGTTCCGATCGTCGCCCGCGTGGTCGCGGTCTATGTCTCGGTGCTGCGCGCGACCCCGCTCGTGACGTTGCTGCTGCTGCTGTTCTTCGCGCTGCCCAATGTCGGGATCGCAATCGGGCCGGTGTCGGCGGCGATCCTGGCGCTGGTGATGAACACCTCGGCGTTCAATTGCGAGGTCTGGCGCGCCGCGCTGATGAACTTCCCGAAGGAGCAGTACGAGGCCGCGCAGTCGGTCGGCATGCATGCGAGCCTGCGCTTCCGCCGCATCGTCCTGCCGCAGATCGTGCGGGTCAGTCTGCCCGGGCTCGTCAACGAGATGTCGCTGCTGATCAAGGTCACGCCCGTGCTGGCGGTCGTTGGCGTCGTCGACATCACCCGCGCGGCGGTGCGCATCGGCGCCGAGACCTATGAGCCGCTGCCGCCGTTCCTGGTCGCCATCGCGATGTATGCGCCGATCGTGTTCGCGCTGGTCTCGCTGCAGCGCTTCATCGAGCGGCGCCAGCTCGCAGCCGAGGCCGCATGATCCGGGATTTCGCCATCGTCTGGAGCGAGCGGGGTCTGCTGCTGAGCGGTCTCGGCAACACCACGATCCTCTCGGTGCTGTCGGCGATCGCCGGGCTCGTGATCGCCTTCGTGCTGACGCCGGCCCTGATGTCGAAGCGGCGCTGGCTGGCGCTCACCGTGCGCGTGTTCGTCGACGGCATGCGCTGCGTGCCGTTCCTGCTGTTCGCCTACATCGTCTACTACGGTTTGCCCTCGTTTGGCATTAGGCTCGACAATTGGAGCTCGGGGCTGGTGGCGCTGACCGTCTATCACGCCGCCTATCTCGCCGAGATCCTGCGCGGCGCCTGGGCGGCGCAGCCGCGCGAGCCGATCGAAGCCGGCGTCGCCTTCGGCTTCTCCGGGGCGCGATTGTTCCGCCGCATCATCCTGCCGCCGCTGCTGCTCGCCGCAGGTCCTGTCATCGGCAACCAGATGATCCAGATCGTCAAGGACAGCGCTTTTCTAACTATCATCGCACTGCCCGAGCTGACGCATGCCGCGAGCTCGATCCAGTCGCGCCACTACGTGCCGTTCGCCGCCTTCATCACCGCCGTGATCCTGTATTGGGGGCTCTGCCTCGTGATCGAGGCGGGTGTCAGCGGCATCGACCGGCTGGCCGCGGCGCGGCGCTGAGAAGGAGCCCGGGATGACCGACGACATGGCCGTGCTCGACGTCGCCGGCATTTCCAAGCGGTTCGGTGAGCTCGAGGTGCTCTCCGATATCAGCTTCACGGTGACGCGCGGCGAGACGGTCTGCGTGCTCGGCCCGTCCGGCTCCGGCAAGTCGACCCTGCTTCGCTGCATCAACTGGCTGGAGCGGCCGGATGCCGGTCAGATCTATCTCAACGGCGACCGCATCGGCATCAACAATGGTGGCGTCGTTATGTCCGACCGTGCGCTGTCGCGGGTCCGCACGCGGATCGGCATGGTGTTCCAGCATTTCGCGCTGTGGCCACATCTGACGGTCCTTCAGAATCTCATGGAGGCGCCGGTGCAAGTGCAGAAGCGTCCCGTGGCCGAGGTGCGCGAGGAGGCGATGGCGCTGCTCGCCAAGGTCGGGCTCTCCGACAAATGCGATGTGTTCCCGGCGCGGCTGTCCGGTGGGCAGAAGCAGCGCGTCGGCATTGCGCGTGCGCTGGCGATGAAGCCGGACGTCCTCTTGTTCGACGAGCCGACCAGCGCGCTCGATCCGGAGCTGGTCGGCGAGGTGCTGGTGGTGATGCGCGAGCTTGCACGCGAGGGCCGCACGATGGTGATCGTGACCCACGAGATGGGCTTTGCTCGCGAAGCCGCCACCCGCATTCTGTTTCTCGATCGCGGCCGCGTGGTCGAGACCGGGCCACCGGAGCGCTTCTTCGTCAACCCGGAAACCGAACGCGCGCGCCAGTTCATCCAGCGCTACGCCGCCGGATGAGCCAGAAACAACGCGAGGAGATACGCCATGGATCCGATCTATCATCTGCTCCCGGATGCGCCGAAGCCGGTCACTCCCTATAGCCATGCGGTGCGGGCCGGTCCGTTCCTGTTCGTCACCGGCCAGCTCGCGACCGATCCCGATGACGACGCGCTGCCGCTCCCGGATGGTATCGACGCGCAGACCCGCAAGGTCATGGATAACCTCGCGCGTGTGCTGAAGGGCTGCGGCATGAGCTTCGCGAACGTCGTGTTCGCCCGCATCTACCTGACCGAATTCAAGCGCGACTACGCCGCGATGAACGCGATCTTCTCCAGCCATTTCGACGATGCGCAGCGGCCTGGCCGGACCACGATCGGCGTCTGCGATCTGGCGCGCGGCGGCATCGTCGAGATCGACATGGTCGCCTACAAGCCCTGAAGGAGAGAGCGATGGATCCGATCGAGATTCCGGCGCGGCGCGGCAAGGCGGCGCTCGTCACGGCCGGCCAGGTGGTCACCGTGATCAATACCCATGGCGAGCAGGTGGTCGACACCTGGGCGTTCAATCGCGCCGACTTGTCGGAGTTCATGTCGAACGAGCACACGCGGGCGCATTCGCTGCATCTGGTGCCGCGGCCGGGAGACGTGCTGCGGACCAACAAGCGCCGGCCGATCCTGACATTGATCGAGGATACTTCGGGCGGCATTCACGACACTCTGATCGCCGCCTGCGACCGCTATCGCTACGCGTTTCTCGGGCACGAGGGCCACCACGACAATTGCACCGACAATCTGTTCGCCGGCATGGCCGAGCTCGGCCTGACGCCGCCGGAGGTGCCGAGCCCGCTCAATCTGTTCATGAACATACCCTGGGAGGCCGACGGCACGCTCGGCTTTGCCGCGCCGCCGCGCCCCGTTCCCGGCGGCCATGTGCGCTTGCGCGCGGAGATGGATCTGGTGATCGCGTTCTCCGCCTGTCCGCAGGATATCCTGCCGATCAACGGCAAGGCCGGACGGCCGGTCGAGGCGCATTTCACGGTGACGGACGCATGAGCGGAGAGACCAAGGCGGAGCGGGCCGCCGCCAACCGCCGCCGCTACGAGGAGCTGCGCGCGGCGGGGCAGGAGCTGAAGCAGCTGCCGCCGCCGACCGCGCGCGACGGTGCGCCGATCACAGCGAACGCGATCATCCAGACCGAGCAGGTGCCGCCCGGCTGGCACGCGACGATGCGGCTGTCGCGCGGCGAGGCGCTGCGCATCAGCGATGGTCTTGGCCGCTCCAGCGTCTCGCTGCTGGCGTGGCGCAGCGAGGATCCGTGCGAGCGGATCAACTGCGCCGACACCGTGAAGGTGCAATGGAGCGCGGCGCTGTCGAAGGGCCGGATGATCCTGTCGGACATGGGACGGGTGCTGCTCTCGGTGATCGAGGATACGTCCGGCGCGCATGACCTTCTGGTCGGCGGCTCGACCCCTGACTCGACGTTGTCGGCCTATGGCGAGGTGACGCGCAACACGCAGGCGAATTTCATCTCGGCCGCCGCCAAGATCGGACTGGGCTTGCGCGACATCCCGCCCTGCGTGACGTTCTTTGCGCCCGTCACGACAGATGCGGCCGGGCGGTTCGTCTGGCACGCGGAGCGCAAACTCTCCGGCGATTTCGTCGATCTGCGCGCCGAGATGAACCTGATCGTCGCCGTCTCCAACTGCGCCCATCCGCTCGACCCGGCGCGACCCGCAGCGACCGCGCCGATCACGCTGATCCGGCACCGGCTGCCGCCGCCCGCGGCCGACGACGTCTGCCGCACGGCGTCGCCGGAAGCGTTGCGTGCCTACGCATTCACCGATCGGCTGTTCGCCTGAGGAGCGTGGTCATGTCATCGATTGATCTGGGCCGCATCGTCTATGCCTTCGACATTCCCGCCGAGCAGCCCTGGTCGCGGGTGCTGAAGAGGGGCCAGACGCTCCGCATCATCGACAGCGAGGGCGAGCAGGCGGTGGACGCGCTGATCTATGTCGCGGAGGACACCGCCGAGCGCTACAGCGCGCAGGACACCTTGCGGGTCCAGGGCTCGGCCTATCTCGAACTCGGCACGTGCTTGATCTCCAATCGCGGCCGGGTGATGGCGCGGATTGCCGCCGACACCTGCGGCCGCCACGACACCTCTGCGGGCTGCTGCTCCTGCGAGAGCAATGCGGTCCGTTTCGGCGAGGCGACGCGCTACCTGCATGCCTGCCGGGAGAATTTCATCCTGGAGCTGTCGCGCTACGGCCTGACCAAGCGCGACATCGTCTCCAACCTGAACTTCTTCATGAACGTGCCGATCGAGCCCTCCGGCAATTTCACCGTGCTCGACGGCCCGTCCGCGCCGGGCAACTACGTCGACGTGACCGCGGAGATGGACGTGCTGTTCGTGATCTCGAACTGTCCGCAGGTGAACAATCCATGCAACGGTTTCGATCCGACTCCGATCCGTGTGGAGATCAGGGAAGCGACGGCATGAACCCCTGCTGCTGCAGGCGCACGCTCGTCGGACCGACATGCGGCGAGAGGCGCCTCAACTCGCCTCGTCGCGCAGGTGATACCAGCGATAGAGCAGGCGCTGGCCGATGCGGCGGAACGGCGCGAAGGGATGCGTCGGCAGCGCCGAGGTGAAGATCGGCAGATCCTGCCCCTTGAAGGCTTGGCCCGCGAGCATCTGCGCCATCCGGCGGCCGGCCTGCGCCGAATAGGAGACGCCGTTGCCGCCATAGCCGAGCGCATAGACCAGCTTCGCCTGGGCATCGGGACGCACGATGCGCGGCATCATGTCGTGGCTGACATCGACCCAGCCCCACCACGAATAATCGATCTCGATGCCTGTGAGCGCGGGAAACTTGCGATGCAGGCCGTCGATCAGGAGCTGGAGGTGCCGGTCATGCGTAGCGTCGGCGCCGGTGATGGCGCTCCGGCTGCCGATCTGGACGCGGTCGTCCGGCAGCAGCCGGTAGTAGAAGCGCAAGGTGCGCGTGTCGGTGATCACCTGCCGGGTCTTGAAGCCGGTCGCCGCGAGCTCGGCCGCAGTGAGCGGGCGCGTCACCAGCGAGTTCGGCAGGATCGGCATGCAGCGGCCGGACAATTCCGGCGTCAGCCCCAGCGAGGTATAGGCGCCTGTGGCGATGCCGACGCCGTTCGCGGTCACATTGCCGCCGGGGGGACTGTAGACCCGATATTTGTGATCAAGCTATGCGATCTTGGGACAAGTGAGGTCGAGGTAGAGGCGATTGCCGGCAGACATCTCGTTATGCCTGCCCAGAGACATGAATCGAGCCGTAGCGGGTCGAAGAGGCGCAGGAAATGCGGAAATGGAGCGCGAGGCCGAAGCCCTGCCTGGGCTGACCTCAACGCTGGCTGTGCAACCAATTCCCGCCAATTGGCTAAGTGGCTACCAGCTTCCTTGCGGTGCTCCAAAGACTCTCAGCGGCATGGATCATCCGCGCCCGTGCGCGGATGAGGCATATGTTGATCTTGATGTCCCAGTCCTTCGGGCCGGCTCTCACCAATCGGCCGCTCTGGAGATCGAGCTCGACCAGGCTGCGTGGAGCCCAGGTGATCCCGCGGCCTTCCCGGGCCATGTTGATGAGCAGCATCACCGGTGCTGAGAAGCTGGGGAGCAGCATGGCGCTCGGCTGCTTCGTCGCGAGGAAGGCGGTCACGATGCGGCCCACGCCGGAACCTGGATGATAGGCGAGATAGGGCAGCGGCTTGTCCGCAGAGCCAGGCAGCGCAAACCGCGGCATCGATTGCCGCCGGCGACCGCTGCGCGTGACGGCCCTGTAACCGGTCGCGCTGATCGGGACCAGGACGTCGTCGGCGAGATCGATGCGCTGAAAGCGATCGTTGTCCAGGCGGCTGGCGAGCGATGGATGGTAATGCGCCAGCATGAAATGCGCATGGGCCTCGAGCAGGAGCTTCTCACACCCGGCGAAGTTCGACGCCACGAGCTGAACGGCGGAACCGGACCGCGCGCGGTCGACCCGGCGGATCCAGTCCGGAAAGAACGTCTGCGACAGTGCGTGGGTGGCGACGAATTGAACGGTCTCGGCCTTGAGGCGAGCCGCTTCCAGGGCCTCCTCGCGGCCGTTTGACAGCCTGCGAATGACGTCCTCCGCCACCGGACGAAAACTCTCCCCTGCCGGCGTCAGCTTCACGACATGGGTGCTGCGCTCGAACAGAGGCGCTCCAAGCCACGCTTCCAGCGACTTGATCCGCCGGCTCAAGGCCGGCTGCGTCACGTGCCGGCGCAGCGCTGCGCGGGAGAAGCCGCCGTCCTCCGCAATAGCGAGGAAATCCTCGATCCAGCTCAGGTCCATGATGCCAATTCGTTATTGAATTATTCCAATCTGGCATTAGCACCGCGGCACCGGCTGGTCCAATGTCAGGCCAAAGATAAGGGCCGCGGAGACGCTGTTTGCAGCGCCGAAGAGCACGAGGCGGGAGGACACGGAATTGACGATCACAACGACTCCTTTGTCCGAGGCGCTCCCGACGCAGGCTGCTGCGCCTCGTGCCGGCTCGCTTTGGCGGGAGCCTTATGTCCTGATCGTGGCGGGCGCCGTGCTCGGCGCACTCGTCGGCGCGCTGTTTCCCGCTGCGGCACTCGAATTCAAACCGCTCGCCGACGGCTTCATCTCGCTCATCAAGGTCACGATCGCGCCGCTGGTATTCCTGGTTGTGGTGACGGGCATCGCGCAGGTCGGCGACATGAAGGCGGTCGGACGCATCGGACTCAAGGCCTTCCTGTATTTCGAAATCGTCACGACGCTCTGCCTGATGTTCAGCTTCGTCGTGGTGCGATGGGTCCAGCCCGGCGCGGGGGTGGCGCACGCCACCCCGCAACAGGCCGAAGCCGTTGCCCGCTATGCGCAGACCCATGTCGGCTCGTTGTCGGCCTATATCCAGCACATGATCCCCGAAAGCTTCTTCGGCGCGTTTGCCAGCGGCGACGTGCTTCAGGTTCTCGTGCTCGCGCTGCTGTGCGGTATCGGCCTCTTGATGCTCGGCGAAAAGGCGCTGCCGCTGCGCTCGGGCATGGAGCGGTTGACCGAGCTCGTGTTCAGCGTGGTCCATGTCGTCGTCATGCTGGCACCGATCGGGGCCTTCGGCGCCATGGCTTTCACGGTCGGCAAGTTCGGCGCCGCCACATTGTACGCCCTCGCGCTCCTGGTCGGGACGGCCTGGGGGATGATGGCGTTCTTCATCTTCGTCGTCCTGGGAATGATCTGCCGTCTGGTCGGCATCCGGCTGATGGACCTACTCCGGCTGTTGCGCCCCGAGCTTCTCGTCGTGCTCGGAACGTCGTCGTCGGAGACGGCGATTCCCGGAATGATGGAGAAGCTGCCAAGGGCGGGGGTGGGACGTGCCGTGACCGGTCTCGTCATTCCGTCCGGCTACTCCTTCAATCTCGACGGCGTGGCGCTGACATTGCCGCTGAGCACGATCTTCGTGGCGCAGGTCTACGGCATCGAGCTGAGCACGGCGCAGCAGTTGAGCCTGTTTGTCGTGATGCTGTTCACCAGCAAGGGCGCAGCCGGTGTCACGGGCGGGGCGTTCGCCGCGTTGGCGGCGACCATCGTTGCGGCCGGGCTGCCTGTCGAAGGCCTCGCGCTATTGCTCGGAGTAGACCGCTTCATGTCGCTGGCGCGCGCCATCACCAACACGATCGGCAACGCAGTGGCCGCGATCGTGGTGGCGAAATGGGATGGTGAATTCGACCGCGACGATTGGGGGCGGGTCGTCCAGATGAAAGCAGCAAAGTAGGATCCATGGTTCTCTGTGAAGACTTGCCGATCGTGGCGCTGGTTCCCGGTGATTGCACCGGTATCGGTCCTGAGCAGACGGCGCGAATCCTCTCCGATCACCGGCTGGCCGATGCGGCGCGCCTCGTCGTGGTGGGCGATGCCCGCGTGCTGGAGATGGGAATGGCGCATGCCGGCGTGAGCTTCGATATCGAGCGGATCGGCTCCCCCAGCGAGGCTTCCTGGGCTTCTGGCAAGATACAGCTAATCGATCTCGGCAACACCGACCCGTCGAGGCACCCGATCGGAAAGGCCAGCGCCGAGTCCGGGCGGCTCACCGGAGAGACGCTGTCGCGGGCGATCGATCTTGCCAAGGACGGCGCGATCAATGCCATCACCTTCGCGCCCTTGAACAAGCGGGCGATGTTCGACGGCGGCTGGAGGTACCCGGACGAGCACAAGATGTTCGCGGACCTGCTCGGGCACCGTACCTATTTTTCTGAAATGAATGTGCTGGATGGTCAATGGATGTCGCGCGTCACCGGGCACCAGTCCCTGCGCGAGGCGCTGAACGACATCAGCCCGGCGCGGATCGCCGATGCGGTGGTCCTCGTCGACAGGATGATGCGGAGATCCGGAGTCGCCGCGCCGCGGATCGCCGTGGCCGCGCTGAATCCGCATGCCGGCGAGGGCGGCTTGTTCGGTCGCGACGAGATCGAGATGATCAAGCCGACGGTCGAGGCGATTGCGAAAAAGGGCATTGTCTGCAGCGGTCCGTATCCAGCGGATACGGTTTACATTCGCGCCTTTGCCGGCGAGTTCGACAGCGTCGTCGCGATGTATCATGACCAGGGGCAGATCGCGACGAAGCTGCGCGGCTTCAATCGCGGAGTGACCGTGACGGCCGGCCTCGAGACGGTCTTCACCACGCCCTCGCACGGCACGGCGTTCGACATCGTCGGCAAGGGCGTCGCAAACACCGGCGCGCTCGAAAGCGCGGTCCGGCTCGCCGCGCAATTGGCCTCGTTCAAAGCCCGGGAGACGTTACATGCACACTGATCGCAGGACCCTGCTTCAGGCCGCCGCCGCTCTTCCCTTGTACGCGGTCGGCGCGAATGCGGCTTTTGCACAGGCTGAGGCACCGGCGGCGCCCGCCGCGGCGCCGCCCAAGGAGGTCACGCGTACGCTTGCGCGGTACATCGTCTCGGCGGGATACGATGATCTGCCGGTCAAGGTCCGCAAGGAAGGCGTGAGGACGCTGCTGAACTGGGTCGGCGTCGCGATCGGCGGGTCGCGACATGAAACGGTTGATATTGCGGTCGCGGCGCTGGCGCCGTTCTCCGGCCCGCAGCAGGCGTCGCTGTTCGGCCGGCGCGAGCGGTTCGACATCATGAACGCCGCCTTCATCAACGGCGTGTCCAGCCACATCTTCGATTTCGACGACACCCATCTGAAGACGATCATCCATCCGGCCGGCCCGGTGGTTTCGGCGATCATTGCGCTCTCGGAAATGCAGCCGGTCTCCGGAAAGGAGTTCTTGAATGCGCTCGTCCTCGGTGTCGAGACCGAGTGCAGGATCGGGAACGCCGTCTATCCGAACCACTACGATGTCGGCTGGCACATCACCGGGACCGCAGGGGTGTTCGGCTCGGCGGCAGCTGCAGGCAAGCTGTTGAAGCTCAACGAGCAGCAAATGACCTGGGCGCTGGGCCTCGCCGCGTCGCAGCCGGTCGGCCTGCGCGAATCGTTCGGGTCCATGAACAAGAGCTTCAACCCCGGCCGTGCGGCGTCAAACGGCATATTTGCCGCCCTTCTGGCGTCGAAGAATTTCACGTCGTCGGACGGGATGATCGAGGCGAAGCGCGGCTGGGCCAATACGATCAGCACCAAGCAGGACTATGGCGAGATCGTCGGCGATCTCGGCAAGCGTTACGAAGCCGCGCTCAACACCTACAAGCCGTTCGCCTGCGGCATCGTGCTGCATCCAGCAATCGACGCCGCGGTCCAGCTGCGCAACGAGAACAGGCTGACGGCCGATCAGATCGACCATGTCGATCTCAAGGTCAACCCGCTCGTGCTCGAGCTGACGGGCAAGAAGACGCCGCAGCAGGGGCTCGAGGGCAAGTTCAGCATCTATCACGCGGTGGCCGTGGCGATCGTGGAAGGCGCGGGCGGAGAGAAGCAGTTCAGCGATCGCGCGGTAACCGATCCGACGGTGCTGTCGCTGCGTAGCAAGGTCATTCCGGTCATCGCGCCCGAGATCAAGCCGGAGCAGGTCGAGATGACGATCGTGCTGAAGGATGGGCGGAAGCTCAGCCGCCGCATCGAGCACGCCGTCGGCAGCGTTGAAGTGCCGATGACCGACCAGCAGCTCGAGGCGAAGTTCTCCGATCTCGCCGACGGCATCGTTCCTGCCGCATCGATCCGGCGGATCATGGACGCCTGCTGGAATGTCGAGGGCCTGTCGAGCGCAGCCGACATCGCGAAGATGTCGGCGTCGGCGTGACCATGGAGAACGGGGCCCAGCTGTCACGTCGCCGGCTCCTGCAATCGGCGGGGGCGTTTGCTGCGATCTCGGCGATGCCGATCCGTTTCTCCCGTGCCGCCGGCTCGGGCGTAACCGAACGCTTGGCGCGCTACATGGTCGCGGCGCGCGACCAGGAGCTGCCGGAGCAGGTGGTGCTCGCATGCAAGCACCGCATGTTCGACACGCTCGGCGCCATGGTGTCCGGCGCTCGGATGCATCCGGGCGAGATGGCGCTGAAATACGTGCGCAGCCTCGGCGGCGCGCCGCAGGCGTCCGTCGTCGGCTCCGACTTCCGGACGACGGCCGTCAATGCGGCGATGGCAAACGCCATGTGCGCCCACGCCGACGAGACCGACGATTTCGAGCCAGTCACCAAGGCACACCCGGGCTGCGCCGTCCTTCCCGCCGCGCTTGCGATGGCTGAACGGGAGCATCGCAGCGGGCGCGACGTGATCCGCGCCGTTGCGCTCGGCTATGACCTGACCTGCCGCCTTCTGATGGCGCTCGGGCCGGACCTGGTGCGCGGCTCGCATCGCAGCGCCGAGGGCACGTCCTCGACATTCGGTGCGCTCGGCGCGGCGGCCTCGCTGGCCCGGCTGGACGAGCGGGGCATGCGTCACGCCATTTCCTATTCGGCGCAGCAGGTCTCAGGGCTGTGGAGTTGGGTGAAGGACAAGGACCACATCGAGAAGGCATTCGATTTCGCCGGCATGGGCGCGCGCAACGGCGTCATGGCCGTCGACATGGTGATGGCGGGGCTCACCGGCGTCGATGACGTGCTCGATGGCACCCACAACCTGTTCATCGCGCTGTCGAGCGATCCGAAGCCGGAGGAGATGGTCAAGGATCTCGGCAGCCGCTTCTACGTCACGGAAACCGCCATCAAGACCTTTTCGGTCGGCTATCCGATCCAGTCGCCGCTGGATGCGCTGCTCACGCTGCGCCGACAGCACGGGCTCACTCCAGACAACGTCCGCAGCATCCTGGTCAAGCTTCCGACCGACGCGATGGGCATCGTCGGCGACAGCGCCATGCCCGACGTGAACTGTCAGCATCTCGTCGCACTCGCCTTGGTCAAGGGGGCCGTCTCATTCGCCGACAGCCATGATGTCGCGCTGATGCGCGACCCGATGATCCTGGAGCAGCGTGGGAAGGTGACGCTTGTAGGCGACAAGAGTCTGATGGATCCGGCCGCGCCACGCGGTGCGATCGTCGAGGTGACTCTGGTCGATGGCCGCAAGGTCGATCATTTCACTAGGCATCCGCCGGGCACCAGGGAGAATCCGCTGAGCACGGAGGCCGTCAACGCCAAGACCAGGGATCTGATGACGCCCGTTCTGGGGCGTGAGAAGACGGAGAAGCTGATCGACATGGTCGGGCGGCTCGAAGAAATCGACGACATCGGCCGGTTGCGCGCACTATTCGCGGCGTGATCGGCTGTCATGGCGATGAGAAGCGATATCGACGATCCCGACACCGGCTGGAAGGGACGAGGTCTGTGGACCACGACCGGCACGCACGCGAGCTTTCACGGCGAGGGCGGCAAGGAGGCGTCGCCGAAGGTCTACAAGGTGCAGATGAGGCCTGATCCGCTGGCCCACTGAAGCAAAACGCCACGGGGAGCCTTCACGGGTCGTCCCGTTCTGGGACTGAGAGACATGAAGACGACATCACGACGCGAACGGACGTGTCGATCAGGATCGTCTGAGGTCCCGCGCCGCGTTCAATTTCATCGTCGTTGGATCGACCAGAAGGAGGGGCACGTGATCAATCTCAACCGTCGTCAGTTGTTGGCCGGCGCAGCCTTGGCAGGGACTGCGGCCGCTACTCGCCTCGGCACGGCGCCCGCCGGAGCGGCTATGAATCCGGCCGGCGCGCAGGCAGCCGGCTTCTACCGCTACAAGGTGGGATCGTTCGAGTGCATGTCCATCAATGACGGTGCGCGCACGTTTCCGGTTCCGGACAAGTTCGTCACCAACGCGTCCAGGGAGGAGGCGGTCGCCGCCGCCGACGCCGCCTACATGCCAAAAGGGATGGTGACCATCCCCTTCAACCCCCAAATCATCAATACCGGCAGCAAGCTCGTGCTGATCGACACCGGGAACGGTGTGGCCAATCTCGAGCCCAGCAAGGGCGCGGTCGGCCGAACCCTGCAGAACCTTGCTGCGGCAGGCGTCGATCTGAAGGCCATCGATGTCGTGCTGCTGTCGCATCTGCACCCCGACCATACCAACGGCATCCGCGCAGCCGACGGATCGATAGCGTTCCCGAATGCCGAGATCATGGTGCCTGCGAAGGACTGGGACTTCTGGACCAGCGAGGACAACGCGGCCAAGGCGCAGTCCAGCGAGATGATGAAGAACTACTTCGCCAATGTGAGGAAAACCTTCGCCGGTATCGAGTCGAAGGTGACGAAATATGACTGGGACAAGGAGGTCGCTCCGGGGATCACGTCGATCGCGACCCCCGGCCACACGCCAGGTCACACCTCGTTCGCGGTCGCGTCGGGCAACGCGAAGGTTCTGATCCAATCCGATGTCACCAACATCCCGGAATTCTTCCTGCGACATCCGGATTGGCACGTCGTCTTCGACACCGACCCCGATCTTGCGCAGCAGACCCGCCACAAGTTCTACGACATGGCGGCGGCGGAGAAGGCGATCGTGATCGGATTCCACTTCGCGTTCCCGTCGGTCGGACACGTCGAGAAAGACGGCGCCGGCTATCGGCTGATCCCATCATCGTGGAATCCGACGCTATGAAAGACCGGCACATTGTCAGCACGGCGGTACCCATGTCGGATCGCGCCAGACCACGCATGAAATCGACCGGTCCGCTTGCATCGCTTGGCTTTGCCATCGCAAGCCTTTGCTTGGGCTTCTCGGCCATGATGGCGGGAGCAGCTGCGCAGGATGCGCGCGAGATCGCTCCGACCGGCGTGTTGCGCGTCGCTGTTGCGGTCGGGCCGGCCGCCTCGGCGTTCTGGACGACACGCGATCCGGCGACAGGCAGGCCTGTCGGCGTGACAGTCGAACTTGCCCAAGCGGCCGCAGGCAAGCTCAATGTGCCACTCGAGCTCGTAGAATATCAGAGCTCGGACGAAATCGCGGCCGCCGGCAGCAAAGGCGCGTGGGATCTGTCCTTCATGCCTGCGGATCGGAAGCGAGAGCAGTTCGTCGATCAGGGACCCGCTTATGTCGCCTACATGAGCGGGTATCTCATTCGCGCCGGCTCAGACATCACCTCCGTTGCCGAGATCGACCGTCCGGGAATCCGGGTTGGCTGCATCGAAGGCACCTCGACGTCCAGAACGGTCGAGGCGAGCATGAAAAGTGCCAGCGTGACGAAATTCGTCAAACCCGAAGAGGCCGCTGACTTGATCGGTCAGAGTCGGCTCGACGCCCTCGCCATGGGCATGGAAGCATTGGAGGAGCTATCGCGGCGCCTGCCGGGCAGCCGGGTCTTGAACGAGGTCATCCAATCAACGGGCGTCGTCGTGGTCGTCCCGAAGGGCAAAGTGACGGCGCGGGAGTGGGCGGCCGGATTTCTTGCAGATGCCAAGGCGAATGGCACAGTACGCCGAGCGCTCAATCAAAGTGGATATGTCACCGCCAAGGTCGCCCCGTGATGCCGCGGTGAGCTCCGGCCAAGCCATATCTTTCGCTTATGAGCGCCAACGCCAAATCGTATTTTGGCTGTCCTGGAATTCCGTCTATCTCCAATCGGCGGGCGATGAAGCTGTCGGCAATCATAATGGACACGACCGGCAGGCACGCGCAGAAAGTGCGCCTGCAGGGTCCATGCGGCCACCCGATTGTACTGCACTCGCGCTTGTTCTCCCGGCCAACGAAGAAGCGCATCTGGTTCGAGTCCTGGCCTGAAAGTGAACGATCATGAAACTGGGCTGGTATTCCGAACTCGACGAGGTCGAACGCCGGACGTATTGGGCTTGCTTCGCGGGCTTTGGTCTCGATTCGTTGGATTCGACGATCTATGCGCTGGTCATCCCGGCGCTGATTGCAACAATCGGACTGACGCGCCCTGAAGCCGGCTATCTCGCGACCGCAGCCCTCGTCGGTGCAGCCGTCGGTGGCTGGGGCGGAGGGATCCTTGCCGATCGCATCGGCCGCATCAAAGTCCTGCAACTGACGATCCTCTGGGTTGCCCTGTTCACGCTCGCATCGGCTTTCGCGACCGGCTTCAACTTCTTGCTGATCGTGCGTTTTCTCCAGGGCCTTGGCTACGGCGGTGAGGCGGCCGTGGGTGGCGTCCTGATCAGCGAGGTCGTCAGGCCCGCGCTGCGCGGCCGGGTGGCCGCGTCGGTGCAGAGCAGCTACGCGGTGGGTTATGCGATTTCCGTCGCGCTGCTCCCCGTCATTTCATCGCTGTTTCCTGAAGAGCTCGGCTGGCGCGTGTTCTTTGCGGTCGGGATCGCGCCGGCCTTTCTCGTGTTCTTCATTCGCCGCCTTGTGCCGGAGTCCGGGCTTTATCGTCAAAGCCGCGCGGACAAGACAGCCGGACTGCCCGCCTGGACGATCTTCACCAGGGCCCATGTGCGGCGTACCGTGGCGGCGGTCACGATGGCCACCGGCATTTTCGGCGGTGCCTATGTGATGATCACGTGGCTGCCGACCTATCTGCGCACCGTCCTCAACCTGACGGTGGGGAGCAGTGCAGGTTATCTTGCCATGAACATCCTGGGTTCGTTGGTCGGACCGTTGCTCTATGGCTGGCTTTCGGATCGCACGGGCCGACGTCCCGCGTTCATGATCTTCCTGCTATGCCAGGCCGTGAACGCGAGCATCTACCTGCTTGCTCCGATCGGCGCCAACACGACGATCTTGCTCAGCTTCTTTCTGGGCGCGTTCCAGGGTGGGTTGGCATCAGGAATGTTGCCGACCTTTGCCGAATTGTTTCCGACCGAGATTCGTGCGAGCGGGCAGGGCTTCTGCCTCGGCGGCGGGCGTGGGTTTGGCTCGGTCGTGCCTGCGACCGTGGGCGTGCTTGCTGCGTCGCATCCTCTTGGCTTGTCGATGGGCCTTTGCGCGCTCGCCGCCTATGGACTTGCTTTCATCGCCGCGATGGCTTTGCCCGAGACCAGCGGCGCTGACCTGCAGCGTATGACTCCGTTGGGGATGCAAACAGGGCACCCCGAAGATCTCGGCAGCTTGGAAGCGCGGCGGTCGGAATGAAGCGTGGAGACGCGCCGGGTGCCGCCGGCGCGGAGCGCGCGCCAACGGAGGCAGAGAACGACACGCCTCGTCGAGTGAAACAAGGCGGCCAGGCTGGCCGACGAGCACGAGAAGGCAACAGGGTCGGGAGGAAGACATGCACTATCGGGCCATTTTGAGCATCATCGCATGCGTCGCAGCTTTGCACTTATCGAGCAGCCTCGCCCAGACATCGAACACCGACAACCCCAACGACGCGGTCGCGGATGCACTGAATCCGCCGCCTTATGGCGAGCCGATCAGCCTGGAGATGGCCAAGAAGGTGGCTGCTGCGGCCGTTGCCGAGACGACGAAGCGCAACTGGAACGCCTTCTGCATCTCCGTGGTCAATCCGAGCGGCGATCTGGTCTATTTCGAAAAGCAGGACAATTGCCAATATGCGTCGGTCGGCCTGTCTCAGCACAAGGCGCGCACGGCGGCACGTTATCGACGCCCCACGCTGGTGTTCGAGACGCTGCTCGGCAAAGGCGCGTATTTCGCCTATCTCGCCACGCTCGATGACGTGATCGCATCGCGGGGCGGCAATCTGCTGATGGTGGACGGCAAGATCATCGGTGCCGTCGGTGTGAGTGGTGGGTCGGGCGCCCAGGACAACGTCGTATCTCTGGCCGGGCAGGCGGCGCTGAAGTAGACGAGACCGGGCCGGGGGCGGATCGCGATGCCGTCGCGATCCGCCGGTCAGACGGTCGGCGCGTGCGCTAGGCCGCCGGCGGGATCGCGGAAGACATGGAGTCGTCGACCAGGCTGACGCCGCGCCATTGTCCGGATGTGACGAGCGTTCGCGCCGTATCCTGGAGCTCCTTGGCGACGGCGAGGGCTGCAGGCGCCAGCAGGTCTGGCTTGATTGAATAGACATAGTTGCGTCGCGTGATCCGGGCGTCCGAGATGGGCAGGGCGCGCCAGTCCTCGCTGCTTCGTCCTCCTGCCTGCAGCGCCGACATCGGCTTGATGGTGACTCCGATGCCCTCACCGACGCAGCTCATCACCAGCGAGAGCGAATCGATCTCGGCGACCACATTCGGCGTGATGTTGCGCCGCTCGAACTCTGCAGCTACACGCCGGCGCAGGCCATGAGTTCCCGTCGGCAGGATCAGGGGCAACTTTGCAACTTCTGCAACTGTGATGCTGCAACGGTGGCGCGGCACCAGCGGGCTGTCGGCAGGGAGAAGCACGAACAGTTCCTCGTCGAGCAGCGGAATCGCGTCGAGCTTGGACGACACGTCGTTGTTGAACAGGATGGCCAGGTCGAGCTGGCCAAGCCGCATCATGTGAGCGATGTGGCCGCTCATTCCCTCGACGACATTGAGCAGGATACCGGGATATTTGGCGCGGATGCACTTGGTGAGTGGCAGCCCGATCGCGAGCACGGTCGTTGCGGGTAAGCCGACCGACACCATGCCGCTCACCTCTGCCGAATCCTGGCGGGCAATCGACAGCGCATGGTCGAGCTGCCGCAGCATGAAACGGGCGTGATGGTAGAGCGCAAGGCCGTTCTCGGTCGGGATCACGCCGCGCGAGGAGCGCTGCAGCAAGGGCCTGCCCACTTCCTCCTCGAGCTTTGCGATCTGCTGGCTCAAGGCGGGCTGCGCAACGAACAGGCAGCGCGACGCCTTCGACAAACTGCCGCTCTCGACGATCTGGGCGAAATAGCGCAACTGACGCAAATCCATGGGCGGGCACCGCACTGCCGGGGAAGAACGAGACGTTTCCGCCGAGCTATATGCTCAGCTTATAGCAACTAATCCAAAACAGTATTTTTGCTAATGTCAATTTCTCTCTAAGGACGAGGGTAACAGGCGTAAGACCCCTTTGGGAGGAACCAGACGATGGCGGACGCTGCGGTTCAGAGACAGGCGTCGGCCGAACTGCCATCGTGCCGCCTCTTGATCGCCGGGGAATGGGTGAAGGGTACGCACACCGTAGCCGTGCTCGACAAATATCGCCTACAGCCAGCCATGTCCGCGCATCTGCCGTCGCGCGAGCAGGTCCGCAGCTGCATGATCGCCGCGGAGCGGGCGTTCCAAGCCAATGTGCTGACGCCCTATGATCGCGGCCTCATCCTCGATCGCGCTGCGGTCGAACTAGAGAAGCGTGCGTCGGAACTGGTGGAGGTGCTGCGCCAGGAGGCGGGCTTTCCACGCCGCGATGCAATGGGCGAACTCCAGCGCTGTGCGACGACATTCAGGCTCTCCGCCGAAGAGGCGCGGCGGCTTGCCGGCGAGATGGTGCCGATGGAGGGAGCAGCTGGCCAGAAAGGCCGTATCGGTTTCACCATCCGTGTGCCGCTCGGCGTCGTAGCCGCGATTACGCCGTTCAATGCTCCGCTCAATACGGTGGCGCACAAGGTTGCGCCTGCACTGGCGGCTGGTAACGCCGTGGTGCTGAAACCGTCGCTGCATACGCCGATGACGTCCTGCATCATGGCCGAGTGCCTGATCGCAGCCGGTCTGCCATCGGGCCTGATGTCGGTAGTCCATGGCGATAGCGAGGTTGCCGATTGGATGATGAGCGAAGCTGCCGTGAAGTTCTTCGCTTTCACCGGCAGCACAGAAATTGGCCGCATCATCCAAAGCAAGGCGGGACTACGCCGAACCCAGATGGAGCTCGGCTCGATCTCGCACTGCCTGATCTGCGAGGACGCCGACCTCGATATTGCACTGCCGAAGGTCGTCAACGCCGGCTTCCGCAAGGCCGGCCAGGTCTGCACATCGATCCAGGTGCTGCTGGTGCAGCGTTCGCTGATAGGGCAGGTCGAGCAGAGACTTTCAGAACTCGTCGCCGGGCTACCCTACGGCGATCCCGGAGAGGACGACACCGTGGTGGGTCCCGTCGTCAGCGAGGCCGCGGCTCAGCGCATCGAGGCCTGGATCGCGCTGGCTGAGCAGAACGGCGCGCGGCGTCTGGTCGGTGGCGCGCGGGCGGGCGCCGTGGTTCCTCCAACGCTGCTCACGAATGTCGACAAGGCGACGCCGCTCGGCTGCCAAGAAGTGTTCGGACCCGTGATGTGCATCGCGCCCTTCGATGTGCTGGACGAGGCAATCGCGCGCGTCAACGATACACCCTATGGGCTTGCCACGGGCATTTTCACAAAGCGCTTGGACGAAGCTCTGCAGGCCGCGCGGCAATTGCAAGTCGGTGGCGTTCACATCAACGAGACGCCGAGCTCCCGCGTGGACCTCATGCCGTATGGCGGCTCCAAGGATTCCGGGTTCGGCCGCGAAGGGCCGCATTACGCCATCCGCGAAATGAGCGAAGAGCGCATCGTGACGATCCTCGCATGACGCGGACCGCTACCTGACAAGGATCTGACCATGACCAAGATGAAGGGCGGCGAAGTCATCGCCGAATATCTCGTCAAGCAGAAGGTGCCTTTCGTGATCGGCATCTGCGGCCACGGCAACGTCGGCATCCTTGACGCGCTCTACCAGGTCCGTGATCGCGTCAAGCTGGTGTCGCCCCGCCACGAGCAATGCGCCGGTCACATGGCCGACGCCTATTTCCGCGTCAAGCACAGTCCGGTCGCGACCCTGACGTCGACCGGGCCGGGCTCGGCCAACATGGTGATGTCGCTCGCGACTGCGTTGTCGGACTCCTCGAGCTTCCTCGCTATCACCGCCAATGTTCCGACGTCGCAGGCCAATCGCGCACCGTTCCAGGAATTGTACGCGCACAACCAGGCTGATTTTGCCCAGGTGCTGCGCCCGGTGGTGAAGCGTTCGTTCCAGCCAAGCCGCGTCGACATGCTGCCGCTGGCGCTGCGCCAAGCCTTCGACACCATGGTCACGGGACGTCCCGGCCCGGTCAATCTCGATATTCCGTACAATGTTTTTCAGGAGGAGGCCGACGTCGTGCTGCCGCCGCTGTCGCATGTTCACGGCAGTCACCGGCCGAGCGCGAGCGAGGCCGACGTCACCAAGGCGCTCGATCTGATCGAAGCCGCCAGGCGGCCGGTGTTCTTCATCGGGCAGGGCACGACCCTCTCGGAAGCCGGCCCTGAGATCAGTGCGTTGCAGAGCCGCTACGGCATTCCGGTCATCACCTCGCCCAATGGCATGGGCTGCGTGCCGTCGGATGATCCACTGACGCTCGGCTTCATCGGCCGCAACGGCGCTTATCCCGCCAACCAGGCCGGCCGTCATGCCGATCTCGTGCTCTGCATCGGAACGCGTTTCGACGATCGCTCGTCGTCGAGCTGGCACCAGGGCTATTCCTGGAATTTCCCGTCGACCAGGCTGCTGCAGGTCGACATCGATCCGGCGGAGCTCGGCCGCAACTATCCGCCGACGCTCGGCATCATCGCCGACGCCAAGACCTTCGCCGGGCAACTGCTCGCGGCGCTGGAGCGTCGCCCCGCGATCCGCCGCGAAAATTTCGCGGCGTGGCGCGACCAGATCGGGACCTGGAAGGCGGAGTGGGAGGCGTTCGTGCGGCCGCACTTCAGCGCCGACACCACGCCGATCCGGCCGGAATATGTCGTCGGCGCGCTGCAGGACGTGCTGCCGGACGACGTCATCCTGTCGCTCGACTCCGGCGTGCATCACAACTGGTTCATGCAGTTCTGGCAGCCGAAGCGGCCGCAGAGCATGATGAACAGCTGGGGTTTTTCGTCGATGGGGTTCGGCGTCTGCGGCGTGCTCGGCGCGCAGCTGGCCGCGCCCGACCGTCCATGCGTCGCGGTGGTCGGCGACGGCGGCTTCATGATGGCGCCATATGTCGTCGCCACTGCCGTCGAATATGACCTGCCGTGCGTCTGGATCGTCTGGAACAACTTCGCCTGGAGCGCGATCCGCGATTTGCAGTATGGCCTGTTCGAGGGCCGCGAGCTCGGCACCGCGTTCTATCGTGGCAATCAGGGGCCCGGCGGGGATCGCTACAACCCCGACTTTGCCGCCTGGGCGCGCGCCTGCGGCGCTGACGGCGTGACGGTGACCCGCAGCGCCGACCTGCGCGGTGCAGTCGAGACCGCGATCAAGAACCGCCGCCCCTGCGTGATCGATCTGCATGTCGACGCCGAGGTGCGCCCGCCATCGACGGGCACCTGGGAGCTGCCGCCGATCCCATTCAAGGAGCCGGTGTTCGGCAAGCCTTACAAACGCGACTGACGATACAAAACAAAGATAACAACATCGAGAGGGAGGAGCACCATGTTGAAGCGTGATCTGAACCGGCGATCTTTCATGCGCGCGTCGGCCGGCGTGGCTGCCGCATCCGTGCTCGGCGTCGGCGGTCCCGCGCGAGCCCAGTCCGATGGGCCCGTCCGCATCGGCATGATCTATGCCAAGCAGGGGCCGGGCGCCTCGATCGGTGAGTACCTGCAACGCGGCAGCGCGCTTGCGGTCGAGCAGGCCGGCGGCAAGGTGCTGGGCCGCCCGATCGAGCTGGTCTGGCTCGACGAGCCCAATCCCCAGGTGTCGCAGCAGAACATGCAGCGGCTTGTCGACGAGAGCAAGGTGGTCGCCGTGGTCGGCGGCAACTACTCGTCCTCGGCGCTCGCCATGATGAGCGTTGCCAATCGCGAGAAGGTGCCGCTGATCCTGACCGGCGCCGCGGCCAGCGAGATCACCGGCAAGAGCTGCAGCAAGTACACGTTCCGCACCCAGGCGACCGTGCCGGTTCAGATGGCCGGCCTGATGCCCTACGTCTCCAGCATCGGCAAGAAGGTCTATTTCATCACGGCGTCATATGCCTTCGGCCAGGACATCCTGCGCGCCTCGCGCGCGATGCTGAAGCAGGTCGGCGCCACCGAGGTCGGGGTCGACGAGGTGCCGATCAACACCGCGGACTACAGCTCCTACATCCTCAAGATCCGCCAGGCCAAACCGGACGTGATCGTCGGCGGCCTGGTGGGCGGCGACTTCTCCAACTTCCTGAAGCAGTGGAACGAGATGGGGATGAAGGACAAGATCCCCTATGCGGCGGTCGCCGTCACGGACACCGACTTCTGGGACGTCGGGCCGCAGGCCTCGACCGGCATCTACATCAAGCCGTGGTACTACAACAATCCGAAGAATACCGCCGCCGAGCAGAAGCTGATCGAGGATTTCAAGAAGAAGTACAATCAGCCACCATCGGACAAGACGTGGTCGGGCTGGATCGGCATGCGGGCGCTGTTGGAATCGATCGAGGCGGCGAGATCGACCGAGGCCGCTCAGCTCGTGGCGCATCTCGAGCAGTGGAAGAACACCGAAGGCGAGTTTCCATTCTTCTTCCGCGACTGGGATCACCAGCTGGTGCGCCCGGCCGTCATCGTCCAGATCAAGAAGCAGATCACCGACAAGTTCGACTATTTCGAGGTGCTGAAGAACACCTCGGCGACCGCCGAGGAGACGGCGAAGGCGTTCGGTACCAAGGAGGATATCGGCTGTAGCCTGCCGTCGCTGTGAGGCGGGGCGACCCCGGTTCCTGCAGCGCACCGACAGGCTCGAACGATGCTCGACACTCTCGTCTCCCAGGCGGCCAATGGACTCGTGCTCGGCTTCATCTACGTGCTGATCGCCGTAGGTCTGTCGATCACCTTCGGCCTGCTCGGCGTCATCAACTTCGCGCATGGCGCCTTCTTCGCGCTGGGGGCCTACGTGGCCTGGCAGCTGTTCCAGCTATTTGGCTGGAGCGCCGTGATCCTGGCGCCTCCGGTGGTCGGGCTGATCGGCATGGCTGTGGAGGTGACGATCATCCGCCGCCTCTACGGCAAGGAGCCGTTGCTCAGCCTGATCGTGACCTTTGCGCTGGCGCTGCTGATCGAAGCGGTGATCCGCTATGCATGGGGCGCCGACGGCAAGCCGTTCAATCCGCCGCCGGCCTTTGCAGGGATCGTTGAAGTTGGTCCTCTCCTGATCACCAAATATCGCGTGGCCGTGCTCGGCGCGACAACCGCGACCTTGCTCGGCCTATGGGGCTTCCTGGCGTTCACACCCTATGGCCGGATCCTGCGTGCCGGCAGCCGGGACCCGGAGATGGTGGAGTTGCTCGGCATCAATCTGCCGCGGGTGCTCACCGCGGTGTTCGGGCTCGGCTGCATGCTGGCGGCGATCGCTGGGGTGCTGGCCGCGCCGCTGTGGACGGTGTCGCCGTCTATGGCTGCCAATGCGGTGATGCCCGCGTTCGTGATCGTGGCTATCGGCGGCCTTGGCTCCTTTCGGGGCGCAGTGGTCGCCGGACTCGCGGTTGGAATCGTCACCTCGCTGACCATTCAGTTCTGGCCAGAGGCGGCCGCCGCATCGATGTATGCCTTGATGTTCGCGATCATGCTGCTGCGGCCGCGCGGACTATTCGGCGAGCGCTGGGAGCGTTTCGAATGACGACGGCCAAGCCCGTGCTGCAGCGGCTCGCAAGTCACCCGGTGCTCGTGGCGGTCGCGATACTGGCGCTCGCCTCCGGCATCGCGCTCGCTGTGGGCATGCCGATCCATCGCGTGACCCAGATCGCGATCTACACGCTCTACGGCGCGGAGGTAAACTTTCTGATCGGCTATCTCGGCCTGGTGCCGTTCGGCGCCTCGTTTTTCTTCGGCTGTGCGAGCTATGCGCTGGCAATCGGCCTGGGCTTCATGCCGGCCGCCAATGAAATCACCGGCCTGGCGATCGCGGTGGCATTTTCGCTGCTGCTGGCGCTGATCGTCGGCGCCATCATCCTTCGCCGGCGCGGACTCTACTTTTCGCTGCTGACGCTGGCGTGCTCCCAGATCGCGTTCGAGATTGCGTTCAAATGGACCTCGGTGACCGGAGGCGAGAACGGCCTGCAGAACGTCGCGCGTCCGCTGTTTCGCTCCGCGCTTGCCTTCCACGGGTTCACGCTCGTCGTGGTGATCGGGTCGTTGTGGATGATGTGGCGGCTGGCGCATGCGCCGTTCGGCCGACTGATGCAGGCGTTGCGCGACAATGAGCAGCGGGTCGCAAGCCTGGGTTTCGACACCTACCGCACCAAGCTGATTGCGCTCGTCATTGCCGGCGGCGGCATCGGCGTCGCCGGAGGTTTGATGGCGCTGCTGCTGCAGGGCGTCTACGCCAACAATCTGAACTGGGAGCATGCCGGCGATCCGGTGCTGATGGCGGCGCTGGGCGGCGTACATCATTTCCTGGGGCCGTTGTGGGGCGCCATCGTCTTCATCGTTTTGGAGGACCGGCTCAGCGCCATCACGGAGAATTGGTGGCTGGTCTTCGCCCCCATCATCATCGCCTTCGCGCTGCTGTCAGATGAGGGCATTCACGGCATCTTCCAGCGTATCGCCGGCCGCAGCCGCTGGACCCTGACGCGCAATGTCATTCCATCGCGGCCGCGCGACATCGTTCCTTACGCGCCGGATCGTGCACGCCAGGCTGCGGCGACGGCCTCAGAGGTGCCAATTCTTGCGATCCGCAACCTGTCCAAGCATTTCGGCTCGATCGTGACCCAGAACGACGTGTCCTTCGAGATGAGCCGGACCGGACTGCACAGCCTGATCGGCCCCAACGGCGCCGGCAAGACCACGTTGTTCAATCTGCTGACCGGTGTGCTCCGGGCCAACGCCGGCACCATCCTGTTCGAGGGCATGCCCATCGATCAGCTGTCGCCGTACAAGCGCGCGCGGCTCGGCATCGCCCGCTCGTTCCAGATCCTGAGCGTCTTTCCCAACCTCACCGCGTTCGAGAACGTGCGTATCGCGGTGCAGGCTGCCAACCGGCAATGGACGGGTCTTTGGCGCGATGCCTATGACGATGCGGCTGCAAACGCGAAGGTGTGGTCGCTGCTCGATGCCGTAGGCCTCGCCGATCGAGCCGCCGAGCTTTGCTCCGCGCTGGCGCATGGTGAGAAGCGGCTCTTGGAGATCGCGGTGTCGCTCGCGATCGACGCCAAGCTCCTTCTGCTCGACGAGCCGCTGGCTGGTCTGGCGGAGTCGGACCGCAAGATCGTAGGCGAGTTGATCATGCGGCTGGCGAAGTCCCACGCCGTGCTGCTGATCGAGCATGACATCGACCGCGTGCTGGCCATGTCCGACCGCATCACGGTGTTGCATCAGGGGCGGCTGATCGCCGACGGCGAGCCGGCGGAGGTGGCTGCCCATCCCGAAGTTGTCACGGCCTATCTCGGCACCGCCCATGGCCAAGTCGCGGCGGCTCCGTCGCGGGCGACCAATGTGACGCCGCTTCCGGGCAGCGCCGCCGCCGAGCCGCTGCTCAGGCTCGAGGGCGTGCGCGCCGGCTACGGCGGTGGCACCGTGCTCGACGGGCTCGACCTGGCCGTGCGGCCTGGCGAAGTGGTGGCGCTGCTAGGGCGCAACGGCGTCGGCAAGACCACCGCGCTGCGGGCCATCACAGGCACGGTGCCGGCGAGCGGCGGTCGCATCACGTTCGACGGCAGGCAGCTCAACCGGCTACGGCCGGACGAGATCAACCGGCTTGGCATCTCGCTGGTGCCGGAAGGACGCCGGCTGTTTCCGAACCTGACCGTGCAGGAGAATCTCAAGCTCGCGAGCCGCGCCGGCGGCGCGTCGCTCGACGACGTGTTCGATCTGTTCCCGAAGCTGCGCATCCTGCACAAGGCGCGTGCCGAAAATCTCTCCGGCGGCGAGCGGCAGATGGTGGCGATCGCGCGCGCGTTGATGGTGCCGAGCCGGTTGATTCTGCTCGACGAGCCGTTCGAGGGCTTGGCGCCCGCCGTGGTGCAGGAGGTCCGCGACGCCGTGTCCAAATTGAGGTCGCGCGCGAGCCTCGTCATCGTGGAGCATCATGCCGAGAGCGTGCTGGCGATGGCGGACCGCGCCTATGTGCTGGTGAATGGGCGCGTGGCCCATGTCGGCGATGCTGCCGCGCTCGCGGCCGATCACGAGCTGCAAGGGCGTTTGCTTGGCATCACTCAGACCGCTGATGCAGTGCAACGCGCGGCAAACGGGTCATGAGCAGCTGCGAGTTCGTGACCATCGGCATCTGCTGGCCGGCCCAATCTGAACCTTCCTGAGGAGATGAGACATGACCATCGTCGTTCCCGGACCGAACGCCTACGCGAATGCGGCGACAGAGAAGAAGGCGGTGACGCGCAATCTCGCCGAGATCTTCTGGACCCAGTATCCAGGCCACTACAATCAGGCGCTGTCCAAGGCGATCGTGACACCGGATACCACAGGCAGCCGCTTCTTCGACTATCGCATCTCCTCCTACGAACCCGGCGCGCATGTCGAGAGCCATTCCCACAAGGTGCAGGAGCAGATCTATCACGTGCTGTCGGGCGAGGGCATCCTGATCCTCGATGGCGAGCGCCGGCTGGTCCGTGCCAACGACGTCACCTACATTCCGCCGGGCGTGGTGCACGAATTCCACTGCACCGGCAACGACCCGCTGCTGTTCCTCGTGATCACCAGCCCGCCGACCGACGAGGAGCCGGCGCCGCGGTGAGGGGCCGGGCATGACCACGAGCAAGACCATTCTGGTCACCGGCGCCTGCGGCTGGCTCGGCGCGGCCATCGCGCAGGCGCTGCTCGCGCGCGGCGATCGCGTCGTCGCCATCGACCTGGTGGTCTCGCCGGCCATGGCCGCACTCGCCTCGCAACAACAGCTACTCGTCAACGCTGCGATCGATCTCGGCGAATGGCATGAAGTGCTGCGAGCGTTCCAGACATTCCGTCCCGATGCAGTCATTCATGCCGCTGCGGTGGTCGGTGTGGTTCAGGCCGCTGACATTCCGTTGAAGGCGCTGCGGGTCAATGTCGAGGGCGCGATCAACCTGTTCGAGGCGATGCGGCTCTCCGGCGTCAGGCGCGTCGTGCAGATCTCGACCGAGGAGACCTATGGCGACTTCCAATCCGCCGTGATCGACGAGGAGCACCCGCAGAAGCCGGCCAGCGTCTACGGCGTGACCAAGCTCGCAGCCGAGCACTATGGTCGCGTCTATTCGCGCGATCACGGTCTCGAATGCATCAATGTGCGGACCTGCTGGGTCTACGGACCGCATCTGCCGCGCCTGCGCATGCCTCGCACCTTCATCGAAGCCGCATTGCGCGGCGAGCCATTCCATCAGGAGGACGGCGG
This sequence comes from Bradyrhizobium sp. SZCCHNR1043, assembly GCF_032489675.1. NCBI lineage: Bacteria > Pseudomonadati > Pseudomonadota > Alphaproteobacteria > Hyphomicrobiales > Nitrobacteraceae > Bradyrhizobium > Bradyrhizobium sp. SZCCHNR1043. The sequence goes on from NZ_JAUEYN010000001.1 coordinate 386,894, forward strand.
CAATCTCGCGGTTGATCAGGTTTATATCGACGATACCGTGGCTGGCGTGCTGCTCGCGCTCGACAAGCCGCATCACAGCTTCGACGCCTATAATGTCGCGACCGGTGTGGCACCGACGCTGCGCGACACGGCCGACGCCGTCAATCGCGCCATTCCCGGTGCGAGAATCACGGTCGGCGACACCGGTTCCTATCATCATGGCGGCCGCGTGCTGAGCGCCGTCAAGGGCGCGCTCGATATCGGCCGCGCCAAAGCGGAGCTCGGCTACCAGCCGCGCTACGATCTGCAAAAAGGCATCGAGGCGACGATCGAAGCGACGCGGGCCGCGATGGCGAAGACACCATCTCCATCAAGGAATCGAAAATGACCACTTCTTCTCCGATCGTTCTCATCTTCGGCGGCTCCCGCGGCATCGGCGCCGCCTGCGCGCGGGCGTTTGCCGTCGCCGGCTGGCAGGTGGCCTCGACCTACGCCACCCATCACCCGTCGGACGGAGGGTCCGGCAGACAATACAAGGTCGACATTCGCGATGCCGCGTCGGTCGCGCAGGTCTTCGCTCAAGTTGCCGCCGACCTCGGTGCTGCGCCGCAGGCCGTCATTGCCAACGCCGGCATCAACGTGCCGGCAGGCCCGCTCGCGAGCTTCAGGCCGGAGGACTTTCGGCTGCTGATGGAGGTCAACGTCCTGGGTGCCTTCAACGTGCTGGCGGAGGCAGCGCGGCGCGTGCGCGACGGCGGCGCCATCGTCGCGATCACGACATCGCTGGTCCGCCACGCGGTGCCGGGCACCGGGCCCTATGCGGCGACCAAGGCAGCGGTCGAAAGCCTGGTGCGGTCGATGGCGAAGGAGCTCTCGGCGCGCGGTGTTCGCGTCAATGCGGTGGCGCCCGGTCCCGTCGACACCGATCTTTTCAATGCCGGCAAGACCGAGGAGGCCAAGCAGCGCATGGCGGCGTTGAGCCCGTTCAATCGCATCGGCAAGCCGGGCGAGATTGCGGAGGTGGTGCGCTTCCTGGCCTCCGGCGAGGCCTCCTGGATCCAGGGCCAGATCGTGCAGCCCAATGGCGGCATGGTGTGAGCATGACGGCGGCGCTGCACGCCGGCGAGACGTTCGATGTCGTCGTCGTCGGAGCCGGCGCGGGCGGCATGACGGCGGCAACCATCGCCGCGGCTGACGGCTGCTCGGTGCTGCTGCTGGAGCAGGCCGAATTCGTCGGCGGCACCACCGCCATCTCCGGCGGCATGGTCTGGATTCCTGCCAATCACAAGGCGGCCGCGGAGGGGCGGGCGGATACGCTGGAGGCGGCGCGCACGTATTTGGACCGGACCGTGCCGGGGCAGGACCGCACGCGGCTCGAGACATTCCTTGCATTTGGCGACGAAGCCTTGCGCGATCTCGAGGTCCGCACTGCGCTGCGGCTGCAGCCGGTGCCGACCTATCCGGATTATTATCCCGACCTGCCCGGTGCCACCGCGGGAGGCAGGGTGCTGGAGCCGCTGCCATTCGATGCGCGCGGCCTCGGCGACGCCTTTGCGCTGCTGCGCGATCCGCTGCCGGAGTTCATGCTGTTCGGCGGCATGATGATCAGCCGCCAGGATATCCCGCATCTGCGCCGTGCCGGCCGATCGTTGCGCTCGACCCTGCATGCGGCCAGGTTGATCGTGCGCTATGGCCTGCAGCGGCTCACGGCGCGGCGCGGCACGACGCTTTATCTCGGCAACGCGCTGGCGGCGCGGTTACTGCGCTCGGCACTCGATCGTGGCGTCGTGATACGCACCGGCACCTCCGTCCAGCAGCTTGAGGCCGACGCGCAGGGCAGGGTCTCGAGGCTCGAAATTATCGATCGCTCCGGCCGCTCCTGGATCACCGCAAGGCGCGGCGTGGTGCTCGCGACCGGCGGGCTGTCGCATGATGCCGAGCTGCGCCGCTGCTATGTGCCTGAGGCCGCCGGCCTGCTGTCGGCCACCGTCGACCCCGGCGCCGCACCACGCGGTGCGCGGCTGGCCATGGCCCTGGGCGCGTGCCTGTCGGCGCCGACGAAAGCGGGCGCGTTCTGGGTGCCGGCGTCGACCTTCACACGGGCCGACGGCAGCCGTGGCGTCTTCCCGCACACGGTCACCGACCGCGCCAAGCCCGGCCTGATCGCGGTCGATGGCACCGGCCGCCGCTTCGTCAACGAGGCGGTGTCCTACCACGAGTTCGTGCGCGCGCAGCTCAGGCACGCGACGGCTGTTCCTGCCTGGCTGATCTGCGATCGCCGCTTCCTGTGGAGATACGGCCTCGGCAAGATCAAGCCGTTCACGCGCTCTGTCGCGCGTGATGTCGCTGCCGGCTATCTCAAGCGTGCCGACAGTCTGGACGCGCTCGCGGAGACGATCGGCGTCCCGGCGCAGGCGCTGACTGCAACCGTCTACCAGTTCAACGCCGGTGCGGTGCGCGGCGAGGATCCCGCCTTCGGCCGCGGCGGCAACATCTATCAGCGTGCGCTCGGCGACGCCGATCAGCATCCCAATCCCTGCGTCGCGCCGATCCTGGAGCCGCCTTTCCATGCCGTCGCGGTTTATCCGGCCGATCTCGGCATGTCTGCGGGCCTCGTCACCGATGCGCGCGGGCGGGTGTTGCGCGCGGATGGCTCATCCATTCCTGGCCTGTTCGCCTGTGGCAACGACATGGCCTCGATCATGGAAGGGGCCTATCCCGGGCCCGGAATCACGTTGGGTCCGGCGCTGGTCTTCGGCTGGCTCGTGGGCAGGAATGTCGCCGGCGGGAATGTTTGAGGGCTCTCATGCTCTTGAGCTCGCTCCAGGCATGGCTCGATGTGACCTCTCGAAGCCTGGAGGCATGAGAACGACTTGGTCACACTTCGCGGCTTGTGAAAGTCGGCCACGGGTTGTTGCCTGAAGTGGGGACGCGGCAGTGGTTAGGAGGACTGTTGTCGTTGTCCAGGGTGGGGTGGCCTTCCCCACCCGCCGCCCGGCCAACGCACGTAACTGGCTCGCTGGCGTAGTCGCGCCGCTTCGGATCCCCGCCGGCTCGCTGCTATATCGCGTGCAACACGGGATCAACTTGGGAAGTTTGCAATTGACGAACGACTCGGGGCTGCTCGAGTAGTGGACAGTGCTCGTATTTGGGCAACTCGAGATGATATGGTTGCACGTCCCCGTAACGAGGCGACTTGAGCATCATGCGCCTCTGCAGCCTTTTCCTGATATCGCCTGGCCGACGCGCTGCTTTCGGAGTTGAATTGTCGTTCCCGCTCAGCTCTCATTCATGAGCGGCTGGCACCAAGGTTAGAAGTTGCTCATTGCCGTGTAGGCAATAGCAGCCGATAGTTGCCGAACGGGCGCTCGGCATGAGCGCACAAGATATTCCTGTGGAATCAAGATCAAACCAAATCGTCGGTCTCGCGATCGGCACCCTGAAACGATGCCTGCGCAAAAGCCTTCAAGATCAATGCCTTAATCTAGCGCGAGACAATCGAGTGGGAGTAGGGGGCGGCAGCGGGTCGTTAGACCCGCCAGAATGTGTCGGCTCCGGCGTTGATGGATTCCCATTCGCTGCCGTCGGGAACAGCTTTCGTCATCTGCCATAGTGTCACCAGCCGCGGCCCGTCCTGGTCTTCAATATGCTGCCCGACCCACGACGTGATCGAGTCTAGTCCGTTCCAATTCACGGAGAAGGCCACAAGCTTGCCGCTCACCCAGCCGACCAAGGGACCTTCCGCCGCAATCTGGCCGGCGTCGTTCTTATAACTCTTGTAGTGCCCCGTGAGAGTTGCCCCATTCTGATCTAGGTGCATCTCTGACCGGAGCTCATTTTTCCAGTCGCCGCCGATGTTCAGTGGTTCTGTTGCGGGCATTGAACGCGAGAGTGCTGGCTCAAGGCGCATAGAGTGTGTCCTCCTGGTTGTTTTATGCTAACTTGGCACGTCTTGGGTCACTTGGGAAGACTGATCGAGCGCCGAGCAGCAGCCGAACGTGTGACCACTGCGTTGGCCCACGCGCAGCGACCCCCGACCGATAGCACGACCGTGGACTTCTATCCGTTCGACATGACGTTTCTGGGTAGCGTCGCGACGCGCATCATCAATGAGGTGAAGGGCATGAACCCGGTGGTTTATGACGTGACGAGCAAGCCGCCGGGAACGATCGGGTAGGAGTGAGGGCGTAGGCAGCCTTGAGATCATGGGTCTCGAGAAGCGCAAGTATTTCGCGCCCTCACTGAAGTTGGCTGCGGCCTGATCAAAGCTGGCGCCAATCTAGACCTGCACTCAAACAAAATGGGAATAGCTCCGCGCTAAAGAAAGCAGAACGACCAGACGTATCGTCAGCATAGGCTCCACTTCAGCCTAAAATAACGCGGATAGGCCGCAATCAGACGATTGGTGCTCCGTCGATGATTTCGTACCAGATCAATCTTCAGCCCGGCGTCCTGCTCAGCGCGCGCCGACAGCTTGGTCGGATCGCGCCGCTTGGCCTCATGGGCGTGGTAGGTCGAAGGGGCGATCGGCAAGACCTTGCAGATCGGCTCGACCCCATATGTCCCACGGTGATCGTCGATGAAGGCGATCATGGCTTGGACCGGCGGTCGAGCTCCGCCGTCGCAAAATAGGCGCTTGCCTTGCGCAGGATCTCATTGGCCTGCCGAAGCTCACGGTTCTCCCGTTCCAGGGCCTTCAGCCTCTCGGCCATGTCGGTCGGAACGGTTCAGTGGCGCGATCAGGGTGCAGGCTCTCAATGAAATTGCCAATGCCGCGCCAAAAAATGGGCACGGGACTTCGGCCGATGTCGCACGCCGAGATTTGGACGAGCTCTTGCGTTGTCTGCCTGACTTGCGCCCAGTTTCTCGGCTGTCAAAGCAGGCATTCCTCATCGTCCCAAGTGGTTAGGGTGAGGCGATCAATCGTTCAATCCGGCCCGGAGAGCCGTCGTCATGAAGAAGTTCATAATGTTCATCTGTCTCGCTCTGCCGAGTGTGTCCGCCGCCGCTGAAGTCGGATCGAAGGATCTGATCGTCGCAAGCATCAACGACTGCCTGAAAGAAGCCGTGAGCGCCGGGGGCCTGGAAGACGGCGGTGACGCCATCATTCTTGCCTGCAAAGGCGATAAGGCACACGTCCTGTTCAACATGCTGGGCGGGAAGATCCGAGCCGAGATCGTGCAGGACAAGAATGGTAAATTTGAGAACAGGCCGTTCGGCAACAACACCTGCTACCACCGGATTGAAGATGCAGGCGGCAAGACCTCTGACGAGTTCCGATGTGATCTGGTCCTCGTCACAGGGGATGTCTTCAAGAATTAGCGAGATCAGCCGAGCGATCTGGGCTTGATCAACCCGGGTGGATTACGGTGACACCCATTAGCCGGCCGTTCGTCAAGTGCCGCAGAGCTTTTTTTGGCAGTGCCATCTGCCAATCCATTCTCGTCGTCGCATCCAGCTGCGTCGTTTTGAACCGCGCCCGTTTCTTCGGTCGATGGCTGCGCCCGCATCGCGGATCGCGCCAGACACCCATGAGGATCAAGCATCGGCCCAATCGAGGCCTTGCCCTGGCGGCATAGCCGCCCCAGAAGAACGTTGGTGCCGTCCCGCATCCAAAAGAGTTTCACAGAACCATGGCTGTCGGCGTGCCGGCGCCAATCTCCGGATGGCTTGCAGTTCGGGCGATCCGCTATCGTGCAGTTGGTGACGGCGATCCGGCGTCCAATTCAGTGCAGCTGGTTGCAGCTCCAGTCACCGTACGCGGCTCACCGGATCGTCGTCGTCCTTCAGGCAAAGCAGCGCGTTATATCGAACGGCTTGCCCTCCTTCAGGATGTGGTAGCAGGCCCGGGCCAGCTTATGCGCCAGCGCTTTGGTCGCAACGATGTTGTTGGTCCTGGCCTTCTTGCGTTCATGGAATCGGCTGGCCTCGGGGCAAAAGCGCCTGGCGAAGTTCGCCGCCTCGACGAATGCCCAGGCAAGATATTTGTTGCCGTTCTTGACGTTGCCTTCGCCTTTCTTCTTGCGATTGCTGGTGTGCACACTGTCGACGCAGCGCGCGTATGATGCAAAATGCCGACGTCAGCGAACCGTTCGATTGGACCGGTTTCCAGGAGAATGACGGTCGCTAGCGTCTGACCGATCCCTGGCACACTGGTTAGCAGGCGATATTGCGGTTGGCGTTTGACGCATTCCTGCAGGCGTATCTCGAGAACCTCGATTTGCGCCTGCAGTGTCGCAATGACGGCGACGTTCGCCTTGATTGCCAAGCCCACATCGGCGACCAACGGCAAGCTGTCGATCGTGTCGTTGGTCAGTCGCTTGATCTGGTTGCTGGTCATTCGTCTGCCCAACTGTCGGGTCAGGATGTTTTCCACCGCGAGGACATGCGCCGTGCACGAATGCACCAGCTGCATGCGCTTGCGCTCCAGATCTCGCACGACGCGGTGCTCCTTCGGCAGGATCGTTCCCGTCGGCAGGATAGCCAGCCGAAGCAAGTGAGCGAGATGTTGCGCGTCGGCCTCGTCGCCGCTGTGCTTCAGTCCTTCATATTGTTTGATAGCGGATGTGTTGGCGAGATGCACGTGGAAGCCAGCTTCCTGCAGGCCATCGACCAGCCAATACCAGTTGTAGGTCGACTCGACGACGACACCCTTCATCTCGCTTTGCCAGGGCTTCAGAAAGAGGATGATCTTGGATATCTCATTCGGCAAGCGCTTCTGTCCCACGAACGCGATCCGCCTCGTCGATCACCACGATCACGCTGCTGTTGGAATGCAGATCGATCCCGCCGTACATCATCTTCGCCTCCTCGTGGTCAAAAGTGATTCGATCATTACGAACTCACTCTAGCTCCACCACCCCCGCGGTTGCGGAGGCCGGCTAGATGATCTTCAGTGCACAAAACTCGTGAGCTTCGCTCGCTATCGAGACCGCCCTCGCTGCCCCGTTCAGCGCGGGGCCCGCGACGAAGGCCCGGGCATCCACGTCTTTCTTCGTGATGACCACGACGTGGATGGCTGTGACCGAGCATGGCCATGACGATGGGGGAGGGGCGAGGCGACTCACGGACGCCCGGTCGTCGTGCGATGGATCATCTGCCCGACGAGCAATCCACGCATGCCCTACATGCGCCAACTGCCCGTCGTGCCAGTTTGTCGCGGACTCCTCACTTGCGTTGTCGGGCAAATCACCTCCACATTCTCGCGCATCCCGGCTCGCTGAAGAGGGACGTTTCGCGATCGTCACGAGCGTCGAGCTGGGGAGGCGATGGGCGCGTTGCTCCGCAGCCGGGTGTCAAAGCCCGCGCCGACGAACGGAGCGATGCGACGGCGAAGTGGTGTGGTCCTGGCATCGCGGTGCTGATGCCAAGCCGGCGGTGATGATGATCCGCCGGCGACGGGGGCAAGACAGCCGATCCCCGGGGAGAGCGCCTATAACCCGTTCAAACCGTCGCGCAGGGAAGGCCGGATATTGGGCTGAACCTGTGGTTCTGCCGCGTGCTTTTCTGCTGCACGCGGACCGCGGGTATCAGCCGATACCCGGTCTTCCCTGCGCCTCTTCTTCAAAGGAGAGGTCGAACGAATGCAAAGCTCGGGCGCATGCGGCCGCGAGATCCCCGAGCCATGCCTGCTGTTTGAAACGTGGAGAAAGCTTTTGTCGTACGATGTCCCACGCCGCGTCATCTGCAAGTCCGTCTCAATCCCAGCTTCCGGATAAGCGAGCGACTATTTGCGTCGAGATGTGTCGTTCTGAAATAAACGATGCGCTGGTTTGCAATCTTTGAAGTTCCATTTCATTGACCGCATAGCGCCTCGCGCCGATATTCCCTGTCGTCATCGCTCAACCACGGAACGCCAGATGAGAACCCGAACCGCAGCCGATCGCCTGGTGCGCAAGCGCCTTGCCGGCCGCTGTTTCTCCGCGGCGACCGGGGCCTGTTGCTGATCGCTGCAGCCGAATTCAACGCCTTCAACCATCTGCAGATCAGACAGGAGCGCCGCACGCACGCGGCGAACGACCGGTCATGTCCAAAGCCTATGTCATCGAGGTTCTCAACCGCACCGCCGGCATCGTCACGGCCGACGAGCGCGGCTTCAGCTTTTTCTCATCCGAACGCGCATTCGACAGCCTGGAGGGACAGCACTTTGCCTCCGCGCGCGAGGCCGAACGCGCGGCCCGTGCGCTCGTCGCGACCGGCGGAGGACGCCTGCGCCGCGCGGTCATCTGATCTCCCACATCGCAACTTTCGAGAAGGACAAGTCATGAGCTTCTACAGGGACTTCAACGACAAGCTGGCCATCCAGGCATGGAACAGCGCCCGGCGCGAGCCGTATCGCACGATTAAGGTGCGGCAGCTCAGTCCGACGGTCGGCGCCGAGATCGGCGGCGTCGATCTCACCAAGGATCTGCCGGACGAGCAGTTCGCGGAAATCCACCGCGCGCTCGATGAGAATCTTGCGATCGTGTTCCGCGATCAGGAGATCTCGAAAGACGACCACAAGCGCTTTGCGCGCCGCTTCGGCAAGTCGCTGCACCGGCACGAGCTGGCCGCGACCCGCTTCCGGCACGACGGGCCGTTCGATCCGGAATTCCTGTCGTGGAAGACCGATGCGAATTCGCGCTTCACCGCCGGTGACGGCTGGCATCCGGACGTGTCCTGCGATCCCAGCCCGATTGCGGTCTCGCTGCTTCGTGTGACCAAGACGCCGCCGCTCGGCGGCGACACGGCCTTCGCCAACATGTATCTGGCCCATGAATTCCTGTCGGATCCGATCAAGCAGCTGCTGGATGGCCTCACGGCCATCCATGATGGATCATTGGCCTGGACCGCCGGCTATGGCGCCAAGCCCGATCCCGGCAAGACCTATCCGCTATCCGAGCATCCGGTGGTCGTGACTCATCCGCGTACCGGCCGCAAGTTCCTGTACGTCAATGCGTCCTTTACCTCGCACATCGTGCAGCTGACCCGGCGCGAGAGCGATGCGCTGCTGCAGCTCCTGTTCCGTCACATCGAAGGCCGGCTTGCATTGCAGACGCGGGTGCAGTGGCGGCCGAACTCGCTGCTGGTTTGGGACAATTGGGCGAGCCAGCATCATGCGGTGTGGGACTACTATCCCGAAGAGCGCTGGGGCGAGCGTGTGTCGGTGGTGACCGGCGAGGTGCCGCGGGCGCGGCTTGGGCTCAGCGAGGCCGCGGAGTAGGTCGGTCGCGCTGCACAGGCGCGGGCCCGAACGGGCCTGCGCTCCCTGCGGTGTCAGTCCGGACTGATATGAACCAAGAGAAGGCGGGAGATCGCCGCGTCGGCAAGCTCGTCGGCGCGGTCGCGATAGACGGCGGCCTCGTCGTCGGTTGCTCCGCGGAGCGCAAGCCGTTCGGCCTGGGCAGGACGCCTCAGCCGGCAGAAAGCGTCGATCGCGTGGAGCAATCGCGGTGACCGCACCAGGCTCTGCGCCATGTCGTGATCATTCGCGGCGAACACGAAGGCCGGGCGCCGGCCAAGATCGATGGCGAAGACCTGCGGAGGTGCGGCTGACATGCGGTGGCGTCGGATCGTGTCTGTTCGGCGCGGGGCGCGTTGGTGCTCTGATGCTGAGTGTAGAAGGACGCCGCATGCCGTCAATAAAATGGGTCGCGCGATTTTCAGGCTGATCGAGCAAGAATTGTTCTGCGCGGGCGGCGTGACCCGAATGCAAGGGACCCGATGGCGCCGAGTCTGGCTGCGGTGATGTCATGCCAGCCATGTCCTGGCGCAGGACGCGACACACAGAAGAAAACTTCGGTCTAGCACTGTGTTCGACGAGCAATTCCTTGCTACGCCGGGCCGCAGCGAAAGCAGGAGCGTTGCTATTTCGGGCGCCGGCTTGTTCTGACCGCCGGCACCGATCAAGCTACATGCAATCGCATGAAACTGCCCGGAGACATCCATGAGCCTGGTCGAGAGAAAGATCGAAGCGTTGCCCTTCGTTCTCGCCGAGCTGAACTATCTGGCGCCCACCGCGGGCAAGCCGCGCACCTATGCGTTCGACCCGCCGCCGGGCGAGCCGAAATCGACCGCGCTGCCGGAGCCCCGTCAGGTGCCGGTGTTCAACGGCCGCCCGATCGCGCAATCATTCTCGCTCGACCGTGAGGGCTTTGCGCTGGTGCGACACCCCACATTCGTGCGTGACTTCACCAACGAGAAGGAAATCCGTAGCATCTATTATCCGGCGGCGGAGGCCTTCATTCGTGCGACCTTGCGCGCCGATCGCGTCGTGATCTTCGACCACACCCTGCGCAAGCGTGTGGCCGGTGCTCCCGACGTCCGTGACGGCGGGCCGCGCCAGCCGGCGACGCGCGTGCATGTGGACCAGACCGCGACGTCGGGTGCCAACCGGGTGCGTGAGCATCTCGGCGCCGAGGCGGAGGACCTGCTGCGCGGGCGGGTTCAGGTGATCAACCTGTGGCGGCCAATCATCGGGCCGTTGCGCGACACGCCGCTGGCGATGTGCGACGGGACCACGGTCGCGCCGGATGATCTGGTCGCGTCCGACCTGATCTATCCCAACCGCAACGGCGAGATCTACTCCGTCACGTACAATCCCGCTCATCGCTGGTTCTATTTCCCGGACATGACACCCGACGAGGCGCTGCTGCTGAAGTGCTACGATTCGGCGACCGACGGGCGCACGCGGTTCGGACCGCATACCGCCTTCGTCGACCCGACGACGCCGACCGATGCGCCACCGCGCGAGAGCATCGAATTGCGGATGCTGGTGTTCCACTTCGATTGAACGTGAGCAGGAGGATGACGTTTCACGGACGGTGACGCCGTGAGAACCTTCGTCCAACTTGGGGGCATTTTCTGAAATTGCCTCTGGACTGATCGCAGGCGATGGTGAGCGCAATTCGAGTGCGCTGCAGCATCTGAAGCCAAGGTCAGTCCAAGGTCAGTCCATGAATGCCCACCCAACCCTGGGGATCGCCGAGCCGGTCGTGCCGGCCTGTCTCGTCCCTTCGTCTCTCGTCGCCGAGCCGATGGTTCGCTTCGAGGGACTGTCGAAGATCTATCCCGCCTATCGCGACAAGCCGGATGTCGAGGCGCTCAAGGATATTGACTTCGCGATCGCGCGGGGCTCCATCACCGGCGTGATCGGACGGTCCGGCGCCGGCAAGTCGAGCCTCGTCAGGCTGATCAACGGGCTGGAGAAGCCGACGGCGGGACGGGTGGTCGTCGATGGACGCGACATCTCGGCTCTGCGCGGCCAGGCGCTCCGGCTGGCGCAGCGTTCGATCGGCATGATCTTCCAGCACTTCAACCTGCTGTCGTCGCGCACGGCCTCCGACAACATCGCACTCCCGCTCGAGATCGCCGGCTGGTCGAAGGCCGACATCAGGACGCGGGTCGCCGAGCTGCTGGAGCTGGTCGACATCGCCGACAAGCATGATCGCTACCCGGCGGAGCTGTCCGGCGGTCAGAAGCAGCGCATCGGCATTGCGCGCGCGCTGGCGACGCGGCCGAACGTGCTGCTGTCCGATGAGGCGACGTCGGCGCTCGATCCGCAGACGACGCGGGCGATTCTCGACCTGCTCGCCAACATCAATCGCGAGCTCGGCGTCACCATCATCCTGATCACCCACGAGATGTCCGTGGTCCGCCAGCTCGCCAAGGAAGTCGTCGTGATCGATGATGGGCGTGTCGTCGAGCGCGGCCATGTCGCCGACATCTTCACCCATCCGAAGCATCCGACCACGCAGACCTTCCTGGCCGAGGTGCTCGGCGATGCCGTGCCGGTGTCGCTGGCGAGCCGGCTCGTGCAGGAGCTTGTGCCGATCGGACAGACGGTGCTCCGCGTCCAGGTGCGCGGCTCGGATGCCGGCGACACGCTGGTGGCGCGGCTGGCACGCGAGCTGTCGATCGACGTCGCGCTGCTGTCGGCGCGGATCGACGAGATCGGCGGCCAGCATGTCGGCTCGCTGATCCTCGGCATTCCCGGCGGGGAAGCGGCGGCACGGCAGACGCTGGCCTATCTCTCACAGCATCGCTTCGCAGCGGAGCGTCTCGGCTATGTCTCCTGAGCTCATCAACCTGATCATCCAGGCCACCGGCGAGAGCCTGTTCATGGTCTCGACCGCGGCGTTGGTCGCGACCTCGCTCGGGTTGCCGCTCGGCGTCTTCCTTGCGACGAGCCGCGCGGGGGAGTTGTTCGCAGCGCCCGCGGCCAACGCGATCCTTGGCGTCGTCGTCAACGCCACGCGCTCGACGCCCTTCATCATCCTGGTCGTCGCCATCATCCCGTTCACGCGCCTCGTCGCCGGCACGTCGATCGGCTCGGGGGCTGCGATCGTGCCGCTGACGGTGGCGGCGACGCCGTTCATCGCGCGGCTGGTCGAGGCGGCGATCCGCGAGGTCGATGGCGGCCTGATCGAGACCGCGTCCTCGTTCGGCGCGACGCCGCTGCAGATCGTGTTCAAGGTGCTGATCCCGGAAGCCCTGCCGGGCCTCGTGCTGGCGCTGACGCTCGCTGTGGTCAGCCTGCTCGGCTATTCCGCGATGGTCGGCGCGGTCGGCGGCGGCGGTCTCGGCGACCTCGGCATTCGCTACGGCTATCAGCGCTTCATGCCGGAGATGATGCTGGCCGTGGTCGTCGTCCTGATCGCGCTGGTGCAGACGGTGCAGACCGTCGGTGATCATCTCGCGCGCCGGCTCAATCGGAGGCTGCGGCAGCGCTGAGCAGAGATTGCGCTGCGACGGCGCGGCGGAGATGTTTTCGGTTGACGTGGGAAACGAGGGCTCGCCGGCATTTCCGGTGAACCGCGATCTTTGAAAAGATCGTCTCGCGCGGTTCGTTCTACCATCAGCCTAACGAGTTGACCGCGCGATGGACGCGCGCGCTCGAGGCAAGAGGTCAACGGACATGAATACGCTCGTCGAAAAACCCAGGAAGTTTGCGCTCGTCGAGCGCCAGCCCGCCGCCACGTTCGCGGAGGAGCGGCTTCATCGCAAGCAGCGCCTTGCGGCGACCTTCCGCCTGTTTGCCCGCTACGGTTTCGACCAGGGCCTGGCCGGCCACGTGACCGTGCGCGATCCGGAATTCCCCGACCGGTTCTGGATCAATCCGCTGTCGGCGCATTTCAGCCAGATCAAGGTGTCCGACCTGCAACTCGTCGATCACGATGGCAACATCCTGATCGGCGACAGGCCGATCAACCAGGCCGGCTTCGTCATTCACTCCGCGATCCATGCGGCGCATCCGCATGTGATCGCCGCCGCGCATACGCATTCGACCTATGGCAAGGCGTGGTCCACGCTCGGCCGACTGCTCGATCCCCTGACGCAGGATTCCTGCGCCTTCTACGGGGATCACGTGCTGTTCGACCCGTTCACCGGCGTCGTGCTCGATGCCGATGAGGGCAGAAAAATCGCCCAGGCGTTGGGGACGAAGAAGGCCGCGATCCTGCAAAATCACGGGTTGCTGACTGTCGGCCCGACCATCGAGGCTGTAGCGTGGTGGTACATCGCGATGGACAATGCCGCGCGCACGCAATTGTTGGCCGAGGCCGCCGGTCCCACCAAGCCGATCCCGCACGAGATCGCCAAGCTGACGGCGGGGCAGGTCGGCACCCACAAGGGTGGCTATTTCAGCTTCCAGCCGCTGTGGGACTGGATCACGGCGCAGGAGCCGGATCTGTTCAACTGAAGAACATCAGTAGCCCGCATGAGCGCCAGCGACATGCGGGTTCTTCTCCACGCCTCGTGTGAGCCCGGATGTCGCTTCGCTCATCCGGGCTACAGGTTGAGAGAATGAATCGATCAGAATGGCTGAGAAGAAAGAACATTTGCACGCAATGATCAGCCGCGAGAGCGCGTCCATTGCTTTGTTCGCACCTGCGATTGCGGCCCGGCTGTTGCGGCGCTAGTGAGCAACGAAACTAGGTTGTTTCGTTGGAGACTTGAATGCGCCTTCCCATTGTTGCCATTGCCGCCCTTGTGTCGTTGATCCTTCCCGCACAAGCGGAAGCCATCCGCGTCGGCGTGACCGCCGGGCCGCATGCCGAAATCATCGACGTCGTGAAGAAGGTCGCTGCCGAGCGCGGGCTCGACATCAAGGTCGTCGAGTTCACCGACTACGTGATTCCAAACCAGGCGCTGGCGTTGAAGGATCTCGAGGCGAACTCGTTCCAGCACGAGCCCTATCTGAAGAACCAGATCTCCAAGACCGGATGGAAGATCGTCAAGGTCGCGACCACCATCGCCTCGCCGCAGGGCGTGTATTCGCAGAAATACAAGACGCTGGCCGAGCTTCCGGAAGGCGCCAAGGTCGCGATCGCCAATGATCCGTCGAACGGCGCGCGCGGGTTGATGATCCTTGCGCTGCACGGTGTCATCAAGCTGAAGGATCCGAGCAATGTCGCCTCGACAGTGGTCGACATCACCGACAATCCGAAGAAGCTGAAATTCGTCGAGCTCGACGCGGCGCAGCTGCCGCGCGCGCTGGCCGATGTCGATCTCGTCTCGATCAACAACAACTACGCCGTCCAGGCCGGGCTCAATCCCGCCAAAGATGCGATCGCGCGCGAGAATGCCGAGGGGCCCTGGGTCAACATCCTCGCGGTGCGCGAGGAGGACAAGGACAAGCCCTGGGTCAAGCAGCTGATCGAGGCCTACCACTCCGAGCCGGTCAAGGCGTTCCTGGAGACGCGCTTCAAGGGCACCTACATCGCGACCTGGTGATCGGCAACCGCCGCCAACGCCGGCGCATCGCGCGGCGACCCGACGATCGGGCGGGCCTGCAATAGCCGGTCCGCCAGATCGGCGCACTGGCTTCGGATGTCCGGGATCGCGATGATCTCCCAGAAGGCGGCGCGAGTCAGCGGGCCGATCGCGAACAGGCGCTGTGACGGCGTGCCATCGGCACCGACGATGGCGCAATCCGCCGTGACCTCGATGCCGATCCGCAGCGGATCGCAACGCGCCAGCCCCTGATCGAACAGGCTGCGGACCGCAGGATTGGCGGTGGCGCGGGGGTCCCTGACGATCCCCGTGCAGTCGATCACGGCACCGACCTCGAGCGTCTCGATCTCGCTGCGGCCACGCCGGCGATAATGCGCGCGGGCGCCTTGCGTCCCACCGTCGATCTTGACGAGCTTGGCGGCGGCGACCCGAAGCTGGCCGTCCGCGATCGCCTGCGCGATGCGCTTCTCCACCTCGGGCGCCATGCGGTGCCGATGCACATCCCACCATGCCCGCGCATGCTCCAGGAAGCTGCGCTTGGACGCCAGCGGCAAGTCCTGCCACAGCCGATGGCTGAACGGCCTGACGGCGTCGATGACGCCGCGCCAGTCGCCACCCTCGGCGATGTGGGCGGCGATCCGCTGCCGGAACCAGCGCAGCAGAACGCTGCCGCGCGCACCGAACGGAACCTCATCCTCGCTGATCTTGCAGGGAGTGATACGCCGATGTCCCTTGGCCATCAGGCCGCGGCGCGAGATCGCGAGGATCGGGCCGCGATGGCCCTCGCGCAGCAGCGACAGCACGTAGTCCGTCATGGTCAGGCCAGCGCCGAGGATGAGCACCGGCGAATCCTGGCTGAAGCCGGGAACGGACGGCGAGATCCAGGGATCGGCATGCCAGGCCGAGCGCGGGATGGCGGCGTCATGGCCGGTGGCGAACACCGCGACGTCGCCGACTTGTCGCGTTCCGTCGGCGAGGCTCACGGTGACGGTGTGGGCGCCCTCGCTCACCGCGGTGCATTCGCCACGGATAATGCTGAGACGCCGGGCGCCGTCCTCGGTCTCCAGGAACGGCGCGATCAGGCTGGCGATGTAGTCGCCATAAAGGCGGCGAGGCACGAAGCAGAACGGATCGGGACAAAGCCGCAGGCCATGCTCGTGCGCCGACAGCCAGCGCCAGAAATGGTCGGGATCATCGGGCAGCGCACTCATGTTGGCAGCGCGCACGTTGAGCAGGTGATCAGCATTGCCGGTGTGATAGGCCAGCCCGCGACCGACCTCCGAACGCTTCTCGATCAAGGTGACCCGGATATCGGACTTCGGGCGTTGCAGCAGCTGATAGGCCAGAAGGACGCCGGATGCGCCGCCGCCGACGATGATCACGTGTCGTTCTGGAAAACGGCCCATGCAAAGATGCCTTTTCTCTCGCGCGCGGACGATGTGCTACGTTTGTAGTCTAGCACGTAAAACATCGGCCGGATTCGGAAAGACGAATATTCTACTTGTTGGCGCGTTCCGATCGATGGTGTTCCAAGAACATACAGATTGTTGTCGCAGGTGTGTCGTCATGAGCGACGCTGCGATAGAAATATTATTTGCAGCCGGCTGGCGCGCCGGGCGGCGATGGAAGCCTGGAACACTCGACCGAAATCTTCTCCGATCATGGATCGCGGCGAGAACAGAGCGTTTGAAAATCGCGCAACTCTGAAATTGCCAGCGACGCCGCACTGGATGACCATGACGGCGCGCGTGCGTCGTTTGCGCACGGCTGCGGAGTTCGGAACATGGTTGCGCAGGCCACGCCGGCAGAACGAACGAGGGCGCGCGCCTTGCGGATGACACATCCGGTGTCGCCGTGACTGCTTCAGGGCCAGATCCACTATCGCTCACCGCCGACGTGCTCGTCATCGGCGGCGGCATGGCCGGTGCCTGGGCTGCGGTCTCGGCCGCGCGCGCCGGTGCGCGGGTGATCCTCGTCGACAAGGGCTATTGCGGCACCAGCGGCGTCACGGCCGCGACCGGCCCCGGTCACTGGTGGGTGCCGCCGCAGGCGCGCG
Source organism: Bradyrhizobium sp. SZCCHNR1043 (assembly GCF_032489675.1). Classification (NCBI taxonomy): domain Bacteria; kingdom Pseudomonadati; phylum Pseudomonadota; class Alphaproteobacteria; order Hyphomicrobiales; family Nitrobacteraceae; genus Bradyrhizobium; species Bradyrhizobium sp. SZCCHNR1043. The sequence continues at coordinate 403,641 of NZ_JAUEYN010000001.1, forward strand.
AGCAGGCCGTCAGCCAGCGTGTCATCGCGGGTCTCGGTCTCGGCGAAGCCGCATGGATGCATGGGATCATCGCGGAGACTTGGCGGACATTGCCAACGCTCGCGAGCCACTACGCGTTCGGCATCGACGATGACGGGCAGACCAATTATCGCGCGGTTCGCGGTCCCGAATACATGCGGGCGCTGCGTGCCTTTGCGCGTGATCATGGCGTCACGATCCTTGACCATTCGCCAGTGCTGGAACTGCTGGCGCGCAGTGACGGCACGATCGGCGGTGCACGAGGCCTTCGCCGTCAGGATGGGGCGCGGCCTTACCAGATCGCCGCAGGTGCGACTGTGCTCGCTGCCGGCGGCACCAGCTTCCTGTCGCATCTCTTGGGATCGCGCACCAATACCGGCGATGGCTATCTGCTGGCGGCGGAAGCCGGCGCCGATCTCTCAGGGATGGAATTCACCGCGGCCTACACGATCGCGCCGGCGCATTCGACGATGACGCGCAGCATGGCCTATGCGTTCGCGACTTATTACGACGCCGACGGGCGCGAACTCGATCCGCCGTTCGGGCCGCAGCAGACGGTCGGGTTGGCCAAGGCTATGCTTGCTGGACCGGTGTTTTGCTCGCTCCATCTTCTGCCCGACGACATCAAGGCCCGCCTGCATACGATCTCGCCGAACGTGCCGCTGGTGTTCGATCGCTGGGGCGTCGATCCCTGGCGCGATCGCTTCGAGGTCACGCTGCACAATGACGGTACCATCCGTGGTCTCGGCGGCGTCAGGGTCGACGATCTCGACGGGCGTACTGCCGTGCCGGGGCTGTTCGTCGCCGGCGACAACGCCTCGCGCGAGAAGGTTGCCGGTGCGATCTCCGGCGGCGGCAGCATCAATTCGGCCTGGGCGCTGTCGTCGGGCGTCCGTGCCGGGCAGGCCGCCGCGCGACTGGCGCGCAGCATCGGGTCGAAAGCCTCGTCCTTGATTCCGCTCGGACAGGCCGGCCTGCGGCCGAGGGTGCGGAGCAGAGCGGGCGATCTCGACGCGATCAGGGCCGGCGTCCGCGCCGAGATGCATCCATTCGACAAGAACCTGTTCCGCAAGGAATCGACGCTGGCTGCGTCGCTCCGGTCGCTCGACGGGCTCTGGCGCGAGATCGCCGACCATGCGGGCGGCGATCCGCTGCGGTCGCGCGAGACGGCGGCGCTGGTCGCAACGGCGCGCTGGTCGGTCGCGACCGCGCGACAGCGGACCGAAAGCAGGGGGATGCATCGCAGGCTCGATCATCCCGGCGTCGATCCGGACCTCGCAGTGCGCCTGGTGAGCCGCGGCCTCGATCGCGTCGACATCGCAGCCGACACGCGCCGTGTGCCGGCAGCTCCAATCGCCCTGGAAGCCGCGTCATGATCGAGCTCATCGTTGCCGATCGCTGCACGGACTGTGGCGCCTGCGTCGAGGCGTGCCCGACCAACGTGCTCGACCGCGCGTCGTCGGGGCCGCCGCTGCTGGCGCGGGTCGAGGATTGCCAGACCTGCTTCATGTGCGAGCTGTATTGCCGCGCGGATGCGATCTACGTCGCGCCCGATTGCGACCGCCGCGTCACGATCACGCCGGGCGAGGCGGTGGCCTCGGGACGCCTCGGTCAATATCGCAAGCATTCCGGCTGGGACGAATGGGCCCGGCAGTTTCCTAACGAGCAATGGCTGATGGAAACGGTGTTTCGCCGCGCCGGCGAAACCGTGCGTGCAGCCGCCGCAGACGACAGGAGGACGGCATGACCATCATCACCCACCGGCCAGGAGCCCTTGTCGGCCTCGACGGCTTTCCGGGACCGGCCGACCGGCCGGACAGCCCGTTGTCGCAGGCGCTGCAGCAGCCGCTGCTGCTCGGCCTGTTCCTGCCGATCCAGGCCGGCGGCTGGAGCGCGTCGACCTTGCCGCGGACGACGTCCTGGCATTTCGACTACAACCGCGACCTGGTGCTGGCTGCGGAGAATCTCGGCTTCGATCTGGTGTTCGCGCTGTCGCAATGGCTGCCCAAGGGCGGCTATGGCGGCGTCTTCACCGGCGAGGCGCTCGACTCGTTTATGACCACGGCGGCGCTGACCAGCGTGACCCGGCGCATCATCCTGGTCTCGACCATCCACGTGCTCTACGGTCCCTTGCATCCGCTGCATCTCGCCAAATATGGCGCCACGCTCGATCACATCTCCAACGGGCGCTGGGGCATCAATGTCGTGACCGGCCATCGCGCCGCCGAGCACGAGGCGTTCGGCTGGAGCCGGATCGATCACGACCGCCGCTACGAACTCGCCGCCGAGTTTCTTGAAGTGCTGCAGCGGCTGTGGGGCGACACTGAGAACTACTCATTCTCCGGCCAGTCGTCCTGGAAGCTCAACGGCGCCTTCGTGACGCCGAAGCCGCGCTACGGCCGGCCGGTGCTGGTCAACGCCACCGGCTCGGACGCCGGCATCGCCTTTGCCGCGCGCTATTCCGACATCGTCTTCATCACCAGCCCGACAGGCTCGAGCTTCGAGAGCGCCATTCCTGCGCTGCCGGCGCATACGGCGAGGGTCAAGCAGGCGGCGCGCGATCTCGGCCGCGAGGTGCGGACGCTGCTCAATCCGATGGTGATCTGCCGCGAGACCGAGCGCGAGACCTGGACCTATCACGATGCCATCGTCGCCCATGCCGATCCGGTCGGCGACTTCAACCGGCTCGACAGCGACGCTCATGCCTGGCGCGGCCGTGTCGGCGTCGATGCGCCCAAGCGCCGGGCGATCGGCGGCAACATCGAGGTGATCGGCACCCCCGAGCAGGTGGTCGAGCAGTTCGTCCAGCTCAAGAAGGCCGGCGTCGATGGCCTGCAGCTGTCGTTGTACGATTTCAAGCCCGACCTCGACTTCTTCGGCCGCCGCGTGCTGCCGCTGATGGAGCAGGCGGGCTTGCGTAAACCCGTGATTGAGACAGTGGCTCATCCTGCTGCTGCGGAGGCCGCCGAGTAGCCGTGAGCGCCGACCGACGCGGGCGATATGGGGATTGCCGTCGTCCGCGAGGTCGGCTTTGCTGCGGATCGAAGTGCGAGCTGGACGAGATGACTGCCGGCGCGAAAAGCGCACGGCATGACGTGAGGGACTGGAATGACGATTGTTGAAACGAGGACATCGCGCGCGGCGGAAGACGATGTCACGGCGGCGCTGCGCAAGCGTTATGGCGCGCATATCCCTGCGGTCGCCGCCGGCGCCGAGGACATCCTCGGCCAGTTGCTGGCGCATCGCTCGATCCGCAGCTATCGGCCTGATCCGGTGCCGCCGCACACCGTGGAGACGTTGGTAGCCGCCGCGCAGTCGGCCGCGTCGTCCTCTAACCTGCAGACCTGGAGCGTCGTCGCGGTCGAGGATCCCGCGCGCAAGCAGCGGCTGTCGGAGTTCGCCGGCAACCAGAAGCATATCCGCGAGGCGCCGTTGTTCCTGGTCTGGCTTGCCGACCTGTCGCGGGCCGAACGGCTGGCACGGCGCGAAGGGCGCTCCGACGACGGCATCCATTTCCTGGAGACGCTGTTCGTCGCGATCATCGATGCCGCGCTCGCAGCCCAGAACGCCGTGGTGGCGCTGGAGGCGCTCGGGCTCGGCTCGGTCTATATCGGCGCGATCCGCAACCGCCCGCAGGCGGTGGCCGAGGAGCTCGGCCTGCCGCCGAACGTGCTTGCCGTGTTCGGCCTGTGTGTCGGCTATGCGGATCGGGCCGCCGGCGAGGACGTCAAGCCGCGGCTGCGCCAGAGCGTGATCCTGCATCGCGAGCGCTACGCGCCGACGGACGAGATCCACGGCATCGCCGCCTATGACGAGACGCTGCGGGACTTCCAGACCAGCCAGGGCGTGGCACCAGTCGGCTGGCGTGAAACGGTGCTCAACCGGCTGGGCTCGGCGAAGGCGCTCAACGGCCGCGACAAGCTGACCGAGGCGCTGCGCGCGCTGGGCTTCGGATTGAAGTAGAGCTGGCGTCGACCGAGATCAACGGCGGCCCGTGACGAGCGCGGGCCGCCGCCGTTGGTCACTTCATGTAATCGGGCAGCGTGAAGCCGTCATAGAAGCGATCGGCGAGGATCGCGGCCTTGAAGCCTGGCGACTTGTAGCCCGCCACGATGTCCTTCGCCCAGGCGGTCTCGGCGTTGTCGCGCTTGACCGCGACCACGTTGATGTAGGGCGTCGTCATCTTTTCCAGCGCGAAGGCGTTGGTCAGCTTCAGGCCGCTGAAGATCGCGAAGTTGCCCTGGACGGCGGCGAAGTCGACGTCGTCGAGCGCGCGCGGCGCCTGCGCGGCCTCCAGCGGGACGATCTTGATGCCGCCGGGATTCTTGATGACGTCGAGCTCGGTGACGTCGACCGGCTTGGAGTCGCGGATCTCGATCAGGCCGAGATCGCGCAGGATCCACAGCGCGCGCTGCAGGTTGACCGGATCGTTCGGCACCGCGATCTTGGCGCCGGCGCCGATCTTGGTGCCGAGCGGGTGCTTCTTGGAATAGATCCCCATCGGCGGCGTCGGCACGTGCACGATGCCGGTGAGATCGGTCTTCTGCCGCTCATTGTAGGAGTTCAGGAACACCGTGTGCTGCATGACATTGGCGTCGATCTCGCTCTTGAACACGGAATTGTTGGCCTCGAGGCCGGTCGAGAACTCGACATAGCGGATCTGATAGCCTTTCTTCGCAAGCTCGGGCGCAACGCCGATCTTGAACTCGTCGATATAGGGGCCGGGCACGAAGCCGACCTTGAGCTCCTTCTTCTCGGCCGACTGCGCCGACGCGCTGGTGACGGTGAACAGGGAGAGCGTCGAGGCGGCGAGCAGGCGGAGGACTTGCGATCGTGTCAATGCAGGCATGGGACTTCCAAAGCTTCGACAAACGAAGAGCGGCGCGGATGCCTTGCAAGGCGTCCGCGCCGCTCGGGAACGGATCTCAGGCAATCGCCTGGACCTGGTGACTGAAGGCGCTGTCCGGACGGTCGAGCCCGTAATGCTCGCGCAGGGTCTTGCCGGTGTAGTCCTCGCGGAACAGGCCGCGCTTGCGCAGGATCGGAACGACGTGCTCGGCGAACAGGTCGAAGCCGCCGGGCAGCCAGGGCGGCATCACGTTGAAGCCGTCGGCGGCGCCGTTCTCGAACCAGGTCTGGATGTTGTCGGCGATCTTTTCCGGCGTGCCGGCGATCACCCAATGGCCGCGTGCGCCGGCGAGGCGCTGGATCAGCTGCCGGATCGTCGGCTTCTCGCGGTCGACGATGTCGACCACGAGCTTGAAGCGGCTGGCGACGCCGCGCGCGCCGTCGGTCTCGATCAGATGACGCGGGAACGGGCCGTCGAGATCGAAGCCCTGGAGGTCGAGACCGAGCATCTGGCGCAGCTGCACCAGCGAATAGTCCGGCTGGATCAGGTCGTTGAATTCCTCCTGCAGGCGGTCGGCTTCGGCCTGCGTCGAGCCGACGAACGGGCTGATGCCGGGCAGGATCTTGACGTGATCCGGATTGCGATCGAGCGAGCGCGCCTGGCGCTTGATGTCGGCATAGAACTCCTGCGCGCTCCCAAGCGTCTGGTGCGCGGTGAAGATGGCTTCCGCGAAGCGCGCGGCGAAGGCGCGGCCATCCTCGGACGAGCCGGCCTGGACGTAGACCGGCCGCCCCTGCGGCGAGCGCGGCACGTTGAGCGGACCGCGCACGCGAAAATACTTGCCGACATGGTTCAGCGCATGGACCTTGTCGGTGTCGGCGAAGATGCCGGAGGCGGGATCGTTGACGACCGCGTCGTCCTCCCAGCTGTCCCACAGCGCGGTCACGACATCGAGGAATTCCTTGGCGCGCTCGTAGCGTTCATGATGCGGCGGATGCTCCGGCAGGCCGAAGTTCTGCGCCGCCTGTGGCGCGCTTGTGGTGACGATGTTCCAGCCGGCGCGGCCGCCGCTGAGATGATCGAGCGAGGCGTACAGGCGCGCCAGATTATACGGCTCGTGATAGGTGGTCGAAGCCGTGCCGATCAGGCCGATGCGGCTGGTCGCGGCGGCGATCGCCGACAGCCAGGTGATCGGCTCGAAGCGGAAGCGTTGCGCGTAGCGGACGTTGTCGGCGAGCGCCGGACCGTCAGCGAAGAAGATCGCATCGAACTTGGAGTGCTCCGCCGTCCTTGCCAGCTGCTGATAGTAGGTGATGTCGAGCGCGCGGCTGGTCGCCGAGCCCTTGTAGCGCCAGGCCGCCTCGTGATGGCCGCCGGGATAGATGAAGAGGTTGAGGTTCAGTTGGCGACGCTGGCTCATGGGGCGCTCGTGTTGTGGCGTGCTGATGTGCGTGTATCGGCAACCGACCGATATCGGCTAGTGCGGATCGCGGGCGGATGCGTAGCTCAAGTCGTGAGCCGATCGCAGGCGCCGGGCGATTTGATCGGCCAGCCAGTTGATGCCGGCGCGGAGGTCGAGACCTGCTTTGTGGCCCTCCAGGCAGCGCTTGCCGGAATGGTCCTGGATGCCGCCGGGCGGCTCACCGGTACCGGCAAGCCCGGGCGTATTCTGCTGAAGACTGATCACGGCGAGAGGGTCGAACATCGCAGCTTCCGTTGAAACGCTGCAGCCATCGGAGCGACTGGCGCCGGCTGCGGGAGGTCAAAATCTAGTGGCCCTGTCCCGATGCTGTCGATGAAATGGATTTGCATTGTTGATCGGGGCACGAGCATGAATGCGTCGTCCTCATCAGGAACGGGGGAGCGACATTTCGAGCGGCTGCCTTCCTGCACAGCGGATCGTCGATCGACCGTGTGCTCGGTCGCGGCGACTGTCGCCGTCACCGCAAAATGAGTCGATCATGACTTCTGCAGCGCAGGTCCACCGACCTTGTTGCGCAGGGAGGCCTGGGTCACGACGCTGTTCGCGGGCACGTCGTGGGTCAGCCAGACGTTGCCGCCGATCGTCGAGCCCCGTCCGATCGTGATGCGGCCGAGGATCGTGGCGCCGGCATAGATGACGACGTCGTCCTCGACGATCGGATGGCGGGCGTCACCCTTGATCAGCGTGCCGTCCTCCTCGGTCGGGAAGTGGCGCGCGCCGAGCGTCACGGCCTGGTAGATCCGGACGTGGTCGCCGATCACGGCGGTCTCGCCGATCACCACTCCGGTGCCGTGATCGATGAAGAAACCGGAGCCGATCTGGGCGCCCGGATGAATGTCGATGCCGGTGCTGTTATGGGCGATCTCGGCGATCAGCCGCGACACGAGGCGAGCGTCGAGGCCATAGAGCAGATGGGCGAGCCGGTGATGGATGATCGCCGTCATCCCGGGATAGCCGATCAGGATCTCCGGGAAGCTCTTGGCGGCGGGGTCACCGACGAAGGCGGCGCGCAGATCGCTGATCAGGACACCGCGCAGGGTTGGCAGCCCAGCCGCGAAGCGGCGGGTCAGCTCCACAGCCTCGGGCTGGCGGAAGCCGGGGATCAGCTCATCGCCGACGAACAAAGCGGAGCGGTGGATCTGATCCGACAGCAGATCGAGCCCGATGCTGAGCCGGTGGCCGACGAAATAGTCGATGTTCTCGCCGTCGAGATCGTATTGGCCATAGTGGCGCGGGAACATCGCTTCGGTGAGCGCGGAGACGATCTGCGCCAGCTTGTCGCGCGATGGCGGCCGGTGGATGACGCCGTCCTTGCGGATGCTGTGCGTCTCCTCGCGTGACACGCGCAGCTCCGCAACGAGCCGGTCGAGACCCCAGCGTTCGCCTGCAGAGGTGGCGTTGTCCGGACCCGATCCCGTGGTGGGGCGAGAGCTCATGCCGTTTCCTCCGTGCGCATGCGCGTCATCACCGGACATGGGTCAAGGGCACGCTGACCTCGGCGAGCAGGTCGAGATCCGCATTGCGGTCGACCTCGACATACTGGTCGTTCCAATACAGCAGGCTCGACAATTTGGGCGCAAGCTCGACGCTGTCGGGGCGACCGACGATGATCGCATGCGCGTAGCGCTCGATGATCTCGTCGACCTCGCACGCGATCGCGGCCTGGGCGTGCTGCAGCAGCGGGACGCCGGCCGGGCCGCGCGACCAGTCGATGCCCTCGAACTTCTGCTGTCCCGACAGATGCGGCGTGCTGAAGCGATCAGCGAGCGCGAGCTGGTCCGAGCTGAGGATGTTGATGCCGAACCAGCCGTCGCGAGCGATCAGCGGGAACGCTGACGACCGGCTGCCGAGACTGATCATGAGCCGCGGCGGCTCTGATGACAGCGAGATCAGCGAGGCGATCGTCACCCCGGTGATCTCCTCGCCGCGGCCCGCGGTCACGACGCTGACGCCGGCCGCGACACGGCGCAGGGCCGAGTGGAAGTGCTGGGGATCGAACGCGGTCTCAGATACGAGATGAAGGTCACGCTTGCTCATCCGTCGCCTCCCTCGGGCACGCGCCGTATTGGCCGTGTCCCTCGTCGCGGCAGCGCCGTCGGTCAGAAGAAGCCCTTGGCCGGAAGCGGCGTGCCGTTGATCAGATACTGCCCGATCGCCCGCTCCTTGTAGGTGACCGGGTTGTGCGACGACAGGGTGCGGGCGTTGCGCCAGTGCCGGTCGAAATTGGTGGCCTTCTTGGTCGACGAGGCGCCGCCGACGTCGAAGATGTGTCCGCCATTTTTGATGGCCGCATCATCCGCGATGATCTTGGCCTGCGCCGACAGCAGTGCAGCCCGGTGGGCCAGCTCCTCGGCATCGGCGCGTCCGGCATCGAACGCCTCCGTGGCCGCGTCGAGCGCTTCGGCCGCGACAAGGACGACCGTCTCCGCGGCATGCGCCGCGCTCGCGATCTTGCCGATGGTCTCCTGCAGCAGCGGGTCCTCGGTCGGCTTTTCATGCGGCGCATAATAGAACGTGCGCTTGCGCGAGCGGACCAGCGCGATTGCGTCGCGCAGGGCGGCGCGGCTGATGCCGGCGACGGCGGCGGTCAGGAACAGCTGCGCGAACGTGTTCGAATAGGGCACGCCGTAGCCGATGTCCGGAGCGTCGAACACGATCTCCTGCTGCTTGACCCTGACGTTGCGGAAATGGGTGGTGCCGGTCGCCGTCAGCCGTTGCCCCATGCCGTCCCAGTCGTCGATCAGCTCGATGCCGTCGCGGTTGACCGGGATGATCGTGGCGCCGGGACGCCCGCTCGGATCGGCCGCACGCACCAGTACGAGGTCGGAATACAGGGTGCCGGTGCTGTAATATTTGGTGCCGTTCAGCAGATAGTCGTCGCGGTCGGGCGTGAAGGTCGTGTTCGGCGTGATGTTGCCGACCTGGGGACTGTCGAGCTCGGTGGTGGCAAGCCCGATGATCGCGCCGCCGGCCACCGACTTCTGCCATTCGCGCGCCTGGTCGTCGCGGGGATTGCGGACCAGCCGCTCGACGACGCTGAAATGATTGCGCAGGATGTGCGCCACATTGGCATCGGCCTCGGCGAGCCGGATCACGATCTGGAACAGATCGCGGATCGAGCCGCCGGCGCCGCCTGCGGCGACAGGCAGCCGCAGCGCGCCAAGCCGCGCCTGCTTGATCAGCGCAATCTGCTGGTGCGGCAGGATGCGCTCGCGCTCGCGGTCCGACTCGCCTTCGGCGATTGCGGCCAGCAGGGTCTCGAGTGCGCCAGGAGCGAGCGGAAGGGGCGGCTCGGTGGTGAAGGATTTGGTGGGCAGCGGCTTGTTCATGACGGATCCGGACGATAGCGAGACAAGAGGAAGCGAGCTGCTCAGCGTTGCGGCGTCGGCTCGTCGATCTGGGCGAGGTGGTCGGCGACATTGACGGGCTCCGGCAGCACCTTGCGCTCGACCAGCCAATCGGCGGCCTTCTGCAGGTCAGTGACGAACTGCTTGTCGTTGACGGAGAAATAGCGGTATTTGCGGTTCAGCGCGATGAACTGGTCGCGGATCTGATCGCTGTATTTGCCGGCCTTCTGCGCGATGTATTCGGCGTCCTTGCTGTTCTCCGAGATCCATTTGCCCTCGGCGCGAAACGCCTCGTTGACGGCGCGTACCAGGGCCGGATTCTCGGTCGCGAACTTGCGGGTGGTCAGATAGGACGTGTAGTCGATCTGGAACTCGAGATCGCGGCCTTCCAGGAAGATGTCGTGCGCCTTGTAGTCGAGCCGGGCGATATCGACGCCCGGGCTCCACATCGACCAGGCGTCGACCTTGCCCGAAGCCAGCGCCGGCGCCGCGTCCGGCGGATTGAGGTAGACGAACTTGACCTTGGAGCGGTCGACCTTGTGCTTCTCCAGCGCGGCGACCAGTAGGAATTCGCCGAGGCCGGAGCGGTTGACGGCGACCGACTTGCCGACGAGATCCTCGACCTTGTTGATGCCGGAATCGTCGCGGGCGATGATCGCTGTCGTGCGGGGCTCGTAGACGACGAATTGCGTGAACACCAGTGGCGAGCCGGCAATGATCGCGGCCAGCGCCGGCGTGGTCGAGCCGCCGAAGCTGAAATCCGCGGTGCCGCCGGTGACGGCCTGCAAGGTCGGGGCGTGGTTCGGGAACGGGCCGAGCCATTCGACCTTGATGCCGTCCTTGGCGAGCAGCTTCTCGAACTCGCCGCGCTCCTTGGCGATCAGGTTGAGGCCCGAGAGACCCCAGGTGAGACGCACCGTGTCCGTGACGCGGCCGGGCGCGGACCATGCGTCATCCGTCAGGGTGAAGCCGGCGAGCGCGCCGATGCCGAAGGCGGCGGTGCCGAGGAACTGGCGGCGGGAGAAGTCATCCGAAGACATGTCGATCCTTCCGAAAATCAATCGTGAGCGTGTGAACCGAGCACACCGAGTTCAGCCAGCAGGTCGCCGCGGGCGACCGTGCCGCTGCGATCCGCGCGGTGCTCGAAGGCGATCCGGCCGTCGCGCATCACCAGGATGCGATCGGCGAGCGCGATCGCTTCGTCGACGTCGTGCGTGACGAGCAGCACGCCGGGACGATGGTTGGCGACGAGCTCGCGTACCAGCGCGTGCATGCGGATGCGGGTCAGCGCGTCGAGCGCGGCGAACGGTTCGTCGAGCAGCAGCAGCTCCGGCTGCTGCACCAGCGCACGAGCGAGCGCGACGCGCTGCGCCTGGCCGCCCGAGAGATTGCGCGGCCAGTCGTCGAGGCGGTCGCCCAAGCCGACCTCTGCCAGCGCCGCGGCGGCGCGGGCGCGCGCGTCGGGCACATCGAGACCGAGCGCGACGTTGCGCCACAGGCTGTCCCAGGGCAACAGGCGATGTTCCTGGAACACGACGGCGGGCCGGCGCGGCCCGATGATGCGGCCAGCCTGGATCGGATCGAGCCCGGCCAGCGCGCGCAGCAAGGTCGTCTTGCCGCAGCCGCTCTCGCCGAGCAGCGCCACGAACTCACCGCGTTCGATGCGAAGATCGAGGCCTTCGATGACGGTACGCTCGCCATAGGCGCGGCGCAGACCATTGACGATCACCGCAGGCGCGGTGGCGCCCTGCAGCGGCGGCGCGAACTGGACCGTCATCGCGCCGCTCCGTAGTTCGGGTGCCATGCGAGCAGCCGCCGTTCCAGCCAGCGCGCGATCAGGTCGGCGCCGACGCCGATCAGGGCGTAGATCACGATGGTCAGCACGATGACATCGGTGCGCAGGAATTCGCGGGCGTCCATCGCGAGGAAGCCGAGGCCGGACTGCGCGCCGATCGTCTCAGCGACGACCAGCGCGAGCCACGCGGTCGCCAACGCATAGCGGACGCCGGTGAGAATGGAGGGCAGGGCGCCGGGCAGGATGATGCGGCGGATCAGCTGCAGCGTCGACAGCGCCTGGACCCGGCCGAGCTCGAGCAGTTTCGGATCCACCTGGCGGATGCCGAGCGTGGTGTTGATGTAGATCGGGAAGGTCACGCCGAGTGCGACCAGAAACACCTTCTCGGCCTCGCCGACGCCGAGCCAGACGATCACGAGCGGCAGCATGGCGAGGAAAGGGATCGCGCGGATCATCTGGACGCTGCGGTCGATCAGCGCTTCGGCGATCCGCGAGAAGCCGACGAGAATGCCGAGCACAAAGCCGATGGCACCGCCGATCGCAAAGCCGGCAGCAGCGCGCAGCAGGCTGACGCCGAGATCGTTCAGCAGGGTGCCCTGCGTCGTCAGCTTGAAGGCCGTGCGCATGATCTTGCTTGGCGCCGGCAGGACTTGCGGCGACAGATAGCCGCCCTGCGCCGCCGCTTCCCAGATCACGATGAGGAGGGCGGGCGCGAGCCAAGACAGGGCCTGCAGCGTCGCCGGGCTCAGCGCGCGACGCCTGTCCGCGCTGGGGCGCGCGGCGTCACGATTGGTCTGCGGCAGCTCGATCGTCCCGGCAGCTTGTTCGAGATTGCTCAAGAGTGCGTCGTCCTCGCGATGTCATGCCTCTGCCGATAGAGATCACTCGACAGATCTGTAGATCGGATGCGCGCAGGCAGCCGTGTCGTGCCGCCTCGTTGCGCGCCGGCAAACTGTCCCACGAAACTTGGCTGATCGAAATAGAGCCGTTTTCCAATTGTCGTCAGGCCTGGAGGTTTTCGATTTCCCGCGCGGGCCAAAAGCGGCAAGAACTTCTTTTCCGAATTTGTTAGTACCGGTGAAGAGGATCGCGCTTCGTCGAGATGACGATGCGAGAGACGTGCAGATCGTGAGGGTCGACCATGACAAGTCCGCTTCGTTTCGGCATTTGGGCCTCGGTACATGGCCCGCGCGCGGCGCATCAGGATCCGGAAGAGCCTTATGATGCCTCCTGGGAGCGCAATCGCGATCTCGTGCTGAAGGCCGAGGCGCTGGGGTATGATTCGACGCTGGTGGCCCAGCACACGATCAATCCGCACCAGGAGGATCTCGATCAGCTCGAGGCCTGGAGCGCAGCAGCGGCGCTCGCAGCGCTCACCAGCCGGATCGAGATCATCACCGCGATCAAGCCGTATCTGTATCATCCCGTGGTGCTCGCCAAGATGGCGCTCGGCATCGAGAACATCAGCCGCGGGCGTTTCGCCATCAATCTCGTGAATGCCTGGAACAAGCCCGAATTGGAGCGCGCCGGCATCGGCTTCGCCGAGCATGACGAGCGCTACGCCTATGGACGAGAATGGATCTCGGTGGTGTCGCGGCTGCTGCAGGGCGAGCGCCTCACGCACAAGGGCCGCTATTTCGACGTGCAGGACTACGCGCTGCGGCCGAAGGATCTCTACCAGGTCCGGCCGCGGATCTATGTCGGCGGCGAATTCGAGCCGGCGCGGTCGTTGGTCGCCGATCACGGTGACGTCTGGTTCATCAACGGCCAGCCGCTCGCCGACGTCTCCGGCCTGATCCGCGACGTTGCGGCGCGGCCGAGAGGTGCGGCGCCGCCGCTTCGCTTTGGCCTATCGGCCTTTGTGATCGCACGTCCGACCGCGGCGGAGGCGGAAGCTGCGCATCAGCGGCTGCTGCTTCTCGCCGAGAAGGACGCGCCGATGAAGGCGATCCAGAAGCAGAACACCGACCCCAAGGTGGTGATGATGCAGACCATGCAAAAGAGCGCGCGCGTCGGCAGCAATGGCGGTACGGCCGCCGGGCTGGTCGGCAGCTATGAGGAGGTCGCCGACCGCGCCATCGACTTCCACGCCGCCGGCATCGAGCTGTTCATGCTGCAGTTCCAGCCGTTCGAGTCCGAGATGAAGCACTTCGCGGACGAGATCATTCCGCGCGTGCGGCAGCGACAGCGCGATCTTGGTCTCGCGACGGCCGATTCCGGCCGACGTGTGGGGTGATCTCGCCTGCGAAGCGCGCGGAAGAACTGATTGCTTTGTGAAGTTCGTTGCGCGGGGAGATATTCGCTCACCGTCGCGCCACATTCGAAAATCCATTTCATTGACGATGTGGACGGGCGAACGCATCATCCATTCATCATTGGGGCGCTGACGACAGCGCACGGTCAACGAGACATCGAGGCATTCCGCGGATGGAGTGCGGGCGCCATGCGCCTGCGCATAGGCGGAGCGTTGTCGGCAGGAGAGGGTGATGGATAACACGGAGACGACAAGCGCTTTGAGCCGGCGTCGGCTGCTGCAGGCAGGCGCCGGAGCCGCGTTGGTGGCGCCGTTCGGCGGCCTTGCCGCGCAGGCTCTGTCCTTGCGAGCAGCGCCGGAGATCGACTTTCAGCAGTTTCCGATCTGCCGGACGGCGGCTGAAGTGCCAGCTCTCACCGGCGCGCCGCGCAAGCTGAAACTGTCGTGGAATGCCGGCGCAGTGTGCCTGACGCCGGTTCCGGTGGCGATCGACCAGGGCCTCTTCAAGAAGTACAATCTCGATGTCGAGCTGATCAACTACTCGGGCTCGACCGATCAGCTGCTGGAAGCCATCGCGACCGGCAAGAGCGATGCGGGCCTCGGCATGGCGCTGCGTTGGCTGAAGCCGCTGGAGCAGGGGTTCGACGTGAAGATCGCCGCCGGCACCCATGGCGGCTGCATGCGGGTGCTGGCGCGCAGCGATTCCGGCATCACCAAGCTGGCGGACCTCAAGGGCAAGGCGGTCGCCGTCGGCGATCTCGGTGGTCCCGACAAGAACTTCTTCTCGATCCAGCTCGCGCGGCTCGGCATCGATCCGGTGAAGGATGTCGATTGGCGCGTCTATCCAGGCGCCGTCGTCAACGTCGCCGCCGACAAGGGCGAGACGCAGGCGTTCCTGGCGTCCGATCCGCTCGCTTATCTCTGGCTGAAGGACCCGGCCTACAAGGAGGTCGCCTCCAATCTCGACGGCGAGTATCAGAACCGCGTCTGCTGCATCCTCGGCCTGCGTGGCAGCCTCGTGCGCGAGGAGCCGCAGGTTGGCCGCGCTATCACGCAAGCGCTGCTCGATGCCGCGATGTTCACGGCGCAGAACCCGGTCGAGGCGGCGAAGTCGTTCCAGCCTTACGCGCCGAAGCAGGCGACGCTCGCCGATCTCGAAGGCATGGTGCGCTATCACACCCATCATCATCATCCGCATGGTGCTCCGCTGAAGCAGGAGCTGAAGGCCTATGCCGACGACCTGAAGGTCGTCTCCGTCTTCAAGCCCAGCACCGACACCAGCAAATTCGCCGAGCGCATCTATGTCGACATTTTCTCTGTCTGACGTCGCCGCCGGCGAGCTCGCGCGGAGCAGCTTGCTTTCCGACAAGCTCCGCGAGGTGGCGCCCGGCATTGCCGCGGCGCTCGCTTGGGCCGCCTTCGGCGCATCCTGCCTCGTCCGCGAGGACATCGGTGACTGGTCGCGCACGACCGATCTCGCGGGCGCCGGATTTGTCATCGCGGCAATCCTATTGTTGGCCAGTCTTGCCGCGCACCTGCTCGGACGTGCGGGTGTCGGCGTGCGCAAGCGAAGTCCCTGGTTCATCGCGCTCGGCGTGTTCCTGACGCTGTGGGAGCTTGGCACCGCGAAATACGCCTGGCTGCCGCTGCCGTTCTTTCCGCCGCCGCAGGCCATCATCGAGGTCTACACCGACGATCTGCCGAAGCTGCTCGACAGCGTCTTCGCGTCGATCAAGCTGCAGCTCGGCGGCTACCTCATCGGTGCCACCATCGGCTTCGTCACGGGTGTCTCGATCGGCTGGTCGACGCGGATCGGCTACTGGGTGCATCCGGTGCTGCGCTTCATCGGACCGCTGCCGGCCACGGCATGGCTGCCGATCGCCTTCTTCAGCTTCCCGACCAGCTGGAGCGCGTCGACGTTCCTGATCGCACTCGCCACCGGCTTCCCCGTAACAGTGCTGACATGGTCCGGCGTCGCCAGCGTGCCAACCGCGTACTACGACGTCGCGCGGACGCTCGGCGCCAAGCCGTCGTTCCTGGTGCTGAAGGTCGCAATCCCTGCGGCGCTGCCGCATGTGTTCGTCGGCCTGTTCATGGGCCTCGGGGCCTCCTTTGCGGTGCTGGTCGTCGCGGAGATGATCGGCGTCAAGGCCGGTCTCGGCTGGTACCTGCAATGGGCGCAGGGCTGGGCGGCGTACGCCAACATGTATGCAGCGCTGCTGGTGATGTCGCTGCTCTGCTCTGGCGCGATCACGCTGCTGTTCAAGACCCGTGACCGCGTGCTGGTCTGGCAGAAGGGTGTCGTGAAATGGTAGCCGTTTCGGAAGCTCGACGGGCGGCGTTCCCGGGTGCCGCGATCGACATCGCCCATGTCGACCATGCCTTCGACATCGACGGCGCCGAGCTGAAGGTGCTCGACGATGTCAGCCTGATCGTCGAGCCCGGCGAGTTCGTCGCGTTGCTCGGGCCCTCGGGCTGCGGCAAGTCGACCTTGTTGCGTCTCATCGCCGGCCTCGACAAGCCGCGCAGCGGCGTGCTGCGCGAGGACGAGATCAGCATCAGGGGACCGCATCCCTCGCGCGTCGTCGTGTTCCAGGACCCGACGCTGTTTCCATGGCGCACGGTGCGGGACAACGTTGCGCTGGGACTGGAGGCGCAGGGCATCCTCAAGAAGCAGCGCCATCGTGTCGATGCGGCGCTCGACCTGGTCGGGCTGTCCGACTTCCGCAACGCCTTTCCGCATCAGCTCTCCGGCGGCATGGCGCAGCGCGTCGCGCTGGCGCGGGCGCTGGTCAACGATCCCAAGGTGCTGGTGCTGGACGAGCCGCTCGGCAAGCTCGATTCGCTAACCCGCATCGCGATGCAGGCGGAGCTCGTGGCGCTGTGGCAGCGCAAGGGTTTCACGACGCTGCTGGTCACCCACGACGTCGAGGAGGCGCTGGTGCTCGCCAATCGCGTCATCGTGCTCAGCGACCGCCCCGCGCGCATCAAGGCCGACATCGTCGTGGACAGACCCTATCCGCGGCATCGCGGTGATCCGCATCTTGCCGATCTGCGCCGGCAGATCCTTGGGCTCCTCGGCTTGGAGGCAACATGGTAGCCGCCATCGAAAGCATCGCGCCGCGCCCGGCCGGTGCAGTGGACGACGAAGAGCTGATCGCACGAGCCCTGCGGCTCGTGCCTGTCTTCGCCGAGCGTGCGCCGGCGCATGACCGTGACCGCAGCTTCCCGTTCCAGAATTTTCAAGACCTGTTCGACGCGGGCCTGCTGTCGCTGACCGTGCCGACCGCGCTTGGCGGGCAGGGCGCCGGCGCACGTCTCACCGCGCGCGTGCTCGGGATCATTGCCGAAGCCGATCCGTCGACGGCACTGGTGCTGGCGATGCACTATATCCAGCATTTCGTGATGGCGCGGCACCAGGAGTATCCGCCGCGGCTTGCGCGCAAGCTCGCGCGGGATTCGGTCGAGCGGGGCGCGCTGATCAACACGTTCCGCGTCGAACCCGCGCTGGGCTCGCCGTCGCGCGGCGGCCTGCCGGAAACGATTGCGCGGCGCACCGACACCGGCTGGCGGCTGAGCGGCCGCAAGATCTACTCGACGGGTGCGCCGATCCTGAGCTGGTACTCGGTGTGGGCCAAGACCGACGAGGCCGAGCCCCGGCTTGGACTCTTCCTGGTCCAGGCCGGACTGCCCGGCATCAGCATTTTGGAGACCTGGGATCATCTCGGCCTGCGCGCGAGCGGCAGCCATGACGTCGTGTTCGATGACGTCGTGATCCCGCTGGACCATGAGATCGAGCTGCGCAAGCCGGAGGGCTGGCGGGTGCAGAACCCGACGCAGGCGCTGGTTCATGCCGCTTTCGTCGGCGCGATCTATGACGGCGTCGCGCGCGCCGCACGTAACTGGATCGTCGACTTCCTGAGGACGCGGACGCCGTCGAGCCTCGGCGCACCGCTCGCGACCTTGCCCCGGGCGCAGGAGGTGCTCGGCGCGATCGAGGCGCGGCTACAGGTCAATGCGCGGCTGATCGATAGCGTGGCGCGCGATTTCGACGAGGGCAGGGTCGTCAGCCCGGTCGAAGGCAACGTCATCAAGCTGACCGTCACCAACAATGCGGTGGCGGCCGTCGAGGACGCGCTGTCGCTGTCGAGCAATCACGGCCTCAGCCGCGCCAACCCGCTCGAGCGGCACTATCGCGACGTGCTGTGCGGCCGCGTGCATACCCCGCAGGACGACGCCACGCGGATCGCCGCCGGCCGTCTGGCGCTTGGACTCTGAGAACCTGAGGAGAGAGGACACATGTCCGAGATCGAATTCATCGGCTTCATTTCCAACAACAACTCGTCCGAGACCATCGTCCGCAAGGGACCGGTGCTCGACCCCGTCCACATCGAGACGGTGGCGAAGGCGCATGAGAATGCCGGCTTCGACCGCGCGCTGCTCGCGTTCCACTCGACCTCGCCGGACAGCCTGCAGGTCGCCCAGCATGTGCTCGGCGTCACCTCGAGGCTCAACGTGCTGATCGCGCAGCGACCGGGGTTCACGTCACCGACCCTGCTGGCGCGGCAGTTCGCGGTGCTCGACCAGTTCTCCAGGGGCCGCGTTGCGCTGCATGTGATCACCGGCGGCAATTCAACCGAGTTGCGACAGGACGGCAACACGCTCGACGACAAGGAGGCGCGCTATGCGCGGACAGCTGAGTTCCTCGACATCGTCCGCGCCGAGTGGACCAGCGAGAAGCCGTTCAGCTATGCCGGCAAGCACTATCAGGTCGAGAATGCATTCGCGCAGGTGAAGCCGTATCGGAAAGAGGGCATCCGGATCTATTTCGGCGGCGCCTCCGATGCCGCGATCGATGTTGCGGGCCGTCACGCCGACACCTATGCGCTGTGGGGCGAGTCCTATGCGCAGGTGCGTGAGCAGGTCGCCCGCGTCAGCGCGGCCGCCGCCAGGCACGGCCGGCCGGCGCCGCGCTTCTCGCTGTCGGTTCGGCCGATCCTCGCCGAGACCGAGGAGAAGGCCTGGGCCAAGGCGCAGGAGATTTTGGAGCGCGCCACCGCGCTGCAGGATCAGACCGGCTACCGCAAGCCGGCCGACGGACATGCCACGGATGGCGCCAAGCGGCTGCTGGCGATCGCCGAGCAGGGCAAGCGGGTCGACAAGCGGCTGTGGACCGAGATTGCCAAGCTTACCGGCGCCAACAGCAACACCACCGCGCTGGTCGGCACGCCGGAGCAGGTCGCCGACGTATTCGGCGATTACTACGATCTCGGCATCAGCCATTTCCTGATCCGTGGCTTCGATCCGCTGATCGATGCCATCGAGTACGGCCGCGAGCTGATCCCCGCGACGCGCGAGCTGATCGCGCGGCGGCAGGGCGCGAAGGGAGTGGCCGCGGAATGAAGCGCGTTCTGCTTGCCGCGGGTGTTCTGCTCGCGTTCACGGCTTCCGCCTTCGCGCAGGCGACCCTGCGCGTCGGCGACCAGAAGGGTAATGCGCGCGCCGTCATGGAGGCAGCGGGCGTGCTCAAGGACGTGCCCTACAGCATCGAGTGGAAGGAGTTCGTCGCCGCTGCGCCCTTGCTGGAAGCGCTGAGCGCGGGCGCCATCGAGACCGGGCTCGTCGGCGACGCGCCCTTTACCTTCGCTGCCGCCTCGGGCGTGCCGGTCAAGGCGATCGCCGCCATTCGCCAGACCCAGGAGGGTCTTGCGATGCTTGTGCCCGAAAGCTCGGCCATCAAGAGCTTCGACGACCTCAAGGGCAAGAAGATCGCAACCGGCCGCGGCTCGATCGGACATCAACTGGTGCTGGCGGCACTGGAGTCACGCGGCTGGACCACCAGCGACATCCAGCTCGTGTTCCTGCCGCCCTCCGATGCCAAGGTCGCCTATACGCAGGGCTCGGTCGATGCGTGGTCGACCTGGGAGCCGTATGTGAGCCAGGAGGAGGTGCTGTTCAAGTCGCGCCGCATCATCACCGGCGAAGGACTGACGCCCGGCCTGAGCTTCCAGGTCGCGACCCCCACCGCCATCAGGGACAAGCGCGCGGCGCTCGAGGACTTCGTCCAACGGCTTGCGGCGGCGCGTGCGTGGTCGCTCGGCAATGTCGAGAGCTATGCCGAGACCTGGGGCCGGCTGATGAACATTCCGTCCTCCGTACCACTGAACTGGCTCAAGCGTGCGAAGGTGCGCATCGTGCCGGTCGACGATGCCGTCGTCGCCGACGAGCAGAAGACGATCGACCTCTACAGGCGCACCGGCCTGATCAAGGAGCGGCTCGACGCGGCCGGCATCCTCGACCGTTCGTTCACTGCGGCGATCGCGAAGGGGGCGGGGCTTTGAGCTGTCAGCGCGTCACGTGATCTCACCGAACACACGTGACTCTCGGCGGCGTCGGCCGCTGAAAACCATAGCACCCTTCAGCGGTGATCCCACCGTCAGCCTCCACGCTATCAGGCTGACCTTCCCGTAACCGTCCCGGCCCGCGCCGGTGAACTTGGTGCCACACCAGCTACGCCACGTCACGCGGCACGATCGCGGCGCCTCCGCGAACCCGGGAGAAAAGGAGCCCGCTCCGATCCTCGAATGTGCCTCCCCTCTCAGCCTCTTCGCTGCGTTTGACTGGCGGGCGTCTTGCTTGCAAGTGTGCTTCAGGATCGCCGAGACGTAGTTGCGGCGCGAATCTCAGTTGCGCTGCCAACCGATCAGGACATGAGGCTGACCATCGTCTGGCGATTTTCCATCGCCGTCCTGGCGATAGCAGGCGATGGATGATGAAGGGCGCTCGGCGCGCCCGGCTTGTCTGGGCGTTCAAGTGTCCCAGAGGTTGCTGTGATTGAGCGAGAAGCCGCAGCGTACCGGATCACCGCATTCGCCGGCGATGACGCGCGAGTGCCTATGAGTACCGCAGGTTCCTGTGAGCGAACCTAATATATAAGGTCGCATCGCGATCTGAGGTATTAATACCTTCTAGTAGGTGGGTTGTGAATTGGGCGTCGTTGACCTCTCTGATTGGGCTTCATGGCTTCAGTGTGTGACGACGAGGCGCTCCAGCACCGGACGGATGACGACGCCGAACATCCAGCCGCCCGCGGTCTTCTATTCATGGCAATCGGGCCTTCCGTCGAGGGGAAATCGCGGCTTCATCGGCGATGCGCTCGAGCGAGCTATTTGATCTGTCCCGCTGACCAAGGTCGATGCCTCACGGCTGCAAACCATCTCTTGGATTGTCCAGTCATTGGCCGTACGTTGGTGGGCGGTGACGGAATAATGCCCAAAGCAAACACCATGGAGAACAGTTGGTCTGATGGATGAAGACGACCCGAGCGATCAAATCTCCCGGATCGAGGCGCGGATCGAAGAGCTTGCCGAGATGGCCGAGCGGTGTCGAAAGATCATCCTGGCCTCGAGGGTCGTGATCTATGTCGGTGCAGGATTGCTGCTCGGCGCGGTGCTGGGCCTGCTGGGATCCAATGCGGTCGTCGCCCTCGGGGCGATTGCTGCGGTGCTGGGCGGCATCGTGTCGCTCGGATCGAACGTCAGCACATTGCGACAGACCATGGCGGCAATGGCCGCCGCCGAGACGTTTCGCGCCGACCTGATCGGCAGGATCGATCTTCGTCTGGTTGGTGACGCGCGCCGAAGCGGATTGCAGCCTCGGTGACTCGCGCCGCTGGGTGTTGCACTCCGAGCGATCCGTTTGCGGGGGGCGGTGACGGTGCGCGAACTGACTGCACCGGATCAACGCGACCTGTCGAGCAAAGCGGGTTCAGGTAGGCTGTATCGCCTTGCCGTGCGCAGCCCGGGCTGCTATATATAAGCAACGCGCAAGAGTGCTGATCTCACCGAGTGGCTCGAGACGGTCATGCATCTGTACGGTGAGCGCATTCTGTCGTTCGACATGCGGGCAGCGCGGATCGCGGGCCGATTGTCGGATCGGGCGAGGGGGCCTGGACAGGCGCCGGGCTTCGCCGACATCATCATCGCAGCGACCGCGCGCCGGCATCAATTGACGATCCTGTCGCGCAACCTCAGACATTTCGAGCCGCTGGATGTCCCCGTGCTGGATCCATTTGCGGACTTGCCGTGAACGGCGCGGTCCGGGTTCTGATCGGCAAGTGGCGCGGATTCGACCGCGCGCGATGCCAATCAGCTCAGCCAATCAGCTTAATTGACGTGAGAGGATGGTTTCGCCGGCGCCCGACCTATCCTACGATAGCAATGAAAAAGAAGACGCAGGGAGTAAACCATGCTCAAGGGGATCGATCCGCTGCTCAATGCCGACGTGCTCTATGCTGTCAGGGCGATGGGGCATGGCGACCGTCTCGTGATCTGCGACAGCAATTTTCCGGCCGATGCGATCGCGCGGCAGACGGTGTTCGGCGAGCTCTTGCGCATCGACAATGTCAGCGCGGCCCGGGCCGTCCAGGCGGTGCTGTCGGTGCTGCCGCTTGACACCTTCGTCGACGATGCCGCGGTCAGGATGGAGGTCGTCGGCGAGCCCGAGGTGGTGCCGCCGGTGCAGCAGGAGGTTCAGGCTGTGATCGACCGCGCCGAAGGCAGGTCCTGGCCGCTGGTCGGCGTCGAGCGGCACGCGTTCTATGAAAAAGCCAAGACCGCCTATTGCGTGATCGCGACCGGCGAGCGCCGGTTCTACGGTTGCTTCCTGTTCAGCAAGGGCGTGATCGCGCCGGACGCGCAGTGAGCATACTCCTGGCCGCGCTCACATGGGTGATGCGCGTCGTGTTCTCGTCGCGTAGCCAGGGCGAGCGCCCGCCGATGCCTAACGGTCGTCGGCGGGAGCGGCCCCGGGGCGAGGCCGGCCCCGCATGTCGCTACGCTCGTGGCGGGCTACGGACCGGTCACGGAGGCGGGAGCTGTTGGCTTGCGGTAGCAAATGGTGGCAATTTATGCTCCCCGGTCTTGGAGCATCCGATGGCATCTGTCGAAAAACTCAGCGTTGCGCTGACGAGCGAGCAGGTCTCAGCCCTCAAGACAGCGGTCGAGTCGGGCGAATATGCCACCACCAGCGAGATCGTCCGCGAGGCGGTGCGCGACTGGCAGCTGAAGCGTGAGCTGTGCCGGGAGGACGTCAGGCGCCTGCGGCAGGCCTGGGACGAAGGCATCGCCAGCGGATCTGCTGCCAAGGTCGATATGAAGCAGCTGCGCACGGACGCCCGCGACGGCTGAAGGGAGCGAAGCAAGCCTCCCACAATGCCGATTGAGCTGGTCTGGTCCAACCAGGCCTGGTCCGATCTGCTCGACATCTACCTGCTGATCGGGGTCGATCAGCCAGCCGCCGCTGAGCGTCATCTCGACCGAATCGAAGCGAAATTCGAACTGCTGAGATCGCAACCGCGGATGGGCGCCCGCCGTTCCGATCCGCCCGTCCATGCGTATGCTGGTCGAGGCGCCTTACCTGCTGCTTTACCGAACCGTCCCCGACACGGACGAAGGTCCGGTTGACTCCGTTGAAATCATCCGCGTCATCGACGGCGACGACGTCCGACCGACGGCAAATCCGCCCTCATGGCTTTGCGGGTTCGAGTCCTGCATCACCCATCATCCGGCCGCGGCCGGCCCCATGACGTCTGGGCGATGGGCCAAACATAGCCGCCGCCTGAAGGCTCAGCCAGCGATGTGGTGTCGGCTTTTCGATCGATGTTGATATGGCCGTAGAAGGGCACTGGCGAGTATCGAGCAGATATTGACGGTCTGCGCGCCATCGCAGTCGCCGTCGTCGTCTTGCTTCATCTCAGGGTGAGTGGCTTCAGTGGCGCGGCGTTGCCGCCTCTATTTGCTCTCGGATGGCGTCCGGCTGTAGACCGTCTTGGCCGGATAGGTCGAGTTCGTGATCGTCAGCGTACTACCATCGAGATTATAGATGCTGGCGCCGTCGCGCGCCTTGTTCTTGACGAATGCCGACTTGCTGACGCCGACGACTGTCGCTTCCAATTGCGAGGCCCGGCTGATCTCATAGATGGCGCCGCCCTGATGGCGCGCGCTATTGGCCGTAAACCGGGCTTGCTCATAGCTCACATGCGAGCCGTAATCCTCGTAGGTTGCGCCGCCATCCTGCGATGCCCGATTGCCGGTGAACGAGCACTTCTGACATGTGACGACGACGCCCTCGCGGTTGACGTTGGCGCCGCCATAGACGGCCCGATTGCCTTCAAAGACGGTATCGGAGATCGTGAGATTGGCCTTGCCGTAGGCATAAATCGCTCCGCCTTCGAGTGCTTCGTTGTGCTCGAAGCGGCAATTGTGCAGCGTCATCTTGAATCCGATCGCGGCCTCGCGCGGCAGAAATTTCTTGCCGGCATGATAGGCAAGCAACCCGCCGCCCTTGCCGTTGTAAGTCCGGCCGACCGCGCGACCGTCACGCAGCATCAATCCGTCGAGCAGCGCGTCATCGGCGCCATAGAGGACGTGCGCATATCGATAGCCGCCTTTGGCGGCCCTCGCGCTCAGAATTGTCCGCGCGCCGGCGGCGCGACGCTGCTCTAAGGCAGTTTCAGTGCCGGCAAACCCGCCGTACAGCTTCACGCCGTCGTAGAGAATGAAGGCCGCGATACGGCCGTCCTTCTTGGCAGGCCTGTACGTGCCGGCCTTGATCCAAACCGCCGCCTTCGAGGCCGAGGCGAGGTCGATGGCCGCCTGTAAGTCGGAGAACCCGGTTGCCCAGGAAAGTCCGTCCTGTGCCTTGGCCGGGTTGTCCGGAACGACATAGATGACCGGCGCGGATACGGCCTTGGCGCTGACCGCTGGCCGGATGTACTCGCCCTGATATTCGACCGCGCCGCTGTTCTTCACGTAAATCTGGACGAGTTTCTCGACCAAGCCGTTCTTCAGCAGGAGCGCGCCGTCCAAGCCGGGCTGGTAACCGCGCGCATAAGCGGGCGCGGATTTAAGGGCAACGGGTTCCAACTCCCCCTTGAGGTTGCTGATGGGGATGAAGTCGGCCAGCGGCAGCGTGCTTCCCGCAGGAGCGAGCGAGCCGACCTCCGACACAATGTCCTCATGCCAATTATAGACCTTACCGACAACGCTGCGGATGAGGATCGGATTGCTGTTCGCACCTGTCCCCTGATAAAGGTCCGGGCCCAACGCGCTGCTGGCCTTGTTGCCCACGATTGTCACGTTGACGAGCAGTGGTGCCGAGCCGCCGTCGTTGCCGACGCCGCCGGCGCTCACGGCCGAGTTGCCTGTGAACAGCGTGTTGAAGACAAGCGGCGACGCGGCAAAGTCGTTGTAAAGGCCACCGCCTTTGTCGTTGCTGCGGTTGCCGATGAAGCGGCAGTTGATGAAGCGCGGCATAGCGCCGAGATCGTTGCTTACGCCGCCGCCGCGCAGCTCGGCGACATTGTCGATGAAATCGACATTGATGAAGGCGGCCTGGTCCGCGCCCGCCTTGTGCACATTGTAAACGGCGCCGCCCTTGGGCGAGTAGTTGTTCTTGAAGACGACGTTGCGCACAATGGGGCTGGTCATGAAGTTTCTCATGCCGCCGCCAACGACCATGTCGTTCTTGAGAATGTCGGCCGGCACGAGATGCATGCGGGGCTTGTCCGTCCCGTAAGAATCCGAGACCGTGAAGCCATCCAGAATGGCTCGGTTAGCGCCCATAATAATGGTCTTTGTGTTTTTCGTCTTGTCGCCCTTGCCGATATTGCCGCTGAGTATGGTTACATTCCTTCGAAAATCCCTTTGCTGCCGCGCCGTTTCGTTGCCTGAGAAGCCCCCATAGACGGCGATGTCCTCCTTGAGGACAAATGACTTGGTCTGATCGGTCGCATCGGGATAATACGTGCCACGCGCCACCCAGATTTCGTCGTTCTTAGAGGCCGCTGATAGTGCATCCTGCAGGGATTGGAACGCGGCATTCCAGGCGTGCCCGTCCCCCGCACTCTTACTTGCCTGATTCACGTACCAAGTTTTTCCGGAATCGGCTTGCGAGACGCCCGAAGCTAAGGTGACGATTGCAGCCGCAAAAAGTGCCGTGAAAAGGTGCTTCATCTTCATTCCTAATCGGGAATTGATCCGCGGCGCGTCGGCTGGCTCCGTAGGCGTTCCAGCGAGCAGGGGGTCTCTATCGAGCAGAGCGCAGTTCTAATGTACAGTATGCTCTCGACGTCAATCGTTTGTGTTGATCTGAGTCAATCCGGCGCGAGTTCGGGGCCTTCGCTGCGATTTGGCTCTTTCCGACCTCTATGGGTTGGCTCGCCAGCCTGCGTTGCCATCAGCAGCGAACGGTTCTCGTTGTGGTGAATATGAGGCGGTACGCTGTCGCCAAATATCCGCGGTAAGGCATCTCAAAAATGCCGAGAACATCGCCGGACTGTTAGCAGGTCCGCTTACGCAAATGATGGTCAAAGCCACGATGTGCGTGTCCTCCGCTCGACTCAGGGTAGATCGTAGCAGAAATGCGGCGCGGCGAGATTGCCGAGATTGCGGGTGACAGTGCACTAAATCGTGCTGGGCCATCCGATGAAGTTGTTTCGTTCGATGGCCGATATTCGTCGTCTGTTCGATGAAGGATGACCAGCTCGCTCTCGGTGCGTTCGCGCCAGCGATTGCGGGATTGCGCTGACAGTGCACTTGACTATCTCGCTGACCAAGGTCGATGCCTCACGGCTGCAAACCATCTCTTGGATTGTCCAGTCATTGGCCGTACGTTGGCTGGCGGAGAGGGAATAGTGCTCAAAGCAAACACCATGGAGAACAGCTGGTCTGATGAACGAGGACGACCTGAGCGATCAAATCTCCCGGATCGAGGCGCAGATCGAGGAGCTTGCCGAGATGGCCGAGCGGTGTCGCAAGATCATCCTAGCCTCGAGGGTCGTGATCTATGTCGGCGCAGGATTGCTGCTCGGCGCGGTGCTGGGCCTGCTGGGATCCAATGCGGTCGTCGCCCTCGGGGCGATTGCCGCGGTGCTGGGCGGCATCGTGTCGCTCGGATCGAACGTCAGCACACTGCGACAGACCATGGCGGCAATGGCCGCCGCCGAGACGTTTCGCGCCGACCTGATCGGCAGGATCGATCTTCGCCTGGTGGGTGACGCGCGCTGAAGCGGATGGCAGCTTCGGTCGCTCGCGCCGCTGGGTGTCGCCCTTCGATCGATCCGTTTGCGGGGGGTGACAGCGCGCGAAACTGACTTCGCCGGCTCAACGTGACGAGGCTCAACGGGCTTCGGGGAAGCGACGCCGGGGAGAGACCTGTCCCGCATGTCGCTGCGCTCATGGCGGGCTACGGGACTGGTCACGGGGGCAGAGAAGGGAGTCCAGCGCCGGGCGAGCGCCGCGAGACCTCGCCCGGTGCCACGCCGCGGTTTCAATCAGAAGCGGCTCAGCGGCAATTCCAGGTCGTTCCTTGCGCGCAAACCGCGTTCGGGCTGTCACCACCATAGATCTGATAGGGGTATTCGCCTTTGCGGTAATAGCCATAGGCGTGGGGGTTCACTCCGTAGTAGGCGGGCGCCTCGTAATACGCCGGGCCGCCGTAGACCGGACCATCATAGTAATCATAGGCGTCGCGGCTCGCGGCGATCGCAAGACCGGTGCCGATGGCACCCGCCGCAAGCGCCGCGCCGACCGCAGCGCCGCCGCCGCCGTGCCAGCGCCCATTTCGCGCGTCGGCACTGGTCGGGGCCAGGGCGCCGATCGCGAGTGCAGTCAATGAAGCAATTGCGGCCGTGCGGCCGAGCAGAGCTGTTTTGGTCGACATATCAGGCCTCCAGTGAAGTGCGCCGTGATCGGCGGATGTCTCCGGTGTCCGGCTCTGCCAAGAACGGTTGACGAATGTCAGAGCCGAACAAGGCCGGCAAACGGATGATCGATTGCGGTTCTTGATCCGACCTCGCTCGAGGAGCTGGCGACAGTCCAAAGCGAATGTCAGGTCCACCACACTAGAACCGCTGCTGCGCTTCGGAGTTCCGGCCCAGCCCGAACTTCCATGCGATCGGACCGGTGCCGCTGGGCACGCGGAGGAGGGGAATGGCTCGTGCTTTGCCGACCCGGCAGCCCGGAGCCAACTCATCACCGTGACGGTGCATTCCAACAACTGAAGACGTTTGAAGGGCGTCGATGATGCTGGCCGCTATGACCCGATGAGCTCACGCCATCCCGAGTTGCACGACGGGCAATCTCTGCATGGCGCGCATGCGCCAACTGCCCGTCGAGCCAGTTTGTCGCGGACTCATCACTTGCCACGTCGGGCAAATCACCTCCACATTTCCGCGCATCCCGGCTCGCTGAAGAGGGACGTTTCGCGATCGTCACGAGCGTCGAGCCGGAAGATGCGATGGGCGCGTTGCTCTGCAGCCGGGTGTTAAAGCCCGCGCCGACGAACGGAGCGATGCGACGGCGAAATGGTGTGGTCCTGGCATCGCGGTGCTGATGCCAAGTCGGCGGTGATGATGATCCGCCGGCGACGGGGGCAAGACAGCCGATCCCCGGGGAGAGCGCCTATAACCCGTTCAAACCGTCGCGCAGGGAAGGCCGGATATTGGGCTGAACCTGTGGTTCTGCCGCGTGCTTTCTGTTGCACGCGGACCGCGGGTATCAGCCGATACCCGGTCTTCCCTGCGCCTCTTCTTCGAGGAGAAGAGGACCAAAGGACGCAAAGCCCGGGTGCAGTCCGCCGCGGGAGCGCGACGTCATGGCCTCGCTGTCCGACCTGTTCGGAACATGCGCGTTTGCAGGCGAGCCCGTCATCGCGACGTTGCGCGGGAGCAGGGAGGTTGCAGCCATTCCGCCTGCGTGTCCGGACGGCGTCGTCTCACCCCGTCGTCGCCAGCCGCACCGCCAGCGCACACGCCCGGTCGTATTCGTCCAGGTTGATCCATTCGTCGATCGTGTGCGGCTCGTTCTGGCCGGTGCCGAAGGTCACGGTGGGGATGCCGTGGCGGACCATCCAGTTGGCGTCGAGGCCGCCATTGCCGGCGCGCAGGGTCGGCGTGGCGCCGATGTCGGAGACGGCAGCTGTGGCGCGCTTGACGACGGGAAGGGTCTCCTTCATCCGGAACGGATGATAGTCGGTCTCGGCCTTGAACTTGACGCGGCCGGATTTGCCGTCGCTGTTGGTGACGCGCTTGGCGGCGGTCTCGAAAGCGGTCCTGTAGGCCTTGGTGATCTCACGGATGAATTTGGCATCGTGGCTGCGACATTCGCCGCGGACATGGACGTAGTCGGTGACGACGTTGGTGGCGTCGCCCGCGGGGCGGCCTTCGCCGCCGGTGACCGGACCGACATTGCTGGTGCCAAGCCTCGCGTCCTTGCCCTTGCCCTTCACCACCTTGCCGAACCAGCCGCCGGCTTTGACCTCGGCGAGCGCGAGCGCCAGGATCATGGTGGCGCTGATGCCGCGTTCCGGCGCGACGCCGGCATGCGAGGCGCGGCCGAAGATCTCGACCTCCCAGCGGTCGGCGCCGACAGCGCCGATCGTGACGGCGGAGGCGGAGCTGCCGTCGAAATTGAACGCCATCTCGGGCGCGCCGAGGTCGTCGGTGTTGACGTGCCGCGCGCCGTAGAGCCCGCTCTCCTCGCGCACGCAGAACAGCAGCGTGATCGGCGGATGATCGAGCTTCTGCCGGATCAGCTCGGCCGCGAGCGTGACGAGAATGCCGCACCCGCAGCGATTGTCGCCGCCGAGCGCGGTCTTGGCCTGGTTGACGATCTTGCGACCGGAGATCTTCGGCTGCGCGCCGGCGCACAGCGGCACCGTGTCCATATGGGTCATGAACATGATCCGCGGCTGATTGTGCTGGCTGCCGCGGCCGGGCAGCTCGACAATCAGGTTGCCGGTCTCGGTCGGCAGCGGAATGCGCGTATTGGCATCGTCGAGCCGCATCGCCTTGGCCGGCACGCCGGCCTGCTTCAGCGCCGCCATGATCTCGCGCCCGATCGCCTTCTCCTGTCCGGTCACGCCCTGGACGGCCAGAAAACGCATCAGGCGATCGGTGGCGGCGGCGGTGTCGACGGACATGAAGCGATTCCCATGGTGAACGATGTGCCCGGAGCATCCAGCCGGGCGGCCGGTTGCGCAAGGGGGCTCGCATTGGTTTCGCCGCCTGACTCTTTTCCGATGCCTCGATCGTCTTCATGTCATCTCGACATTGGAGCATCATCATGAGCCTGAAAGACAAGACGATCGTCGTTACCGGTGGGAGCCGCGGTCTCGGCCTGGGAGTCGTGGAGGCTCTCGTCGATCGCGGCGCCGAGGTGACCGTGGTGGCGCGCGGAGCCGAGGCGCTGAACGCGATCGCTGCACGTCTGGGCGTGGCCACGATCGCGGCCGACGTCACCGACGAGGCCGCTGCGCATCGCATCGTCGGCGATATCAGCCCCGACATCCTGATCTTGAACGCCGGCACAACGCCGCTCATGGGCCGGCTGGATCGGCTGACCTGGAGGGATTTCTCGGCTGCCTGGGAAACGGACGTCAAGGCGGGCTTGTACTGGATCCAGGCGGCGCTCAAGCTCCCGCTCAAGCCAGGAAGCCGCGTGCTGGTTGGATCGAGCGGCGCGGCGGTGGGTGGTTCACAGATGTCAGGCGGCTACGGCGGCGCCAAGCGCATGCTCTGGTTCATGGCGAAATATGCCAACGGCGTGTCGCAGGACGACAGACTCGGCATCCGCTTCCAGGCGATCGTGCCGCGCATGATGATCCTCGGCACGGGAGTGGGGGATACGGCCGCGGGCGCTTATGCCGGGTCCATGGGCATCACGCCGGAAGCGTTCGTCGCCCGTTTCGGCGCGCCGATGCCGCCGCGCGCGTTCGGCGATCGCGTCGTCTCCGTGCTGGAGGACCCGCGATTCGCCGATGGTGTCGTGTTCGGTCTGAATGGCGACGACGGTGTGACGGTGATGGAAGGAGCGGCAGCTTGAGTGACGGACCACAGGATCAGCAAGACGCGCGCAGGGCCGAGCTCATGGCCCTTGCAGAGAAGTTGCGGCCCGAGCTGCATCGCTATTGCGCGCGGCTGATGGGGTCGGTGATCGACGGCGAGGACGTCGTGCAGGACACCCTGACGAAGGCGCTCGTCGCCGTGGGCGAGATGCGGGACCTCGCGATGCTTCGCGCCTGGCTGTTCCGGGTCGCGCATAACCGGGCGCTGGACCTGCTGCGCAGCCGTGCGATCCGGGCGGTCGAACCGATCGAGGCCGCTGACGACGTCGCCGATGACGCCGCACCGGATGCCGTGGAGGTGATGATGCGCGACGAGGCGATCAGGACGGCGGTGTCGCGCTTCACGGAGCTTCCGATCCCTCAGCGGAGCGTGCTCATCCTCAAGGACGTGCTCGACGAGCCGCTCGCCGACATCGCGGCGTTGCTCGGCCTGACGTTGGACTCGGTGAAGGCGCATCTCGCCCGCGCCCGCGCGCGGCTCTCCGAGATCAACGCCGTGGCCGAGGCGCGGCCGGCGGCGAGACCGGCGTCCGATGCGGTGGCGCGCTATGCGAGCCTGTTCAACCGGCGTGATTGGGACGGCCTGCGCGCGCTGCTGGCGCACGACGTCAAACTGCACCAGTCCACTCATCCCATCCGTGTCGGCCCGGCCGATGTCGGGATGTTCTTCAGCATCTACTCCGGGATGGACGGCGTCTGGCTGGCGCCCGCCTGGCTCGAGGGCCGGGAAGTGATCGCCGTGTTCGAACGCCATGGCGATCCGCAGCCCAGCTACTTCATGTGGCTGAGCTGGCGCGACGGCAAGATCAGCTTCATCCGCGACTACCGCTACGTCCGCTATGTCATCGCCGATGCAGAGCTGGCACTCATCCCACCAGTTTGAGCACCCAGGCCGGCAAGGGCTTGATCCACGTCAACGAGGGACGGTCGCGTCAGGACCATATTCTGACGAGAGAGGTCCGAGATGCAGCTCTTCAACTCGACGCGAAGCTACGGCGCAATTCCGCAGACGTTGCATTGGCTGACGGTCGTGCTCGTGGCCGTCGCCTGGGCGCTTGGTGTCTTCGGTGACGTGCTGCCCAAGGGCGCACCGCGCGAATCCGGCCTGTTCATCCACGTGACGGCTGGGATCGCGATCCTCGCGCTTCTGGCCGCGCGCCTGGCCTGGCGGCTGGCCGATCCATCTCCGCCGCCCGAGACGACCGAATTCGCCACATGGATGGGAAAGTGGCAGGATCCGGCCGCGCGTTTCGCGCACTACGCCCTCTATGCGCTGCTCCTTGCCGTGCCTGTCGTTGGAATCGTGTTGCAGTTCGCACGCGGTGATGCCTTGCCGCTGTTTGGCATCGCCGAGATCGCGTCGCCCTGGCCTAAGGACCGCGCTTTTGCTCACAACGTCAAGGAAGTGCACGAAATTCTCGCCCACGCCCTCGTCATCGTGGCCGCGATGCATGCGGCCGCCGCGCTGATCCATCACTGGATCTTCCGGGATCGGACGCTCCTGCGCATGCTGCCTCATTCGGACGACTAGGGGAGGCGACAGGCCTGTCGGGAATGACGGATTGCGCCGTCGCTTCAGGCGCCGTGACCGAACGGTCGCGATCCGATCGATCACTCCGCTCATGGTTCGGATTGCCAATCCCCCAGGAAACACGGCCGGGAGACTCGCCAATGCTGGAGTATCGCGTCAACGCCCGACGGATCGATGCGCATGAAAGCGTCGCAGACTGCAAGGATGCGACCGTGGTGCTCGATACCGACGTCAAGGGACGGCGGGATGCATTCAACCCGGCCGAGCTTCTTCTCGCCGCGGTTGCCGCCTGCATGATCAAGGGAATCGAACGCGTGACGCCGATGCTCAAGTTCCATGTTCGGGGCGTCGAGGTACGGCTGATCGGCGTCCGTCAGGATAGCCCGCCGATGATGGCGTCGATCGATTACGAGCTGATCGTCGACACCGATGAAGATGACCGCCGGCTCGAGCTGCTTCATCAGAATGTCAGGAAGTATGGAACGATTTCCAACACCGTGGCCGCCGCGACGAGGTTGCAAGGCGTGATCAGGAGAAAGACATGAGCCGTCTTCACGTCCACCCTGAAAGCCACCTGGTGGCGCGGATCGGATGGCTCAGGGCGGCCGTTCTGGGAGCCAATGACGGCATCATTTCGACTGCAAGCCTGATCGTCGGTGTTGCTGCGGCAGCAGCGACACGAAACGACGTCCTGATCGCGGGTGTCGCGGGATTGGTCGCGGGAGCGATGTCGATGGCCGCCGGTGAATATGTCTCCGTCAGTTCGCAGTCGGATACGGAGCAGGCCGACCTTGCACGGGAGCGCAAGGAGCTGAGCGACAACCCCGCATTTGAACGCGACGAGCTTGCCGATATCTACGTCAAGCGAGGTGTGGATCAATCCCTTGCGCGGCAGGTGGCCGAGCAGTTGATGGCGAAAGACGCGTTGACGGCTCATGCGCGCGACGAATTGGGAATCTCGGAGATCACCGCAGCGCGGCCCATCCAGGCCGCCGTGACCTCGGCCATGATGTTTTCGGTCGGAGCCGCCATGCCCTTGCTGATGGTCGTCGTGTCGCCCGCCAACTTGCTGGTCCCGATCGTCTCCGCGGCTTCTCTCGCCTTTCTCGCGGTGCTGGGAGCGATCGGCGCAAAGGCAGGCGGGGCCAACATTCCGCGTGCCACCTTTCGCGTGACGTTCTGGGGGGCCTTCGCCCTGGGTCTCACCGCAGGCATCGGAAAGTTGTTTGGGGCCGTCGTTTGAAGCGCGGGCAAAGCTTGCGTGACGATCAACGGCGTTACCGCCGTCTCGTGTCGAGGTTGCGGCGGTGTCGCGCTGTCGTCGACGCCGGCATTGTTTCGAGAAATTGAAGACCCAATTCGGTCCAGGCGCCATTATCAACCGGCCCGCGAGCCGCCACATCGGCGTCACGAGCATTCGATGGGCGCGACCCTCACGTCACGAGGACGCCGCCGAGGCGGCAATGCGCCCGATGCCGTGGTCGTGAGGAGCGAGCGGTGGACGGACAGCAAGCGCCGGGCGGATCCCGGCTGACGATTCTGCATGAGGAGCGTCCCCCGGCGGACCCGCGCGCCACATCCAGGGCGTCCGTGGGACGTGCGCTGTGGTCGCTCGTCGCGCTCAGCCTGATGTTCGGAATGCTGGTCGCGGTGCCGTGGATGGTCGAGTATGTGACCGTCGGCCAATATCTGGTTCACACCGATGACGCCTATGTCAGGATGAACGAAGTCCCAGTCAGGTCGGCGGTGTCCGGCCTGGTCAGGGACCTGCTCGTGACCGACAATCAGGAGATTGTTGCGGGACAGGTTCTGGCGCGGATCGAGCACCGGGACGAGCGCGCCGCGACGGTCGCGCTGAACGACGTCATTGCTCCCGTCGCCGGCGTCGTGGCCGCAAGCGGTCTCCATGTCGGGGACGCCGTGACGGCAGATCGGTCGTTGATGGCGGTGGTCACGCCGGGCGAGCCCCACGTCATCGCAGCCCTCGCGGTTTCCGAGATCACCTATGTCGCGATCGGACAGGCGGTCACGATCGACGTGCCGGGCCTGCCCGTCCGGCTCTATGGACATGTCGCGGATGCTGAGTGGATCGGCGCGGCGTCCGGCTCGCCAACCGGCGAAAGCCGGATTGCGCTGAAGATCAGCCTGCTGAAGGCGGCCATGCCCGCCGGATTGCGATCCGGCATGGCTGTCGGCGCGACGATCCTGACCGGCCTGACCGGGACGGAGCGGATGGTCTCGCAGATCCTGCAGAAGAGAGCGCAGAGGACCTGCCGCTGCGAGCAGGATCTCCAACCCGCGTCGGTGCAGCGGCGCATCTGACCACGGCATCCCCACGCGACGCGCGGCGGCTGCGATCAGCCGCGGCTGAGCTCCTGCACGCCGTCGTGAACCTGGTAGACGACCTTGCCCTCGCGCCAGGCGAACGCGCCGCCGGGCTCGCGGCAGACGATGCCGGCTTCCGGAATCAGCTTGTCGCAGAGCATGACGATGATGTCCTCCAGCGGTGCGCTGGTGTCGTTCTCCTCGGTCATCCGGTCGATCGAGATCTCGCCGCCCTCGACGCCGTCGTCGATGTGGACGATGAAGATCTCCTCATGGCCATGGATGCCATGCGCCGTCACCCGAAACACTTCCCCCTTGTACTCGAATTCCCGAACCATCGCGTCCGCCCATATGAGTTTGTTGATTGCCGTTTCAAGCGGGGACGGAAACTAAGAGCGCGCCGCGCGAGGGTCAAGAAAAGTCGGTGTCGGGAATCCGACAAAATTCAACGGGTGCGAACGCATGCCACGGGTGTGCGCGCATGTTCGCTGCACGACGGGCAATCCGTGCATGCCGCTCATGCACGAACTGCCCGTGGAGCCGGTTTGTCGTAAACTAATCAATTGCACTCGGGCAAATCACCGTCACATTTCCGCGCATCCGGCTTCGCCGAAGAGGGACGTTTCGCGATCGTCACGAGCGTCCGGCCGGGATCGCGAGCCCATGTGTGAGGCCATGTGTGCCGTCTGATAGTCGAGCGAAGGAGTCGCGGTGCTGCGGGACGATGCGGGCTCAGGCGCCCGCATCATGCGCTTTGATGACCGCCACGAATGCCTCGCCGTAGCGCGCGAGCTTGACCGTACCGGCGCCGGGGATGCTCGCAAGCTCCGCGACGGAGCGCGGATGGCGGGCCGCCATTTCGGCCAGCGTCTTGTCGTGGAAGATGACGTAGGGCGGCACGTTCTGGGCCTTGGCGAGCTCCATCCGCCGGACGCGCAGCTTCTCGAACAAGTCGCGGTCGAGGTCAGGAAATGTCGTCGTGGTCTGCCGCTCCCGAGCCTTGCGGTCGCGCCTGGTCTTCTTCAGCACGCGCAGGCTGAGTTGCGGCTTGTCGCGCAGGAACTGGCGGCCCTCGGGCGAGATCGACAGGCCGCCATGGCCGGCGACGTCGACGCTGATCAGCCCATGCGCGACGAGCTGGCGGACGATGGAGCGCCAGGCGTTGCGGTCGTGCTCCTTGCCGATGCCGAAGGTGGAGAGCTTGTCATGGCCGAGCCGTTCGATGCGCTCGTCCGTCTCGCCGAGCAGCACCGCGACGACGTGGGCCTGGCCGAAGCGCTCGCCGGTGCGGTGGATGCAGGACAGCAGCTTCTGCGCCGCGATGGTGCCGTCGAAGGTCTCGGGCGGGTCGAGGCAGATGTCGCAATTGCCGCACGGCGCGCAATCGTCGCCGAAATAGCGCAGCAGCACCTGGCGCCGGCATTGGCAGGTCTCGGCGAAGCCGAGCAGCGCATCGAGCTTGCGGCGCTCGGTGCGCTTGCGCGCATCGGGCGCGTCCGACTCATCGATGAAGCGGCGGCGCAGCGCGATGTCCTCGGCGCCGTACAGCATCAGGGTTTCCGATGGCAGGCCGTCGCGGCCGGCGCGGCCGGTCTCCTGATAGTAGGCCTCGATGCTGGACGGCAGATCGGCATGCAGCACGAAGCGCACGTCGGGCTTGTCGATGCCCATGCCGAAAGCGATGGTGGCGACCATGATCAGCCCCTGCTCGAGCTGGAAGCGACGCTGGTTCTTCTCCCGCGCCTTCATCTCCATGCCGGCATGATAGGGCAGCGCCGGAAAGCCGTGGTCGCTGAGCGAGGCGGCGACCTCCTCGGTCTTGCGCTTGGACAGGCAATAGACGATGCCGCTCTCGCCCTCGCGGGATTTCAGGAAGGCTAGCATCTGCTGCATCGTGCTGGTCTTCTCCGCCGCGCCGTAGCGGATGTTCGGCCGGTCGAAGCCGGCGATGAAGCTGTTGCCGTCGCCGATCGAGAGATGCTCGACGATCTCGGCCCGCGTCGGCGCATCGGCGGTGGCGGTGAGCGCGATGCGCGGGATCGTCGGGAACAGCCCGGCGAGACAGTCGAGGGCGCGGTATTCGGGCCGGAAATCATGGCCCCATTGCGAGACGCAGTGCGCCTCGTCGATGGCGATCAGCGACAGTTGCGCGGCCTTGAGACGCTCCAGGTTCTCCGGCCTGAGCAGCGTCTCGGGCGCCATGTAGAGCAGGTCGAGCTCGCCGCGTTCGATGTCCTGCCACAGCAGGTCCTTCTCGGCGCCCCAGAGCCGCGAGTTCAGCGCCGCGGCCTTCACGCCGGCCTGCCGGAGCGCGGTGACCTGGTCCTCCATCAGCGCGATCAGCGGCGAGATGATCAGCCCGAGGCCGGGACGCGCCAGCGCCGGGATCTGGTAGCACAGCGATTTGCCGCCGCCGGTCGGCATCAGCACGAAGGCATTGTGTCCGGCGATCACGTGCTCGACGATGTCGCGCTGCCGCCCGCGAAAGCTGTCATAGCCGAACACGGCCTTGAGGATCGAGAGCGGATCGGCGGTCATGGGAACGCACTTCTTCGGCAGACGGAGGGACTGGATAAGTCCCGTTGCGGGACGCCGCCGTCAAGCGAAAGCTGCCCGGTGACGCGCATTTCAGCGGCGCGGAGAAGCATGGCGGGGACAGTGGCAGGGGCGCGTTGGACAAGCCGACGAGTTATGGCAGAATCGACTTGCATCGCATTATGTTCCGATCCTGATACGAGCATGGGCTGCCGGGGCGAGCTGGGTGCCTTGGCACCTCGCCGGGCGCAAGGTGGTGCTGGTCGATGCCGATCCGCAGTGGTCGGTGGTGCGGCTCGCCGAGCGGCAGCGTGCGCTCGCCATGCAAAGCTCGGGCGCGTGGCGCCGCGAGATCGCGAAACATGTTGAACCGTTGGAATTCGCTTCGACGTCGCCGTGTCGTATACGGTGGCGGTCGGTCGAGGCCGGTCCGCAAAGAGACGCGCGCGCAGAGTTGGTGACGAGGGTGCTTGCAGATCTGTTTGAAGGCCCGGTCGTGGTCGTGGCCTCCAGCCTCTCGCTGGCGGACGACGAGCTGTTTGCCGAGGAGCGCGCTCATATTCAAGCCGCGGTCGCCAAGCGGCGGGCCGAGTTCGCGACCGCGCGGGTCCTGGCGCGCAGGGCGCTGGCCGCGCTCGGAGCTCCGCCGGTGGCGCTCGTCCCGGCGCCGGATCGCGCGCCGGTGTGGCCGCCGGGCTATGTGGGAAGCATCTCACATTGTGCCGATCATTGCGCCGTGGCCGTAGCCCGAAGCAGGGATGTCTCGTCGCTCGGACTGGATGTCGAGGACCTGCGCGAGCTCGATCCGTCGATGCGCGACCTGGTGCTCACGCCGGCCGAGCGGCGATGGCTTCGCGCGCAGCCGGACGCCTTGCAGCCGATGCTGCCGATCGTGATCTTCAGCGCGAAGGAAGCCTACTACAAATGCCAATATCCGATCACGCACGGCTTCCTGGATTTCCAGGACGTCGAGCTCACGATCGCATGGGCGGCAGGCACGTTCGAGGCGCGCGTCGTGAGAGAGGGATGGCCGGCTGCCATTGCTCGCCTCGCCGGACGCTTCCTCATCGCTGACGGCCGGGTCAGTTGCGGCGTGACGTTGGCGAAGGGCTGATCGCGCGGATGCAGCCTGGAGCTGGGCCGAGCCTGCGTCCTGGCGGCTGCGCCGGAGAGCCGCGCCATCGCCATCCCGGCAAACCTCCGGACGACGAGCAGCTTACCGCAGTCGCTAAACATGATGCGCTGCAAACGTCGCGAAAACGCGCTTGACATGTTTAGTCATTCACAATCTACTAAACAAAATACTTAACTCGGACGGATGATCCGGGGCCATGGGGAAACGCTTGCGGCTCGCGCTGTCGTTGTGACGGCGCCGCTCGCCGCAGGCCATGCATCGCCGTCACCCACGCGAAGCGGGGACGGCGCCAACAGGGAGGGAGTGCCAGATGAAGTTGCTGCAGACATTTGCACTGACGGCGACGGTCGCCGCTGCGACCGTGCTCGGCGCATCCGCGCCGGCACGCGCCGAAGGAAAGACCATCACCTTGTGCTGGGCCGCCTGGGACCCGGCCAATGCGCTGGTCGAGCTGTCCAAGGACTTCACCGCCAAGACCGGCGTCAGCATGAAGTTCGAGTTCGTGCCGTGGCCGAACTTCGCCGACCGCATGCTCAACGAGCTGAACTCCAAGGGCAAGCTGTGCGACCTGATGATCGGCGACTCCCAGTGGATCGGCGGCGCCGCCGAGAACGGTCAATATGTCAAGCTCAACGAGTTCTTCGA
The DNA here is from genome assembly GCF_032489675.1 of Bradyrhizobium sp. SZCCHNR1043. Lineage (NCBI taxonomy): Bacteria > Pseudomonadati > Pseudomonadota > Alphaproteobacteria > Hyphomicrobiales > Nitrobacteraceae > Bradyrhizobium > Bradyrhizobium sp. SZCCHNR1043. The sequence goes on from NZ_JAUEYN010000001.1 coordinate 442,463, forward strand.
TAAGGAAGGCATCAAGATCTCCGACTTCATGCCCGCCACCGTGGCCGGCTACGCCGAATGGCCGAAGGGCACGCCGAACTACTGGGCGCTGCCGGCGATGGGCGACGCCAACGGCTGGACCTATCGCAAGGACTGGTTCTCACGGTCCGAAATCCGCGAGGAGTTCAAGAAGAAGTTCGGCCGCGAGCTCGACGTGCCCAAGACGCAAGCCGAGCTGAAGGACATCGCCGAGTTCTTCCAGAAGCGGGTGATCGACGGCAAGACCGTCTACGGCGCGGCGATCTTCACCGAGCGCGGCTCGGAAGGCATCACCATGGGCGTCACCAACGCGCTCTATCCGTTCGGCTTCAAGTATCAGAACCCGAAGAAGCCGTATGACATGCAGGGCTTTGTCAATTCCGACGACGCCGTGAAGGGCCTCGAATTCTACAAGGCGCTGTACAAGTGCTGCACGCCGCCCGGCTATTCGAATGGCTACATGCAGGAAGGGCTCGACGCCTTCAAGTCCGGCCAGGTCGCGCTGCAGATGAACTGGTTCGCCTTTTTCCCAGGCCTCTACAAGGACCCCAATGTCGGCGGCGACAAGATCGGCTTCTTCGTCAACCCGGCGCAGAAGGAGAAGGGCTCGCAGCTCGGCGGGCAGGGCATCTCGGTGGTGGCCTATTCGCCGAACCGTGCCGAGGCGCTGGCCTACATCAAATGGTTTGCCTCGCTCGACACCCAGAAGAAATGGTGGGCGCTCGGCGGCTATAGCTGCCACAAGGGCGTGCTCAACGACCCCAACTTCAAGAACACCGCGCCGTTCGCCGCCGACTTTCTGGTAGCGATGGACCAGGTGGTCGATTTCTGGGCCGAGCCGTCCTACGCGCAGCTCCTGCTCGCCATGCAGAAGCGCGTCCACGACTATGTCGTCGCCGACCAGGGCACCGCCAAGGGCGCGCTCGACGGGCTGATCGCCGACTGGACCAAGGTCTTCAAGGAGGACGGCAAGCTCTGACGGCCGCGGCACCTCGCGCACACGCGGACTGCGCCACGACAATCCCTCCGGCGAGCTTCGGCTTGCCGGGCGGACCAACCAGTCTCACCGCCAGCCAGAAGCAGCCAGTGAAGCAGTCCCTCGCATGACCGACCAAACCGGACTGAGCAGCCTCGTCGACCGCGCCGCCCTGGTGACGCCGCCGGTCGTGGCGGGGCGCGTGCGCGGCCTGTCCGAGCGCGCCATCGCCTGGCTGTTCATCACGCCGACCATGCTGCTGCTGCTCGCGATCAACATCTTCCCGTTGATCTGGACCATCCGGCTGTCCTTCACCAATTATCGCGCGAACCGTCCGAACGCCACCGTGCTCGATGTCGGGCTCGCCAACTACCAGTCGATCCTGACCGATCCGGACGTCTGGGCGGCGATGACGGTGACCGCGCGCTTCGTGTTCTGGACCATCCTGATCCAGACCGTGCTGGGCTTCACCCTGGCCTGGCTGATCGACAAGAAATTCCGTGGCCACGGCCTTTGGACCACGTTGATCCTGCTGCCGATGATGCTGTCGCCAGCCGTGGTCGGCAATTTCTGGACCTTCCTGTACCAGCCGCAGATCGGCCTGTTCAATTACGTCATCGCCGCCGTGACCGGCATGCCGGCGTCGTCGTTCCAGATGCTGGCGCAGGTGCCGCTGGCGCCTTGGGCCATCGTCGTCGTCGACACCTGGATGTGGACGCCCTATGTGATGCTGATCTGCCTCGCAGGCCTGCGCTCGATTCCCGACTACATCTATGAGGCGGCCGAGGTCGACCGCGCCTCGCCGTGGCGGCAGTTCTGGTCGATCACGCTGCCGATGGCGCTGCCCTTCATCATGCTCGCGGTGTTGTTCCGCGGCATCGAGAACTTCAAGATGTTCGACATGGTCAACCTGCTGACCGGCGGCGGTCCAGGCTCGACGACCGAGGTCGCCTCGATCACCTTGAAGCGCGAGGCGTTCGAAAAGTGGCGGACCGGCTATTCCTCGGCGTTCGCCATCATCCTGTTCGTCACCGTGTTCGGTCTCGCCAACATCTACGTCAAGGCGCTCAACCGGGTGAAAAGCCGATGACCGGTCTCGCAACCGCTCATTCCGTCGTCGATCCGTCGCCGCTGACCAAGCGGATCGCGGCAACCGTGGTGATCGCCTATGCCCTGATCACTTTGGTGCCGCTGCTGTGGATCTTCATGACCGGATTCAAGTCGCCATCGGACGCGATCGCCTATCCGCCGAAGCTCGTCGCCGAGCCGAGCCTGGAGGGCTACTGCAATCTGTTCACGACCCGGACCCGGCAGGCCCCGGATTACATGGCCAAGCTGCCGCCGGCTGCCAGTCTGTGCGACCGCATCTCGCGCGGCCGCAACATGGTGGTCGCGGGTCCATCGAACTACATCCCACGCTACGTGAATTCGCTGGTGATCGCGTTCGGCTCGACCGCGCTGTCGGTCGTGCTCGGCACGCTTGCGGCCTACGCCTTCTCGCGCTTCAAGGTGCCGCTGAAGGATGACCTCTTGTTCTTCATCCTGTCGACGCGGATGATGCCGCCGATCGCGGTCGCGATCCCGATCTACCTGATGTATCGCGAGCTCGGCCTGTCCGACACGCGGCTCGGCATGATCCTGCTCTATACGTCCGTCAACATCTCGCTCGCGGTCTGGCTGCTCAAGGGCTTCATGGACGAAATCCCGCGCGAATACGAGGAGGCGGCGATGGTCGACGGCTACACCCGCCTGCAAGCCTTCTTCAAGGTCGTGTTGCCGCAGGCCACCACCGGCATCGTCGCCACCGCGATCTTCTGCCTGATCTTCGCCTGGAACGAATATGCCTTCGCGGTGCTTCTGACCTCGGGCACGGCGCAGACTGCGCCGCCCTTCATTCCGATTATCATCGGCGAGGGCGGCCAGGACTGGCCGGCGGTTGCGGCGGGCACCACGCTGTTCCTGATCCCGATCGTCGTGTTCACCGTGCTGCTGAGGAAACACCTGTTGCGCGGCATCACCTTCGGAGCGGTGCGCAAATGAGCGAGTCGATCCGGAACATGCCTGCCGATGTGGCCACCACGCGCTGGCCACGGGCGCTGCGGCGCGGCCCGATGGAGACGCTGGCGACGATCCTCATTGCGGCGGGCGTGCTGATGCTGCTGCAGCCGTTCGCGCTGGTGCTCTACACCTATTCCTTCATCACCACGCTCGCTGGTGTCGTGATGTTCACCATCGTCTCCAAGTTCCCGGACTGACGCCATGGCCGAGATCCGGATCGAGAACCTGTTCAAGGAGTTCGGCGGCTTTGCCGCCGTGCGCGGCCCAAGCTTCACGATCGCCGACGGCGAGTTCTTCTGCCTGCTCGGTCCGTCCGGCTGCGGCAAGACCACCACGTTGCGCATGATTGCGGGCCTGGAGCTGCCGACGTCGGGGACGATCAACCTCGGCGGCGAGGACGTCACCGTCCGGCGCGCGCGTGAGCGCGACATCGCCATGGTGTTCCAGCTGTTCGCGCTCTACCCGCACATGAACGTGCGCAGGAATATCGCCTTTCCGCTGGTCTCGATGGGGGTGCCCAAGGCGGAGATCAGGCGGCGGGTCGAGGAGGCGGCGCGCATCCTGCGCATCGACCATCTGATCGACCGTCCGGTGAGCGGGTTGTCGAGCGGCGATCGCCAGCGCGTCGCGCTCGGCCGCGCCATTGTCCGCGAGCCCAAAGCGTTCTTGATGGACGAGCCGCTCGGCGCGCTCGATGCCGAGTTCCGTCACATCATGTGCGGCGAGCTGCGCGCGCTACACGACCGGCTCAAGGCGACCACTGTGTTCGTGACTCACGACCAGCTCGAGGCGATGTCGATGGCCGACACGATCGCGGTGATGAATCGCGGCGTCGTGGAGCAGCTCGGAACGCCCCAGGAGATCTACGACCGTCCCGCCACCATGTTCGTCGCGGACTTCATCGGCTCGCCGGCGATGAACTTCATCCGCTTCGAGGGCAGGCTAGGCGCCGGCACGAACTGCGTGCGCATCGACGACGCCGAGATCGGCGTGCCCGAGCTGCGCGAGGATGCCGGGAGCGACGAGCTGGTTCTCGGCGTGCGGCCGGAGCAGGTGGCGCTCAGCGCGGAAGGCGGGCTGCGCGGCGAGGTGTTTGGCACCGAATATCTCGGCACCACCCAGATCATCACCGTCATGACGGCTCGCGGCACCGTCAAGGCGCGCGCGCCCGCGGCGGTCCGGATTGAGCGCGCCGAGCCGGTCGGACTCAGCTTCCGCGCCGACCGGCTATCGCTGTTCAACGCCGCCACGGGCCGTGCAATCCGCACGGCGCTGTATGAGCAGCCGGTGAGAGGAGGGCGCCATCATGGCTGAGACGCGTCTCAACGCCGTCAGCAAGTCGTTCGGTTCCAAGCCGGCGGTTCGGGATTTGTCGCTGATCATCCGCGATGGCGAGCTCGTGGTGCTGCTCGGGCCGACCGGCGCCGGCAAGACCACGACCTTGCGCCTGGTGGCAGGCCTCGACATGCCGGATGGCGGCAGCATCACCATCGGCGGCGTCGATCAGACGAAAGCGACGCCGGCCGCGCGTGACGTCACGTTCGTGTTTCAGCAATATTCGCTCTATCCGCATCTTTCGGTGTACGACAATCTCGCCTTTCCGCTGCGCTCGCCGGTGCGCAAGATTCCTGAGGCTGAGATCAAGCGCATCGTCGGAGACGTCGCGGGGATGCTGCGAATCGAGGACAAGCTCGGCAACCGCGCTACTCAGCTCTCGGGCGGTCAGATGCAGCGCGTGGCGATCGGCCGCGCGCTGGTGCGCAGGCCTGCGATCGCATTGCTCGACGAGCCCCTGTCCTCGCTCGACGCCAAGCTGCGTTCCGAGCTGCGCATCGAGCTCAAGCGCATCCAGCAGGATCTCGGCGCCACCATGCTCTACGTCACCCACGACCAGATCGAGGCGATGACGCTTGCCAACCGCATCGGCGTGATCGAGCAGGGCCGGCTGGTGCAGGTCGGCAGCCCGCGGGAGGTCTATGAGGATCCGGCCAATACCTATGTGGCGACCCGGCTCGGCAGTCCCGGCATCAATCTGCTGCCGCGTGGGCTGTTCCCGGATCTCGCAGTGCCGGGCGACGTCGCGACGATCGGCGCGCGCACCGAGCACATGACGGTCCGGCGCGCCGAGACCCGTGCGGACGCACGGGTGAAATGGATAGAGCATCTCGGCGATCAGAATCATCTGCATATCACGCTGCAGGACCAGACCATCGTCAGCCTGGTCGAGCCGGATACGGAATTGAAAGTCGGCGACGCCGTCGCTATCGAGTTCACCCGGCCGCTGCTGTTCGACCGGGCGGGCCAGCGGGTGAGATAGACAATGGACCAGGCGTTCAAGCGCAGGCTGATCATGGCGATGGCCGATGCCATCATCGCGCATGCCGAGGAACTGACCGCGCTCGATTCGGCGATCGGCGACGGCGATCACGGACTCAACATGAAGCGCGGCTTCGAGGCCGTTCTCGCCGATGTCGAGAACATTTCAGCCAAGCCTCTTCCCGAGGCGCTGAAGGCGGTCGGCATGGCGCTGGTGATGAAGGTCGGCGGTGCGTCCGGTCCGCTCTACGGCACGCTGGCGATGGGACTTGGCAAGGTGCTGCCATCAGCGCCATCTGCCGCTGAAGCGGCGGCGGCGCTGGGGCGTGCCATTGCGGACGTGAAAGCCCGCGGCAAGTCGGAAGCAGGCCAGAAGACCATGCTCGACGTCTTGATCCCGGTGCAGGCAGCTTTTGCGGCCGGTGGCGACGATCTCGCCGCCCGGCTGCCCGCGATCGCTGGCGAAGCTGCCGACGCGACCGTGCCGATGCTGGCGATCCGCGGCCGTGCTTCGTTTCTCGGCGAGCGTTCGATCGGACACATGGATCCCGGCGCGCGCTCCTCCAGCCTGCTCGTGCAGGCGATCTGCAGCGTATTCAATGAGGCCTGATCATGAGTGAGCAGAAGAATGTCGGCATCGTCATCGTGTCGCATTCCGCCAAGGTGGCGGAAGGCGCGGCCGACATGGTCAGGCAGATGGTCGGCGACAGCGTGCCGCTCGCGGCGGTCGGCGGCAATGCCGATGGCGGACTCGGCACCGACGTTGGCGCCATCATGGGCGCGATCGACAAGGCATGGTCGGAGTCAGGTGTTGCGATCCTGGTCGATCTCGGCGGCGCTGAGACCAACAGCGAGATGGCGGTGGAGATGATGCCGGAGGAGCGGCGCGAGCGCATCGTGATCTGTAACGCGCCGCTGGTCGAAGGCGCGGTGATGGCGGCGACGGAAGCCTCCGGCGGCTCGCCGCTCGATGCGGTGCGCGCAACCGCCGAAGAGCTGATGGGCGGATGAGCAGGAACGAGAATGGCTGACGGTGGAGAGATCGGCATGCAGGAAGCGAAGGCGCATGCGCTGCTGACCAACGAGGTCGGGCTGCATGCGCGGCCCTCGGTCAAGCTGACCCAGCTCGCCAAGCGCTTTGCGTCGACCATCGAAGTCGCGATCGCGGCCGACGGGCCCTGGACCGATGCCAAGAGCCCGGTGAAGATCATGCGCGTCAAGGCCGCCAAGGGCGAGACGCTGTTTCTGCGCGCCAATGGAACCGATGCCGAGGCCGCCATCGCCGCGCTGGTCGATCTGGTGAACCGCAAGTTCGACGAGGAGTGACGATGGAGCGGCGTATCTTCGGGCGGGCGGCGTCGGACGGGCTGGCCATCGGGCCCGCGGCGATCCTGCATGCGCTGGAGGGCGCCAGCCGGAGGAAAGGGGCGATCGCCGAGGAGCATGAAGCGCTCGCCGTAGCGGTCGCGCATGCGCGCGAGGCCGTGGCCGAGCTGATCGGCAGGCTCGAGGGAGACGCCGCCGAACTGATCGGCTTTCAGCTCGCGCTGCTCGAAGACGATGCGCTGACGGAGGCGGCTTACGTCCAGATCGAGGGCGGCGTCGCTGCGGATGCGGCCTGGCGCGCGGCGATGGCGGAGGAGATGGCGGGGTATGAGTCCGCCGAGGACGAATATTTCCGCGCCCGCGCCGGCGACCTCGCCGACATCCGGGATCGCGTGCTGCGACACTTGTTCGGCTTGCAGCAGAACGGCAAGTTGCCGAAGGGGGCGATCGTCGTTGCGCGTGATCTGGCGCCATCCGCTTTCCTCGCCATCGAGTGGACGAATGGAGGGGGCATCGCGCTCGGCGAGGGCAGCCCGACCAGCCATGTCGCGATGTTGGCGCGCAGCCGCGGCGTGCCGATGGTGGTTGGGCTCGGTCACGATTGGGACAAGCTGACAGGGGATTTGCTGGTCGATGGCGGTCGCGGTGTCGTCATCGCCGATCCCAGCGCGCACTCTGTCGCCGCCGCGCGGGCGGAGGACGAGACGGTCTCGCGCCGCAGGGCGGAGGCAAGGGCGCGGCAGCACGAACCGGCACTGACGCGCGACGGCACCTTCGTTTCCGTGCTCGTCAACATCTCCGGTCCCGGCGATATGACGGCGCTGCCAGCCGCAGCGTGCGATGGCGTCGGTCTGGCGCGCACGGAGTTTCTCACCGGCAACCTGCTTCACGACGAGGAGGCGCAATATCACGCCTATGCCGAGCTCGTGCGCTGGGCCGAAGGCCGGCCGGTCACGATCCGCACGCTCGACGCGGGCGGCGACAAGCCGATTCCGGGCTACACGATCGATGGTGAGAGCAACCCGTTTCTTGGCCTGCGTGGCCTCCGTCTGTCGTTGCGTCATCCCGAGATCTTCCGTGTTCAACTGCGCGCGCTGGCTCGCGCCGCTGCGCTCGGACCGCTCAAGGTGATGCTGCCGATGGTGACCAATGCAGCGGAGCTGGACATCGCGCGTCGCCATCTCCGCGCCGTGCTCGCCGAATTGGCCGCCGGCAACGTCGCGTTCGCCGCGCCGGCCTTCGGAATGATGGTCGAGGTGCCGGCTGCTGCGTTGGCAGCGCATGACTTCGCTGCGGACTTCTTCTCGATCGGCACCAATGACCTGACCCAATACGCGACCGCTGCTTCGCGTGACGGCGCCGAGGTCGCCGACTATGCCGACGTGCTGCATCCCGGGGTGTTGGCGATGATTGCCCATGTGGTGCGCGCTGGTCGTGCGCGGGGCGTGGAAGTCTCGATCTGCGGCGACGCCGCCGGGGATGTCAGAGCCATTCCGGCGCTGCTTGGGGTCGGCGTGCGCGCGCTGTCAGTTGCGCCAGGCCTGCTGCCGCTGGTGAAGTCGGCGATCCGCGAGCTTGACCTCGCCAAGGGCACGGAAAAGGCCGCGGGAGAGGGCGCATGAGTGACCAGGATGCATCGGGGGGCGCAAGCCCGCTCGCCGAATACAAGGCGATCCTGCGCGCGGTGATCGACAGCCGTCCCTCCGGCACACGGCAGCGGTTGGCGGAGGCGATCGGCAAGAATCGCAGCTTCATCTCGCAGATCGTCAATCCGGCCTATGCGACGCCGATCCCGCTGCAGCATCTCGAGACCATCTTCCACATCTGTCACTTCTCGCCGCATGAGCAGCAGGCGTTTCTGACCGCCTACCGCGCCGCGCATCCGGGCCGGCTGGACGAGGCCGAGGCGCAGCGGCCGATGCGGCGCCTCGTGGTCGAGCTGCCGGACTTCGGCGACCCCGCGCTCAACGCCCATGCCGACCGCATCATCACTGGCGTCGCGCGCGGCATCACCGCGCTGATCTCGGCCAACGAAAACAACGACGACGCTGAACCGGGAGGGAAGCCATGAAGAAGCTGATCAACGCCGTTTCCGACGTGCTGACCGAGAGCCTGCAGGGTTTTGCCGCCGTGCATGGCGACATCGTCACGCTGGGCGAGGACAACAAGTTCGTTCGCCGCAAGAGCCTCAAACCGGGCAAGGTCGCGCTGATCTCCGGCGGCGGCTCCGGCCATGAGCCGCTGCATGCCGGCTTCGTCGGGCCGGGCATGCTGGACGCCGCCTGTCCGGGCCAGGTGTTTACATCGCCAACGCCGGACCAGATGCTCGCGGCCGCGCAGGCCGTGGACACGGGCGCGGGCGCGCTGCTCATCGTCAAGAACTACGAAGGCGACGTGATGAATTTTGCGATGGCCGCGGAGATGATGGAGGGCAAGGTCGCGACCGTCATCACCGACGACGACGTCGCCGTCGAGACCTCGACCTATTCGACCGGCCGCCGCGGCGTTGCCGGCACGCTGATCGTGGAGAAGATGCTGGGTGCTGCGGCCGAGCAGGGCCGCGATCTCGACGCGCTGAAGGCGCTCGGCGACAACGTCAACAGGCGCACGCGGTCGATGGGCGTGGCGCTGACCTCTTGCACCGTGCCGGCCGCCGGCAAGCCGACCTTCACGCTCGGTGACGACGAGATGGAGATGGGCGTCGGCATCCATGGCGAGCCCGGCCGCCGCCGGGTCAAGCTGGCCTCGGCCGATGCGATCGCCGAGGAGATGATGGGCGCGATCCTGGCCGATCTCGCGCCCAAGTCCGGCACGCCGTGCCTGCTGCTGGTCAACGGCTTCGGCGCAACGCCGGCGATGGAATTGTACGTGATGGCCAATGCGGCGCGGCGCATCCTGGAAGGCCGCGGGCTCGCCATCGCGCGCGGGCTGGTCGGCTCCTACGTCACCTCGCTCGACATGGCCGGCTGCTCGCTCACGGTCACCGCGCTCGATGAGTCGACGATGGCGCTGTGGGACGCGCCGGTGCACACGGCCGCCCTGCGCTGGGGCTGCTGAACCGAGGTCCGCTCAGCGGATCTCGTTGGAGTAGTAGTGCTGCGCCGTCGTGGCGCGGTGCTGGCTGAGGATCGCCAGCGCGCCGGTCTGGTCATAGGCTTCCTCGTCGATGACGAGCACGGCGGCCGGCGCGGAGAGGCCGAGCAGCTTGCGGTCCTCCTTGGTGGCGACCTCGGCCGTCACCTTCTCGCGCACCGCGGCGATCCGGATGCCATAGGCCTCGAGCAGATGGCGGTAGATCAGGGCAGGGACCTTCTTCGGCTCGCGCGGAAATCCCGCCACGCGGCTCGCGACCATCGAGATCCGCGAATGCAGCACCGGCGCGCCGGCGACGCGGCGGATGCGATGAAGATGCAGCAGCGGCTCGCCGTCGGCCACGGCGAACAGCGCCGCTTCGGGCCGCTCGGCATCGCGTGTCGTCACCGACAGCACCTCGGCCTCCGAGTGCAGCAGGCTGCCGTCGGCGCCGAGCAGGCGGAAGTACTGAAAGAAGAAGCTGAGCCCATGCTGCGACGCGCGGCCCGTCACCACCGTGCCGGTCTTGCGCCGCCGCATCAGCATGCCGCCAGCTGTGAGGTCGGCCAGCGCGCGGCGGATGGTGCCGACGGCGACGCCATATTGGTTGGCGAGCGCGACCTCGCCGGGCAGCACCGTGCCCGGCGGCATGTCGCCGATCAGGATCGCCTCGGCGATCTGCCGCTTGACATGCTCGTAGAGCGGCACCGGCAGCGCGCCCGGACCCGCATCGACTCCGTCTGCCGCTTTGCTGGCCACAGCTGCCTTTTTCATGGAATTGACAAATGCCGCGTCGTGAATTCTATTTCTATATAGAATATAGGATTGAGCAGACGGCAAATGATTTCTCAGGGCATTCCAGTAGATCGGAGCCAGCCCGGCCTGGCCGGAGCCTTCGCTGCGATCGACGGCCTGACCGAGACTGCCGTCGAGGACCTGCGGAAGCTGGTGGCGGTCGACACCAGCTTTCCGCCGGGCGCCGGCTACGATGCCTTTGCCGACGTGATGGAGCAGCTCGCTAGGCCGCTGGCGCTGGATTGCGAGCGCGTAGTTGTCCCGGAGGATCTATGGCGCGCACCGGGGGCGCGCGGACCGCGTACGAACCTGATCGCACGGCGCCGCTCCGGCAGACCGGTGCTCGGGCTCTATTTCCATGTGGACACGGTACCGGCGGCGCCCGGCTGGGCGACCGATCCGCTGCAACTGAGCCGCGACGGTGACCGTCTGACCGGACTCGGCGCAGCCGACATGAAGGGATCCGTCGCGGCAGCGCTGCTCGCGCTCCGCGCCGCGCAGCAGACTGGATTGTCGCTGGCCTATGATCCGATGCTGCTGCTGTGCACGGACGAGGAGGCGGGGCTTTATCCCGGCGTGCGCTACCTTGCCGAACAGGGGCGCCTCGAAGGGCATATCCTGAATTTCAACGGCAGCGCCATGCCGCGGATCTGGGCCGGCTGCTTCGGCCTGTTCACGCTCACGGTGCGCGTTCACGGCACGGCGGCCCATGCCGGCGAGCAGCGCCGTGCCGGCGCCAACGCGATCGAGGCGGCCCTGCCGATCCTCAATGCGCTCGCCGCTTTGAAGCCGCTCGTCGCGCAGCGGACATCGACGTTGCCGCCACCTCCGCAGACGGCTGGACCGCTCACCGCGAGCCTCGACATCTCGGCTATTCATGGCGGCCAATGCGGCGGACAGATCCCCTCGCTGGTCGAGATTCTCCTGTGCCGCCGCTATGCGCCCGAGGAGGACTTCGCCGCCGCGCGCCGCGAGATCGAAACGGCGATCCGGCAGGCGGCCGGCATGCTCGACGTCGAGATCATCCTCACCGGTCATCTGATGCCGACATCCGATCCCGGCGGGCCGCATTGGCCGCGCTGGCAGCAGGCGCTGTCGGCCGGTTTCGGCTACGCGGCCGAGGACTTCGCCCGATGGGGGGCGTCCGGCTGCTCCGATTTCGGCTGGGTGCAGCAGGCCACGGGCCTGCAGGAGGTGCTGCTCACGGGTCTCGGCAGGCCCGATAGCCGCATCCATGCGCCGGGCGAATCGACGACGCTCACCGACATCGTCGCATTGGCGAAGTCGGTGCTCGCCTATCTTGCGGCCGAGTTCTGTCCCGAGCTCTCTCCCGAAGCCATCACGCCCGAAAAGGACTTCGCCCGATGCCGTCCGTGACTCGTCGTCATTTCCTTGCCGGCTCCGCGCTCGCGCTTGGTGCCCTGCCGCAAGTCTCTCTCTCCGCCGAGGCGCCCAAGCGCGGCGGCGTGTTGCGGATCTCGGTCGATCAGGGTGCGGCCGTCATTCACCCGCTGCTCGCGCGCGTCAATCCGGAATACCTTATTACCGAGCTGCTCTATTCCAACTTGACCCGGTTGAAGCCGGACATGTCGGTCGAGCCGGACCTCGCGTTGTCGTGGCAGGCCGGCGCGGGGCTCACCGAGTGGACGTTCAAGCTGCGGCCCAATCTCAGCTTCCACGACGGCTCGCCGCTGACGGCGGAGGATGTCGTCGCGACCTTCAAGGCGATCCTCGATCCGAAGACCGCGTCACCGGCGCGTACCAATGTCGGCCCGATCAAGGATGTCGCCGCCGTAGATGCGTCGACCGTGCGGTTCACGTTATCGGTTGCCTTCGCCGATTTTCCGGTCGCGCTCGCCTACAACAATGCGCGCATCGTGCCTGCGAAAGTCGTTGCCGCCGATCTCGCCAGCCTCGCCACAAAGGCGAATGGTTCAGGGCCGTTCAAGCTCGTGTCCTATGAGCCGGACCGCAAGATCGTCGTCGAGCGCAACCCGGTCTATTACGATCCCTCGCGGCCTTCACTCGATCGCGTCGAGATCCTCGTCTATCCCGACCGCACCGCCGAGGCATCGGCTCTGATTTCGGGCGACATCGATCTCATGTTGTCGACCACGCCCGGCGAATATGAGCGGCTCGGCAAGGCCAGCGGCGTCAAGGCGGTGCGGATCCCCTCGGGGCAGTTTCTGAACGTCAACATGGGCTGCGACCAGAAGCCGTTCAACGACGTTCGCGTGCGCCAGGCGCTGGCGCTGACCATCGATCGCGAGGCCATGGCCGGCTTTGTGGCCGGCGGCTATGGCACGCCCGGCAACGACACGCCGCTGAGCCCCGCCTACCGGTTCTATCAGGACAGCAAACTGAAGAAGCCCGACATCGCCAGAGCCAGGCAATTGCTCGCCGATGCCGGATATCCCTCCGGCATCGACCTGACGATGGTGGCATCCGACAAGCCGGACACGCGCACGCAGCTCGGCGTTGCGATCCGTGAGATGGCGGCGCCCGCCGGCTTCCGCATCAACGTTCAGACGATGCCGCACGCAACCTATCTCGATCAGGTCTGGAAGAAAGGCAATTTCTACGTCGGCTTCTACAACATGCAGTCGACCGCCGACGCGATCTTCAAGCTGCTCTATACCTCGGATGCGGCCTGGAACGAGACGCGCTGGAACAATGCGCGCTTCGACGAGATCGTCAATGCGGCGCGTAGCGAGACCGACGATGCCAATCGTGCCGCGCTCTATGCGCGGGCCCAGACGATGATGAGCGAGGAGGTGCCGTCGGTCATTCCGGTCTTCTTCGACATCCTGGCGGCGCAGCGCGCCTATGTGGAAGGCTACCAGCTGCATCCGCGTGGGTCGGTGTTCCGGCTCGATCTCGTCTCGCTCGGCGCCGGCGCGCCCAAGCGCAGCTGAGGCAGGATCCGAGCGGTGTCATTCGCTTGGCTGCTACGGCGGCTGCTCCTGATGGTCTACACGGTCGTCATCGTCAGCGTGCTGGTGTTCGCCATCACGCAGGCGCTGCCGGCTGATGCCGCGCAAACGCTGCTTGGCGAGAACGCCTCGCCAGAGGCGCTGGCAGCCGTTCGCAGCCGGCTCGGGCTCGACGATCCGGTCTGGCTGCAATTCGCGCATTGGGTCGCGCACGCGGCCACGGGCAATTTCGGCGTCTCCATGCGCACCGGCCTGTCGGTCGCGCCGGAGATGCTGACGGCGCTGTCGCGCTCTCTGCTGCTGGCAGCTGGCGCGCTCGTCGTCACTCTTCTGATCGCAGTCCCGCTCGGAATCTTCGCGGCGCTCCGCAAGGGCCGGCCGACGGATACGACGACCAGCGTGATCGCATATCTCGGGGTCTCGCTGCCGGAATTCGTCACCGCAACCGTGCTGGCGCTGCTGCTGACCGACATCCTGCCATGGCTGCCGGCGACCGGCTACGTGTCGCCGCTGGAGGATGCCGGGCTGGCGCTACGCCATCTGATCCTTCCGGTCCTGACGGTCTCGATGATTCTCGTCGCGCATGTCATGCGCATGATGCGCTCGGAGACGCTGGACGTGCTGCAGTCCGACTACGTTCGCGCGGCGCGGCTGAAGGGCCTGCCCGAGCGGACGGTGCTGGTGCGGCACGTGATGCGCAACGCGCTGCTGCCGGTTATCACCATCGTCGCGCTCGACGTCGGCTATCTCTTGGGCGGCATCATCGTCATCGAGGAGATTTTCGCCATCCCCGGCATCGGCCGCGCATTGATGATCGCCATCACCACCCGCGATCTGCCGTCGATCCAGGCCGGCGCGATGATCATGGCGGTCACCTACGCGATCACCAACACGCTGGCGGATGTCGTCTACGCGCTGCTCGACAAACGGATCAGCTATGACTGAGCTGTTCGGCAGGATGATCCGCAAGCCGCAGGGGGCGATCAGCGTGATGCTGCTCGTTGCCCTCGCCATCGTCTGCATCCTCGGCCCGTGGCTCGCGCCCTATGGGCCGGAGAAGATGGATTTTCTCGGCCGTTTCCGCCCGCCGGGATGGCAGAACTGGCTGGGCGCCGACCAGTTCGGCCGCGACGTGCTGAGCCGCCTGCTGTCCGGCGCGCGCGCCACCGTTCCGATGGCGCTCGCGGCGACGCTCGCCGGCAGCGCGATGGGCGCCGTGATAGGCGTCGCATCGGCCTATCTCGGCGGCAAGGCCGACGAATTCATCATGCGCACCAACGATGCTGTGATGGCCATTCCCGGTCTCCTCACGGCGCTGCTGCTGGTCAGCACGCTCGGCAATGGGGCTGTCAACGCGGTGATCGCGATTGGCTTTGCGTTTGCGCCTGGCATGGCGCGGGTCACGCGCTCCGTAGCCCTTGCGGTGCGCAATCAGGACTACGTCAAGGCCGCCATCGCGCGCGGCGAGGCGGCATCGCAGATCATCTTTCGCGAAATGCTTCCCAACGTGATGGGCCCGATCATCATCGAGGCCACGATCCGGGTGTCGTTTGCGGTGATGCTGTTCGCTACGCTGAGCTTCCTTGGCCTGGGAGCGCAGCCGCCAGCATCCGAATGGGGGCTGATGGTGGCCGATGCGCGGCAATACATGCACCAGGCGCCGTGGATCCTGATCGCGCCCTCGGCGGCGATCGCGCTGTCGGCGATCGCCTTCAATCTCGTCGGCGATGCGCTGCGCGACGCGCTGCATCCGCGGGACGATCGATGAAGCCGGCGCTCGCCATCACCAATTACGGGCTGGACTACGTCACATCGGCGGGCGCCGTCGAGGTGCTGCGCGACGTGTCACTCGAGATCGCGCCGGGCGAGGTGCTCGGCCTCGTCGGCGAATCCGGCTCCGGCAAGAGTTCGCTGGCCTGGGCGCTGATGCGGCATCTGCCGGCCAATGCCCGCGAGATCTCGGGGTCGCTGCGCCTCGGCGATATCGACCTGCGGTCTCTGAGCCCGAAGCAACTCACCGAGGTGCGGGGGCGCCGGATCGGCATGGTGTTCCAGGACCCGTCGACCGCGTTGAATCCGACACTGACCATCGGCCATCAGATCACCGAGACGCTGATGCGTCATCGCGGTCTGAACGCGCGGGCCGCCAGGGATCTCGCGGTCGAGCTGCTCGGCCATGTCGAGCTGCGTGACCCCGCGGCGGTGCTGCGGCGCTATCCGCACGAGATCTCCGGCGGCGAGAAGCAGCGGGTGATCATCGCGACGGCCTTCGGCTGCCGGCCCGATGTCATCCTGTTCGATGAGCCCACGACAGCGCTCGATGTCATCACCGGTGCCCGTATCATCGAGCTGTTCGCGCGCCTGCGCGCGGAAACGGGCGTCGCTGCGCTCTACATCTCGCACGATCTCGCGATGATGACCCGCGTCGCCGATCGCGTCGCGGTGATCCGGCACGGCCGCGTCGTCGAGCAGGCGGGGGCATCTGATATATTTCGGACGCCGGAGCACGACTATACCAAGGCACTCATCGCCGCGGTGCCGCGTCCGGAGCGGCGGCTCGTGAATGATCAGCCGGGCGCTGCCGTGGTGCTTGAGGCGCGTGGCATCGAGGTGCATTACGGCCGGGCCAGCCTGTTCCGCGCGTCGCCACCACCGGCAACCAAGGCCGTCGATGTCGACATCCGCGCAGGCGAAATCGTCGGCCTCGTCGGCGAATCCGGCTCGGGGAAATCGTCCATGGCGCGCGCCCTGACCGGGCTCGCCCGCTTCGACGGTACCATCAGTTTCGACGGCCGGATGCTGCGCGGGGCCCGCGACATGAATTCCGCCTATCGTCGCGATGTTCAGATCGTGTTCCAGCACCCGGATTCCTCGCTCAATCCGCGTCACCGCATCGGCGAGATCCTGTCGCGTCCCTTGAGGCTCTACGGCGGTGATGTCGCCTCAGTGCCGCGCCTTCTCGAGCAGGTCCGGCTGCCAGCGTCCTATGCGATGCGCTGGCCGCACCAGCTATCCGGCGGCGAGAAGCAGCGCGTCGCGATCGCGCGTGCTTTTGCGGCGCGACCGCGCCTGGTGATCTGCGACGAGATCACGGCGCCGCTCGACGTCTCCGTCCAGGCCCAGATCATCGAGCTGCTGCTGGCTTTGCGCGCCGAGACCGGCGCGGCCTATCTCTTCATCACCCACGATCTCAACCTGATCAGGCAGATCGCGCACCGCATCGTCGTGATGCGCCATGGCCGGCTGGTCGACAGCCGTGCCGTCGATGCCTTCGGCGCAGACGACGTTCACCCTTACACCCGCGAGCTGATGGCGGCCTCGCCAGCGCCCGTTGGCTGACCGCAAGGATTGCCCCCATGGATCGCAACGAATTGCTCGCCCGTATCTCCGTCCCGGAGTCGCTCGCGCTGCTGTCGCGCATGGTACAGCATAAGAGCTATTCGAGGACCGAAGGCGAGAGGCAGCTCGCGACGTTCATGGCCGAGCAGATGAGCGAGATCGGCCTGGATGCGGCCGTCGCGCCGTTCGGTGCCGAAGGCCGCGTCAACGCCGTCGGCCGCTGGAACGGCACCGGCGGCGGCAAGAGTCTGCTGTTCAACGGCCATGTCGATACCAATCCGGTGACGGAAGGCTGGACCGTCGACCCCTGGGCGGGGAAGGTGGACGACGACTTCGTCTACGGAATCGGCGTGTCGAACATGAAGGCCGGCGACGCCGCCTATTTCTGCGCGGTCAAGACGCTGATCGAGGCCGGCGTCAAGCTGAGGGGCGACGTCATCCTGAGCTATGTGGTCGGCGAGCTGCAGGGCGGAGTCGGCACCTACTCGTTGCTGGAGCAAGGGCTGCGCGCGGACTATTTCATCAATTCTGAGCCAACCGACCTCAAGGCGATGACGATGCATGCCGCGGCATTCATGTTCATCATCGAGCTCGTCGGCAACACGCGGCATCTGTCGAAGCGGGAGGAGGCGGTTGACGCCATCACTGCCGCCTGCGATCTCATTCCGCGTCTCAATGCGATGCGATTCTCCGGCGCGCGTTCGCCGGCACATGAGGCCATCAACCGCGTTCATGTCGGCGTCGTGCACGGCGCGCTCGGTCGCGAGTTGCACGAGTGGCGGACGCCGCAGGTCGCGGATTTCGTCCGTATCAAGGGCTCCGGCCGCTACGCGCCGGGCCAGACCGAGCAGGGCGCATTGGCGGACATGCGGCGCGAGCTCGATGCGCTGGAGGCGCGTTTTCCCGGCCTGAAGGCTCATTTGATGTCGGAGGATCGCGCCGGCGTACCGACCATGCCGCCGTTCGAGGTCGCGCCCGAGAGCGCGATCGTCCGTGCCGTCAACAATGCCTATCGCGTCGTGCGCGGCGCCGCCCAGCCGACGGGCCCGGTGGCGCCCAGCTGCTTCTATGGCACCGATGCCGGCCATCTTTATACCTATGGCGGCATGGAGGGCATCGTCTGCGGACCGGGCGGCCGCTACAACACGATGCCTGACGAGCGCGTCGACATTCCCGACTATCTCGACATGATCCGCATCTACATGCTGGCGATTCTCGACATCTGCGGCTGATGCCGCGTCAGGCGGCGGCTGTCGCTTGTTCCTGGAACTGTTCGAAGGCCGCGATCGCATCGGCGGCATACATGAGCGACGGTCCGCCGCCCATGTAGATGGCCATGCCGAGCGTTTCCTCGACCTCCTGGCGGGTCGCGCCGAGACGCACCAGCGCGTCGGCATGGAAGCCGATGCAGCCGTCGCAGCGGACGGCAACGCCGATCGCCAGCGCGATCAGCTCCTTGGTCTTCTTGTCGAGGGCGCCGTCGCGACTCGCGGCCTGAGCCAGTGCAGAGAAGCCGTGCATGACGTCAGGGATGTCCTTGCGCAGCGTTCGCAGATTGCCGGAAATGTCCTTGCAGAGCTCGGGGTAGTTCTTGTCCATCATCATCTCCTAGGACATCTTCGTGGTGGGTTTGCCGGGCTCGCGCAGCGCGATGTAGATCGCGGGGATCACGAGCACGGTGAGCAGGGTGGATGAGGCCAGGCCGAACAGCAGCGAGATCGCCAGCCCCTGGAAGATCGGGTCGAGCAGGATCGTCGCCGCACCGATCATCGCCGCGAGCGCCGTCAGCAGGATCGGCTTGAAGCGCACGGCGCCGGCCTCCAGCACGACGTCGCGCAACGTCTTGCCCTCGCCGCCGCTGTGCCGGATGAAGTCGACCAGCAGGATCGAGTTGCGGACGATGATGCCGGCCAGCGCGATGAAGCCGATCATCGACGTCGCCGTGAACGGCGCGCCCAGTAACCAGTGGCCGAGCAGGATGCCGATCAGGGTCAGCGGGATCGGCGTCAGGATCACCAGCGGCAGCCGGAAGCTCTTGAACTGCGCCACGACCAGAACGTAGATGCCGAGGATGGCGGCGCCGAATGCGGCGCCCATGTCGCGGAAGGTCACGTAGGTGATCTCCCATTCGCCATCCCACAGCAGCGTCGGACGGGACTCGTCCTTGGGCTGGCCGTGGAAGCCGATCACGGGCTTCGGCAGCTTGCCCCAGTCATGGGCGTCGATCCGGTCGGCGACCGCGAGCATGCCGTAGAGCGGAGCCTCGAAGCGGCCGGCGAGTTCGGCCATCACCATGTCGGCAAAGCGGCCGTCACGGCGGAAGATCGTCGGCGACCCCTCTTCCATGGTGGCCTTCACGACCTGGCCGAGTTCGACGACGGTCTTGCTGCCAGGCACCGTGTTGGCGGGCACCGGCGTCGATGCCAGGGCCTGGCTCCAGCTCTTGTCGTGCTTCGGCAGACGCACGGCGATCTCGATCGGATTGCGGTCTTCGCCGCGATGCGAGTAGCCGACCGAGACGCCGCCGAACAGCGTCTGGATCGTGTCGTAGACGTCGCGCTGCTCGACACCGAAGAACTCGAGACTGTCCTGGTCGATCGACAGTCGCAGCCGCGGTCGTCGCTGACCGATGGAATCGTCGATGTCGACGATGAAGGGAAGGTCGGCGAAGACCTTCTTGAGTTCGGTGGTGACGGCGCGCCGGGTCGCCGCGTCCGGACCGTAGATCTCCGCCAGCAGGGTGGCGAGCACCGGAGGCCCGGGCGGCACTTCGACCACCTTGATGCTGGTGCCGGCCGGCACAGGGATGCTCTTCAGCCGCTGGCGCAGCTCGAGCGCGATGTCGTGGCTCGCGCGCTTGCGGTCGCCGCGCGCGGCGAGATTGACCTGGAGCTCGCCGAGCTCGGGCCGCTCCCGCAGATAATAGTGCCTCACGAGACCGTTGAAGTTGAACGGCGCCGCCGTGCCGGCATAGCTCTGCACGGTCGTGATCTCCGGCAGCCCATGCGCGATGTCGGCGGCCGCGAACAGCGTGCGCTCGGTATCCTCCAGGCTCGCGCCTTCGGGCAGATCGACCATCACGGCGATCTCCGACTTGTTGTCGAACGGCAGCAGCTTGACGGTGACGGACTTGGTGGCGAACAGGGTCATCGACAGCAAGGTGGCGATACCGACGCCGAGCAGGAAGATCCAGGCGGAGCGCTTGCTGGCGACGATCGGGCGCGCGACGCTTCGGTAGATGCGTCCGAGACGGCCTTCGCCATGCGCGTCATGAGAGCCTGCCGAGGCGCTGGTCGACCTCGGAGCCAGCCGCAGCATCAGCCACGGCGCCACCACCATGGCGACGAAGAACGAGAACAGCATCGCCGCCGAGGCGTTGGCCGGGATCGGCGCCATGTAGGGGCCCATCAGTCCCGACACGAACAGCATCGGCAGCAGGGCGGCGACCACGGTCAAGGTCGCGACAACGGTGGGGTTGCCGACTTCGGCGACCGCCTCGATGGTGGCCTGCAGGCGCGGCCGGCCGTCATGCATGCCCCAATGGCGCGCGATATTCTCGACCACGACGATGGCGTCGTCGACCAGGATGCCGATCGAGAAGATCAGGGCAAACAGGCTGACCCGGTTGATCGTGTAGCCCATCAGATTGGCGGCGAACATCGTCAGCAGGATCGTGGTCGGAATCACCACGAAGGTGACGAGGGCTTCGCGCCAGCCAATGGCGACCGCAATCAGCACGACGATCGAGATCGTGGCGAGGCCGAGATGGAACAGCAGCTCGTTGGCCTTCTCGTTGGCGGTCTCGCCGTAGTCGCGCGTCACCGTGACTGCGACGTCGCTCGGAATGAGACTGGCCTTCAGCCCTTCGAGGCGCTGCGCGATGTCGTGAGACACCACCACGGCATTGGCGCCGGCGCGCTTGGCGAGCGCGAGGCTCACCGCCGGCACCCGGTGCCAGTCGCCCTTGTCGGTGCGGGCGTCATCCCAGACGCGATGCTCTGCGAGGTTGGGGCCGATGACGACGGTGGCGACGTCGCGCACATAGACGGGACGGCCGTCGCGCGTCGAGATCAGCAGCAGGCCGATGTCCGGGATGCCCGTGAGCGTCTGGCCCGCGGCGACGTTGCGCACGACACCGCCGTCGCGAACGTCTCCGGCCAGGAACGAGCGGTTCGCGTCCTTCACCTTGGCGACGAGCTGCTGCAGAGTCACGCCGAACAGCGACAGCTTTTCCGGATCGGGCTCGACCCGGATCTGCTGGGCGCCGCCGCCGGAGATATAGGTCAGGCCGATATTGTCGACCTTGGTCAGCTCCGCACGCAGCTTGTCGGCGAGCTCGTAGAGGTCCTTGTCCGACCAGCGCCCGGCGGCTTCCGGCTTCGGCGACAGCGTCAGCACGGTGACGGCGACGTCGTTGATGCCGCGGCCGACGATCAGCGGCTCGGGAATGCCGACGGGGATGCGGTCGAGGTTGGCGCGTAGCTTCTCGTGGACGCGCAGGATCGCGTCCTCGAACTTGGTCCCCACCAGGAACCGCGCGGTGACCATGACACGGTCGTCCTCGGTCTGGCTGTAGACGTGTTCGACGCCATCGATCGCCTTGACGATGGTCTCCAGCGGCTTGGTCACGAGCTCGACGCCGTCAGGCGCACGCAGGCCGTCGGCGTTGACGCGGATGTCGACCATCGGCACGCTGATCTGCGGCTCTTCCTCGCGCGGGATCACGACGACGGCGATGAGGCCGACCACGAGCGCCGCGAGCAGAAACAGCGGCGTCAGCGGCGAGGCGATGGTCGCCTGGGTAAGCTTGCCTGAGAGTCCGAGTTTCACGGCTGCACCAACTGGTCGCCAGCGCGCAGGCCGGACAGGATTTCAAGTCCATCGGGGAGATCGGCGCTCGGCAGAGCGCGGCCGCGCTGCACCGGAACGCTCACCTTCTGCGTCCCTTGCTGCAACTGGACATAATCGATGCCGAACCGTGTTGTGACGTAGCGCTGCGGGATCACGTAGGCATCGCGTTGGCCGCCGGAGATCCAGACCCGGAGCCGGTCGCCGACGAAATACTGGCCGAGACCGGAGACGATCGCGTCGGCCACGACACGGCCTTCCTCGATCTGCGGATAGACCAGGTCGATCACACCCCATTTGTCGGCGCTGTCACCGAACTCGGCGCCGTCGACCCGCACCCTGTCGCCCGCCTTGAGAAAGAGAGCGTGCCGCTCGGGCACGCGCAGTCGCAGCTTGAAGTTCTGCTGCGCCACGGTCACCACGGGATCGCCCGGCAGAACGACCGATCCGACGGCAACGAGCTTTTTCAGCACGCGGCCGTCGTCGGGCGCCAGCACTTGGCCTTCGCTCATCTGCTGGTTGACCACGGCACGCTCGGCGGTCTTGGCCCGCAGCCCGTTCTCGGCGACGTTGAGCGCCGTGCGCGTCTCGTCGAGCTTGATGCGGGGCAGGGTGCCGCGCTCGACGAGGCCCTCGGTGCGCGTGAAGTCGATCTGCGCCTGGTTGGCTTGCGCCTGCAGCGCTTCGATCTGGGCGTCGAGCGATTTGATCTGCAGGGCCAGCTTTTCATCGCCGATCAAGGCGATGGGCTGGCCGCGCTTGACCGGGTCGCCTTCGCGCACCGAAAGCTGCACGATGGTGCCGCCGATGCGGCCGCGGGCAGGGACCACGCTGATGCTCTCCACCGTCGCGAACACCGCCTTCTCGTCGGCGACCTGCCGTGGCGCCACCGTCAGCGTCTCCGCAAGGGCCGGCGCCGCCTGCCACGCCATCGCGGCGACCAAGCTCAGGACCGATAATCTGCGCATCAGCCTATTCCTGTCTCTTCTATTGACCTAAATCGGGTAAAGCGAAACATCCGTGGGCGGTACAGACATCCCACCGGGATGCGGGTTCCCACTTGATGCTAGTCAAGTCGGCGGGATCGCGCCGTCATAGTCTCGGCGCAGGTTTCGGCGGCCGCGTTGCGCAATAGACCTGATAGAGGGTCTTCAGGACCTCGCGAGCCGGCTCGCTGGTGATCGAATAGTAGATCGTCTGCCCCTCGCGCCGCGCTGTGACCAGGCCGTCCTTGCGCAGCAGTGCGAGGTGCTGCGAGACGGTCGAGTCACGCAGGCCGAGGAATGCAGCAAGCTCGCCGACAGACCGTTCGTTGTCGACCAGCTGGCAGATGATCAGGAGCCGGTGCCGGTTCGACAGCGCCTTCAAGAGGTCACTGGCCTGGTCGGCCGCCGCTTCCATGATGTCAGCATTAAATTTCATAGTTGCGTATATACAGATATTCGAATATATAGTCAAGGCCAGCTCGTAAGGTCGCTGCTGGCGAAACAATAACGAAGCAAGGCGATGGAGGACCCAATGGCGGATGTTGTCGTGATCGGAGCGGGGCTGAGCGGCTCCCTGATGGCTTATGAATTGTTGCCCCAGCTGAGAAAGGAGGATCGCGTGACCGTCATCTCGCAGGGGTCCTCCTATCATTTCGTGCCGTCCAACCCGTGGGTCGCCGTCGGTTGGCGCAAGCGCGACGAGATCGAGATCGATCTGGTCGACGTCATGCAGCGCAAGGGCATCCGGCTGTTGACGCAGGGCGCCAAGAGGGTGCACGCCGCCGAGAACCAGGTCGAGCTCACGGACGGCGCCATGGTGGCTTACGACTATCTCGTCGTCGCGACCGGTCCCGAACTCGCCTTCGATGAGATTCCAGGGCTCGGACCGGATGGACATACGCAGTCCGTGTGCCATGTCGACCACGCCGCCCATGCCAAGGCGGCATTCGACAGGCTGGCCGAGAAGCCTGGCCCGGTGATCGTCGGCGCGGTGCAGGGCGCGTCCTGCTTCGGACCGGCCTACGAATTCCTGTTCATCCTGGAGACCGAGCTGCGCCGCCGCAAGCTGCGCGACCAGGTGCCGATGACCTTCGTGACATCCGAACCCTATATCGGTCATCTCGGCCTCGACGGTGTCGGTGACACCAAAGGCTTGCTGGAGAGCGAGATGCGCGAGAAGCACATCAAGTGGATCACCAGCGCGCGCGTCACCAAGGTCGAGGACGGCCGCATGTTCGTGGAGGAGATCGCCGACGACGGCTCCGTCCGCAAGACGCATGAGCTGCCGTTCGCCTATTCGATGATGCTGCCGGCATTCCGCGGCGTCGGCGCCGTCAGAGGCATCGACAAGCTGACCAATCCGCGCGGCTTCGTCGTCGTCGACAAGCATCAGCGCAATCCGACCTTCCCCAACGTGTTTGCCATCGGCGTCTGCGTTGCGATCCCGCCGATCGGGCCGACGCCGGTGCCGGTCGGGGTGCCCAAGACGGGTTTCATGATCGAATCGATGGTGACGGCGACGGCCTTGAACATCGGGGCGCTGCTGCGCGGCGAGGAGCCAAAAGCCGAGCCGACCTGGAACGCGATCTGTCTTGCCGATTTCGGCGATTCCGGCGTCGCCTTCCTGGCTCAGCCGCAGATCCCGCCGCGCAACGTCAACTGGTCGTCGAAGGGGGAGTGGGTGCACTACGCCAAGGTCGCCTTCGAGAAGTACTTCCTGCGCAAGATGAGGCGCGGGACGCCCGAGCCGTTCTACGAGAAGTTCCTGCTCGACCGGCTCAACATCGCCAAGATCAAGGAAGTCAGGACCGGGACATGAGCAACGGCTTGCAGATCGTGTGCGGCCATTGCGGGCAGATCAACCGTCTGCCCGCGGACCGGGCGCCGGCGCAGGGGAAATGCGGCAAGTGTCATACGCCGCTGTTCAGCGGCCATCCGATCGAGGTCGACCAGCCCGCGTTCGAGCGTCATGTCGCGCATAGCAGTTTGCCGCTGCTCGTCGACGTCTGGGCGCCGTGGTGCGGCCCATGCCGTGCGATGGCGCCAATGTTCGCACGTGCGGCCCAGGAGCTGGAGCCGCGTGTGCAACTCCTTAAGCTGAACTCGGACGAGGCGCCGGAAGTTTCGGCACGGCTCGGCATCTCCGGAATTCCGACCATGCTGCTGCTGCAGCAGGGTCGGGAGCTGGCGCGGATTTCGGGTGCGATGGACTCGCAACGAATCGTCGCCTGGACACTGTCCGGCCTGCGGCAATAGCCGTACGGCCGGACCGGCACTTGCTTGATTACGCTCAAATGCAACCATGAGGGAGTATGTCATGAACGTCGACAAAGCAGTTCTCACCTTCGCAGGGATCGTCGTCCTGCTCAGTCTGGCCCTGGGCTGGTACGTCAGTCCCTATTGGTTCTTGCTGGCGGCCTTTGCTGGCGTGAACATGATCCAGGCCTCGTTCACGGGCTTCTGTCCGGCAGCGATCGTCTTCAAGAAGCTGGGGCTCAAGAGCGGCAACGCGTTCTCCTGAATCGGTCGGAAGGACGGCAAGATGAAGCGAGGATATCATGGCTGACTCGGACGAAACCTACATCGTCGGGCCGCTCTACAAGGCGCGCGAAAAGGTCTATCCGGCGGCCGTGCACGGCCGCTTCCGGCGCATCAAGTGGACGATCCTGTGCATCACGCTCGGCATCTACTACCTGCTGCCCTTCGTCCGCTGGGATCGCGGTCCCGGCATGCCGAACCAGGCGGTGCTGGTCGACTTCCCGCATCGCCGGTTCTACTTCTTCTTCATCGAGTTGTGGCCGCAGGAGGTCTACTACTTCACGGGGCTGTTGATCATCGCGGCGGTCGCCCTGTTCCTGATGAATGCAGTGGCCGGCCGGCTGTGGTGCGGCTACCTCTGTCCGCAGACGGTATGGACCGACCTGTTCTACGCCGTCGAACGCTGGGTGGAGGGCGATCGCCGTGAGCGCATCCTCAGCGACAAGCGCGGCTGGACCTTCACCCATATTCGCCAGGCCGCGCTCAAGCACTTCCTCTGGATCATGATCGGCTGGTGGACCGGCGGCGCCTGGGTGCTGTATTTCGACGATGCGCCTACGCTGGTGAAGGATCTGGCCACCTTCCAGGCGCCGTTCATCGCCTATCTCTGGATCGGCATCCTGACGGCGACGACCTACGTGTTCGCCGGCCACGCCCGCGAGCAGGTCTGCATCTACATGTGCCCGTGGCCGCGCATCCAGGCCGCGCTGACCGACGAATGGGCGCTCAACGTCACCTACAAGGGCGACCGCGGCGAGCCGCGCATGTCGGTCAAGAAGGCGGAAGCCGCACGGCTGCAGGGCGCTCCCGCCGGCGACTGCATCGACTGCCACCAATGCGTCAACGTCTGCCCGACCGGCGTCGACATCCGCCACGGCATCCAGCTCGGCTGCATCCAGTGCAGCCTTTGCATCGACGCCTGCGACAGCGTGATGACCCAGATCGGCCGTCCGACCGGCCTGATTGGTTACGACACCGACATCAACGTGCAGCGCCGCAAGGAAGGCAAGCCCGAGATCTACCGGATCATCCGGCCGCGCACGGTCATCTATGCGAGCTTCATCGCGATCGTCGGCGGGATCATGCTGTACTCGCTGGCGACGCGCGGCACGATGGGCATCAACGTGCTGCATGAACGTAACCCGCTGTTCGTGCAGTTGTCGGATGGCGGCGTCCGTAACGACTACACAGTCCGTCTGCTCAACAAGCGCGGCGCGCGCGACTTCGTGCTGGACGTCGTGGGGCTTCCGAACGCCAAGGTGACGGTGGCCGGCGAGACGCGCGAGCAGGACGGTCGCATGGTGATCGATGTCGGCCAGGACCAGACCCGCGAGATCCGCATGTCGATCGAGGCCAAGGGAGCCGACCTTCCCTCCGCGCCGGTGGACATCGAGATCAAGATCACGGATCCGGCGACTGGTACTTCGGTCAGCAAGCGAGATCACTTCGTTCCAGCGACACGATAGAGCAGTGTCGTTCTATCGCCGATCATGAGGCGTCCGCGGCATTCCGTGGGCTTATCGGGACTGATCGAGGGAGGAGCAGTCGCTCCTCCCTCGATTGCTGAGTCCGGTTGTTCCAAATCAATGCCGGCTCGAAGTCGCAAGCAGAGCATTCTCGCGTCAAGGGATCGAAAGCTTTCCTACTGGCGGAGAAAGACAGATGTTCAAGGTCGCAATTCTCATCTGGGTCATGCTGGGCACCGTGCTTGCAGGCAGTGCGGTTACGGCATTGTTGACGGTGCAGGGGCTGGTTGCGAGCCCGATGAAGGACCTGCCGTTGGCGGCGTTGGTCGGATTCGTCGTCGCCATGCCGCTATCCTATCTCGTCGCCGCGAAGATCAGCCGCAATGGTGGGCGTAGCCGAACGGCGTGAGGGCCGCAGCCGGCAGGCATGTGCAGTATCCTCGGAGAGCCTGCTCAAGATCGCCGCCGACGACGGGCCGGATCATCGTGCTGTTCCGGCCTGATCGTCGTGCACGAGCCGCGGGAGCGCCAGTCTGGCGCCGTCCATGAAGAGGTCGATCGCATCACGCACGGTTTGCTCGAGGTCGGATGGAACGGGTGTCTCGTAGATGAACTTTCGGATCGCGAGATAGAAGATGCGTCCGTGCAGTCCCCAGAACATCTCCGTCTCGCGGCTGCCGAGAGGGCAGGTGGCGGCGTCTGGGAGCTGCAATTCATGCCGCAGCTCGATCGCGGCAGGCTCGATGATCTCGCGTCGGACGAGGTCGAGATAGCGACCGGTGATGCCGAACGACTTCATGCCCGAGAACACGAAGATCCGCACCCAATTATATTCGAACACGCGCGCCACATAGTCGAGATAGAAGCCGGTTAGCCGTGCCTTCAGCGGATGGCTGCGATCGCGGATCAGCGGGCCCCAATCCTGCGACCAGCGGCTCAGATAGACCTCCTGATAGACGCGCTCGATGAGGGCTTCCTTGCTGGGGAAGTGCCGGTAGATCACCGAATGCGCGATACCCATGCGCTTCGCGAGTTCCCGCGTCTGGCCTTCGAAGCCGCGCTCGGCGAAAAAGCGGATGGCTTCATCCACGATCACGCGCTCGCGGTCGGCGGCGCGCATGTTGCGGCGCCTCGCGCGAGGGCGGCCGTCGGTTCTCCGCTGGCCTCCACCAACGCGGCCGTTTGTCTCAGCGTTCGCTGTCTTCGAGGTCTTAGCCATGGTCTCATCGATTGCGGCGACAGCCTGCTTGATACCCGAAAGCAGATTTGTGACCAATCGTTCGTTTCTGGTTGACCGCGCTGCCGCCGCGTGCAACTCTTTTAAGACCAGATGGTCACAAATCTGGGACTCCGGGCTGGCGAGCCCTGGCGGCGAGGAACGGATGAAAGCGAGGGCTTTCAGCTATTTTCGTGCACACACGATCGGCGAGGCGCTCGAAGCTCATGCGGGCGCCGGCGACGATGCACGCTTCATTGCCGGTGGCCAGAGTCTGGTTCCGGCGCTGGCGTTGCGTCTTCAGGCGCCGCGTATTCTGATCGATATCAATCACATTGCAGAGCTGCGCGGCGTCACGCGGGACGGCGAGTGGTTGCGGATCGGCGCCTTGACCCGGCACTGCGAGATGCTGACCGATCCGCTGATCGCCGAGTTTGCGCCGCTGTTGCGCGCCGCAGCGCCGTTTGTTGCGCACCCTGCCATCCGCAATCGCGGGACCTTGGGCGGCAGTGTCGCGCTGGCCGACCCGGCCTCCGAATTTCCGGCGATGGTGCTGGCGCTCGACGCCGAGATCGAGATTGCCGGCACGTCCGGCCGGCGCCGCGTCAAAGCCGATGACTTCTTCACCGACCTTTTTGAGACGGCGATCGCGTCTGGCGAGATCCTCGTCGCAGTTCATGTTCCTCTCTTCAAAGCCGGCCAGCGCATTGCGTTCGATGAGCTGGCCCGCCGGCGCGGCGACTATGCATTGGTCGGTTGCGGCCTGCTCGCGACCTGTCAGAGCGATCTGATCGAGCGCATCCGCATTGCGTTCTTCTCGGTCGGCAATGTCCCGACCCGTGCGAGACATGCGGAGGAAGCGCTGACGGGCGGCCGGATCGATGCCGGACGGATTGCGGCTGCCCAGGCTGCGCTTGATGACGATCTCGCGCCTGCTGACAGCGACGATGTTCCGGCGGCGATGCGCCTGCATCTCGCACGCGTTCTGCTCGGCCGGCTGCTGGGACGGATCGGAGATGCCGCATGAGCGCGCTGGTCGACATCGAGGCCGACGAGCAGGTCCGCATTCGCCTCATCGTCAACGGCCGCAAGGTGGCTTGTGACGTCGCGCCTCGCGACACGCTGGTGGATTGTCTTCGCCAGCAGCTCGAATTGACCGGCACGCATGCCGGTTGCGAAATGGGCGCCTGCGGCGCCTGTCTGGTTCAGCTCGACGGCGCTGCTGTGCATGGCTGCCTGATGTTTGCCGTGCAGGCCGATGGCGCGCGGATCGATACGATCGAGGGGCTCTCGGAGAGCGGCGTGATCGCCGACCTGCAGGCCGAGTTTCATCGGCGCAATGCGCTGCAATGCGGGTTCTGCACGCCGGGCATGCTGATCACCGCTCATGAGCTGCTGACCCGTGCTGCACGGCCGAGTCGCAAGACCATCCGCGACGCGCTCTCGGGCAATTTCTGCCGCTGCACCGGATATGAAGCGATCGTTGACGCCATCGCCGCGGTGGCTGCGGCGCGGTCGGCAACGGCATCGCAGGACGCGGAGGGCTCGTCGCGATGAGCGCGCCGCTGACCTCGCTGGACCGTCCGAATTCCTATATCGGCCGCTCCGTGCCGCGACCGAATGCGAAGCGG
Organism: Bradyrhizobium sp. SZCCHNR1043; assembly: GCF_032489675.1. Taxonomy (NCBI): domain Bacteria; kingdom Pseudomonadati; phylum Pseudomonadota; class Alphaproteobacteria; order Hyphomicrobiales; family Nitrobacteraceae; genus Bradyrhizobium; species Bradyrhizobium sp. SZCCHNR1043. The sequence goes on from NZ_JAUEYN010000001.1 coordinate 471,981, forward strand.
CTGCTCGCCGGACGCGGGCGCTACGTGACCGACATTCGCCTGCCTCGCATGCTGTACGCAGCCTTCCTGCGCAGCCCGTATGCTCATGCACGGATCATCCGCATCGAGGTCGATGCAGCGCGGGCGCTTTCGGGCATGCATCTGGTCGCGACCGGCGCTGATCTTGCGAAGATCTGCACGCCTTGGACCGGGACGCTCGATCATTTCAAGGGCATGACGTCCGAGCCGCAGCTGCCGTTGCCGGTGGATCGCGTCGTCTGGGCCGGACAGGCCGTGATTGCCGTCGTCGCCGAGAGCAGGGCGATCGCGGAGGATGCGCTGGAGCTGATCTCGGTCGACTACGAGGAGCTGCCGGCGGTGGTCGATCTCGACGCCGCGCGCCGGCCGGGGATGCCGCTGGTCAATCCGGTTGCGGCGTCCAACATCTGTTTCCGCACGCAGCTCGACAGCGGCGGCGTCGATGAGGCCTTCGCGTCGGCCGCGCATGTGATCGAGGAAGAATTCAGCTTCGGCCGTCATACCCCGGTCACGCTGGAGCCGCGGGCCATCGTCGCGGATTATGATCCCGAGAGCGGCGCGCTGACGGTGCACCACGCCACGCAGACGCCCTACCAGTTCCAGGATCTGTACGCTCGCCACTACGGCATCCCGGAAGCCGGCGTGCGCGTGATCGCGCCCGATATCGGCGGCTCGTTCGGCATGAAGCTGCATGTCTACCACGAGGACATGGCGGTTGTCGGGCTGTCGATCCTACTTGGGCGCCCGGTCAAATACGTCGCCGACCGCATCGAGTCCTTCGTGTCGGATATTCATGCCCGCGATCACCATGTCCGCGCGCGCATGGCCGTCGACGCCGAGGGCAAGATCCTTGCCATGGACGTCCACGATGCCACGGCGATCGGCGCGTTCTCGACCTATCCGCGCACCAGCGTCGTCGAAGGCAATCAGGTCATCCGCCTGATCGGTGCGCCGTATGACTTCAAGTCCTATCGTGCCGCGCTCGAGGTCGTGTTCCAGAACAAGGTGCAGACCAGCCAGTATCGCGCGGTCGGACATCCCATCGCCTGCGCGGTCACCGAGCGCATGGTGGATCTCGCCGCAAGCCGCGTCGGGATCGACCCGTTTTCCATGCGCGCCAGGAATGTGATCGCCGACAATGCCTATCCGACGGCCTCGCCGAGCGGCTACAGGTTCGAGGCGCTGTCGCACGAGGTCTGCCTGCGGCGGCTGCGCGAGATCATGGACTACGACGCGCTGCGCGCCGAGCAGACCGAGCTGCATCGGCGCGGCATCTATCGCGGCATCGGCATTGCGACCTTCGTCGAGATCACCAACCCGAGCCCTGCGTTCTACGGCGTCGGCGGCGCGCGCATCTCCTCGCAGGATGGCGCGACCGTCAGCCTGACGCCGTCGGGCGAGGTGCGCTGTGCGATCTCCGTGACCGAGCAGGGACAGGGCACCGAGGCGATCATCAGCCAGATCGTCGCCGACCAGCTCGGCCTCGCCCAGGAGCACGTCAAGATCATCACCGGCGATACCGAGGTCACGCCGCATGGTGGTGCGACCTGGGCCTGCCGCGGCGCGGGCATCGGTGGCGAGACGGCACTGCAGGCCGCGCGAAAGCTCAAGGCGAACATTCTGGAGATTGCCGCGCTGGTGCTGCAGGAGCAGCCCGCCGCGCTCGACGTCGTCGACGGCCAGATCGTCAGTGTCGCGACGGGGCAGACGCGTCTGCCGGTCGCCGAGATCGCGCGCATCGCCTATTTCCGGTCCGACACCTTGCCACCGGGCACTCAGGCGCAACTGACGGTCAGCCATCATTTCGCGCCGCAGGGCTATCCCTTTGCTTTCACCAACGGCATTCAGGGCAGCTACCTTGAAGTCGATGTCGAAACCGGCTTCATCAGGCTGCTGAAGCACTATGTCGTCGAGGATTGCGGCCGGATCATCAACCCGATGCTGGTCGACGAGCAGTTGCGCGGTGGTGTCGTGCAGGGTCTTGGCGCTGCGCTGTTCGAGGAGTGCCGTTACGGTGAGACCGGCCAGTTGCTCAACGGGTCGATGGCCGACTATCTGGTGCCGATGGCGTTGGAGATGCCAGACATTACCATCGATCACGTCGAGACGCCGACGGCGGACACCATTCTCGGCGCAAAGGGCTGCGGCGAGGCCGGCACCGCGGCCGCGTCGGCCTGTGTGCTGAATGCGGTCAATGATGCGCTGATGCCCTTCGGCGCCTCCATCAACACCATTCCCATCACGCCTGCGCGCGTGCTCAAGGCGCTCAACCGGTTCTAAGAAATACGAATGAGGGAGGAGATCATGCCAAACTACGAGACGAGGCTGCGACGCACAGGAATATCCCGCCGTACGGCGCTGATGGGGATGTCGGCAGGTGTCGCCACGCTCGCGATGCCGCGCCTGGGACGCGCCGCCGATGACACCATCCGCATCGGCTTTCCGACGCCGCTGACCGGCCCGTTCGCGGCCGAGGCCCGCGACCAGGTCAAATGCGCCGAGCTTGCGGTCAAGCTGGTCAACGACAAGGGCGGGATCGCCGGCCGCAAGGTCGAGCTCCTGGTGCGTGACGACAAGCTCAATGCCGGCGAAGCGGCGACGCGGACGCTCGAGCTGATCGAGAAGGACAAGGTCCACGCCATCGTCGGGGCGCTCTCCAGCGCCGTCCAGCTCGCCGTCAACGAGGTGACGCGGGCGCGCGGCGTGATCTACGTGTCGATCAGCCAGTCCGACACCATCAACGAAGCCAAGGATTTCAGCAAATACACCTTCCACGAGGCGCTGAACCCGCACATGACCACGGCGGCGGTGGCCCGCCAGACCATCAAGAAGGGCATGAAGGTCGCCCATCTCGTGGCCGACTATGCCTATGGCCATGAGATGCTGCGCGGCTTCAAGCGGGCGCAGACCGCGATCGGTGCCGAGAGCGTCGGCGAGATCCTGCATCCGTTCGGTGCGGCCGACTATTCGACCTTCATGCCGCGGCTGATGTCGCTGCGCCCGGACGTGCTGTGCATCAGCAATTTCGGTCGTGACCAGGCCAATGCCATCAAGCAGGCGGTGGATTTCGGCATCAAGCAGCAGATGAAGATCGTGGTGCCCGTGATCCTGCACAACCAGCGCCTCGCCGTCGGTCCCGACGTGTTCGAGGGCGTCGTCGGCGGCGCCAACTATTGTTGGGGTCTCGAGACACAGAACAAGACCGCGGCCGAGTTCAACAAGGCGTTCCGGGCCGCCAATGGCGGTGCGATCCCGACCGACTACGGCGCCTATGGCTACTCCGGCGTCGGCTCGCTGTTGCAGGCGATGCAGGCCGCCGGCGGCACCGAGACCGATAAGGTCGTCGCGGCGCTGGAGGGACTGCAATACGATCTGACCAAGGGCCCGCAGCATTACCGCAAATGCGACCACCAGTCGGTGCAGTCGGTGCTGGTGCTGGAATCCAAGAAGAAGTCGGCGATGGCGAACGAGAACGACCTGTTCGCGATCGTGGCCAGCGATCCAGGGGCGGACGAGATGCTGCGAAGCTGCAGCGAACTCGGCCACCCGACTTGATCCTGATCGCATGGACCTCTCGCTGATCATCATGCAGCTGTTTTCCGGCATCGCCCTTGGGGCGGTGCTGGTGATCACTGCGCTCGGCCTCACCATCGTGTTCGGCATGCTCGGCGTGGTCAATTTCGCCCATGGGGCGCTGTTCATGATCGGGGCCTATGCCGGTCTGTATCTGGCATCGCTGACCGGTAGCTTCTGGTGGGGCTTGCTACTCGCGCCAATTCTGGTCGGCGCGTTCGGCATGCTGATCGAATTCGTCCTGGTCCGACGTCTGTATGGCCGCTCGATCGATGATCCATTGCTGCTCACCTTCGGCCTCAGCTACATCCTGGTCGAGGGCGTGCGCATCGTGTTCGGCAGCGACGGCATTCCGTTTCCAACGCCGTCCCAATTGATCGGCGTCGTCGATCTCGGCGTCGGCTTCTTTCCCAAATATCGTCTGTTCGTGATCGCGCTGGTCGCCGTCGTGCTGCTGGTGCTCTGGATGATCCTGGAGAAGACCCGGGTCGGCCTGATCGTGCGGGCCGGCGCCCGTGATCCCCTGATCATGCGGGTGCTCGGGGTCGACATCAGCAAGGTGTGGCTCGCGATCTTCGGCCTCGGCGTCGGCCTTGCCGCGCTCGGCGGGGTGCTGGCGGGACCCATGCGCAGCGTCAATCCCGAGATGGGAACGCTGGTGCTGGCGGAAGCCTTCGTCGTCACCGTGATCGGCGGCCTCGGCTCGATCGTGGGTGCCGTGGTCGCGGGGCTGATGGTGGGGATCTGCATCAGCATGGTCGCGCTGTTCGCGCCCGAGATGGCGACGATCGTGATGTTCGCGCTCATGGCCGCGGTCCTGCTGATCCGGCCGCAGGGCCTGTTCGGCCTCAGGGGGAGAGCGTGATGACGGTGCAGTCGACCGGCGAGGCACCGCCGCTCCATCAGGCGCAGCGCCTCTTCGCGCTTCTCGCGGATCACCGCGTGCTGGTCTCGCTGGTCGCGCTGGCGCTGCTGCCCTGGCTGCTGCCGTCGAAGGCGCTCGCCGTGAACGTCCTGATCTATGGTGTCGTGGTGATGGGCTACAATCTGCTGTTCGGTTACACCGGGCTGCTGTCGTTCGGCCACGCCGCCTTCTTCGGCACCGGCGCGTATCTGACCGGCATCGCCATCGGCCGCTGGGGCCTGCCGTGGTTTGCCGCAGTGCCGCTGGCGATCGCGGCGAGCATGGCGCTCGCCGCATTGATCGGAACCATCTCAACGCGCACCCGCGGCATCTATTTCTCCATGGTCACGCTCGCGCTGGCGCAACTCGTCTATTACGTGGCGCTGCAGGCCTCCTCCTTCACCGGCGGCGAGAACGGGCTGCGTGGCTTCACCGTCGACCACATCGGTCTGTTCGGCGCGCAGATCAACTTCCTCGATCCCGTGAACAAATATTACGTGCTGATGGTGCTCGCGGCGATCGCGATCTGGGTTCAGTCGCGCATCCTCAACTCGCCGTTCGGCGCGGTCATCGAGGCGATCAGGGAGAACGAGCAGCGCGCGCGGGCGTGCGGCTACGACGTCGAGCGCTGCAAGCTGATCGTGTTCATGCTGTCGGGCGCCATCTCCGCCGTCGGCGGCTGCATGTCGGCCCTGCATTTGTCCATCGTTCCGCTCGACATCCTGCACTACCAGACCTCCGGCATGATCGTGATGATGGTGCTGCTTGGTGGCGCACGCAGCTTCTTCGGGCCGTTCGTCGGCGCCGCGGTCTTCCTGATCCTGGAGGACGTCGTGTCGTTGTGGACGCCGCACTGGCAGATCGTGGTCGGCGCCATCTTTGTCGTGTTCGTGCTGTTCCTGCCCAAGGGCATCTGGGGCACGTTCCTCGATGTGCTGCCGATCGCGAGGCAACGCCGATGAGCACCGAGTTGTTGCGCGCGGACGGGATCGGCCGTCGCTTCGGCGGCTTCGTCGCGCTCGAAGGCATCTCCGTCGCGTTCGCGGCCGGCGAGCTGACCTCGATCATCGGCCCGAACGGGGCCGGCAAGAGCACCTTCTTCAACATTCTCTCGGGCACGCTGTCGCCGAGCAGTGGCACCTTGCGCTTCAAGGGCCGCGAGCTGAACGGTCTGCCACAGCATCGCTTCGTACATCAGGGCATCTCGCGGTCGTACCAGATCACCAACATCTTTCCCGACCTGTCGGTCCACGAGAATGTCCGGGTCGCCGCCCAGGCGATGCGGGTGAGCTACGACATCTGGCGCAAGCGCGCGGATCTTGCCGAGCTCGGCGAACGCGCTGATGCGGCGCTCTCTGCCGTCGGCCTGATCGGCAGGCGCGGCGAGCTTGCGAAGTATCTGGCCCACGGCCAGCAGCGCGCGCTGGAAATCGCGATTGCGCTGGTGTCCGAGCCGGAGCTGCTGCTGCTGGACGAGCCGACGGCGGGCATGGGTCCGGAAGAGACCAAGGAGATGGTGGCGCTGCTGGAGCGGCTGGCGGAGAAGCGCACGGTGCTGCTGGTCGAGCACAAGATGAAGATGGTGCTGGGCCTGAGCCAGCGAGTGCTGGTGCTGCATCACGGCCGGTTGCTCGCCGATGGCAAGCCAGAGGACATCCGATCCAACCCCGACGTGCGCCGGGTCTATCTGGGACAGAGTGAAGGCTATGGCTGAGACCGCGTTGCTCGAGCTCGACGGCGTTCAGGCCTGGTATGGCGCCAGCCACGTCCTGCACGGCATCTCGCTGCGCGTGAACGAGGGCGAGGTGGTCGCGCTGGTCGGCCGCAACGGCGCCGGCAAGACCACGACGTTGCGCACCGTCATGGGGCTGATGCCCCGGGCCGCGGGGCGCGTGCGCTTTGCCGGCCATGATCTGCTGCCGCTTGCGGCCCACAAGCGCTTTCATCTCGGGCTCGCTTATGTGCCGGAGGAGCGCCGCATCGTGCCGGGCTTGTCGGTTCGCGAGAACCTGCGGCTCGGGCTCGTCGCGGCCAAGGCCGACATCGAGGAGCGCGCGGCGTTCGCCGAGATTGCGGAGACCTTTCCGCGATTGAACGAGCGGCTGGACCAGGAAGGCGTCACGCTGTCGGGCGGCGAGCAGCAGATGCTGGCGATCGCCCGCGCCTTGATCGCGCGGCCGCGGATGGTGCTGCTCGACGAGCCCTCCGAAGGCATCATGCCGGTGCTGGTCGAGGAGATGGGCGTGCTGTTCCGGCGGCTGCGCGACCAGGGCAAGACGCTGCTGTTGGTGGAGCAGAACGTCGAATGGGCGCTGCGGCTCGCCGATCGCGCCGTCATCATCGACCAGGGCGAGGTCGTGCATGAGAGCAGCGCCGCGGCGCTGCTGGCCGACAAGGATATCCAGGACCGCTATTGCGCGGTGTGATGCTTCGGACTGCGCCGGCATCATGACGCGCCATCTCCATCCGGCGCCGGCAGCTGCGGCAGCCGGGCGAGGCTGACGCCGGCAGCCTGGTGACGGAACATGCGTTCGAGCAGCTCGGCGGCTTGTCTCGCCGCATCCGCCGGCGCGAGCCCGCTTTGGCGGACATTGGAGATGCAGTTGCGCTCGGAATCGACGCGGCCGCGGCGTGGCATCCAGGTCAGATAGAGGCCGAGCGAGTCGGCGGCGCTCAGACCCGGGCGCTCGCCGATCAGGATGATCGAGGCCGACGCGCCGAACAGCTCGCCAACATGATCGGCGAGCGCGACGCGGCCCTGCGAAGCAACGATCACCGGCGACAGCCGTCGGCCGGTTGCAACCAGGCGCGGCATCAGCGCATCGAGCACGGGCAGGGCGTTGACCTGCACCGCGCGGCTGCTCAGGCCATCGGCGACCACCAGCACGATGTCGGCCGGCGCGCGCGGCTCCGACAGCAGCGCTTCCGACGTGGGCGAGAGCAGGCGGCCTGCGTCGGGGCGCTGCAGATAGGTCGCGCGATCGGCGGTGCGGCTGTGCACGGCAAGCGCCGGCCAGCCATGCGCGGTGACCTCGGCCGCAAAGCGCTCGGCATCGAATGGCTTCAGCACGGCATCGCGCGCTTCGGCATGGGCTGCCTGGAAGCCGAGATGTGCCGACGTCGGCAGGCCAGGACCGCAGCGTCCCAACGCGATCCGTGCCTCGGTGTAGCGTGACAGCCAGCGCCAATCGTCCGATGACGAAGTTGCCGGCGAGTTGCTCTCGTCGGAGCCGCTCATCACTTGGCCTCCAGCAGCGGCAGCGCCGGCATCAGCCGCGCCGGCTCGAAGCGCAGCTCGCCTTTGGCATCGCTGAGGCCGGTGGCCGCGAGCCAGGCCTCGAACTCCGGCGCCGCGCGCTTGCCAAGCACCTTGCGCACATAGAGCGCGTCATGGAACGAGGTGCTTTGATAGTTCAGCATGATGTCGTCAGCGCCCGGCACACCCATGATGTAGGTGCAGCCGGCGACGCCCAGCAGGGTCAGCAGCGCATCCATGTCGTCCTGGTCGGCTTCTGCGTGGTTGGTGTAGCAGACGTCGCAGCCCATCGGCAGCCCCAGCAGCTTGCCGCAGAAATGATCCTCCAGGCCCGCGCGCATGATCTGCTTCCCGTCGTAGAGATATTCCGGACCGATGAAGCCGACCACGGTGTTCACGAGCAGCGGCCGATAGCGCCGCGCGACCGCGTAGCAGCGAGCTTCCAAGGTCTGCTGGTCGACGCCGCAATGGCCGCCGGAGGAGAGCTCGCTGCCCTGTCCGGTCTCGAAATACATCACGTTGCCACCGACGGGACAGCGCTGCAGGCCTTCGGCCGCGGCGAGCGCCTCGTCGAGCAGCGACAGCGTGATGCCGAAGCCGCGATTGGCCTCCTCGCTGCCGGCCAGCGACTGGAACACGAGATCGACCGGCGCGCGGCGCTCGATCGCCTTCAGCGCGGTCGTAACATGGGCCAGCACGCAGGACTGGATCGGTGCATGCGAGGCAAGCCGCAAGGTCTCGATCAAGTCGAGCAGCCGTACCATCGTGTCGACGTCGTCGCTTGCCGGGTTGATGCCGATCGTTGCATCGCCGACCCCGTACATTAGCCCGTCGAGGATCGAGGCCGCGACGCCCTTGAGATCGTCGAGCGGGTGGTTGGGCTGCAGCCGCGTCGACATCCGGCCCGGCAGGCCGATGGTGCAGCGGAAGCGCGTCACGACCTCGCATTTCGCCGCGACCGTCACCAGGTCCTGCAGCCGCATGATCTTGCAGACCGCAGCAACCATCTCCGGCGTCAGCCCCGGCGATACGCCGCTGAGCGCATCTGCGTCGGCCGCATCCGACAGCAGCCATTCGCGGAAAGCGCCGACCGTCAGGCTCGCGACGGGAGCGAACGCCTTGCCATCATGCTGGTCGACGATCAGCCGCGTGACCTCGTCGCTCTCGTAGGGAATGACGGCTTCGTTGAGGAAATGGCGCAGCGGCAGCTCGGCGAGCGCCATCCGTGCCGCGACGCGTTCGGCGGCATCCTGCGCGGCGAGGCCTGCCAGGACGTCGCCCGAGCGCAACGGCGTTGCCTTCGCAAGCAAGGTTCTGAGGTCGTCGAACCGATAGCGCGTGCCGCCCAGCGTGTGTGAAAAACCCATTGGTGCTCTCCTCAGCGGCTGCCGCGATCAGTCTCGGCGGCCCGGTCGATCACGGGGTTCGTCGGGATGGGGAGAGCGGAAGAGGACGTCATATCGAGGACCTTTCTCGGCACCGCGCAGAGCGGCATCATGCACGATATATGCCCGCATCCGATGACCATTTTGCCGCGCGTCACCGTCGATTTCGTGCGGGTTGCGTCGGCGGCGGCGTCGGCTAAGGTCGCGCGCCAAGCGACAACGCAACCCGAGAGGAACCTGACATGACGCGGATTCGCTGCATCACCGAGATGGGCATGGGCGTCGACGTCCATGGCCGCGACGCCACCAAGGCCGCCAAGCGCGCGGTGTCGGACGCGATCCGCCATTCCAGCCTCGGCTTCTTCCGCATGGTCGGCAAGACGCCGCAGGACATGCTTGTCGACGTCACCATCGGCGTTCCCAATCCGGAGGCTGTCGACACCGCCGCGGTCGCCAAGGAGCTGCCCTATGGCACCGTGACCGTGACCGCCGTCAAAGGTGGGCTGGAGATTCCGGCCGAGGCCGGCAGCGACGCCATCATCATCGCCAACGCGGCGGTGCTGGTCCATCTCGACGACGGCAAGTGACGCTCTCGCGCAGGGGTCATGCGCGTGGCGTTCTGATATGAATGTCAAACAGCATGTCATCGCGATCCCGCGGCGCGTTGCGCGCCCGGGTGATGATCGTACGGTGTCCCTCTTTGAACAGAGGGCGCAGGGAAGGCCGGGTATCCGCTGATACCCGCGGCCCCCGTGCGTGAAGAAGTGCACGGGGCAGGAACCACAGGCTCAGCCGGACGATCCCGGCCTTCCCTGCGCAACGGTTTTCCGGCTTATACGTGCTCTCCCCGGGGACCGGGCTTTGTTGCCCCCGTCGCCTGCTGATCATCTCAGCCGGCTTGACCTCAGCATCGGGAGGCCAGGACCACACGATTTCGCCGGCGCGTCCTGCCGTTCGTCCGCACGGCAACACCATGCTGCGGCAGAGCTGCGCCCATCGCATCCCGCCTCCACGTTCGTGACGATCGCGAAGCGCCCCTCTTGGTGAGGCGGGACAGGCCCACTGTTTCATGAATTCCGAAAAAGCGAAAGAGGAATCTTGCCGGCTCATGACTGGCGCCGGCGAACGCATTGAGAGCGTTGGCGGAAAAGGTCTTTGCGTGAGTCCGCACGAGGCTGCTCCGACGTCGCGGCTGCGGCTGGTCGCCGCAAGTCCGGGCCTGTGAGTCGCCCGACGGGCAGCGCTGAGCTTCGCCTTGATGAAGGACCGCACCGCTCTCCGGTGACCACCGCGCGGCGTGTGATGCAGTGATGGCGCTCAAAGCCGCGGGTCGATCGGCTCGCTCTCCAGCGCCAGCACCGCGAACACGCATTCATGCACGCGCCGCAGCGGCTCGCGGGCGACGAAGCGCGTGAGCGCCTCGTGGCCGAGGGCGAACTCGCGCAAGGCCAGCTTGCGCTTGCCGTCGAGCCTGCGCTGGCGCAGCCGAACGATGTGCTCCGGCGCATCATATTCCGGGCCGTAGATGATGCGCAGATATTCTGATCCGCGCACCTTCAGCGCCGGCTGGATCAGGCCCTTCGGGCCGCGTGCGACGAAGCTGCGCGGTTTCACCACCATGCCTTCGCCGCCGCCTTCGGTGAGTTGCTCCCACCAGGCGATGGCGTCGGCGACGGCCTGGTCGTCCGCCAGCGCCACTGTCCGCCATTGCGTGCGGGTGACGACGGATGTCGACACGGCCGCCAGCCGGTCGGCGAGGCCCATGTGCCAGACATGGTCCTGGTCGAACCAGACCCGGCCTTCGCTGGCCAGCAGGTGAAACGGCGCGACCTTGAGATCATCGACGCCCGAGACCGGCCAGATGTAGGGCGCCCAGGCCCGGCCATAGCGTATGGCACGTTGCACCCGGTCGCGGACGTGATCGCCGAGCGCTGCGACATCGAGGCCACGCGCGGCGGCGCGATCCAGCGCATCCGCCGCCGCCGAGAGGCCGGCGACCGAGGACGCCGCGACCGGGGCATACTGGCTCTCGATCAGGCTGCCGGCCTTGGCTGACCACGGCATGATCTCGGCATCGAGCAGAGCCCAGTCGGACTGCAGCTCCTGCCACAAGCCGGATTCGTCGAAGGCCAGCCGCAGCCGCGCCAGCAGCGCCTCGGCCATCGCGGCGTCGTTGAAGAAGGCGCGTCCGGTGCGGGTCCAGATCGCGCCGCGCTCGTCGCCGCCAACACCAAAGCGCGCTCTGGCCACCTCGGCGCTCCTGCACAGCGCGATCACCGCGCGCGAGCCCATGTGCTTCTCCTCGCACACGACCTCGCCGACGCCACGGTCGCGGAAATGCGCGAACGCTTCCTCGGGCCGCTCCAGCCAGCCCTCGCGCGCGCTGGTCTCGGACGGCGACATGGTCGGCGGCAGATAGGCCAGCCATTGCGGCGCCAGCGCGAACCGGCTCATCACCTCCAGCGCGGCGGCGGCGTTCTCCTCGGCGACGACGACGCGGTTCAGCAACGTCGTGTCGATCCAGCGCCGGCCGCTGACGTCGCCGATGTCGAGCAGTTGATCGGCCTCGGCCTGCGCCGAGGCGGTGCCGGCGCGGGCCGCGAGCGGACGGACGGGCTCGCACCAGACGCGCTCGGCCTCGACGTCGACGATCTCGCGCTCCGGCCAGCGCAACGCCGTGAGCCTGCCGCCGAACACGCAGCCGGTGTCGAGGCAGAGCGTGTTGTTGACCCATTCCGCGTTGAGCACCGGCGTGTGGCCATGGACCACGCTGGTCGTCCCGCGATAGTTCGCGGCCCAGTCGGCGCGCACGGGCAGGCCGAATTCGTCGATTTCGCCGGTGGTCTCGCCATAGAGCGCGAACTCGCGCACCGCGCCGGAGCCGCGGCCGATCATCTCCTCCTTCAGCCCGGCATGCGCGACCGCGAGCCGGCCGCCGTCGAGCCAGACATGGCTGCGCAGGCCGTCGAGGAACGATGGCAGCGCGTCGCGGAAGCTGCGGTTTTCCTTCGCAAGCTGATCGATCGTGGCCTGCAGGCCGTGCGCGATCGTGATCTTGCGGCCGGCGAGCCAGCGCTGGAATTTGCGGTCGTGATTGCCCTGCACGGCATAGGCGCTGCCCGCGGCCGTCATGCTCATGACGATGCGCAGCACATCCGGCGAGCGCGGGCCGCGATCGACGAGATCGCCGACGAAGACGGCCTTGCGGCCGGCCGGCGGCGTCACGGTGACCGCGCGATCGCCCCCGGCCTCGGTCCATGTGACCTGATAGCCGAGCTTCGCCAGCAGCGCCTGCAACTCATCGGCGCAGCCATGGACGTCGCCGATGATGTCGAACGGCCCGCCGTCGTGGCGCTTGTCGGTCCACAGCGGCTGCCGCGTGAGGGTGGCGGCCTCGATCCGCTCGACGCTGTCGAGCTTCCACACCTGGCGAAAGCCCTCGCGCTGCAGGCCGCCGAGGCCGCGGCGGATCTCCGACACCATGCGCTGCACGACTGGCCCGCCGAAAGTGCGCTCCGGCCGTGTCCGGTTTCTGTCGATGCAGATGTCGATGCCGGGATCGAACACGATCGCGACCGGCAGCGCATGCCATTTGCGCGCCAGCTCGATCCAGCCCTTGCGGTCCGCGGGGCGCACATTGGTGGCGTCGATCACCGCGAGGCGGCGATGCTTGAGGCGCCGGCCTGCGATTTCGCGCACGATGTCGAAGGCATCGGCGGAGACGCTCTGATCGGTCTCGTCGTCCGCGACCAGCGCGCGGCAGTGATCCGAGGAGATCACCTCGGTCGGCAGGAAATGCCTAGCGGCGAAGGTCGACTTGCCGGAGCCGGTCGAGCCGATCAATACGACCAGCGAGAAGTCGGGGATGTCGATGTTCATGGAATTGCTCAGCGGGTGAAGACGGCCATCTGGGTCGGCGCGCCGAAGGTCTCGTCATGGTGGCCGATACCGGAGAAGGCGACCTGATAGGTGAAGGCTGCGCAGATGCGCTCGGCCCAGGCGGCGAACTCGGCACGGCTCCATTCGAAGCGATGGTCGCGGTGGCGGAACTGGCCTGCGGGCAGGCTCGAAAACAGCGCATTGTAGTCGGCGTTCGGCGTGGTCACGATCACGGCGCGCGGACGCGCTGCGCCGAACACGACGCGCTCGACCAGCGGCAGCCGGTCGGGATCGAGATGCTCGATCACCTCGACCAATGCAGCAGCATCGACGCCGGCCCAGCGGTCGTCGCGATAGGTCAGCGAGCCGTGGAGAAGCGTGACGCGGCCCTCGGGCGGGCCGCCTGGCCATCCCAGCTTCAGTCGCCTGGACGCGCGCTCCAACTCATGCGCGGCAGGATCGAGCCCGATCAGCCGGGTCACCCAGCGCTCGCGCACGAGGAGCTGCAGCAGCTTGCCTTCGCCGCAGCCGAGGTCGGCAATGGCCTTGGCGCCGCTCGTGCGCAGCGCGTCGACGACCGCTTCCATCCGCAGGTCGTTGAGCCGGATCGGCCGTTCCAGCGTGTCCTCGGACTCGCTGCGCGCCTCCGGCTCCAGCGCGTCGTCCTGCGTCTCGGGCGCAAGGCGTTCCAAAGCCGCGCGTGCGAGTACGCCGCGGTGGCGCAGATAGCGGCGCACGATCAGCTCCCTCGCAGGATGCGTGTCGAGCCAGCCTTCGCCGCGCTTGAGCAGCTTGTCGATCTCCTCGTCGCCGACCCAATAGTGCTTGGCGTCGTCCATCACGGGGATCAGCACGTAGAGATGATTGAGGAGCGCGCTGAGCCGCGCGGTGCCGCGCAGCGTGAGCCGGACGTAGCGGCTCGACGCGTCGCCCTGCGGCCCCGGGATCGCGGCGAGATCGACCTGCCAGCCGAGCGGCTCGAACAATTGCCGCAGCACGGCTTCGCCGCCGCGCAGGGGCAGGGGTGTCACAACCGCTTCGAGTGAAATGGCGCTGTCGGCGAGCTCCTGGCGCGCGCTGCTGACGCCGTTCATCGCGGTCCGGAACGCCTTGTTCAGCGCGACCGACAGGAACGACGACGCGGCATAGGGCCTGTCGTTGACATATTGGTCGAGCAGCCCGTCGCTCTGGCCTTTGCCGCGGACGAGGCCGATCGGGTCGACGTCGAGCACCAGCGCCGCCTCACAGCGGCTCTCGCGGGCCTCGGGATAGAAGATCAGCGCCTTGCCATAGGTGAGCTCGAGCTCATGCAGCCTGTCGGGATGCTTGTTGAGCAGGTAGCCGAGATCGGTGGCGGGCTGGTGGGTGGTGGCGATGGACAGAAACATGAGGTCAGATACCGGATGAGGAAACAACGATCCAGTGCTTCGAAGCCAAAGTTTGGCGGTGGCCGTTCTCGCATTCGCTTTCGCATCGGCTCTGGGAGCGCTGGACAAAAGGTGCGCCATCTCCGCAGGACGACTCTTGCGGAGAACGAGGGCAGGGACGCAATTCGGCTCGAATCGTCATGGAATTGACTTCGCATGAGCAGAGTCCTGAAAATCGCCGGGCTGCTGGTGCTGATCTGCGCCGGCTTCATGTTCTTCAACAACGCCAATCTGCAGGTGACAAAGGAGGCTGGGCGGCTGCATCTCCTGGCTCATCGAGGTGTGTCACAGCAGTTCGATCGCACCGGCCTGACGAGCGAAACCTGCACCGCGGCGCGCATGCTGCCGCCGACGCATGACTATCTCGAGAACACCATCGCCTCGATGCGCGCCAGCTTTCTGGCCGGCGCCGATATCGTGGAATTCGACGTGCACCCAACCACCGATGGCCAGTTCGCGGTGTTCCATGACTGGACGCTCGACTGTCGCACCGATGGCAAGGGCGTCACGCGCGAGCATGCGATGACGGCGTTGCGGCAGCTCGACATCGGTTATGGCTACACCGCCGATGGCGGGCGCACCTTTCCATTCCGCGGCAAGGGCGTCGGCCTGATGCCGTCGCTGGACGAGGTGCTCGCGACCTTTCCGGACAAGTCGTTCCTGATCAACGTCAAGAGCAATGATCCGGCGGAAGGCCGGCTGCTTGCCGCGGCACTTGCACCGATCGACGCTGCGCAACGCGGGCGGCTGATGGTGTATGGTGGCGATGCGCCGATCGCGGCGCTCAGGGCGGCGCAGCCGGAGCTGAAGGTGATGTCGCGCGGCATGCTGAAGAGCTGCCTGCTGCGATATATCGGATATGGCTGGACGGGGCTGGTGCCGTCCGCATGCCGGAACATGATGGTGCTGGTCCCGGTCAATGTCGCGCCGTGGCTCTGGGGCTGGCCAGACCGTTTCCTCGAGCGCATGGCACAAGGAGGAAGCAGCGTCTTCGTGGTCGGTGCCTATCATGGCGAGACATTCTCCACCGGACTGGATTCGCCGGACGACATCGCCCGGTTGCCCAAGGCCTTCGCTGGGGGCGTGATGACGGACGAGATCGAAACGGTGGCGCCGCTCCTGAAGCACGCTCCGCAAGGAGATCAATCGAGCCGGCCGTAACCGCGCAGCATGGGAAGGAGACCCGGGCGCGTCTGTGACGCGTCCGGGTCCATTGTCGTCAGTGCAGGGTGGCGCCTCGCAGCGTCTCCTCCTGCGCCGCGATCCAGGCGATCACGGCTTCGGAGAAGCCGTCGACCCGCGTCCAGGGTCCGTAACCGACCCCGTGCTGGTACGACGCCACGTTGACCATGGTCCCGCGCGCCTTGGGCGACGGCACCGCATCGTGGCTCTGCTCGTCGGTGAAGACGATCAGGCGGTCTCCCTTGCGGTCGATCTCGCCGACCGCACGGCCGAGATAGGTCCCGGAATGCGGCTGCGACCCGAGGATCGCATCGCGCAGCGCAAAGCCACGGCGCGGCGGCACCTTCACGACCTTGTCGCTGAACGTGAAGATTTCCACCTCGTCGCAGACCTCGCGGGCGAGGATCGCGAGCCCGCACGCAGCCTCCGCGCGCGTCATCTCTGACTGCGCGGACAGCTTCGCGAACATCGATCCCGAGACGTCGATCAGGAGCCGCGTGCGACCTGGCAGCCGCGCGTAGCCCTTGATCGCGCCCAGCATCGCCTGCTCGAGCTCGGGCTCGAAGTCCGGCGCATGCCGCGCCGCCGTGATGAACCGATACGGCAGGATCCTGTCCGTCCGCATCGTCTCGATCGCGGCCGCGATGGTTGCCCGCGGCACCCCGACCTCTCGCATCAGGCGCAGGTTGCGCAACAGCGCCAGCGCTCCGAGCCGCTTCTCGGCGAGCAGCCGCTCGAAGCTCGCGCGCTTGTCCGAGCCCTTCGACAGCGCGACCTCCCAGGTGTCGGGCGAGGGCAGCTCGCTTGCGGCGAGCTGCTTCCACACCGCCTCCTGAGCGGCATCCCTGGGCTTGGCGTGCACCAGGAACAGGACGTCGCGGAGCCGCACCGGTCCTTCGCGGTCATACTTCGCGAGCTGATAGGCGTCGAACTTCGTGAACGCCTTCGCCAGCCCCTTCTTGACCTGGGCCGACACCGGCTGCCGCCTGCGCTGCTGCTGCGGACCCAGCGAGTCCGCCCAGTAGATCGCGAGCAGCTCGGTCATCTCGTCCGGCCGCTGGATGATGCGCGCCAGCGTCTCGGCGACCAGCGCACGGTGCTCCGGCAGCCGCGCCATCTCGCGGGCGACGAGCAGCGGCGCGTGCCGCAGCTTCATCTCCTCGCGCGCGCGGACCGCGAGCTGCGCCGCCTCGCGCGGCGCGACCTGCGGCACCAGCGCCTTGATGCGCTCGGCGACCGACACACCGTCCTCGTAGAACTGGTCCTCCCACAGCAGGCAGCTCAGCAGCGTACGCTGCAGTGCCTGCTCGGGCGCGAGCTGCCGGGACGGCGCACCCTCATGGGTGAAGGCGCGCAGGAACTTGTTGAGCCTGACCATGATGGCCTCCTCTCTGGGTTGATCTTGGTTGATGACGGGTGGAAGGAACGTCACGCGTGATCTCGTGCGGAGACCACGCGTCACAGATGACCACGCGCCAGGAACGGGCGAATGCTGAGCTCCGCTCCACCGGCGTGGAGCGGATAGTGCTCTGCCACTGAGCTACCGGCGCATGGAACGCCGGATGGGACTCGAACCCACGACCTCTCGATCCGCAATCGAAGTATCAGCACTCTTCACCACGGCGCGTGGAAGAAGGTGGCGCAGCAGACGTCTGCGCCGCAACGATCTGACCGCCTGTTCGAAGACGATCAGTTGAGATGGATCACGAGCCGGGAACAGGCGACGGCTGAGACCCGGTCGCTGATGGACCGGACAGCGCTCTGACCTCTGAGCTACCGGCATGGCGCCGGGCGGGAGTCGAACCCGCGACCTCTGGCGTGCAAGGCGAAGTAACAGTCGTCTTCACCACGGCTCGTGGATACGTTCGGCGGGGAATAGGCGATGCTGTTGCTGCCCCAATGGGGCGCTCGGTTTCAACGAAGTAACAGACATCTTCACCACCGCCTTGGCCGCCCGGCGGTCGCCGAGTGGCGTTGATGGCATGCTGGGGAACAGGCGGTCTCGGCGATCAATGACGCCAACGCAGGTCATCCGAAAGAAGAACAACCGAAACCCGCGACTCGACGGCCCTCGCATGGCCGCCTCCACGGTACGTGACGCCATAGGCGGGATTCGAACCCGCATCACCAATGGTACGAAGGAGCCGACACCTTCACCACCAGCATCTCCCGGCCGCGAACGACCGGGAATTCAAATAGCTTGTTGGCGGCGCTGCCCTGCGCCGCGTGTTGCGAGCTCCATGGAGCCCGCTCTGTCATCGGTGTCCGGCGCGCGCGCCTTCGTTCCCTCCGACAGGCCCCGCGCGCTCGGGCACGCGCATCACCTGCGCGAGCCCCGGGATCCGGGTCTCCCGTTCCGGCTGACAGCCGGGACTTCCGTTGGTTTCGCCGTGCAGGCCGCTCGCGTGAGGGCAACAAAAAACCCTCCGGAGCGGCTGGCTCGGGAGGGTCCGTGTGATGCGGACTGTTGATCTTGCCTCAGGCAAGACCGCTCCCCCGAGCATGGCGTGCGCCATCCACCGGCATGACGCCGTTGGACGTGCGGATGAAGTGTTCGTAGCCGAAGGACATCGTCTCGCTCATGTTTGTCGCGGGCGCAGTCGCTCGCGAGGCCGCGGGACATACGCCGCTTTGTTGGGGCTGTCAACAGCGTGTCTTCGAACTTTTTTGCCGGCTGCGGCGGCCTTGATCTGCAACAACGCGCCGATGCGATGCCGGCGTATTGTCATCTTTAGCTCGATTGCAGCGGAACATGCAGGCGTGTTTGCTATGAACCGGCGAACGGTATTGTTAGGAACGGGGAGCGCGATTGCTGCCGCCATGCTCGGCGCTGCATCCTGGCGCGCGATCACGGGGACGATGCACGACTATGAGACGTATAGCGCCCGACTGCGCGCGCCGCTGTCGCCCGATATCACTTCGGTGATCCGCTACGCGACGCTTGCAGCCAACAGCCACAACACGCAGCCCTGGCGCTTTCGCGTAGCGCAGGATGCGATCGAGATCATGCCCGATCCGTCACGCCGCACGCCGGTGGTCGATCCGGACGACCATCATCTGTTCGTCAGCCTGGGCTGCGCGGCTGTCAATCTCGCGATCGCCGCGGATGCGAGCGGCCGTCCGGGCGAGCTCAGCAGCGACGGCCGGACGGTGCGGTACAGCTTCACGAACCGCACGGCGCATGACGACGCGCGGCTTGCGGCAATCGTCCGCAGACAGTCGACGCGCGCGGAGTATGACGGACGACCGGTGCCGCCAGGCGATCTCGCCGCGCTGCAGGCCGCGTCAACCATGCCAGGCGTCGATCTCGCGATCATCACGGCTCCCGCCGCGATCGCCGCCATCCGCGATCTCGTCGTCGCCGGCAATGATACGCAGATGCTCGATGCGGCGTTCATGCGCGAACTGAAGAGCTGGCTGCGGTTCAATCCGCGCAGCGCGATCGAGACCGGCGACGGGCTGTTCGCGGCTGCCAGCGGCAACCCGTCATTGCCGACCGCGCTCGGTGGCCTCGCCTTCGATCGGCTCTTCAATGCCGCGTCGGAGAACGACAAATACGCGCGGCAGATTCGCTCATCGGCCGGTGTCGCCGTATTCACCGCCGAGCAGGCCGATGCCTCGCATTGGATCAGGGCCGGGCAGGCGTGCCAGCGCTTCGCGCTCGAAGCGACGCGGCTGGGCCTGAAGCTTGCCTTCATCAACCAGCCGGTCGAAGTGGCCGCGTTGCGGCCAGAGCTGGCGCGCGTGGTCGGAACGACACGGCGGCCGGATCTCGTGCTGCGCTTCGGCTACGGGCCGGCGCTGCCCTTCTCGCCGCGGCGACGCGTTGCCGATGTGCTGAGTTCATGAGTCGTTCCTGTCAATCTTGACGGATTTGCGACTCGGTGCATTGCTTCGCTGCATGTTCGAGAACACCCGATTTGCACGCATGAGCGACGGGCATTATTGCCTGGTGCGCGACCTTGGCCTGGTCAAGGGCGGCAAGGGCATGCGCCATCATGAGGTGGTGGTCGATTTCAGCTATCGCGGCATGAAGGTGTTTGCCAAGCAGGGCGCGTCGTCGCTTATGCGCCGGGTCGCGGCGAAGCTCGCGCAGCATGACGCCACGTCGAAGCTTCCGGCGCTGCTGCGCGTGCGTCTGCGCGAGCCGCAGTAGCGTCAGCGCTTCCGCCGAAGCTTACCTCTCTGCGGCGTCGCGATCGGTCGTTTCGGGTCGTAGGGGCTGTTCGGATTGACGTCGAGCTCGACGTCGGTGACGCAGTATTGCGGCTGGCGGTGGCTGCGCCCCGAATGCCAGCGCCCCTGGCGCAGCTCGACCTCGCTGATGTCAGCGACATCGAAGCACTTCCATTGGCCGCCCGGCGGCAGGCCGCTGCTCGCGCCGCCCGCGAACTGGAACGCGAGCACGCGCTCGCGGCCGGCGGTGTGGCCGAGGATGATCGGGCAGATCGCGCGGGCGAAGCCGCCATACATGCACAGCACCTGCTGGCGTGTGATCATCGCCTGCATGATCAACTGGTAGGTCGGGCTCGGCATGCTGGCTTTCTGCACGATGCAGCAACATAAGACCGTCGGCCGCATGCGGTTCCGCATCGAACCTTGCAGCGGCGGCTCACGGGCTTAGATTGAGGCCTCAGCGACAAAGCGAGCAAGAGCCACGATGTCCGATCTCTCCAGCTTTCCGATCACCACGCGCTGGCCGGCGCAGCATCCCGACCGCATCCAGCTCTATTCACTGCCGACCCCGAACGGCGTGAAGGTCTCGATCATGCTGGAGGAGACCGGCCTGGCCTACGAGCCGCACACGATCGATTTCGGCAAGGACGACCAGAAGACCCCGGAATTCCTCTCGCTCAGTCCGAACGGCAAGATTCCCGCGATCATCGATCCCGACGGTCCCGGCGGCCAGCCGCTCGGCCTGTTCGAATCCGGCGCAATCCTGCAGTACCTTGCCGAGAAGACCGGACAATTCCTGCCGAACGATCCGGCGCGGCGCTGGCAGACGATCCAGTGGGTGCATTTCCAGATGGGCGGCATCGGTCCGATGTTCGGGCAGCTCGGCTTCTTCCACAAATTCGCCGGCCGCGAGTACGAGGACAAGCGGCCGTTGCAGCGCTATGTCGCGGAGAGCAGGCGGCTGCTCGGCGTACTCGACGACAGGCTTGATGGCCGGCAGTGGATCATGGACGCCGACTACACCATCGCCGACATCGCGACGCTCGGCTGGGTGCGCAACCTGATCGGCTTCTACGGCGCGCGCGAGCTCACAGCCTTCGATGAGCTCGCGCATGTTCCGGCCTGGCTCGAGCGCGGGCTGGCGCGGCCGGCGGTACAGCGCGGGCTGGAGATCCCGCAGCGGCCGTGATCGTCAGCGAGGCCGATTTCGAACGTTGCATGGCCGAGCTGCTGTCCGCGCCGGCCACGCCGGGCGACGCCGTGCTGCCGTCCGACAGCGCGATGTGGCGCGTGCATCGCGAGGCCGCGCTGTTTCTCGGCGCAGGCCGCGCGCTGCTGTTGCAGCTCGCCCATCCCTGGGTGGCGGCGGGCGTTGCCGAGCAGTCGAAGGTGTTCGCCGATCCGCTCGGCCGTTTCCACCGCACCTTCGGCATCGTCTACACCATGGTGTTCGGCACGCGCGCGCAGGCGGTTGCCGTGGCGCGGCGGTTGTATCGGCGTCACGCCGCGGTCGACGGCGTCATGCCTGAGACGGTCGGACCGTTCGTGGCCGGCTCGCACTATCGCGCCAACGACGTCGACGCGCTGCGCTGGGTCCATGCCACCCTGGTCGAGACTGCGATGATGTCCTACGGCCTGTTGTGTCCGCCGCTTGGCGATGACGAGCGCGAGCAATATTGGCGTGAGGCGATGCGCTTCGCCGGTCTGTTCGGGATTCCGCATGAGGTGCTGCCGCCGGACTGGGGGGGGTTCAAGGCCTATGCGGCCGACATGATGGAATCGGAGACGCTGACGGTCAGCACGGCCGCGCGCGACATCGCGCAGCGCATCTTCTCGGGCGAGGCGACCTGGATCGCACCGCCGCGCTGGTTCGCGGCGCTGACGGCCGAGATGTTGCCGGAGCGGCTGCGGCTCGCCTTCGCGCTGCCCTATGGCGAGCGCGAACGCCGCAGCGCCGCGCGAGCTCGAGTCTGGTTGCCGCGCGCCTATGCGGTGCTGCCGGAGAGATTGCGCACCGTCGGCCCTTATCAGGAGGCGATGGCGCGCATCGAGGGGACGACGTGTCCGCCGTTCACGCGGCTGCTCAACCGCGTCTGGATCGGACAGCCCAGCATGGCGAGCCCGTTCGAACAGCGCGCAGAACGTGCGCGGAGCGGGACGGTCTGAGCCCGGCGCGCTTGCGGCGCAGACGACGGATCATGGCCGTGGAGCGAGCTTGAGCGTGACGCCGCGAACCTCCTGCGGCGTCGGCGCGCGGCTGCCGCCGGGTTGGCTGATGCTGAGACGGATCGACAGCCGCCCGCCCTTGATCGCCTCCTTCGGCACCGGAAGCGCGTAGGTCCCGGCCTCCGCACCAGTGCGAAGGCCGAATGGCGAGATGGTCCCGAGCGGCATCCCAGACGCCGTCGTCACCGTCACCTCCTGGCCTCGCCCCAGTGCGCCCAGGCTGATCTCGACGACTGGAGCGTCGCTCGCATCCAATGGCCGCGGCAGGACCAGATCGATGGCTCTGAACGGCTCCGCCGCCAAGGACGAGGCCGGCCGCAGCACGGCACATAACAGCACGGCGCAGGCCCGCAGCGCGGCGCGCCTCCCGTTCATGGGCGCAGCGGTCCGACCGAGAGCGCTTTCAGCGTCGGCGCAGTGCCGACGCCGCCCGAGGGCACGACGCGGATGCTCAGGGGCTGGTTGGGCGCGGCCCGCAGGGCGGAGAAGGCCTCCCGCTCGGTCGGCAGCGGCACCGCGAAGGTCGCATCCATGGTCATGGCCATGCCCGGCATCATCGACCCGAAGAAGGCGATGGTGCCTGCATAATACGGGCTGTCAGCCGTGACCTTGGTGACGTTGGCGGGCGCGTTGACCAGGACGTCGAATTCGCGCACGGTCGAATAGCCGCTCGGGCGGGGCAGCGTGATCTGCGCCATCAGCGGCTGCGGCCGCGCTGCCGCCAGATGCGCGTCGAGCCTATCCCCGGGGATCCTCACCGTGCCCACATTGGCCTTGACCGAGCCCTGCTGCGGCTTGGCCTGCGGCGCCGAGGCGACCGCGGGCGGATTGACGATGTCCTCACCGAAGCCCGGCGCATAGTCGTAGTCGAAGCGATCGGTCGATATGTAGTCGCCCGCTTTGCTCGGTCCGACATAGCCGCCTTTGCCATCGGCGTAGAACAGGAACGGTTCGTCGGAGAACGTCTTCAGGTCGGCGCCCTGCGGCAGGTAGGGAAGCTTGAGCCGCTGCTGCTTGCGCGTCCAGACATCCCAGAGCCGGTCCAATGCTCATCTGAAATGAATCCTGGTTGGAAAGATCTCATGATGCGGTCCCACGATTGCAATCTCAAGTGGCAATTCCGTTTGGTGGCCGTATGATGCCACCTGAGAGGTTGCCGATGAACGCGCTGACGCTGCTGATCATCCGTCATGCCGAGAAGCCTGACGGCGACGCGACAGGTCCGGGCCTGACCTACGAGGGCAAGCCGGATTCGAAGTCGCTGGTCATCTTCGGCTGGGAGCGGGCAGGGGCCTGGACGGCGCTGTTCGGCAGCGGCTTGGGCGGCGCGTCCTATCCGACGCCGCAGGCGATCTACGCCGCCGATCCCGACAGCGCCGAGGACGGCTCCGACCCGAGCCGCCGGCCCTATGAGACGGTACTCGAATTGGCTGCGCGCGTCGGTCTCGCCAAGCCGGATACGTCGTTCGCGAAGGGAGAGGAGGCTGGGCTGGTCGAAGCCTTGCTGGCGCTGTCCGGCACCGCGCTGGTGGCGTGGGAGCACAAGGCAATCATCTCCGATATCCTGCCGCGTCTGCCGGTGAGCAACGCCGGGCAATTGCCGCCCCATTGGTCGGGCAAGCGGTTCGACGTCGTGCTGCGCTTCGATCGCGCCGCCGGCGAGGCAGATTTCAAGTTCACGGAATTGTACCCCTGCCTGATGCTAGGCGATTCCAACAAGCCGCTGCAGAGCGACCCGAAGGACGAGTGAGCCACTGAGCGCCTCGCCGGAGATATCCCCAGGCTAGAAGGGGCGGCGCGATGCTGCCGCCCGGATCATGGTACATCGATCCGTGGGACGCGCGATCGCGTGCGTCAGGTCTCCATGCAATGCCGCTTCCTTTCAAAAAGCCCCAGGCCATCCGCTCCTTCTTCAGCCATGCTGCCTTTCAGAAGGCGGAGCACCTGCAGCTTCGCGGAGGCGTTCTCGATCTCGAGATCAGCGAGGACGGCCGGGAGCTGGCGGCGTCGGTGCAGGGATCGCAATCCTGGCCGTACGAGGTCGAGATCGAGCTGGCCCGGGATAAGCACGGTCGTTTGGATGTCTCCGGGAGATGTACCTGCCCGATGCAGCACAACTGCAAGCACGTCGCGGCGGTGCTGCTGGAAGCGATCGAGCCGTCCCTCGAGGACGACGTGGACCTGAGGACACCGGCAAAGACGGCGAGGAAGGCGAGCCCGCTGGTGCTGCCGCCGGAGATCGCCGCCTGGCTGGACAAGATCGGCACGGTCAGCCGTGGCGACACCTATCCTCCCGAGGTGAGGCAGAGGTTGATCTATGGCGTGCAGCCCCATTCCGAGTCCGGAGGCGCTGCCTATCCGGTCGTCCGGCTGTGGTCGGTCCGGCTGCGCAAGGACGACAGCTTCGCCGACGTGTTCTCGAAAGTCGATCAAGTGCGGGGAGGCGCCGGGCGGGCGCCGGCATTCTACCGCGACAGCGATATCGACATCACAGCGCGGCTCGGACATCAAGTCTTTCTCGACGGAGCGTCGGCCTTCCGGATCGGCTCTGCCGCGCTGCTGAAGCGCATCGTCGAGACCGGGCGGGCGTATTGGCGCGATCATGCCGGGCCGCTGCTGCGCTGGGGCGACAAGCGCGATGGCCGCATCGAATGGCAGCCGGTCGGCCTGAAAGGCATCGGCGCAAGGCTCGTGGTCGACGGCGTGCTTGCTCTGCATGCCGAGCCGCCTGTCTATGCCGAGGAGACACGCGGCATCGTCGGGGAGGTCGATCCGGGGATCGAGCCGCGAACGGCGTACCAATTGCTGAGTGCGCCAACGCTGCCGAAGGCACTGATCGGCGAGGTCTCCCGACATCTCAGCCAGCGGCTGCCCTCGCTGGATAGCGCCCTTCTGCCGTCGCGGCCGACCGAGGTCGTCGAGATCGAGGCCAAGCCGACGCCCATCCTGCATCTGCGCCGCGGACCCTATCCGGGCTATGGCTTTCGCGGCGTCCACACCAGCGGGCTTCCACTCGGCGTGGTCCGCGCGGGCTTCCGTTACGGTCCGATCGAGATCGAGCCCGACAGCGGTGGCAACGAGGTGGAGGCGTTCCAAGACGGCCGGGTGCATCTCGTCACCCGCGCCAAGGCGGACGAACGAAAGTCGTCCAAACGGCTGAGCGAGCTCGGCCTGGTTCCACTCAGAAAGGTCCAGACCTACAGCTTCGGCGGTCACGCGGACGATCTGACCTTCGAGGACGAAGGCCGCTGGCTGCAATTCGTGCATCTCGAGCTCGATGCGTTGCGCGAGCAGGGGTTCGAGATCCGCATCGATGACGACTTTCCGTACCGGCTGGCGGAGTCCTCCGGTCTCGTCGACATGGAGATCGAGGGCTCCGGAATCGACTGGTTCGAGTTTGGCTTCAAGATCGACATCGATGGCCGGCCGCATGACTTGGCCGAGCTGCTGGCGCGGCTGCTCGCGCAGCCCGGCATTCTCGATGCGCTGTCCGAAGCCGATGCCGAAGCCAAGCACATGTATGTGCCGCTGCCCGACGGACGGCACCTGGCGCTGGCGGCCGGCCGCTTCCTGCCGGTTCTGCTGGCGCTGCAGACGATGCGGCTGAGCGGCGGCGGCTTGGATGCGTCGGGCAAGCTCAAGCTGTCTCGTGCGCAGCTCGTGCCGCTGCTGGCGCACGATCCGGGCGCATTCAAGGGCCCCGATGATCTGCGCCGGCTCGCGGATCTGGTGCGGCAGCATCGGCCGGATGAATTGAAGCTGCCGGCCGGCTTCACCGCCACGTTGCGCCCCTATCAGCGGCAGGGCGTCGCCTGGCTCGATCTCCTGCGGCAGGCCAACCTCGGCGGCGTGCTGGCCGATGACATGGGCCTCGGCAAGACCGTCCAGGTGCTGGCCCTGCTCGCGCTCGAGAAGGCGCGCGGCGCGCTGGCGAGGCCCGTGCTCATCGTCGCGCCGACCAGCCTGATGACGAACTGGTTCAACGAGGCAAGCAAGTTCGTTCCTGACCTGAAGGTCCTGGTGTTCCACGGCGCCGCTCGCAAGGAGCTGATCGCGCAGATTTCGGAGCACGACGTCGTGCTCACCACCTATCCGCTGATCGCGCGCGACCATGAGCTCATCCTGGGACGGGACTGGCACATGGCCATTCTCGACGAGGCGCAGACCATCAAGAATCCCAATGCCGCCACGACGCGCTGGCTCAATGCGATCAAGGCCAGCCACCGCTTCTGCCTGACGGGCACTCCGATGGAGAACCATCTCGGCGAGCTCTGGTCGATCATGAGCTTCGTCAACCCCGGCTATCTCGGCGACAAGACCGCGTTCACGCGCAACTGGCGCACGCCCATCGAGAAAGAAGGCAATGCGATGCGGGCGGCGGCGCTGACCCGCCGCGTCAAGCCGTTCCTGCTGCGGCGGACCAAGGAGGAGGTTGCGTCCGAGCTGCCGGCCAAGGTCGACATCGTGGAGACCGTCGCGATCGACGGCAAGCAGCGCGATCTCTATGATTCGATCCGCGCGGCGATGGCGAAGAAGGTGCGCAAAGCCCTTGACGAACGTGGTCTCGCGCGCAGCCACATCGTCGTGCTCGAAGCGCTGCTGCGGCTGCGCCAGGTCTGCTGCGACCCGCGGCTGGTGAAGCTCGACGACAAGGTCGAGCGCCCCTCGGCCAAGTTGGACCGGCTGATTGAGATGGTCGAGGAACTGCTCAGCGAGGGGCGCAAGATCATCATCTTCTCGCAGTTCACCTCGATGCTCTCCCTGATCGAGGAGCGTTTCGAGGCGGCTGACATCGCCTACGAGCTGCTCACGGGCGACACCCGCGATCGCAAGCGGCCGATCGAGGCGTTTCAGAGGGGAGACAGCCCGGTGTTCCTGATCAGCCTGAAGGCCGGCGGAGTCGGCCTCAACCTGACGGCAGCCGATACCGTCATCATCTACGATCCCTGGTGGAATCCTGCCGTCGAGGCGCAGGCGATCGACCGGGCGCATCGCATCGGCCAGGACAAGAAGGTCTTCGTCTATCGCCTGGTGACGGCCGGGACGATCGAGGAGAAGATCGGTGAGCTCAAGCTGCGCAAGCAGGCGCTGGCTGATTCACTGTTCGATCGCGAGGGCAATATCGGCAAGGCGCTGACGGAGGAGGATATCGCTGCTCTGCTGTCTTGATGTCGGGTGGAGATGCGTGGCGGCCAGCATCCGTCAACTTGAGTGCGGTCAAGCCAGCGCGATACGCTCGCGCGTCTCCTCGACCCAGGCATGGGCAGCGAACCATTCATGGTAGATGCGGCAGTGCGGGCAGTAGGCACGCGAGAAGAACACGGGCATGCGCTGAAAGCGCGCGGCGTCCATTTCCATCCCTGTCTCGATGCTGCGGCCGGTCTGCGGACAACGTACCATGATCTTGCCCATTCGCGGTCTCCTGTTCGTGGGCCAGATACGCCGGGGATGCGAAGAAAATGTAATGCTCAGCCGACAGTTTCGTGGCAAAGGTCGGAGTGAATTCCGACCGCGGAACGAGTGGCGTCCGCCGCATCAAAAGCGGGTGAATCGCACGGCAAAATGCACGGCCGATTGTCGCAACGTGGGACATCCGCCGCGGTCGGATACGATTGTTTGAGGACGCGTGGCATGAGCATCACGATCTACGGAATCAAGAACTGCGACACGATGAAGAAGGCGCGCGCCTGGCTCGACGATCACGGCGTCGCTTACCAATTCCACGACTACAAGACCGCCGGAATCGACAAGGCTAAACTCAAGGCATGGAGCGACGAGCTCGGCTGGGAGGTGCTGCTCAATCGCGCCGGCACGACGTTCAAGAAATTGCCCGACGCGGACAAGGACGGACTCACCGAGAGCAAGGCGATCGCGCTCATGCTGGCGCAGCCTTCGATGATCAAACGCCCGGTGCTCGATCTCGGCGGCCGCCGCGTGGTGGGCTTCAAGCCGGATCTCTATGCAAAGGACCTGAAGGCCGCGAAGTAGTTGGAGACGATCATCGCTGCGCCGTCTCGCGGGCCGCGCCCGCCGCCTTTGCAGCGCGCGCGTGCAGGAAAATGCTGGCGGTATGATTTTCTATGTCAGCGGGAAATCGCAGGTGATTTCAACGCAAGGTGCGTCGGCCGCCTTGCGACGCCGTTGCCCAGCTTTCCGCCTTGCCTAACTCCCTCGATTGACGGCATATTCCGGCGCGAAGCGGTCGCGGGTGGCGGCGAGGAATCGTCCAGTCGTCCGGCAGAGCCGCCGTACAGGAAGAAGCGAGGGCCAGGCGCTGAAGGCGCCGGCTTGGGGGGAATCTTTGGCTGACGAGTTCATTCTCGAGACCCACGGATTGACGAAGGAATTCGCGGGATTTTTTGCCGTTCGCGATGTTTCGCTCAAGATCCGCCGGGGCACCATTCATGCGCTGATTGGCCCGAACGGGGCCGGCAAGACGACGTGCTTCAACCTTCTGACCAAGTTCCTGCGGCCGTCGGCCGGCAAGATTCTCTATAAGGGTCAGGATATTACGGCGACGGCGCCGGCCGACGTGGCGCGTCTTGGCCTGGTCCGCTCGTTCCAGATCTCGGCGGTGTTTCCGCATATGACCGCGCTGGAGAACGTCCGCGTCGCCCTGCAGCGCCAGCATGGCTCGTCGTTCGATTTCTGGCGCTCCAAGAGCGTTCTGAACCGCTTCAACAACCGGGCGCTGGAGCTTCTCAACGACGTGGGCTTGAGCGAATTCGCCAACATTCCGGCGGTCGAGATGCCGTATGGGCGCAAGCGTGCGTTGGAGATCGCGACCACGCTGGCGCTCGATCCGGAGATGATGCTGCTGGACGAGCCGATGGCCGGCATGGGCCACGAGGACATCGACAAGATCGCCGCGCTGATCAAGCGCATCTCCGCCAAATACACGATCCTGATGGTCGAGCATAATCTCAGCGTCGTCGCCAACCTCTCCGACACCATCACCGTGCTGACGCGCGGCCAGGTGCTGACGGAAGGGCCGTATTCGGAGCTCGCCAAGGACGAGCGCGTCAAGGAAGCCTATCTGGGGGCCGGACATGCCTGAGGTGATGACGGCCAAGACGCCCACCGCTGGCGCTGTGACCAGCACCATTCTCGACGTCAAGAATCTCGAGAGCTGGTACGGCGAATCCCACATTCTCCACGGCATGAACTTCAACGTGAATGCCGGCGAGGTCGTCACCCTGCTCGGGCGCAACGGTGCCGGCAAGACCACGACCCTGAAGTCGATCATGGGAATCATCGGCAAGCGCACCGGCTCGGTCCAGTTCAACGGGCGCGAGCTGATCCGCATGACCTCCGACAAGATCGCGCGGCTCGGCATCGCGCTGTGTCCGGAGGAGCGCGGCATCTTCGCCAGCCTGGACGTGCGCGAGAACCTGCTGCTGCCGCCGGTGGTGCGGCCGGGCGGGCTCATGCTCGACCAGATCTTCGAGCTGTTCCCGAACCTGAAGGAGCGGCTGAAGAGCCAGGGCACCAAGCTGTCGGGCGGCGAGCAGCAGATGCTGGCGATCGCGCGCATTCTGCGCACCGGCGCCAGCTTCCTGATGCTGGACGAGCCGACCGAGGGTCTCGCGCCAGTCATCATCCAGCAGATCGGCCACACCATCGCGCGGCTGAAGAAGGAAGGCTTCACGATCCTCCTGGTCGAGCAGAACTTCCGTTTCGCCTCGACTGTCGCCGACCGCTACTACGTGGTCGAGCACGGCAAGGTCATCGACGGTTTCGCCAATGCCGATCTGTCGGCCAACATGGATAAGCTGCATACTTATCTCGGCGTCTGACCGGCGCCGGCGACGTTGACTTGGCGGTTTCCTCCCGCGGTCTTCTCTATGGTCTTCTCTACGGTCTTCTTGGCAGTTTTGTTGGAAAGTTCTGGAAGTTGGAAATGAAGAGCAAATTCATCGCGTCATTGCTGCTGGGAACGGCGCTCACTCTCGCCGCTGGCAGCGTCGCTTCGGCCGGCGACAAGACCGTCAAGATCGGCGCGCTGTCCGATCAGTCGGGCCTATATGCCGATCTCGGCGGTCCCGGCTCGACGCTCGCGGCGCAGATGGCGATCGAGGATTCCGGCCTCACCGCGAAGGGCTGGAAGATCGACGTCATCTCCGGCGATCACCAGAACAAGCCGGATATCGGCACCGCGATCGCGCGGCAGTGGTTCGACGTCGACAAGGTCGACGCCATCGTCGACGTGCCGAACTCGGGCGTGGCGCTCGCCGTCAACAACGTCGTCAAGGAAAAGAACGGCGTCTACATCAATTCGGGCGCTGCGACCTCGGATCTCACCAACGCGCAGTGCTCGCCCAACACGGTGCACTGGACCTACGACACCTACATGCTGGCGCACACCACCGGCCAGGCGCTGGTCAAGGCGGGCGGCTCGACCTGGTTCTTCCTGACGGCGGACTACGCCTTCGGCGCCGCGCTGGAGCGCGATACCACGGCGGTCGTCACCGCCAATGGCGGCAAGGTGATCGGCGGCGTCAAGCATCCGCTCAACACCTCCGACTTCTCGTCCTTCCTGCTGCAGGCCCAGTCGTCGAACGCCAAGGTCATCGGCCTCGCCAATGCCGGCGGCGATACCACCAATACGATCAAGCAGGCGGCCGAGTTCGGCATCAATAAGGGCGGCCAGAAGCTTGCCGCGCTGTTGCTGTTCCTGACCGACGTCAAGTCGATCGGGCTCGACATCGCGCAGGGCCTCAACTTCACCGAGACTTTCTACTGGGACATGAACGACCAGACCCGCGCCTTCTCCGAGCGGTTCGCCAAGCGGATGAAGAACGGCGCGCCGCCGACCATGGTCCAGGCCGGCGTCTATGCCGGTCTCGCGCATTACTTCAAGGCGCTGGACGCGCTGGGCGAGAACCCGCACGACGGCACCAAGATCGTCGACAAGATGAAGTCGATCCCGACCGAGGATACGCTGTTCGGCAAGGGCGAGATCCAGCCCAACGGCCGCACCATCCACACCGCCTATCTGTTCGAGGTCAAGAAGCCCTCGGAGTCCAAGGGCCCGTGGGATCTCTACAAGCTGGTCGGCTCGGTACCGGGCGACCAGGCCTTCACGCCGCTCGACAAGAGCGCGTGCGCCTTGTTGAAGAAATGAACCGCTGTGGCTCCGGCGGCTGACGTCGCCGGGGCCGCCATCTTCTGGGAAACGCCGAGAGAAAACAGAACAAGACGATGCAGGCCCTCTACGCACAGCTCCTGGTCGGACTGATCAACGGCTCGTTCTACGCGCTGCTCAGTCTCGGGCTTGCCGTCATCTTCGGCATGCTCAACATCATCAATTTCGCCCATGGCGCGCTCTACATGATGGGCGCGTTCTGCGCCTATTTCCTGCTCAACCTCGGCGGCATCAATTACTGGTGGGCGCTGCTGCTGGCGCCGATCATCGTCGGCGTCTTCGGCATGATCCTCGAGCGCACCATGCTGCAATGGATCGCCGGGCTCGACCATCTCTACGGACTGCTTCTGACGTTCGGACTGGCGCTGATCATCCAGGGCGTGTTCCAGAACTTCTTCGGCTCGTCCGGCCTGCCTTATGCGATCCCGGATCAGCTCCGTGGCGGCATGAATCTCGGCTTCATGTATCTGCCGGTCTATCGCGGCTGGGTCGTCATATTCTCCCTGGTCGTCTGTCTGGCGACCTGGTTCCTGATCGAGCGGACCCGGCTCGGCGCCTACCTGCGCGCCGCCACCGAGAATCCGACATTGGTGCGGGCGTTCGGCATCAACGTGCCGCGCATGATCACGCTGACCTACGGCCTCGGCGTCGGGCTCGCGGCCCTCGCCGGCGTGCTGTCGGCGCCGATCAACCAGGTGCGGCCCCTGATGGGCGAGCACATCATCATCGTGGTGTTCGCGGTGGTCGTGATCGGCGGCATGGGCTCGATCATGGGCTCGATCATCACCGGCTTCCTGCTCGGTGTGATCGAGGGACTGACCAAATATTTCTATCCCGAGGCTTCCAACACCGTGGTCTTCGTTCTGATGGTCCTGGTGCTGCTGGTGAAGCCGACGGGTCTGACCGGACGGGCGGCCTGACATGACATCCATCACCGACACGACCCTGCCGATCACCCCGCGCGCGATGCGCGACGAGATGATCGTGTTCGTCATCATGGCGGCGCTGCTGGCGATCGTACCGTGGACCGGGCTGTACCCGTTCTTCGTCATGCAGGCGCTGTGCTTCGCGCTGCTCGCCTGCGCCTTCAACCTCTTGATCGGCTATGGCGGCCTGCTGTCGTTCGGCCACGCGATGTTCCTGGGAACGGCCGGCTACTGCAGCGCCCACGCGCTGAAGGTGTGGGGGCTGCCGCCCGAGCTCGGCATCCTCACAGGCGTCGCCGGATCGTTCGTCCTGTCGGTGATCACCGGCTACATCTCGATCCGCCGCCAGGGCATCTATTTCGCGATGATCACGCTGGCGCTGTCGCAGCTGCTGTACTTCATCTATCTGCAGGCGCCGTTCACCCATGGCGAGGACGGCATCCAGGGCATTCCGCAGGGGCGGATGTTCGGCATCCTCGACCTGTCCAGGCCGACGGTGCTCTATTACGTCGTGCTGGTCGGCTTCCTCGCCGGTTTCCTGCTGATCTTCCGCACCATCAACTCGCCGTTCGGCGAAGTGCTGAAATCGATCCGTGAGAACGAGCAGCGGGCGATCTCGCTGGGTTACAAGACCGACCATTACAAGCTGCTCGCCTTCATTCTGTCCGGGACGCTGGCCGGCTTGGCTGGCGCGTTGAAGGTGTTCGTCGCCCAGAACGCCTCGCTGACCGACGTCGAGGTGGCGATGTCGGGGCAGATCGTGCTCATGACCCTGGTCGGAGGGCTCGGCACCGTATTCGGCCCCGTCGTCGGCGCGTTCGTGATCGTCGGCATGCAGCAATATCTGTCCGGCTTCGGCCAGTGGGTGACGGTGATCCAGGGCGTGATCTTCGTCGCCTGCGTGCTCACCTTCCGCCGCGGCGTGGTCGGCGAAATCGCCCATCTGTTCAAACGATCCCTTTAAGCCGTTGATCTGAAAAGAGATCGTCGAAAGGGCAGAAAGCGGTGGATGAACCGGCCACCGCTTCTGCTGGTGCGCGATCCGGAGTATGACAGTTCTGTGACGGGCCGGCCCTGGCCCGTTTCGGAATGGATGGATCTCGTCCCATGCTGCACTGGTTTCGCGCCGTCCTCCCGCGGGAGGAGCGGTTTTTCGATTTGTTCGCCCGCCACAACAAGGTGGTGATTCAGGGCGCCCATGCGCTGCAGGACATGTTGCAGGGCGGTGACGACATCCTCGCCCACTGCCAGCGCGTCAGCCAGTTCGAGAACGAGGCCGACAACATCACCCGCGAAGTGCTGACCGCGGTCCGCCGCACCTTCATCACCCCGTTCGACCGCGGCGACATCAAGAACCTGATCACCTCGATGGACGATGCCATCGACCAGATGCAGCAGACCGCCAAGGCCGTGGTGCTGTTCGAGGTCAAAGAGTTCGAGCCGACCATGCGCGAGATGGGCACCTTGCTGGTCGATTGCGCCAATCTGATCGGCCGCGCGCTGCCGTTGCTGCAGGCGATCGGCCAGAACGTGCCGATGATCACCGCGATCACCGAGGAGATGACCAAGCTCGAGGGCCGGGTCGACGACCTCCACGACATCGGGCTGAAGGAGCTGTTCCTCAAGCACCGCAAGGCCAATACTATGGACTTCATCGTCGGCGCCGAGATCTACGACCATCTGGAGAAGGTCGCCGACCGCTTCGACGACGTCGCCAACGAGATCAATTCGATCATGATCGAACAGGTCTAGGGTAGGGCCGCGCCGTGGACGCTCAACTCGGCCTTCCGATCCTGGTCGGCCTCATCGCCGTTGCGCTCGCCTTCGATTTCCTGAACGGCCTGCACGACGCCGCCAACTCGATCGCGACCATCGTTTCGACCCGCGTGCTCCGGCCGCAATATGCGGTGTTCTGGGCCGCATTCTTTAATTTCGTCGCGTTCGCGGTGTTCGGCCTCCACGTCGCGCAGACCATCGGTACAGGGATCATCGATCCCGCCATCGTCGACGCCCAGGTGATCTTCGCGGCCCTGGTCGGCGCCATCGTCTGGAACCTCGTCACCTGGGCGGCCGGCATTCCCTCGTCGAGCTCACACGCGCTGATCGGCGGCCTGGTCGGGGCAGGGGTCGCCAAGGCCGGCATCTCGGCCGCCGTCTGGAGCGGCCTGTCGAAGACCGTGCTCGCGATCGTGCTGTCGCCGCTGGTCGGGCTGGTGTTGGCGATGGTCCTGGTCGCGATCGTGTCCTGGGCCTCGGTGCGCTCGACGCCGTTCGCGGTCGACCGCGCCTTCCGCATCCTGCAATTCGCCTCGGCCTCGCTGTATTCGCTCGGCCATGGCGGCAACGACGCGCAGAAGACGATGGGCATCATCGCCGTGCTGCTGTATTCGCAGGGCCATCTCGGCAACGAGTTCACGGTGCCGTTCTGGGTCGTGCTGTCGTGCCAGGCGGCGATGGCGCTGGGCACCCTGATGGGCGGCTGGCGCATCGTCCGCACCATGGGCCTGCGCATCACCAAGCTGAACCCGATGCAGGGTTTCTGCGCCGAGACCGGCGGCGCGATCACGCTGTTCCTGGCGACCTTCCTCGGCGTGCCCGTCTCGACCACCCACACCATCACCGGGGCCATCGTCGGCGTCGGCGCCGCCCGCCGTGCCTCCGCGGTGCGCTGGAACGTGGCCGGATCGATCGTCTATGCCTGGGTCTTCACGATTCCGGCCTCGGCGATCGTCGCGGCGCTGACGTTCTGGCTGGTGTCGGTGCTCCGGCACTGATCCGGATCGGCCCGGCCGGGCTCAACTCGCCGGTTGGAGTTGCGGTGCAAAACGCCTATATGGAGGGCGCGCGGCGGCCGAGATCCCGCGCCTTTCCCGTAAATCGCCCGCTCTCTGGCCTGAAACGACGCCTGCCGCCTCATGTCCGATACTGCCGTCACGACCGAACAGCCCGCCCGCACCGCCTTGTCCGACGAGGTGGCGCGCCGGCGCACCTTTGCCATCATCTCGCATCCGGACGCCGGCAAGACGACGCTGACGGAAAAGTTGCTGCTGTTCGGTGGCGCCATCAATCTCGCGGGCCAGGTCAAGGCCAAGGGCGAGCGCCGCAACACCCGCTCGGACTGGATGAAGATCGAGCGCGAGCGCGGCATCTCCGTCGTCACCTCGGTCATGACCTTCGAGTTCGAGGGGCTGGTCTTCAACCTCCTGGACACGCCGGGCCACGAGGACTTTTCCGAGGACACCTACCGCACGCTGACCGCGGTCGACTCCGCGGTGATGGTGATCGACGCCGCCAAGGGCATCGAGGCGCGCACGCGAAAACTGTTCGAGGTCTGCCGCCTGCGCGACATCCCGATCATCACCTTCATCAACAAGATGGACCGCGAGAGCCGCGACACCTTCGATCTGCTGGACGAGATCGAGAAGACGCTGGCGCTCGACACCACGCCGATGACCTGGCCCGTGGGCCGCGGCCGCGACTTCATCGGCACCTATGACATCCGCGACGGCGGCGTGCGCCTGCTCGAAGGCGGCGGTGCCAAGACCGGCGCCGCGCAGCAGATCGCGATTTCGGAGCTCGGCAAGTTCAACGCCAATCTCGACATGAGCCAGATCACCGACGAGCTCGAGCTGGTCAAGGAAGCTTGCAAGCCGTTCGACCTGGAGGCATTCCGCGAGGGCCATCTGACCCCGGTCTATTTCGGCAGCGCCTTGCGCAATTTCGGCGTCGGCGACCTCCTGGAGGGCCTCGGCCGCTACGCGCCGTCGCCGCGCGCGCAGGAGTCGAACCTGCGCAAGGTCGATGCCGCCGAGCCGCGCATGAGCGCGTTCGTGTTCAAGATCCAGGCGAACATGGACCCGAACCACCGCGACCGCATCGCGTTCGCGCGGCTGTGCTCGGGCAAGCTCAACCGCGGCATGAAGGCGAA
This sequence comes from Bradyrhizobium sp. SZCCHNR1043, assembly GCF_032489675.1. Lineage (NCBI taxonomy): Bacteria > Pseudomonadati > Pseudomonadota > Alphaproteobacteria > Hyphomicrobiales > Nitrobacteraceae > Bradyrhizobium > Bradyrhizobium sp. SZCCHNR1043. Next base: position 508,006 of record NZ_JAUEYN010000001.1, read on the forward strand.
GCTGGTACGCACCGGCAAGACCATGCCGCTGTCGAGCCCGCAATTCTTCTTCGCCCAGGACCGCTCGGTCGCGGACGAAGCCTTTGCGGGTGACGTCGTCGGCATTCCCAACCATGGCTCGCTTCGCATCGGCGACACCCTGACCGAGGGCGAGGACCTGACCTTCGTCGGCGTGCCGAGCTTCGCGCCGGAAATCGTCCGTCGCGTCCGCCTCACCGACGCGATGAAGGCGAAGAAGCTGAAGGAAGCCTTGCAGCAGATGTCGGAGGAGGGCGTCGTGCAGGTGTTCCGTCCGCGCGACGGCGCGCCGGCGCTGGTCGGCGTGGTCGGCCCGCTGCAGCTCGACGTGCTCAAGGCGCGGCTCGATGCCGAGTATTCGCTGCCCGTCGAATTCGAGATCTCCGAGTTCTCGCTGGCACGCTGGATCTCCTGCGACGACAAGAAGAAGCTGGAGGCGTTCATCGCGTCCAACAATTCCGGCGTCGCCGACGACGTCGACGGCGATCCGGTGTTCCTGGCCAAGAACGAGTTCTATCTCGGCTACACCAAGGAGCGCGCCGAAGGCATCGTGTTCTCCAACGTCAAGGACGTGAAGAAGAAGGCGTAGCCGCCCGACACTCTCTCGTCATTCCGGGGCATCGCGCAGCGATGAGTCCGCAATCCATTTCGCCTCTTGTTCCGCCGCCCGATGGAATCTCGGCTCGCCCTGCGGGCGCCAGGAATGACGAAAAGACATGCGCTCCCTCACCGCGAGCCTCGCCGTTGCTGTGGGATGATACCCGGTAACGCCGCGCGCTTTTCGTCAGGTCATCGGCGCGCTAGTCTTCCTCTCATCAACAGGCGAGGGAGATGGACATGCCGGCGGGATCGATTGGCCGTCTTATGCGGCGGCAGATGATTGCACTGTTCGCTGTGTGTGGACTTGCGTCGGCGACGATCGCAACGGCTGATGCGGCCGAGGTCGTCGCGCTCGGCGCCAGCAACACCTACGGCAAGGGCGTCAATCGCGGCGAGGACTTTCCGGCCCAGCTCGAGGCCATGCTCCACGGCAAGGGCGTTCGGGTCAGCGTCGCCAACGCCGGCATCAACGGTGATACCACCGCCGGGATGCTGTCCCGCTTCGACAGCGCGGTCGATGGATCAACCCGCGTGCTGGTGCTGCAGCCCGGCGGCAACGACGCCCGCAAAGGGGTCGGCGACCAGCGCGCCAGCGGCATCAGCGCCATGTTGGCCAAGGCCGCGCAGCGCCGGATCAAGGTCGTGATGGTCGAGAACGGCATGTTCCGTGGCCTGCCGCATCAGGTCGATGGCCAGCACCTCACGCCGGACGGCTATCGCATGCTGGCCGCAGCCCTGTTGCCGCGGGTGTTGAGCGGCTTGCGGAAGTAGCTCGCCGCGAGGTCGCGAAGCGCGCCGCGCCGGCCTGCGGTCTCACAGCTCGATGATCCCCCGCCTTGCCGCATGCGCGACCGCATCGGTGCGGCCGGTGGCGTCGAGCTTGTCGAGCAGCGAGCCGACGTGGAATTTGGCGGTGTGCACGGAGATGCCGAGGCTGCGCGCGATCTCCTTGTTGGAGCAACCCTCGGCCATCAGCGCCAGCACGTCGCGCTCGCGCGCGGTGAGCTGAAAATCATCGGTCGCGGCGCCGTCGATCCTGTCGTCGCCGCTGCGAGCCTCATCACTGCCACGCAACGGCGCGACGGCGACGTCGGCGCTCTCGCCGGGCGCGACCAGCGTCAGGCCCGTGACATTGCCGAGCAGCGCCGCCAGCCGGTCGGCCAGTTCGGCATCGTCGACCGCGATCGCGATCCTGATCGGCGCGCGCGCCTCCTCGCTCACGCCGGCCTCTCGCCGATGGTCAGGGCGAACTGCACCGGCTCGCCGGCACGCAGCGCTGCGACCTCGACGACGGCGCCGACGCTGTCCGGACCGAGTTCGCGCATCATCGCGCGCATGCCCCTGAACGGCTCCTTGTTGAGAGCGGTGATGACGTCACCCTGGCGCAGGCCGGCGGCCGCGGCCGGGCCGCTCTTGTCGAGGCTCATGATCATCGCGCCGATGCCGTCATCGAGCCGGACCGGCTGCAGGCCGGCGCCGAGATAGCCGCGAGCGATGCGACCATGCGTCTCGAGCTTCGCGGCGACCCGTTCGATCGTGGCCGCGGGAATGACGAGCGTGCGGCGCGGGCCGCGCACCGCCATGCCGATCGCATGACCGTCGGCGTTGATCACCAGGCCGCCTTCGGCGCTGTGCCGCAGCCTGGTGTCGAGCTCGATGCGCGCATCGATGTCGCCGCCGCGCAGGCTGCGCCAGGGACCGGCGGATTTCGACACCATCGCGAGCGCGGCCGTTGGCGTGCCGTGCTCGGCAGCGGCGATGACCGCGAGCGAGCCGAGCGCGGGCATCTCGCCGGAGAGTTGGGCCGGTCCCGCAGTGCCGCCATCGAAGCGGAGCAGGGCGATGTCGGTGGTGTGGTCGCGGCCCGCCACCGTGGCCGGCCTTTGCGTGCCATCGGCAAAGACGAGCACGATTTCGCCTTCGTCCGCCAGCGCCTCGTCGGCGGTGACGACAAGGCCCGGCTTCCAGACGAAGCCCGTGGCGCGGCTGCGGTGCGAGGAGACGGTGAGGACCACAGGCGCGGCTTGCGCGACGGCGGTCGTCAATGCCGACGATAGCGAGACGAGGGCGGACGGATCGGACATGGGACGCTCCAGAATGGGTCTGGTCCCAATTTGGCGTCTCCGAAGCGGTTTCGAAACTACCCGATCAGGTAGTCGACCGGCTTCAGAGCGTCGTCCGCGCTTTCGGCAGTGGGAAGGCGAGATCGCCGTGCTTCGAGGTCTTCAGCCCCAGCCCGACCAGCGCCTCGGCGAAGCGGACGGCGGCGGCGACGCCGTCGATCACGGGGATGCCGAGCTCGGTCGAGAGGTCGTGCGCGAGATCGGCCATGCCGGCGCAGCCGAGCACGATGGCGCCGATACCGTCCTCGCGCAGCGCCGCCCGGCATTCGCCCAGCAGCGTGCCGCGGACATTGGCCTCGGGCTTGTCGAGGTCGAGCACGGCGACGTCGACCGCGCGCACCCTGCGGCAATGCTGCTCCATGCCGTAATTGCGCACGAGGTGCTCGGCGATCACCTTGGTGCGCGACAGCGTGGTCACGATGCTGAAATGGGTGGCGACGAAGCTCGCCGCATGCATCGCAGCTTCAGCGATGCCGAGCACCGGCACAGCCGACAATTCGCGCGCGGCGAGCAGGCCGGGATCACCGAAGCAGGCGATCACATGGGCGTGGCAACCTTCTGCGTCTCCGGCCTCGACCTCCTTGAGCATGCCGACCGCGGCAATCGCCTCGTCGTAATGGCCCTCGATCGAGGCGGCACCGAACCGCGCGGTGCGGCCGACGATCCGCGTCGACGGGCTTGCGCTGCCCTGGGCCGCCTTGGCGATCAATTCGGTCATCGTCGCCGTCATGTTCGGGTTGATGACGTTGATCACGGTTTCGCTGTGGCGGCTCATCGTCGCGTCCGTCTGCTGTCGCATCCTGCCGTGTTCTAGCCGAGTTCCGCTGTTACGGTCGAGAGCCGTTCGCGGCGCAGAACGCGCAGACGTGAACGGGATTGAGCTTGCGAATTCTGCGATCGGATCCAGCTTGAAGTCCATCCCAGCCCGAGAGTCCCATGCTCCGTGTCGTCGTGCTCCTCCTGCTGATGGTGGCCGCTCCGGCCGCCGCCGACGCGCGCCGCCAGCAGATCAATCCGGTGCCGTTCGCGCACACGCCGTGCAGCGTGCTCGACGAGCAGCCGTGCACGCCGTCGTTCTGCAGCGTCTTCGGGCCGTGGCCCTGTATTCCCGAGATGAACTATCCCTATGGCCAGAACCTGCAACTCACGATCGAGAGCCGGCCCGCCAAGGATCAGGAAGCCAAATATCAGAAGCCGGATCACGATCTCGACACGATCGGCGATCTGTTCGCGGCGCTGCGCGCATGCTGGACGCCGCCGCCGGAGGACAGCGCCCGCGCGGGGATGCAGATGACGGTGCGCTTCAGCTTCAAGCGGACCGGCGAGATGATCTCGCCGCCGCGCGTGACCTTCGTGACCTCAGGCGCGCCGGCCGACACGCGCGCGACCTATTTGAAGGCCATCAATGCCTCGCTCGACGGCTGCCTGCCGCTGAAGTTCACAAAAGGCCTCGGCGGCGCGCTGGCGGGGCGGCCGATCGCGATCCGCTATGTCGACAACCGGGATTTGAAGAACACGTCGGAGCGGCAATAGCGCCCTGCCGCGCCGTCTCGCACGGCGCGAACCCCACCCACCGATCATTCGGGACGGACGCAACGCGTGCGAACCTCAGCTGGGCGATTGCGCAGCGGGGAATCTCGATATGGTTGCGAAGAACGCAAACCAATCTCGGGATTCCGGGTTCGACGCTGACGCGTCGCCCCGGAATGACGATGTGTGATGGCGAATCGGCAGCGTGCGGCTTGCAGGCGGTCTCCGCGCCACGTTGCGAGGCCGCCCCCGGAAATGATACCGATGCCCACGCACAGGTCGTGTGCATGCGAAGGGGGACGCCGTGGGACTTCTGGTGATGGTGGTGGGGCTGGTGCTGTTTCTCGGCGCCCATGTGTTCACGACCCGGCGCGGGGCGCGCGCGCAGGTCATCGCGCGGCTGGGTGAGAGCACCTACAAGCTCGTCTATACGGTCGTGGCCCTTGCCGGCCTCGCCCTGATCGTCTGGGGTTTTGCCGAGTACCGCCATGGCGGCGGCTGGATCCAGGTCTGGACGCCGCCGAAGGCGCTCAAGCACATCAATCTCGCCCTGATGCTGCCGGCGATGATCATGATCGTCGCCGCCTATATCCGCGGCCGCATCTACACCGTGCTGAAGCACCCGATGCTGGCGGGCGTGAAGCTGTGGGCGTTCGGCCACCTGCTCAGCAATGGCGACCTCGGCGGCATCATCCTGTTCGGCTCGATCCTGGCCTGGGCCGTGTTCGACCGCATCTCGCTGAAGCGCCGCGCTGATGCCGGCGGACCGCCGATTCCGGTCGGCGGCATCGGCAACGACGTCATCGCGGTGGTGGTCGGCATCATCGTCTATGCCGCGCTGGCCTTCGCGTTCCATCCTGTCGTGCTCGGCATTCCTGTCATCGGAGGTTAGCGATGTCGGTGCAGTCGACCGTCCGGCGCAAGACGGCTCCCGAGATCCGCGCCCGCAAGGGCGGCGAGCCGATCGTGATGCTGACGTCCTACCACGCCCATACCGCGGCGCTGGTGGATCGCCATTGCGATGTGATCCTGGTCGGCGATTCCCTCGGGAATGTGATGCACGGTTTCGAGACCACTGTGCCGGTGACGCTGGAAATGATGATCCTGCAGGGCTGCGCCGTGATGCGCGGCTCGCGCCAGGCGCTGGTGGTGGTCGACATGCCGTTCGGCTCCTACGAGGCGTCGAAGGAGCAGGCGTTTCATGCGGCGGTGCGGATCCTGAAGGAGACGCAATGCGGCGCGGTCAAGCTCGAGGGCGGGGCGCGGATGGCCGAGACGGTGGCCTTCCTCAGCGAGCGCGGCATTCCGGTGATGGGCCATATCGGCCTGACGCCGCAATCGATCAATACGCTCGGCTCGTTCCGTGCCCAGGGCCGCGATGAGGCGGATTGGGCTGCGATCGAGAACGACGCTGCGGCGATCGCACAAGCCGGCGCGTTCTCGGTGGTGATCGAGGCCGTGGCCGAGCCGCTGGCGCGCAAGATCACGCAGCAGATCGCGATCCCCACCATCGGCATCGGCGCCAGCGTCGCCTGCGACGGCCAGGTGCTGGTTTTGGAGGACATGCTCGGCCTGTCGCCGCGGGCGCCGAAATTCGTCCGCCGCTACGGCAATCTCGGTCCGGCGATCGACGAGGCGATCGAACGCTACGCGGCCGACGTGCGTACCCGTGCGTTTCCGGCGGCGGAACATGTCTACGGAATGAGGTCAAAGACCTGATGGGCGCCTCTCGCTTGGTCGTCCCGTTGGCGCGGTGGTGCGCGCGGCGTCACGGGATGAATCTCCGGCGCTGGCGGAGATAGCCAAGCGCGTCATCCCTTGGTTATGTTTCAGGCTGGTCCGCATCGCGGCGAACAACGACAAGAAGCCAAGCTCGGGGAAACTCCATGGACTGGTCGACCTATGTAACGCCGCCGATGCGGCGCGAAGCCCGTTTCGGCGATCGCGTGGTTCCGTTGTTCACGGAGCGGCCCGCGAACATCTGGGCCATGGTCGAAGAAGCGGTGGAGCGCAACGGCAACGGCGAGGCGCTGGTCTACGGGGCCGTGCGGCTGTCGTGGCGCGAGGTGATGGCGACTGCGGCGCGGATCGCGGGCGGGCTGCAGGCGAGGGGATTGCAGAAGGGCGACCGGCTCGCGGTGCTGCTCGGCAATCGCATGGAATTCGTGCTCACGCTGTTTGCTGCGGCCAAGCTCGGGCTGATCACGGTGCTGCTGTCGACCCGGCAGCAGACCCCGGAAATCGCCTATGTGCTGAACGATTGCGGCGCCCGGCTGCTGCTGCACGAGGCGGCGTTGGCGGACCGGTTGCCGGCCGCTGCGGAAACGCCGGAGCTGGCGGGGCGCATTGCCGTCGACGATCGTCCGGCGCGGTCGGATTTTGCAGCGCTGGCCGATCATGCTGCGCACGAAAATCACGTCGAGGTGACAGAAGAGGACACTGCGATGATCCTCTACACCTCCGGCACCACTGGCCGGCCGAAAGGCGCGATGCTCGCCCATTGCAACATCGTGCACTCCTCGATGATCTACGAGGCGTGCCTGGGGCTGACGCCCGCCGACCGCTCGATCGCCGCCGTGCCGCTCGGCCATGTCACCGGCGTCGTCGCCAACATCACCAGCATGGCGCGCTGCGCCGGCACCTTGATCATCATGCCGGAGTTCAAGGCCGGCGAGTATCTGAAGCTCGCGGCGCGCGAGCGCGTGACCTACACGGTCATGGTCCCGGCGATGTACAATCTCTGCCTGCTGCAGCGCGACTTCGACAGTCATGACCTGTCGTCGTGGCGCATCGGCGGCTTCGGCGGCGCGCCGATGCCGGTCGCGACCATCGAGAAGCTCGCAGCCAAGGTCCCCGGCCTGCGGCTGGTCAACGCCTATGGCTCGACCGAGACCACCTCGCCGGCGACCCTGATGCCGCCTGATCTCACCGCCCGTCAGATCGACAGCGTCGGGCTGCCGTGTCCGGGCGCCAGCATCCTGGTGATGGACGGGCAGGGGCGAGAGCTGCCACGTGGCGAGATCGGCGAGATCTGGATCGGCGGCGGCCAGGTCATCAAGGGTTACTGGAACAATCCCAGGGCCACCGCCGAGAGCTTCACTGCCGGCTATTGGCACTCGGGCGACCTCGGCTCGATCGATGCCGACAATTTCGTCCGGGTGTTCGACCGGCAGAAGGACATGATCAACCGCGGTGGGTTGAAGATCTACTCGGCCGAGGTCGAATCGGTGCTGGCGAGCCACCCGGCGGTGGTCGAGAGCGCGATCATCGCCCGGCCATGTCCGGTGCTCGGCGAGCGGGTGCACGCGGTGGTCGTGACCCGCGAGCCGATGAGCGCCGAAGCGCTGCGCAGCTGGTGCGCCGAGCGGGTCTCGGATTACAAGGTCCCGGAAACCCTGACCGTGACCGTGGACCCTTTGCCGCGCAACGCCAACGGCAAGGTGATGAAACGGCAGTTGCGCAAGGCCTTGACGGCGTGATAGCCGCGTTCGGACCTTGTGGCAGAACCGGGGAGTAACGCCTTGATTCGGCTGGACTCGCCTTGCCACCGCCATGCCGATGCGGTATCGGCGCCGGCGCGCGGGCAACGGGCCGCTCGCGCGGCACTTCAAACCCATGCGCGCGCGCTCGCAGCGAACCTGACGGGATGTCCTTAGGTGTCTGAATTCATTGATGAAGTAGACGAGGAGGTCCGTCGGGAACAGCTCAAGAAGCTGTGGGACCGCTACTCGATCTTGATCATCGCCATTGCCGTGCTGATCATCGCCGGCGTCGGCGGCTGGCGCGGCTACCAGTATCTCGAGGGTCAGAAGGCGGCCGAAGCCGGCTCGGCCTTCAACAAGGCCCTCGAACTCTCCGAGCAGAACAAGCATGCCGAGGCGGAGAAGGCCTTTGCGGATGTCGCGGCCACGGCCCCATCGGGATACCGCATGCTGGCCCGCTTCCACCAGGCCGCCGAGGCCGCGATGCGCGACAAGGCGGCTGCCGTGAAGCTCTATGACGAACTCGCCGCCGACCGCAGCATCGGGGCCGAGCAGCAGTCGATGGCGCGGCTGCGCGCGGCCGGCCTGCTGGCCGATACGGCGCCTTACGCCGACCTCAAGCAGCGCCTCGAAGGCGAAACGGCGCCCGGCGCGCCGTTCCGCCACGCCGCCCGCGAATTGCTGGCGCTGTCGGCGTGGAAGGCCAATGATGCCGCGGCGGCCCGCCAATGGCTCGACATGATTGCGCTGGATGGTGAGACCCCGCCGGGCCTGCGCTCGCGCGCTGAAGCGCTGCAGGCGCTGTTGCCTGCAGTCGCCAAGAGCTGATCGCGGACCTCGCGACGGCGAAACCGAGTTGATTGGAACGACGATCATGCGCCGCGCCCAACGTGCCATTGCCCTGACGGTCCTCATTGCGCTTTCCGGCGTGCTGGGCGGCTGCGCGAGTGGGGGAAGTTTCGACCCCTCGGACATGCTCGACTTCCTGGACACCAAGAAGAAGCTGCCGGGCGACCGCAAGCCGGTGTTCCCGGAGGGCGTGCCGGGTCTCGAGCAGGGCGTGCCGAAGGAACTCTACAAGGGTGCGCAGCAGCAGCCGATGACCGACCCGGGCGCTCAGGCGGCTACGCCGCCGGCGCCTCCGGTGGAGGAGCCCAAGGGCAGAAAGGGCCGGCGGCAGGCGGCCGTGACCAACGCGACGACGGCCGATCCGCAGGATGGCGAGGCTGCCGCGGTCGAGGAGGGCGCTGCCGCCGTTCCGCCGGCACCGAAGCCCAAGAAGATCGTGCGCCGCCGCACCACGGCACCACCGCCGGATGATGCTGCCCCGGCGCAGCAGCCGGCGGCCCAGCGATCCAGCGGCGGCTTCCCGGCGCCGATGCCGAGCGGCTCCTTCAGCCGTTAATCTCACCTGCGAATCGGCGGATCGCCCGTTCGGTTTTGCGGCCGAATGCGCTAAAGCTGCGCGCTCACGCGCACGGATCATCATGCCCTTCACCATCGCCATCATCGGCCGGCCCAATGTCGGCAAGTCGACCCTGTTCAACCGTCTGGTCGGGCAGAAGCTGGCGCTCGTCGACGATATGCCGGGCGTCACGCGCGACCGCCGCGAGGGCGAAGCTAAGCTGTTCGATCTCAACTTCACGATCATCGACACCGCCGGCCTCGACGAGGGGCCGAAGGGCTCGCTGACCGCGCGCATGCAGGAGCAGACGGAGACCGCGATCGCGCTCGCCGACGCGCTGTTCTTCGTGATCGATGCCCGCATCGGCCTGACGCCCGCCGACCGCGCCTTCGCCGATTTCGCCCGCCGCGCCGACAAGCCGGTGCTGTTGCTCGCCAACAAGAGCGAGGGCAAGCATGGCGAGCTCGGCGCCATGGAATCTTACGCGCTCGGCCTCGGTGATCCCATCCAGATCTCGGCCGAGCACGGCGAGGGCATGGGCGAGCTCTATGACGCCGTCAGCAAGCTCGTGCCGCCCACGGACGATGAGGAGGACGAGCACGAGGAGACCGACGAGGAGCGCGCCAACAGGCCGATCCGGGTCGCGATCGTCGGCCGTCCCAACGCCGGCAAGTCGACCCTGATCAACCATCTGCTCGGCGAGGAGCGGCTGCTCACGAGTCCCGAGGCCGGTACGACGCGCGATTCGATCGCGGTCGAAATCGAGTGGAAGGGCCGCGGTTTCCGCATCTTCGACACCGCAGGTCTGCGCCGGCGCTCGCGCATCGAGGAGAAGCTGGAGAAGCTGTCGGTGGCCGATGCGCTGCGCGCGGTGCGCTTCGCGGAGGTGGTGGTGCTGATGATGGATGCGCAGAACCGCTTCGAGGAGCAGGATCTGCGCATCGCCGACCTGATCGAGCGCGAGGGGCGTGCGCTGGTCATCGCCGTCAACAAATGGGACCTGATGGACGGCAACCCCGGCCAGATCTCGATGCTGCGCCGCGATGCCGACCACTGGCTGCCGCAGGTCGCGGGCGCGCCGATCGTGGCGGTGTCAGGCCTGATGGGCGAGGGCATCGACCGGCTGATGCAGGCGATCGTCGAAGCCTACGCGATCTGGAACCGGCGCGTGTCGACCGCGGCGCTGAACCGCTGGTTCGAGCAGGCGATCGCCGACAACCCGCCGCCGGCGGTGTCGGGCCGCCGGCTCAAGCTGAACTACATCACCCAGACCAAGGCGCGGCCGCCGAGCTTCGTGCTGTTCTGCTCGCGGGCCGACGCGATCCCGCAATCGTACCTGCGCTATCTCACCAACTCGATGCGCGAGACCTTCGAGCTGCCGGGCACACCGGTGCGCATCACCCTGCGCGAGAAGGCCAACCCGTTCGCGCACAAGCGCAAGCGGCCGAACTGATCAGTTGCGTCAGCGGAAGCGGTCCGGCCATGGAAGCAAGCCCGCCGAGCGTCGCGACAGAAGATGCGCCGCCCCCGCGCCGCGGCGCCGTCGCCTTCATCTTCGTCACCATCCTGCTCGACATGCTCGCGCTCGGGCTGATCATGCCGATCCTGCCGAAGCTGATCGAGAGCTTCGTGGGCAACGACACTGCGCAGGCGGCGCGCATCTTCGGCCTGTTCGGCACCGCCTGGGCGCTGATGCAGTTCGTGTTCTCGCCGGTGCTCGGCAGCCTGTCCGACCGCTTCGGCCGGCGGCCGGTGATCCTGCTGTCGAACTTCGGCTTGGCCGCGGACTACGTGCTGATGGCGCTGGCGCCGTCGCTCGCGTGGCTGTTCGTGGGGCGCCTGATCTCCGGAGTCACCTCGGCCAGCATCTCGACGGCTTTCGCCTACATCTCCGACCTGACGCCGCCCGACCGGCGTGCGGCGATCTTCGGGCGCATCGGCGCGGCGTTCGGCGCGGGCTTCGTGCTGGGCCCCGCCACCGGCGGCCTGCTCGGCGACATCGACCCGCGGCTGCCGTTCTGGGCTGCAGCCGCGCTCAGCTTCGCCAACGCGCTGTACGGACTGCTGGTGCTGCCGGAATCGCTGCCGTCAAAGCGGCGCAGTCCGTTCCGATGGCGAGCCGCGAGCCCGCTCGGCGCGCTGCAATTGCTGCGCTCGGATCGCATCCTCGGCGGACTGTCGGTCGTCAACTTCATCACCCAGCTCGCTCATGTCGTGCTGCCGTCGACCTTCGTGCTCTACGCGACCTATCGCTATGGCTGGGATACGCGCACGGTCGGGCTGACGCTGGCGATGGTCGGCATCTGCGCCATGGTGGTGCAGGGCGGGGCGGTGGGGCTGATCGTCCGCCTGCTCGGCGAGCGCGGCGCGCTGATGCTCGGCCTGTCCGCGGGGGCGGTGGGCTTCCTGATCTTCGGCCTTGCGCCGACCGGGCCGTTGAGCTGGCTCGGCATTCCCGTGATGGCGCTGTGGGGCGTCTCGGGCGCGGCCATGCAGGCTTTGATGACCCGCCTCGTCCCACCGGACAGGCAGGGCCAGCTACAGGGCGCGACGTCGAGCGTGCAGAGCGTGGCCCAGCTCGCAGGTCCCTTCCTGTTCACGCTGACCTTTGCCTATTTCATCGGAGCGGCCGCGCCGGCGCATCTACCCGGCGCGCCGTTCCTGCTGGCGTCGGCGTTGCTGATCGTCGCTCTCCTGATTGCGGTGCGGACGCTGTCCTCGGCAAAGAGCAGCTAGAGTAGCGCGCCGGCTGAAGGTTCTCATCCCCTGACCCTACCGATGCAGCTCTCGCGCTCTCGCGGGACGGGGATTGCACACGCTTCAAAATAGGTCAATAATACTGACATAAATAGCCGAATCACGGGAGGAATATTGGTGAGCTGGAAGCCCGTCTACGCGCGCCGCGCGGATCGCATGAAGGCATCGGAGATCCGCGAGCTGCTCAAGGTGCTGGAGCGGCCCGGCATGATTTCGTTCGCCGGCGGCATCCCCGATCCCGCGCTGTTTCCTGTAGCAGCGGCGGCGCAGGTCTATGCCGATGCGCTGGCGTCGCCCGACGTGGCTTCAGCTGCTCTGCAATATGCCGTCAGCGAGGGCTACGGTCCGCTTCGCCAGTGGATCGCCGAGCACATGACCACGCAGGGCATAGCGGCCTCGCCAGACAACATCCTCGTCACCGCGGGATCGCAACAGGCGCTCGATTTTCTCGGCAAGCTGCTGCTCACGCCCGCGGATACGGCGCTCGTCACCGTTCCCACCTATCTTGGCGCGCTGCAGGCCTTTTCGGCCTACGAGCCGCGTTACGATTCGATCGGTCCACGCGCTGCCAACCGCACCCCGGCCTCCTACGCGGACGAAGCCGCGAAAGAAGCTGCGGGGGCGCGCGTGAAGTTCGTCTACGTCGTGCCGGACTTTGCCAATCCGACCGGTGAGACGCTGTCGCGTTCGGCGCGCGCCGATGTCCTGGATCTCGCCGGCGAGCTGGACGTGCCGGTGTTGGAGGACAGCGCCTATTCTGCCTTGCGTTTCGACGGCGACGAGATGCAGTCGCTGCAGTCGTTGGACGTCCGTCGCCGCGGCTCGCTCGATGCTTCCCGCGTCATCCATCTCGGAACGTTCTCGAAGACGGTCGCGCCAGGCCTGCGCATCGGCTGGGTTTGTGCATCGCGCGCCATCATCAGCCGTCTCGTCCTCGTCAAGCAGGCGAGCGACCTCAACGTGTCAGCGATCAATCAGATCGTGATGCACAGGCTCGTGAAAGACGGAGGGCATGCCGGGCTGATCGCACGGGCGCGCGCGCATTATCGGCTCAAGCGCGATGCGATGCTGAGGGCACTCGAGGCACAGATGCCGTCAGAAGCGAGGTGGACGCGCCCCGACGGCGGGTTCTTCGTCTGGCTCACCCTGCCGGACGGCGTGTCCGGTGCCGCCTTGCTCGACCGGGCCGTGAATCAGGCCCAGGTGGCGTTCGTTCCCGGGGCTGCCTTCTTCCACGACGGCAGCGGCACCAACACGATCCGCCTGTCCTATTCGCTGCCCGAGGAAGCCGTGATCGAGGAAGGCATCGGCCGCCTCGCGAGTCTGCTGCGCTGACGATGACGTGATTCTGCGCAGCGAATGTCGTATCGTCTGCGCAGCGGCACTGGCGGGACGCGATGCTAATCCACCGCATCCCGCATCGGAGCTATCGGCTTACTTCTTCACCAGCGGGCACTCGCTGGCCTCGAGCGGCTTGGCGGCATCCTCAGGCGCGATCTTGGCGATCAGCTTGTAGTAGTCCCACGGATATTTGGACTCTTCGGGCTTCTTGACCTCGAACAGATAGGCCGGGATCAGGCGGCGGCCGTCGGCGCGCAGCGGGCCCTTGCCGAACAGCGGATCGTCGGTCGGAATCTCCTTCATCTTGGCCACGACCTTGGCGCCGTCATGCGGATTGCCGCCGAGTGCCTCGAGCGTCTTCAGGTAGTGCAGCGCGCCGGCGTAGACGCCGGCCACCGTCATCGACGGCATCGTGCCCTTCGGTGACAGCTTCTGGAAGCGGTTGGACCAGGTGCGGGTCTGCTCGTTCAGGTCCCAGTAGAACGACTCGGTGAAGGTCAGGCCCTGCGCGACCTTGAGCCCGAGCGCATGCACGTCGTTGACGAACAACAACAGTGCGGCGAGCTTCTGGCCGCCCTGGACGATGCCGAATTCCGAGGCCTGCTTGATCGAGTTGGTGGTGTCGCCGCCGGCATTGGCAAGCCCGATGACCTTCGCCTTCGACGATTGCGCCTGCAGCAGGAAGGACGAGAAGTCGGCGGTGTTGAGCGGGTGCTTCACCGAGCCCAGCACCTTGCCGCCACTGCTGGTCACGACTGCGGAGGTGTCGCGCTCCAGCGCATGGCCGAAGGCGTAGTCGGCGGTGAGGAAGAACCAGGTGTCGCCGCCGGCCTTGGTCAGCGCCTTGCCGGTGCCATTGGCGAGCATGTAGGTGTCGTAGGTGAACGAGATCGTGTTGGCGTTGCAGGCCTTGCCGGTGAGGTCGGCAGTGGCCGCGCCGGAGTTCAGGAGGATCGAGTTCTTCTCCTTGACCAGATTGGAGACGGCCAGCGCCACGCCGGAGTTCGGCGTGTCCATGATCACGTCGACCTTCTGGGTGTCGATCCACTGCCGGCCGATGTTGACGCCGACGTCGGGCTTGTTCTGGTGGTCGCCGCTGATGACCTCGATGGTCCAGCCCTTGGCCTTCAGGCCTGAATCCTCGACCGCCATGTTGACGGCTGCGACCGAGTTGGGCCCGCCGATGTCGGCATACAGGCTGGACATGTCGTTGAGCACGCCGATCTTGACGACCTTGTCGTCGGCGAAGGCGGAGCCGGCAAAGCTGAGCGTGGTGGCAGCAAGCAACGCGGCCATCCGCCGCGTATGAGACGTTGTCATCGAAGTCCTCCCTGGTGTCGTGTCACGGCGGGGCTTCTTGGGCGCCCTTTGCCGTCGATCTCCCTGGATAGCCGGTCTTGTGAGTTGCGGCAATGCGCCAAAAGGCGCGAGACGCGCGCAAGGTTTGTGCGTTTCGCTTGAGCGTTAACGCAGGGCGTCCGAGGTCAGCCGGAATTTCTGGATGCGCTTACCGGTGTCGACCTCGGCGGTATAAACGTTGCCCTGCCGGTCGACAGCCATCGCGTGCACCCAATGGAATTGGCCGGCATTGCGGCCATTGTGGCCGAAGCTGCCAACCACGCTGCCGTCATCCCGCCTGATGATGCGGATCTCGTTGTTCTCGCCATCGGCAGACAGCAGGTAGGTCTGCTTCGGATCCGGCCAGATCGCGATGTCCCACACCGCGCCATTGCCGAGCGTGTTCTTTTCGAAGAACCATTCGGTCACGAATGTCCCGTCCTTCCTGAACACCTGGATGCGGTCGTTGATGCGGTCGCAGACATAGACGAGACCATCGTCGGCGATCTTCACGCAGTGCACGGGATTGCCGAACTGCTGGGCGACCGGTGCCTTGGGATCATACGGTGGCTGCTTGGCATCATCAGGGACATGGCCGTAGGCTCCCCAATGCCGCTTGTAGGCGAGGGTGGTGGCATCGAACACGATGACGCGGCGGTTGCCGTAGCCGTCGGCGACGTAGATCTCGTTCGCCTCCTTGTCGATCGCTGTCTCCGCGGGCTTGCCGAGCTGGGTGGTGTCGTTGGAGCCCTTGCTCGGCGCCATCGTTCCGATCTGAGCGACGAACTTGCCATCGAGCGTGAACTTCAGGATGGCGTTGTCATTGTCGGCATTGCCGCCGATCCAGACGAAGCCGCGTTCGTCGACCTCGATGCCATGCTCGCGGCCGACCCATTCATAGCCCGGGCCCGGGCCGCCCCAGGCGCGCAAGAGATTGCCGTCGGTATCGAATTCGAGCACCGGGGGCGCCGGCATGCAGCATTTCGATCGCGGCGGATTGAGCGTGGCGCCTTTCTCGTCGTCGGTCAGCGAGCGCGGCCGGTGAATGACCCAGATGTGGCCCTGGTGATCAACCGTGATGCCGCCGACCTGGCCGAGGATCCAGTTGTTGGGGAGCTGCTTCGGCCAGGACGGCTCGACCGCGAACGCGGGCACCTCCGCTGCGGCGCTGGTGCTGCGAGAGAAGAGGACGTTGCCGGCCGCAACGGCGAACAGCAGAATGACCAGGGCAGGCCTTGTCGCGCGTCCGCGTCGTGCTCGCGTCATACCGTCCTCCCCGATATGTGCTGCCGTCATCCGCTTATGAGCGCAGTCAATCGCGAGCATGGCGGAGTGTCAATCGCGCGGGGGGACGCCGATCGGCAGGCTCAGACGGGCGCCTGCTCCACAGCTTCCTTTTTCGGCGGCGTCGGCAACGTGGGCGGCCGCAGAAAGCGCGTCAGCATGAGCCGCAGATGCTCACTGCTCTGCTTGATATCGACCGCCGGATTGCGGATCGGCAGCGCACGTGCACCGTCGACGATCACGAACAGGATGTTCGCGGTCGCCTCGGGATCGAGGCGGGGATCGACCTCGCCGCGGCCCTGTGCCTTGGTGAGGAAGTCGACCAGCAGCGCCCGCATCGCGCGCGCATGCGCGTGGACGATGGCGGCAAAGTCGGCATTGCGACAGGCCTCGGCCAAGGCCTCGGCGCTGAGGACCTGGGCCTGCGGCTGGTGAATGCTGGCGCTCTCGAGCTCTTGCACCAGGGCGTCGATCACGTCGGGCGAGGCCAGGATTGCCTGGAGGCGCGATGCAGCGTGGCTCAGATTCTGCTCGACCAGCGCCTGGATCATCGCCTCCTTGCTGGGAAAGTAATGATAGAGGTGGCCCGGGCTGATCTTCGCCGCAGCGCAGATGTCGGTGGTGCTGGCGCCGTGGAATCCGTTCCTGACGAAGCACGACAGGGCGGCCTGGAGAATCCCCTGGCGCTTCTGCTCGTGCTTGACCGGATCGACCTTTCTCATCGCGCTTCCCGTCGGGCCAACTCTCGCCACATTCGTCGTTTCCGCCAACTGCTTGTAATATAAAATAATATTTCTCGCCGCTCTAATCTAGAGAATTTGATCTAGTTTAGTTGGACAAGCGCTGCTGCTTGTGAGACTTAATTAGAGTGAGCTATCTATCAATGGGTCTCCCCGCTACGATGCGTCTCGCTCCGCTGAAGTCGACGGCCCTGATTTCCCTGGCGCTGGCAACGGCCGGCTGCGCCACTGCTCCGCTCGAGCGGGCCGGCTCGCTCAAGAATTACGATCGCCTCGCCGATGCCAACGGCCTGGTGACGCGCGCGCAGATCAAGGCCAACAAGAAGGAGCTGCTCGAGGCCAAGACGATCCGGATCGAGCCGACCGCGTTTCCGCCGCGTCCCGACATCGCCCTCGACGAGAACGAGCGCAAGCTGGTGGCCAACGTCATCAGCCGCGAAATGTGCCTGCGTCTCAGCGAGCGATTCCAGATCGTCGGACCCCGCGAGGAGGCGGATCTGACGGTCAAGGCGACCGTCACCCATGCCACGGCGACCAACGCGACCGCATCGGCAGCCTCGCAGGCGGCGTCCATCGCCAAGAGCGTCGCGCTGCCGGGCGTTCCCGTGCCGGTGCCCCGGCTGCCGGTCGGGCTCGGCACGCTGTCCGTCGAGGCCGAGGCGCGCGACTTTGCCGGCTTCCAGAAGGCCGCGATGGTGTGGGCGCGCGGCGCCAACTCGGTCTCCAATGCGCGGATGGCCAATGACGGCGACGCCTACGACCTCGCTTCCGAGTTCGGCGCCGACTTCGCCAAGCTGGTGTCGACCGGCGAGTCGCCGTTCTCAGGCGTCCCGTCGCTGGCCTCGCTGCCTTCGGTGTCGAGCGTGCCGGCCAAGCTGGGTGGCGCTCCCAAATATGCCGCATGTGAGCAGTACGGACGCTTCCCCGGCCTGAAGGGCTTTGTCGGTGCCGGTCTGGGCCTGCCGCCGGGCTGGACTGACAAGGGCGCTGACGAGGCCAGGCCCGACGCGCCGCAGCCGTCGCCGGAGATCGCAAGCGTGGAGCAGCAAGCGTCGCGATGAAGTCTGCCGCCTCGTTCCGCGCGCTTGTCCCGCGCATCCTGCTCGCGTTCGCCGCGTCGCTGCTGCTGGCGGCCTGCGCAGCCATCATGCCGCGCAACGCGCTGCCGGAAGCGGCTGCCGTCAGCGCCGACCCGGTCGGCTTCCGCAACGTCCGCTACTGGGGTGATGAGCCGGCGCCGCGCTTTGCCGAGGCCGCGATGTCGCGCGCGTCGGCCGAAATCCCGATCTCGCGTCCGCTGAATTTCCTCGCGATCTCCGGTGGCGCCGAGAACGGTGCGTTCGGCGCCGGGCTTCTGGCCGGCTGGGGCGAGGCCGGGAACCGGCCGTCGTTCGACATGGTGACGGGCGTCAGCTCCGGCGCGCTGATCGCGCCGTTCGTCTTCCTGGGGCGCGAGCACGATGACAAGCTGCGCGAAATCTTCACCGCCTATGAGCGCAAGGACATTTTCACGGTCAACATTCCCGGCCTGCTCCAGGGCTCGGCGCTGGCCGACAACACGCCGCTGTCGCGGCTGATCGAGAAATATGTCGATCGCGAGTTTCTCCGCGACGTCGCGCGCGAGAGCAGCAAGGGCCGGGTGCTGCTGGTCGGCACCACCAATCTCGATGCGCAGCGTCCGGTGCTGTGGGACATGGGCCGCATCGCAGCAGCCGATACGCCAGAGGCGATCGCCCTGTTCCGTCAGGTGCTGCTGGCCTCCGCGACCGTGCCGGGCGCCTTCGCCCCGGTTCGCATCAAGGTGCGGATCGGCGACAAGGACTACGACGAGCTGCATGTCGACGGCGGTGTCACCCGGCAGGTGTTCATCGGTCCCTCGGTGCTGCGCCTCGTCTCCGGCCGCGGCCCGCGCAGGAGCGTGAGCGGCGCACATCTCTACGTCATCCGTAACGCCCGCATCGATCCGCAATGGGACAGCGTCGGCGCCGACGTGCTCTCGGTGACGCAGCGCTCGCTGTCGACCCTGATCAAGAACCAGGGCATCGGCGACATCTACCGCATCTACTCGGTGGCGAAGTTCAACGGCATCGACTTCAACCTCGCCAGCGTGCCGGCCGATTTCCAGGTCAAGGCCGACGGCCCGTTCGATCGCACCTACATGACTGCGCTGTTCGATCGCGGCCACGACATGGGCCAGCGCGGCTATCCCTGGGTGAAGAGCCTGCCGGGGCTGCAGTCCAACGAGCACGGCATCACGGCGCAGGGGGCCACGCGCACGATGGCGGCGGCCGCGCGATGAACTTCCGTCAGACCTGCTTGCCATTTGCGCGACACGTGACCTTGCGTTCGGCGCTGGGGAGTGCGGCGCTGTTGACGTCCGTGCTGCTCGGCGGCTGCGCGACCTCGGGCACGACGCCATCGTCCGACACGGCGCAGTACGGCAATACGTACAACTATCTCCCGGTGAACGACGTGCCGCATGACGACCAGCGCCCGGTGCTGACGCCGGAGCAGCAGGAGAAGCTGCGCAAGGAGCTGACGGCAGTGCGCGATCGTCAGGCGCCGGCTGCGGCGAAGGCGTCTGCGGACAAGGCTGCGGCGGCCAAGCCTTCCGCGGCGAACTCTGCTGCCGCCAATCCGACCGCAAGATAACAACGAGATTCCGGATTCAAGGCCTGCGGCCTTGCCCCGGAATGACGGTGGTTGCGCAGGGCTACGCCGGCGGCTGGAAGCTCTTCAGGGTGCGCGTCTTGTACTCGTAGAGCTTGCCGGTCTCGGTCCACGACGGCAGGCACATCGGCACGATGAACTCGGCGACCTGCTCGGGCGTTTCGAGCGTCATCGGATCTTCGCCGGGGAACACCGTGGCGCGCATGCGGGTCCGGATCGGGCCCGGGCTGAACAGGTTCACGCGCAGCGGCGTCCGCTCGGTCTCGTGCGCCCACACCCGTGCCAGCGTCTCCAGCGCGGCCTTGGTGACGGCGTAGGGGCCGAGATAGGCCTGGGCCTTGTGGGCGGCACCTGACGTGAGAAACACCGCGCGGCCGGCGTCGGAGGCCTTCAGCAGCGGCTCCATGCAGCGGATCAGCTGGAAGTTGGCGGAGAGGTTGACGGCGACGACGTCGTTCCAGGGCTTCAGGTCGATATGGCCGAGCGGCGACGACGGGCCGGGCACGGCGGCATTGCCGACGAGAATGTCGAGCTTGCCGTGACGCTCGTGCAGCGCGGCGCCGAGCCGGGCGATGCCGTCGTTGTCGGTCATGCTGAGCGGCACCAAGGTGGCGCCGTTGCCGGTCTCTTTCCGGATCTCGTCGTCGAGCTCCTCCAGCCCGCCCTGGGTGCGGGCGACGGCCACGACATGGGCGCCGGCGCGGGCGAGCGCGCGGGCGGTCGCATGGCCGATGCCGCGCGAGGCGCCGGTGACGAGGGCAATACGGTTGGCGAGGGGAAGGGTCATGGTCGCAAATCTCTGACGTCGTCGTCCCGGCGAAAGCCGGGACCCATACTCCGCGGCGGTTATGAGGGAGTTGGCTGTCTGTGGCTAGTCCTGCCCGCCAAGGACGGCTGGCGATGATGGGTCCCGGTTTTGGCCGGGACGACAGCTCACGACGCATCGTCATTCCGGGGCGAGGCCGCAGGCCTCGAACCCGGAATCTGGAGATGATACGGGGATCAGCAAGCTCGGGATTCCGGGTTCGATGCTGCGCATCGCCCCGGAATGACTGCGTGTGGAAAGAACCTCAGCTCGCCTCGGCCAACAGCGACAGCTGATGCTGGGTCGACTCGACCATCGCCTGGTCCGTGAGGTGGGTGGGATAGCTGCCGGTGAAGCAGTGGTCGGAGTATTTCGGTGCGGCCGGATCACGGGCCGGCTCGCCCATGGCGCGGTACATGCCGTCGATCGACAGGAACGCCAGCGAATCCGCGCCGATCAGCTCGCGCATCTCCTCGAGCGAATGCGTCGCCGCCAAGAGGCCGCCACGGTCCGGCAGGTCGATGCCGTAATAGTCGGGGTAGAGGATCGGCGGCGAGGCGAGGCGGAAATGCACCTCCGTGGCGCCGGCGTCGCGCATCATGCGCACGATCTTGCGCGAAGTGGTGCCGCGCACCAGCGAATCGTCGATCAGGATGATGCGCTTGCCCTCGATCGCGGCGCGGTTGGCCGAGTGCTTCATGCGCACGCCGGATTCGCGGATCGCCTGGGTCGGCTGGATGAAGGTGCGGCCGACATAGTGATTGCGGATGATGCCGAGCTCGAACGGCACGCCGGAATGCTGGCTGTAGCCGATCGCCGCCGGCACGCCGGAGTCCGGCACCGGCACCACGACGTCGACGTCGGGATGGCTCTCGCGCGCGAGCTGCGCGCCGAACGCCTTGCGCACCTCGTAGACCGAGCGGCCGCCGACCACGGAATCGGGGCGGGCGAAGTAGATGTATTCGAACACGCACGGACGCGCCGGCTTCGGCGGGAACGGCTTGTGGCTGTGGGCGCCGGTCTCGTCGAAGATCACGACCTCGCCCGGCTCGATGTCGCGGATGTAGCGCGCGCCGATCATGTCGAGCGCGCAGGTCTCGGACGCCAGGATCGGGCAGCCTTCGAGCTCGCCATAGACCAGCGGACGGATGCCGAGGGGATCGCGGGCGCCGATCAGCTTCTTGTTGGTCATGCAGACCAGCGAGTAGGCGCCTTCGAGCGCGCGCAGCGCCTCGATGAAGCGATCGATGAAATTGGTGCGGCGGGAGTGCGCGACGAGATGCAGGATCACCTCGGTGTCGGTGGTCGACTGCATGATGGCGCCGGCGCGCACCAGCTCGCGGCGCAGGGTGAGGCCGTTGGTGAGGTTGCCGTTGTGGCCGACCGCGAAGCCGCCGGCATTGAGCTCGGCGAACAGCGGCTGCACGTTGCGCAGGATGGTCGCGCCGGTCGTGGCGTAGCGAACGTGGCCGATCGCGGCATTGCCGGGCAGGCGCTCGATCACCTCGCGGCGGGAGAAGGTGTCGCCGACGAGGCCCAAGCGGCGCTCGCTGTGGAAGCGTGCGCCATCGTAGGAGACGATGCCAGCTGCCTCCTGGCCGCGATGCTGGAGCGCATGCAGGCCGAGCGCGGTGATCGCGGCGGCGTCATTGTGCCCATAAATGCCGAACACGCCGCACTCTTCGCGCAGCGTGTCTCCGTCAAGGTCTGGGTCTCTGAGGTAGGCTTGAGGTCCGAAGTCCAGATCCGCGTGGGAGTCCATTTGGGCTTCGCCGGAAGAATCGTGGTGCTGGTCCATCGCGCCTCTCTTCTGGGCTAGGCTCACTTGGCCGCGGGTTTCTCGATCAGCTTCTTCAAGCTGTCGCGGGCAGGCTTGCTGTACCCATCGCCGCCCACTCCGGGCGACTCGGTGTCAGTCTGGTCGTCGTCCGGCTTGTTCTTCTTGAATTTCTTTAAAATGGTGTTCTCGGGATCATCAGGCAAGAGCGACATCAGCCAATCCCCGGTTCCCTGCAGGACCACGCGGGACTTGGCGCCGGTGACCCAGTCCGGACGCTGCTTGTCCGGTACCAGCCAGCTGAAGAACAGGAAGGCGACGACGACGATCAGGAGGCCACGGCCCAGTCCGAACAGGAATCCCAGGGTGCGGTCGAGCGCGCCGATGCGCGAATCGAGGATCATGTCGGAGATCTTGACCGTGATCACCGAGACGATGAGCAGGGTGCCCACGAAAGTACCGGCAACGACCACGACGCTGGCGACGGTATCGTTGTTGAAATAGGTCTTGGCGGTCGGCAGCAGCTTCGAGAATGAATAAAGCGTGACCAGGGCCGCCGCGCCCCACGCGGCGATCGACAGTATCTCGCGCATGAAGCCGCGGACCATCGCGAGCAGCCCCGACACCAGCATCACGCCGAGCAGGATGAGATCGAGGATCGTTATCGGCATCGGCTGCTCAGGTCCGCTTGTCAGGTCCAAGGTTCGCTTCGAATTGACGGAGGACCGCCCCTCCAGGCGGAGGAGAGCAGGGTTCCCCGGCAAGTCCGGACGCTGCACCATCCCGCGTGGGCGCCCGGTTGCGGCGTTGTATAGCGGCGAGTCACGCGAACGTCACGGTCCGGCTAGCCGTCCTGGCGGCGGAATCTCGCTGGTGTGGCATTTTTTTCGGCATGGCTGGGGCCACGGCGGCCCTGCTCACCCTCGTCGTGGCGGGCGCGGGGCGTGCCGCGCGCGGCGATGTCGGCGACCAGGCTGGTCAAGCCGCCGACGGTATTGAGGCTGAGCCCGGCATCGCCGCCGGCCTCGCCGCGGGCGCGCTCCGGCAGCACGACGCGGCCGAAGCCGAGCTTGGCGGCCTCCTTCAGCCGCGCCGAGGTCTGCGCCACCGGGCGGACCGCGCCCGACAGCGAAATCTCGCCGAAATAGACCGCATCGGGCGGCAGCGGCGCGTTGACCAGCGAGGAGACCAGAGCTGCGGCCGCGGCGAGATCCGCCGCCGGCTCGTTGATGCGCAGGCCGCCGGCGACGTTGAGATAGACGTCGTGGCCCGACAGCTTGACGCCGCAATGCGCCTCCAGCACGGCCAGCACCATTGACAGCCGGCTCGGATCCCAGCCGACGACGGCGCGGCGCGGCGTGCCGAGCGAGGTCGGCGCCACCAGGGCCTGGATTTCGACCAGCACGGGGCGGGTGCCCTCGATCCCGGCAAAGACCGCCGTGCCGGGGCTGCCGAGATCGCGCTCGGACAGAAACAGCTCGGAGGGGTTGGTGACCTCGCGCAGACCCAATCCGGTCATTTCGAACACGCCGATCTCGTCGGTCGGGCCGAACCGGTTCTTGACGGCGCGCAGGATGCGGAACTGCTGCGAGCCCTCGCCCTCGAACGACAGCACCGCGTCCACCATGTGCTCGACGACGCGGGGGCCGGCGATCTGGCCGTCCTTGGTGACGTGGCCGACCAGGATGATGGCGGCGCCGGATTTCTTGGCGAAGCGAATGAGCTTCTGCGCCGAGGCGCGCACCTGGGTCACCGTGCCCGGCGCCGATTCGACGGTGTCGGTCCACATCGTCTGGATCGAATCGATCACGATCAGTCGCGGCACGCCGCCTTCCGACAGGGTCGCGATGATGTCCTCGACCGAGGTCTCGGCCGCCAGTTGTACCGGCGCATCCGCAAGCCCGAGGCGCTCGGCGCGCAGCCGCACCTGGGCGACAGCTTCCTCGCCGGAAATGTAGACCGCGCGATGGCCGGCGCGCGCCAGCATCGAGGTCGCCTGGGTCAGAAGCGTTGATTTGCCGATGCCGGGATCGCCGCCGACCAAGAGCACCGAGCCGCGCACGAAGCCGCCGCCGGTGACGCGGTCGAGCTCGGTCATGCCCGACGACAGCCGCGGCGCGTCGATGGTCTTGCCGGTCAGCGATTCCAGCTGGAACGTGCGGCCCTTGCGCTTCGAGCGCAGCGAGACCGGCGCGGAGGTCGCGCCCGTCGTGTCTTCCTCCGCCAGCGTGTTCCACTCGCCGCAGGCCTCGCATTTGCCCTGCCAGCGCGAATAGGCCGCGCCGCAGTTCTGGCAGACGAAGGAGAGCGTGGTCTTGGCCATGGAGGGAGAATCGATGTGCTCAGGAGTGGGTGGCGTTCCATAGCATAGTTAGGCCTGCGGCCAGCATGATGCCATCCATCACCAGCCGGAACATGTCGGGCTTCATGTGCAGCACGAAGCGCTTGGCGACGAAGGCGCCGGCCATCAGCGAGCCGCCGGCGATCAGGCCCTTGAGCAGAATGTCCGGCGTCAGCGCGCCGAAGCGCTGGAAGGTGATGGATTTCGAGACATAGAGCCCGAGCGAGCTGGCAGCCTCGGTGGCGAGGAAGGCGCCCTTCGACAGCCCATAGAACAGGAACAGCGGCACGCTGAGCGGCCCGGTCGAGACCACGATGCCGGTCAGAAATCCGATCACCGCACCGCCGAGCGCGAGGTGCCAGAGGTTGGCCTTGAGGTCGTGCCGCGTCAGCCAATGCCGTACCGGCACCATCGCCATCAGGAACAGGCCGATCGTGATATCGACCGCCTGCGACGGCAGGATCAGCAAGGTGCGCGCGCCGAGTGCGGCGGCCGGAATGCCGGTGACCGAATAGGCCGCGCAGGCGCGCCAGTCGACCTCGCGCCACCACGCCAGGATGCGCGACAGGTTCGCCATGACGGCGGCCACCGCCATGATCGGCACGGCCTCCTTCGGGCCGTACTCGTAGGCCAGCACCGGCATCAGCATGATCGACGAGCCGGTGCCGACGATGCCGGACAACGTGCCGGCAACGAGGCCTATCGCGAGGACGAACAGGAAGCCCAAGATTTTCGCGCCTTCGTGATGGCGGGCAAGATCTCTCTCCCGTCATTGCGAGCGAAGCGAAGCAATCCAGAGTCGCGCGCATGACTCTGGATTGCTTCGTCGCTTCGCTCCTCGCAATGACGGATGAGAGAAGCAGGGCCCAGGTGGTTAACGGGTGGTTCGAGTCGACTCGAAATCGTCGATGATTGTGCGTCCGCATCATTAAAAGTTGAAGCGTATTCCTCGCACGTCCGCTCATGTTCTCGGACGATGACGATGAGCAAAACCCCGATGTCCTTGCAGATGCGGCCGTCCCTGACGGCAACCGCCGATGCGAAGTTCCCCTGGTTCACGGCCGCGATGCTGGCCATGGAAGCCGGCGAGGTCATCCGGCTCCGGCTGGAAAAGTTCGCGCGCGGCGAAGCCGACGCGGGCCAGGAAGCGGAGCTGATGGTCAGCGAAAAGATCGCCGCAGCCCTGGAGGCGACGGCGAAGCTGATGGCCGGCGCGAGCCCGGCCGCGGTCGTCGATCTCTATCGGGATTATGTCGCGGCCAACGCCGAGCGGCTGTCGGCGTAAGCACGCGCAGTCCGGCTGTCTTTGGGCTGGCTCGGGGCTGCGTGCCGCCGCAGACGAATGTCGAGCAACCCAGGGCGGACAACCTCGTCATAGCGCCGGCGACCGGGCGGCCTCGTGCCTTCACGTGCGGTGTTGCCAACGAAGAGAAGATCGGACACCCTACCGAAAACGCGAATGCTGATCACCTCGTTTTCACCGGACCGATCCAGTGCGACTGCTCTTACGCCTCATGCAACGCGTGCTGGTCGCCGGGCTCGGGATCTTCACGGTCTGGCTGATCGTGTTCGTGGTGTTCGAGACGGCGGATCGCAGGCTGCCCTGGATTGCCGCCGTCGGCGTCAGCTACGCAATCGCGGCCTATGTCATTCTGCCACGCGTGATCAGATTGAGTCTCAGGATCCTCCAGAGTCGGCGGGTGCCCAGCTACACGATCACCAGCGATGGATTGCCTGGCGACCCCGTCAATCTCGCCCTGATCGGCACGCTTCGACAGCTCCGCGCGAGCTTTGCTGCGATCGGTTGGTGCGAGGCGGACCGATTGGGGCTGGCAAGCTCGTGGGCCATGGTCCGCGCCTTCGTCCTCGCCTGGCCGTACCCCACCGCTCCTTTCAGCACCCTCTATCTGTTCGGTCGCGGCCAGGATATCGGCTTTCAGAAAGCCATCGGCAACAGTCCGCGAAAGCGTCATCACGTCCGGTTCTGGGCCGTTGACCTCGCCCACGCCGAGAAGAGCTGGAACGCTGGCGATTTCTGGTCAGCGACCGACACGCCTGCGGCCGATGAGTCCGTCCTCTGGGTCGGTGCCGGCACGAAGGACACGGGCCTGTCGCTCACCCGACTGACCTTTCAGATCACGCACGCCACCGATCCGGATGCCAATGCGGAGCGGGACTACATCATGGCCGAATTGATCAGGACACGATCGATCGAGACCGTCGAGCTGTACAAGGCCGGCCGGAACCTGCCCGAGCGGGTCAATCACTATGTGACGGACGGCGACATCGCGTTGGCGAGCGTGGTGATCGCCGCCAATGCCGACGCGCATGAGGGGTCTTCGTCGCCGGCCTAGTGGACATGCTGACGAGCCGCGTTCGAGGTCGTTCGCCCTGCTCGGGGCCGGACCAGGAAGGCGGTGCCGAGCAGGACGACCATCGCAACGCAGACGACGGTCAGGAACGCCTGATCGAAGGCGCGATGAGCGTGCGAGGTGACGAGGGCAGCGAGCCCGGTCGGCAGCCGCTCGGCGGCGATCAGCGCCTCGTCGATGCTGTCGCGCGCAGCGGCGGGAATGCCGAGGCCATCGGGCAGAACCATGAACGCCGTATAGACTCCGGACAGGATGCTTCCGAAAATGCTGATGCCGATTGTGCCGCCGAGCTCGAACGACACCTCCTCGATCGACGCGGCCATGCCTTCGCGGCCTTCAGGCGCGTGATTCATCACAGCGTTGGAGGCGGCGGCGATGGATGCTCCCAGCCCTAGACCATTGACCGCGATGCAGATCAGTTGCAGCGCCAGGCTGGCGTTGTAGCAGAGCAGGTAGCCGGCCGCGCCGATGCCTGCGATTAACAACGCGCCGGACATCGTGGTGGCGGCTCGGACGCGACGGAGCATCAGGCTCGCGAGCGGCCCGCCGATGAAGGCACCGAGCGGGGCCGGAAGGATGTACAATGCCGCCTGCAGCGGCGAATAGCCGAGGACGAGTTGCAGGCGTTGGCTGATCGCGAGCTCCGTCCCCGCAATGGCGAGTGAAGCCACGATCGCGGTGATCACGCTGAGCGTGAACTCGACGTTTCGGAACAGGGTGAAGTCGAGCAAAGGATCCTCGAGACGCAATTGACGGCGTACGAACACCGTCAACATGATGACCGTCGCGACAGCCGTGCCGGCAAGGACGACATAGGAAGACTGGCGACTGCCGAGCTCCTCGACGACGTAGGCGAAGCCGATCAGCCCGGCCATCACCTGCACTGAACCGAGGAGGTCCCAGTCGCGCTCAGCACGATCGGCCGGTGCAGGAATCAGCAGCAGGCCGGCGACCAGCGCCAGCACGACGAGCGGCACGTTGATCAGAAAGACCGAGCCCCACCAGAAATATTCCAGCAGGACACCGCCGACCAAGGGGCCGACTGCCGCCCCGCTGGACGCAACGGCTCCCCAGATCGCGATGGCGAGCGCCCGTTCGTGATCATCGGAGAAGGTGACGCGAATGATCGACAGCGTCGCCGGCATCATCAGTGCAGCGCCGATTGCGAGCAGGACGCGCCCGCCGATCAGGACCATGGCGGTCGGCGAATAGGCGGCGACGACCGAGGCTAGTCCGAAGACGATGAGGCCGGCTATGAACGTCCTCTTGTGCCCGACGCGATCGCCGAGCGAGCCGAAGCCGGGAAGCAGGCCGGCGACGACGAGCCCGTAGGCCATGACGATCCACAATTTCTCCGAGGCGGTTGCGCCGAGCTCATGGGTCAGGCTGGGCAGCGCCGTATAGAGCACCGTCATGTCGATCACGACGAGCGCGAGCGCGCTGGAGACGGTCAGGAGAACCATCCAGCGATTGCGTTTCGACATTGGCGCGCTCGCTTGCGCAAGCCGTGGTTCATTCGGCGCGCTCGTCGTCTCCAGCACGTTCACCGCTCCCGCTCAGATTCCACGACGATGCGTGATCCGGCCGTTCATCATCGTCAGCTGAATATTGACCTTGCCGATGTCGTGTGGCCCGACATCGAACAGATTGTTCTCGAGCACGATCAGATCGGCCAGCTTGCCGACCTTGATGGAGCCGATCTTGTCCTCCATGCGAAGCTGGTAGGCTCCGTTGATGGTGTAGCCTCGGATGAGGTCCGGCAGGCCCAGGCGTTCGGTCGCGGGCGGATGGACCAGGCCGTCGGGCTTGCCCGGCTCCTGACGTGTATGGCCGGCCTGCAACGCCTCGAGTGGCTTGACGACGACCTTCGAGCCGGTCGCCAGCGCATCCATGCCGAACGACACCGTGACGCCTTCGTCGATGAACGTCTTGAAGGTGTACATGCGGCTCCAGCGCTCGTCGCCGTAGATCTCGCAGACGCGACGCTGGCTGGCATCCGGCACGCCCCATTGGATCTGCGTATTCGCGATCACGCCGAGCTTTCTGAAGCGCGCAATGTCCGATGGCGCGGTGAGGAATGCGTGGCAGATGGTATGACGGCGGTTGCCGGGGCCGTTCTTGCCAAAGGCGGCTTCGTATCCATCCAGGCTCATGCGGACGGCGGCATCGCCGACGGCGTGAAGGTGCGTATCGATTCCCTCGGCATGGGCTTCGCGCAGTATCCGATTCAACACGGGCGATGGCAACAATGGTTCGCCGCGCCAATCCGGGCTTCCGGCATAGGGATCCAGCAGATAGGCGGTGCGGCTCAGCTCGGTGCCATCGACGATCAGCTTGAGCACCTCGGCCTTGACCAGCGGAGTGCGATAGCGCTTCCGGTAGGCCCGAATGATCGGCAGCGGATCGACGCTGGGATCATTGTGATACAGGCTGCCGATCACGCGCTGCAGCAGCTTGCCGCGCTTCTCGAGCTCGACCAGCATGTCGAAACCGTGATGCTGCTCGGTCGGCCAGGCGCTGAAGCCGGCATCGAAGAAGGTGGTGATGCCGGCGGCTGCGAGCCTGGGCTGCCATTCCTCGATCGCGGCGGCGGTCGACTTCAGGCCGAATGGTTCGATGCCGTGCTTTTCGAGCGCCTTGAGCACCGCGAACAGCGCAGGCACTTCTGAAATGAAGCCGGTCGGCAGGCCATTGGGATCCTTTTCGTACCAGGAGGAGCCGGGCACGACGTCGCGCGGGGTATCCTTCGTAATGCCGGCCATCTCCAGCAGCTTGGAATTGACCCAGTAGCCGTGCAGATCGCAACTGACGAGCAGGACCGGTCGATCGGGGAAGATCTCGTCCAGCGGCTCCTTGCGCGGACCCGAGGCGGGAAACGCGCTAGCGATCCAGCCGAAGCCCAGAATGAACTTTTCGTCGGAATGCGTCTTCGCGTAATCGCGCAGGATCGCGTAGATGCGCTCCGGATCCTCCTCGTTGACCCAGGCGCCGCGGGCGAAGGCCAGCGTGCAAAGATGCCAATGCGCCTCGACGAAGCCCGGCATGAGCATCCGCCCCTTGAGGTCGATGACGTCAGCCCCGCGTCCGGCAAATTTCATCGCGCCTGCGTCGTCGCCGACGTAGACGATCGTGTCTCCCTTGACGACGACGGCCTGGGCCCAGGGCAGGGAGTCGTCCACCGTGTAGACGCGCCCGCCGCGAAAGATGGTCGTGCTGCTGGAGGCGGCCCAGGCCGGAGCCGAGGCAGCGGCGAACGCTGCGGCCGCAGCCGAGGTCGCGACCATCTGGCGACGGGTCAGTCCGCCGCGCTCCGACTTAGATGCCGCAAACAGCGAACCGATGGCGGAACCGCATGCAATGCACATTGTCCTGCTCCGAAGTCCTGCTCCGAAAATTCCGCGCTCCGGGTGAGCTGCACGATTGCCGAGTCAGACGCTGAAACTACTTCACTCAGCACCCGCCAAGATTGACAACGATCAAGTCAATCTCGGCGGCGTCGAGCGCCAGCACGCATACTGAAGTCTTCGTTTCCTGTTGATGGATAAACTTCAAATCGAATGCTTTCAGACAGAGAAAAGGAGGACCGCCGCAACGACTCATCGTCTATGCGTCGCCCGAGCGCGAGGGTGTCATTCATGCCGTGGAGGTCATCGATCCCACCGATGCCTGGTCCCGAGCACCGTCACTTCGGGAACAGGAAAGCCAGGCTGGCGCGAAACTGCCACCGCGATGCCAGGTCCGGCCTCAGCACATTGTAGTAGACACCGATCTCGGCGTTGACCGGCTGCTTGTCGACCATGAAGAGCTTGCCTATTCCCGCGCCGACCGGAACGTCAGCCGTCTGCCGGTACGCACCCGTGTTCGGCATGGCGATATTCTCCAGCCCGACGCTGATCGTATCCGCGATCGGGTTTTGCGCCGCCTTGGCGAGATCTTCGAGCGATGGCGTCCTCTGCTGTGCCGAGGCGCCGGCGCCTGGGTACAGCGCTGAGATCAGGAACAGGAGAACCGCTCGTCGAAAAATTCTCGGAGTCATGGCCGACCTCACTGTCGAAGCGCTGCTCTCGCATCCGTTGTCGCGCATCTGCACCGTTCCGGCCGCTATGGAGTCAGGCGAAGGTCGGAAATTGCCCGCCGGCGAACAGTGACGGCCGCAGGCGAGACCAGTTCGACGCGAACTGGAACGTGTCGAGATCGGTGTAGGTCTGGCCGATCACCTGCATGCCCGAGGGAATGCGGTCCTCGACCACGCCGAGCGGGACATCGACGACCGGATAGCGGTTGAGCAGATTCCAGTGCCACGTCAGCGCCAAGCCCAGACCGGTGCCCACCCACGGGTCGACCTTGTTTTCCTTGCTCTTGAACATGTCGGCCCCGACCAGAGGCGTTGCCATGGTCGGCATGAGCAGGATGCGGTAGCCCTTGCCGAACACGCGCTGCTGCACCTGGCGGTGCAGCCGCTGCAGCAGCTCTTCGGCTTCTTCGGCCTGGCGCGGTCCGACCGCGCCGACCTGGTCGAGCATTTCGGTCATGTAGGGCGAGAGCTGATCGCGATGCGCATTCGAGATCTCGATCGCAGTGCCGATGGACGTCGACATCAGCCCACGGATGAAGACCATCTTGTGGGCCTTCGTGAAGCCGCAGTCGACCTCGTCCACAGTGCACCCCGCGGCGCGCAGCGCCTCGATTCCTCTCAGCATCGCAGCCTTCACGGACGGTATGACGTCCGCAATGCCGGCGCCCCAATCCACGGCGATGCGCCACCCGGAAAGGCGCGGATAACGGGTGGGATAGTCGAGGCGAGGGCGCATCGCGGCCATCACCCGCTCGGACGGACCGACGATCGCGTTCTGGAGGCGGACGAGGTCGTCGAAGCGCCGCGCCATCGGGCCCGAGGTCGAGAACGGGATTTCCCCGCCAGCCACGCGTCCGAACGGCGGCCTGAAGCCATAGAGACCACATTGTGAGGCGGGAATTCGGATCGAGCCGCCCATGTCCGAGCCCATGGCGAGCGTCGTGAAGCCTGCGGCCAACGCCGCGCCCGATCCCGCCGACGACCCGCCCGGAGAATATTCGAGATTCCACGGATTGCGTGTCGTGCCCCAGGCGCGGGTGGACGCGCCGAGGAAGAGGTAGAATTCCGGCACGGTCGTCTGGAACGGCATGACGGCGCCGGCGGCCTCGAGCGCGTCGGTGATGGCCGAGTTTTCCGTTGCGGGCGGCGAGTCCTTGAAGAGGAGCGAGCCCTGCGTCGTCCGCCAGCCCGGCCTGGAGAATTCGTCCTTGATGGCCACCGTGATCCCTTCGAGCGGCCGCGGATTGCCGCGCCGATACCGGTCTTCGGACTGCTTGGCCTCCTTCATCGCCTGGTCGAAGTGCGCGTAGGTGATACAATTGACCTTCGGGTTGTAGGCTTCGATCCGCTTGATCTGCGCCTTCAAGAGATCGACCGGCGACGCCTTGCGGGCCCGGAACATGGCGATGAGATCGGCGACCGACGCATAGCAGAGCGGATCGGCGGACTCGGCGCGCGCGGCCGGCAAATCGAGTCCGGACGCGACCAACGCCGCTCCCGCGCCTTTGATGAGCGTTCTTCTGTCAATCATATACGCCTCCGTATTTCCGGGAATCGGTCTGAGTTTGTCGATGTGGCCCTGAAGGTGACGGTCCGAGAAGTCGCTGGATTCAGCTTCGCTGTTCGTGCCTGACCTGACCGTTCATGACGGTCATCAGCACCTTTGTGTTGTGGATGTCGTGCGGGGCGACTTCGAACAGGTTTCTTTCAAGCACGATCAGATCGGCGAGCTTGCCGACCTCGATCGAACCGATCTTCTGGTCGAGTCCGAGCTGATAGGCCGGTCCCGTGGTGGCGGCGCGGATCGCCTCTTCGAGGCTGATCCGCTCGTCGAGCGGCACCAAGGCCGGCTGACCCGGCTTGTTCAACTCCCGCCGCGTGGTCGCGATCTCGATCGCATCCAGCGGCTTGTAGGTGCTGTAATAGCCGGCGGCCGGCCAATCGGTGCCGAGCGAGATGTTGGCGCCATGACGCAGGATCGAGCCGGTGCGAAACGCCTGCTCGGCGCGCGCGCCGACGCGGGGCCGCATCACGCCCTGCCAATAGGCATCCGCCACCGACCATTGGGCGGAGAACTGCGCGGTGACGCCGAGCTTGGCGAAGCGCGGCAGATCGTCAGGCGAAACAAATATGAGATGCGCCAGCGTGTGCCGGCGATCGCGCGGCGGATTGACCTTGATCGCGGCTTCGAACGCGTCCAGCGACAGGCGGTTGGCGCGATCACCGTAGGAATGGATGTGAATATTGAGGCCCGCCCTGTCGGCGCGGCGGATGATGTCCTTGAACTGATCCGGCGGGACCAGCGTCTCGCCGCTCGTGCTCGGATCGTCGCTATAGGGGGCCAGCAATGCGGCGGTCCGTTGGGCTTCGCCGCCGTCGATGTTGAGCTTGAGAACGGGGGCCTGCACCAGTTCGGAATTGAAGCGTCGACGCAGGGCCTTCGCGATCGGCACGGGGTCGATCGCCGGATTGTTGTGGTAGGTCGATCCGACCACACGGAACGGCAGTTTTCCTTTGCGCTCCAGATCCTGATAGAGCTCGTAGCCGGTCTCCTCGGGGAGAACGAGCAGTCCGGCATCGAACACGCTGGTGATGCCGGCCGCCGACGCCTTCGGCAGCCACTGTGCGAGCGAGTCCGCAATATAGCCGGGCGTGAACGGCGAGACCGCGTTGAGGACCGGAAACATCGCCGGTGGCTCGACCAGATAGCCGGTCGGCTCTCCCGAGGCCGGGTCCCGCTCGAAGTAGCTGTAGCCGGGCAACGGATCCTTGGTCGCCTTGGTCACCTTGGCAATCGCCAGCGTCTTGGAATTGACCCAGGCTGAATGGCCATCGATCCCGACGAGAAAGACGGGCGTGTCCGGCCAGATCTGATCGAGATCCTCCTTGCGCGGGCCGGTCGGCGGAAAGGCGTTATAGCGCCAGCCGAAGCCGCGGACGATGCCGGCCTGGCCCAGCTTGGCGCGATAGGCCTTCAGGGCGTCGAGCATCTCCTCCCTTGTGTCGTATTGAAGATCGACACCCCGAGTCACGACAGCGCCCGCTATCGGATGGATGTGTCCTTCCACGAAACCGGGCAGCAGCATCCTGCCGGCGAGATCGACGACGCGGGTCTTTGGGCCGATGAAGGACCGGACGCCCGCGTCATCGCCGACATAGACGATGTGTTGTTGCTTGACGGCGACCGCGCGGGCCCATTCCCGGCCGCCGTTCACGGTGTAGACCGGGCCGTTGCGAAACACGATGTCGGCCTTGCCGCCGCCGGTTCGCGCCTCGGCGTTCGTCGGAGCGGACACCGAGGCAACGCCGGCCGCAGCGAACGCCGCGCCTGTCTGCAGGAGCTGGCGTCGTGACGGCTCGGCCTCGTTGACGGAGTCAAAATCAAGCTTGAGCAAACCATGGAATCTTGCCCAGTTGCATGCGATGCACATGCATTCACCTTTGCACGCTCTGCGGGAACCGCATTCTTCCCGATTCCGAGGATTGTATGAACTCGGGGGAACTACGTAGCCCTTTGCGTGCGAAGCGTTCGCATGAGCTGCTCGTGTTCGAGACGATTAGATTCGAATGACTGTCATTTCGGTGGACGCCGGCCTGAGCATCGACCAGTTTGCGATTGGGTCACGAACTCATCCGAGCTGCAGAGTTCAGTTGATGGCAGCGAAATCGATGTAACCTGCAAGTGCACGATTCTGGCCGTAATGCTCCAACCGAGGGGTAACGGCAGACCGACGGAGTGAAGAATGTTCACACTGGTACATGCAGGGACTTGGCTCGTCGTCGGCTTGATTGGTGGCGGCCTTGCCGGAATCCTGGTGAAGCGCCGCCGAGCAGGTTTCGGGCTTTTGACCAACATCGGATTGGGATGCGTCGGCGCCCTCATCGGTGGTGTCCTGTTCAACCTGTTTGGGCTGTTTCCAGGCATGGGCAGCATCGTCATTTCGCTGCGCGACGTCGTCGCGGCGTTCGTCGGCTCGCTCGTCCTGCTGGCGGCAATCTGGTTGTGGGGCGCGGCCCGCGAACGGAGTCCGCGCTGACCGCAGGCGGTCGACAGCCGGAGTGACGCGCGGTCTCCGCCCGCCAGTCGCGCGGGCGGACGCCGAAGCCCATGAGCTGTGCTTCTCCGATCCGGCGCGGCTCGCGCACGCGATCATGGATGCGGGACGGGACTGACGGTGTGCGGCGTAACGCTCCCATTCGACGTCACATTCACCGGGAGGCGCGATCGGCCAGAGTGATCTCCGATGAACGCAGCTCGCGGGGCATCCTTCTCGACCTTCGGACTATTTCAGCACGATCCAGGCCGGCGCGTGATCGCTGGCGCCGTCCTCGCCGCGGATGGCGCGGTCGACGCCGGCCTTGCTAAGGCGCGGCGCGAGTTGCGGGCTGAGCAGCAGGTGATCGAGCCGCAGGCCGGCATCGCGCGGCCAGCGGTTGCGCTTGTAGTCCCAGAAGGTGAACATCGGCGCGTCCGGATGCAGCGCGCGGATCGCATCGCACCAGCCTTGATCGACCAGCGCCTTGTAGGCGGCGCGGCTCTTCGGCTGGACCAGCGCATCCTTGTCCCAGGACTTCGTCGGATAGATGTCGAGCGCATCAGGCGCGACATTGTAGTCGCCGGCGAGCACGATCGGCCGGTCGTCCTTGATGAAATCAGCCGCGTGCTTGTGCAGCCGCTCGAACCAGGCGAGCTTGTAGTCGAATTTCGGTCCCGGCTGCGGATTGCCGTTCGGCAAGTAGATGCAGCCGACGACGATGCCGCGCACGGCGGCCTCGATGTAGCGCGCCTCGCGATCCCTGATATCGCCGGGCAGGGTGGTGCGCGTCAGCACCGGCTCAGCCTTGCGCGCGAGGATCGCGACCCCGTTCCAGGTCTTCTGGCCCTGCCACACAGCGCCATAGCCGGCCTTGGCGATCTCATCGACGGGGAAGTCGGCCTGGGCGCATTTCAACTCCTGCAGGCAGACGATGTCGGGCTTGGCCGCGCCCAGCCAGCGCAGCAGGTTGGGGAGCCGCCGCCGGACATTGTTGATGTTGAAGGTCGCGATCTTCATGATGCCCGTTGCATTGAGGGGAAGGCCCGATGTCCAAGCTCGCCATCGCCTTTTTGTTCACGCTGTCGCTGGGCCTTGCGGATGCGGCCCGCGCGCCGCTGCTGCCGACCGACGAGCAGCGCGCCGCCTGTCAGGCCGACTACCCAAGGTTCTGCAGCGATGTGCTTCCCGGCGGCGGCCGCATCGTCGCCGGCCTGACGCGCAACTATGCCCAGCTCGCCGACGCCTGCAAGAAGGTGCTGGACGCCGCGAAGACGGAATAGCCGCAGGGACGTCGCGCTTCCGCGCCCCCCTGGCCGACGCTGGCGAGCGAGGCGCGCGAGCCGAGTGCGGTTGTGTGGCTATTTCGGTCGCGACGTCACCAGCGCGCGGATCTTGTCCGCATCCGCCGGCGTCGCGGGATTGTAGATCACCATGGTGAGGTCGGGCCGGCCATCGACGGCGAAGCCCGAAAATTCCAGCGAGAGCGATCCGGCGATGGGATGCTGCAGGACCTTCACGCCATCGCCATGCCGTCCCTGCACGTCGTTGTCGCGCCACATCGCCGCAAATTCCGGGCTCGTCGCGCAGAGCTCATCGACCAGCGACTGGACATTGCGGGCCGCACCGGCGCGCGCCACGTCGGCGCGGAAGGACGCGACCACATAGCGCGCCACGGCCTGCCAGTTGGGCTGTGCTGCGCGGACACGGCTGTCGTGGAACATCATGCGCAGAACATTGCGCTGGCCCTCCGGCAGGGTGCTGTAGTCGGTGAGGACAGCCGCAGCCGCCCTGTTCCAGGCGAGGATGTCCCATGTCGCCGTGCGAACGAAGGCGGGACTGTATTCCAGCGTGTCGAGCACGCGTTGGAGACGGGGTGAGATGCCGTCGATCGCGTGATAGCGGGCTTCGGGTGGCCGGCCGAGACCGAGCAGGAACAGATGCTCGCGCTCGGCGTCGGTCAGCATCATGGCGCGAGCGATGCGGTCCAGCACGTCGGCGGAGGGCGCGCCGCCGCGCCCTTGCTCGAGCCAAGTGTACCAGGTGGCGCTCACATTGGCGCGTTGCGCCACCTCTTCGCGCCGAAGCCCCGGCGTTCGCCGCCGCTGCAGCGGCAGGCCGAAGGCGGTCGGATCGAGCTTGGCGCGGCGATCCCTGAGATAGGTCCCGAGAGGGTTAGCGTCCGTCATCCTGTTAGCGATTATACCCGTATAAAGTCACGACTTTACCAGCATGAGCAGCCTAGCAATATCCCGGCGGTCTGAACAGGGAGTGTGTCTCATGCGCGTATTCGTCACCGGCGCCGCCGGATTCATCGGCTCCGAAACCACCAGGAAGCTGATCGCCGCCGGGCATCAGGTCATCGGCCTCGCGCGCTCCGCCGAGAACGTCCGCACGCTCGAGCAACTGGGCGCGCAGGTTCATCGCGGCTCGCTGCAGGACCTCGACAGCCTGAAGCGCGGCGCGAGGGATGCCGACGGCGTGATCCATCTCGCCTTCATCCACGACTTCGCGAAATTCGCGGAGAACGGCGCCATCGACAAGGCCGCCATCGAAGCTATGGGCGACGTGCTGGCCGGAACGAACAAGCCGTTCATCGTCACCTCCGGAACGGGGCTCGTTGCACCAAACGTGGTGGTCACCGAAGACATGCGGCGCGAGTCGTCAGCGCATGCTCCGCGCGTGTCCGAACGGTCCGGTCTGGCCTATGCATCGCGTGGCGTGCGCGCGATGGCGATCCGCCTGCCGCAGGTGCACGGCGCGCCGGGCAAGGCGGGGCTGATCTCCTATCTGGTGGAGCTCGCGCGGCAGAAGGGCCGCGCAGCCTATGTCGGCGAAGGCACCGAGCGCTGGGCGGCGGCGCATCGATCGGACGTCGCCCGCCTCTACCGGCTTGCCCTTGAGAAGGGCGTGGCAGACGCGATCTACCACGCCGTCGGCGAGGAAGGCGTCCCGATGCGCGAGGTCATCGAGGTGATCGGCCGCGCGCTGAACGTGGCGGTCGTTTCGATCAGGCAGGACGAGGCGGGCGATTATTACGGACCGCTGGCGATGTTCGCGGGCCTGGACATGCCGGCCTCCAGCATCCTGACGCAGCAGCGCCTGGGCTGGAGACCGGACGGGATCGGTTTGATCGCCGACATCGGCCAGCCGGATTACTTCAAGGCATGAGCGTCGGCCGCGAACGTGGGAAGTGCACGAGCCAAGCGCAGGGTCGCGCGAGTCTTGTGCACTGCCACCGGCCTCATGCGATCGGCACGACGCCGGCACCGTGTCGTCCGCGCGCCCCGCAATGACGGCGACGCGGAGATTGGGGCCTTCGGGCGAGAGGCGACTGAACGTAGCGCTCCTGCCGTCATCGCTGCTAGTCTGGTTCATCCCTGCATGAGCCCGCCATGGCAAGACAGCCCATCCCGCACCCGATCCTCTCGACCGCCCGCCTGCGCCTACGACAGTTCGATCCCGCTGACACCGAAGCGATGCACCGGTGCTTCAGCGATCCGGATGCGATGCGCTTCTGGAATCATCCGGTTCACACCAAACGGATCGAGAGCGAACGTGCCGTCCGCCGGTTCATCGATTGTACGCCGTCCTACTACCGGTTCTGGGCGGTGGCAGAAGCCGAGACCGACCGCTGCATCGGCATGGTGAACTATCACGACGGTCACATGCGTGCGAAGCGCGTCACGATCGGCTACATCGTCGATCCTGCCCGGCAGCGCGATGGCATCGCCACCGAGGCGGTCGGTGCGATGCTCGATTTCTGCTTCGGCGAGCTCGGCCTGCACCGCGCGCAGGCGCTGATCCATCCAGACAATGCCGCGTCGCGCAAGCTGGCCGAAAAGCTCGGCTTCCGCTGCGAGGGCCAGTTGCGCGACCACCTGCGCGTCGGCGGCGAATGGCGCGACGACATGCTGTATGCGTTGCTGAAGACGGATCCGCGCGGGTGGGGATGAGGGTGGCCCGCCGGTGAAGCTTAGCTGTGCTCAATCAACGCGTGGCATCATTCCGCGGATGGCGGCCGATGGCTCGATGGAAGCTCCGACTTTGGGACGTCGCCGTCTTCCGATGCTGTTGAGACATGCGACATGTCAGCCTCCTCCTCATCCGCAAGCGGGGAGGTCGGTTGGGGTTGATCTTCGTCGCGATGGCCGCGAATACGCCGGTGCAGTTTTCCGCCCTGGTCGAAGATGATGTTGAGCAGCCAGCCTGCGATGGGGCGCGCGATTGCACGGAACGATCTGGCGATGATGAAGCCGCCTTTGACGTTCTCGATCGGGAAGGCCAGCGCGTTGATCAGCGTGTCGGCGGTCACGTGCCGGTAGTTGTCCGCGAGATGATCGGAGTTGATCAGCATCTGGATGGCGGGCTTGTCGTCCTCACCGTTGAACAGGATCTTCGAAAAGAACTTGCCGTCCGAGCCGGTCAGCTCATTGGCGTCCGCCGCTGCGACCGGATGCAGGCGCACCAAACTCGCCTCAGTTTCCTTGCGGTAGTGGACAGCCAGCGTGAGCTCGCCCATCTGCACCGCAGCCAGCAGCGTGTCGAGATAGTCGGCATCGACCTCGGGCCGGTCGAAACTGACGCCCGGAACCTTTTCAATGATATCGAGGATGCGACCGAGATCCGCCGCCGCTGCGGCGCGGGTCGCAAGACTGGCGGCGAGATCGGCAATCGCCCTGGAGGCGTTCGCGAACTGTCCGCCGACGCTTTTCACGGCACCCGAGGCGATGTCTTTGAGTTTCGAGAACACGAATGTCCACTCGGCTCAAGCAAGCCGTGCGGCTTTTTGAGCCTCTTGTTCAGATCTATGTTGTGAAAGAGGAAACTTGCATGTGACGGTAGTGCCGATACCGACCACCGTGTCTATTTGGACCCTCCCGCCATGTAGCTCGACAAATGAGCGCACAAGCGACAAGCCGAGCCCGGCACCGCGATGGCGCGAGCCCTGGGAATTGCTCTCGAACCATTCGAACACTTTATCCTTCATCCCGGGTGGAATGCCGGGGCCCGAATCGGTAACCGAGAATGCGACATTGTGATCCGTCTGGCGAGCGCTGACCACGACGGTAGAATTTTGCGGCGAGAAGCCTATGGCATTGACCAACAGATTGTAGAGCACCTGTACGATGCGGCGCTCGTCGCCGAGGAAGATACCAACATTGTTATCGACCTCGATCTTCAGTCGGATGCGGTCGGTAGCAAGCCGGTCCTGCACGCCCTCGGTCGCGGCCTCGATCACCTTAACTGCATCCACCGGGCCCAGTTCCAACCTCATCGCGCCTGCATCAATGGTGGCGAGATCGAGAATGTTGTTGGTCAATGCAAGCAGCGCGTTGGACGATTTGGTGACGTAGTCGAGATATTCAGCCTGTTTGGGCGTCAGCGGGCCGTTGGCCGGATCGCTTAGGAAATGTGTGAAGCCCACGATCGTAGTGAGTGGTGCGCGCAGTTCGTAGGACACATGGTGGACGAAATCGATCTTCATCTGTCCAGCGGCCTCGAGCGCTTCATTACTTTCGCGTAACGCCTGCTCAACTTGCTCGGTATCAGTGATGTCTTGGAAGGTGAGCATTGTTGCATCCTCAGGCAGCGGCCGACTGATGCAGTCGAGCACAGTGCCGTCCTTGCGCTTGAGCTTTAGAGCCATGTTGCTCCGGCTTTCGAACGAGGTAATGGTTTCGCTGATTGTGCGCCAGGCCTCAGGCTCGTCGTAGAGGTTCCGGCACCAAGATACGAGGGTGTCGATGTGCGGGTGTCCGCGCAATGCGTCAGGCGTCAGCCTCCACATTGTTGCGAAGGCCGGGTTAAATAACTCGACACGGCCATTGCTGCCGAACACGACGACACCCTCGGCGAGGCTATCTAGCGTCTCGCGCTGCACCCGAATCAGGCCATCGAAGCGGCGGGCGAGGGCGAAGCTCTCGGTGACGTCATCGAAAAGGTAGGTGATGCCGCCCTCGGGATTGGGCGTGGTGACGACTGACAACGTGCGGTCGTCGGGTAGGAACCAGGTATCCTTGGCGACCTCGACTGCGCGATAGGCATGGTGCAGCTTGGCTTTCCAGGCGCTGAAGTCGGCCTGCTCGGGCAATTTGCGCGCTGCGCGCAGACGATCGAGCACGGAGGAATCATCCGGCTGGCTGTTGAGGAATGCCGCGTCGAGATCCCACAGGCGTCGATACGATTCGTTATAGAACACCAGGCGGCGCTGGTTATCAAAAACGGCGACACCCGATGACAAATGATCAAGCGTGTGGCGGAAGAACTGCTTCAGCCCCCCTTCAGAAACATGGCTGAGTCCGTCAGGTTTTAAGGTCTCATAACCTTTCGCGCCGGTTAGAATCGCACCTTCAATGTTTGTTGTTGTGTCCCATCGTGCTTCGTTCCAGTGCGTGTATGACAGGTTTGCTCCAAAAAAGTTGTAACCACGCAGATCTGAACCCCGAAAGTCGACGCCCACGAGGTTGGCGAACCGAAAATCCACGTTCGGGTTCAATCCCGAGATTTCTACCAAGTCAGAAAAGCAGGCAGAACTAGATTGGTAGACGGC
Source organism: Bradyrhizobium sp. SZCCHNR1043 (assembly GCF_032489675.1). NCBI lineage: Bacteria > Pseudomonadati > Pseudomonadota > Alphaproteobacteria > Hyphomicrobiales > Nitrobacteraceae > Bradyrhizobium > Bradyrhizobium sp. SZCCHNR1043. The sequence goes on from NZ_JAUEYN010000001.1 coordinate 549,251, forward strand.
TGCAATATTGCGCTTCTCAGCGTCTTTAAGCCAATCAGAATCTGACGGAACAAGGGGATGTTGATCGCCGCTAGTCATGTTTGCCTTTCTGCGTATCATGCAGTTCAGCCACAAGAGTCTGCTTCGCAAGAATTAGATCGCCTTCGGTGTATCCAAAGTCATTGGATTTCGCCGTTCGGCTAAGCGCAATTGCAGCAATTATGCCGACCACGGCGGCTCGGTTCTGTTCAGCCTGCTTTTGGCTGAATCGTTGATCTGTGTTGATCGGGATTGTATTGGTCCGATGAAACCACAGGTCCGTCATGGAACATCGGAAGGTGACTGAGACTTCGATCGTGTCGCTGCCAAGATCAGGCAGGATATGGCAAAGTGGTTCATCGCCAATTATCTTGTGTTCCAACACTCCATCATCGTTCAGTCCCTCTCCGTAAACTCGCCAGAAGTTATGTCCTGCATCGGCTACGCGCCAGACTCGCTGGACGTACTCGTGATCTTTTTGTTCTGATTGAGAGTTGCTGCGCTCTAATTTTCCTCCGACGTCGACTTCGGCTTTTCCGAGGTTTCCTATTAATTTGGAAAGGCCGAAACCGATGCGTCCGCCGACCATGCCCTCTTTTTTTGAGTGGTCGATCTCCGAGTGCTTGACCTTGATCAGTCCGACCGTGGTCTGCAGACGTCCTCGATTACTTATTTGTCCACCTTTGGGCTCGACCACAACGTCACCCGCCAGAAAACCAATTGTAAACTGGAGTGGACTTTGGTCGGTCCTAATCTCGCCGCGCAGTTTGCCGCACCATAGCCCGACTAGCAGTCCGAGGCCCTCTTTCGTATGGAGGTTAGTTGGACTCTCGACGGAGAGAGAGGCTAGCCTGTCATCGGCAAATTGAGTTCGCGCGATCGAAATGCTCCACATCGATGGCCTCGTTTTGAGGGTGGTGATCGCATAATGACACAACCCGATAAAGACTGCCAAGTTGTGGTGTTGCCTTAGAAGAGCGGGGGCTGGCTGCGTCCGTACGAGAGTTGAAAACCTAGACGAGAGCCTGCGTCAAATGATCGATTTCCTCAATGATCTCAACGCGACTCACCCTGTCCAGCCCTCCCGCGAAAAATATTTACATTTCGTTTTTCCGAAAATCATGCTTCACTCCCTCCGTCCCGCCTCGGCACGAGGGGCGTATCGCGATCGTCATGACACGCGGGGCGGGATGCGGTGGGCGCTTCGGGTCGCAGCATGGCTTGACGTCATGCGGACGAACGGCACGAGGCGCACGTCGAAAACGTATGGTCCTGGCATCTCGACGCTGATGCTACGCCGGCGGTGATGATCCGCCGGTCACGGGGGCAAGACAGCCGATCCCCGGGGAGAGTACGTATAAGACGTAAAGCCATCGCGCAGGGAATGCCGGTTGACCGGCTGGACCTGTGGTGACTGCCGCCTGCTTTTTTTCTGCAGGCGGGCCATGGGTTGCGGCCAGCACCCGGCATTCCCTGCGCCCTCGTCTTTCGAAGAGGGTGAAATGAGATGCAAGCCTCGGGCGTTACATGCCGCGAGAACGATGGCTCATGTCAGTTCACCGTCATTGCGAGCGCAGCGAAGCAATCCAGGGTGGTGTGCGGGACTCTGGATTGCTTCGCTGCGCTCGCAATGACGATGTGGCAGCAGCTGTGTGCACGTCAGACAGAGAGCGTTGCTGCGCGCGATCAGCTTTCCGCTGTCGCCGCGCCGCCCTTGTAGATGCGATGATAGCGCCGGCCGAGATTGGTCAGGACTTCGTAGCCGATGGTGCCGAAATGATGCGCGAGCTCGTCGACCGTGATGCCCTCGCCGAGCAGCGTGGCGAAGTGGCCGCGGCGGGCGGCCTTCGGCGGCAGGTCGGTGACATCCACCGCGATCAGGTCCATCGAGATGCGCCCTGCGATCGGGCAGCGTTGGCCGGCAATGATGACGTCGGCGCCGCGGGTGCCGTCGTTGGAGCTCGCCGCGCGGAAATAGCCGTCGGCATAGCCGGCGGAGAGGATCGCGATCTTTGTCGGGCGGCGCGCCGTCCAGGTGCCGCCATACCCGACCGTGTCGCCACGGGCGAGGTCGCGCAACTGCACGATGCGCGCTCTTATCTCGGCCACCGGCTGCATCGGATTGTCGGCCTCCGGCGTCGGGTTGACGCCGTAGAGCGCTGCACCCGGGCGGACCATGTCGAACTGGAACGAGGCGCCGAGGAAGATGCCGGAGGAGGCGGCAAGCGCGGCGGGCACGCCGGTGAAGACGCTGGCGACCTCGCGGAATGTCGCGAGCTGGCGCGCGTTCGACGGGCTGTTGATCTGCTCGGCGGAGGCCAGATGGCTCATGACCAGCGTGATGCCGTGGTCGCCGCTCTGGATGCGCGGGATCATGCCCTGCGCATCGATCGGGGTGAGGCCGAGCCGGTTCATGCCGGTGTCGACATGGACGGCGGCGCCGCCCTTCCAGCCAGTGCGGCGGCAGAAGATGTCCCATTCGGCGAGCTCGTTGAGCTCGCCGATGACCGGGCGGCAGTTGATCGCAGCGTAGTCGTCGCCGGTGTTCTGGAAGAAGCCGTCGAGCACGTAGAGCGCGGCAGTGTCGGGCAGGGCCGCGCGGGCGACCTTGGCCTCGGCGAGCGTCGCGACGAAGAAGGTCTTGCAGCCGGCGGCCGCGAGCGTGCGCGCCACCTGCGGGATGCCGCAGCCATAGGCGTCGGCCTTGATCACGCCGGCGCATTCGGCCGGCACCGCGGTCTTTTCCAGCTTGCGCCAATTGGCGGCGAGCGCGTCGACATCGATCGTCAGCACGCCGGTGGCGCTGGCGGGCACCTGGACCTCCTCAGGACCGGGGGCGGGCTGATCAGCGGCGGGTTTCAGATCGGGAACGCTCATGTCGCGCTTTTACGCGGTGCAGCGTCCCGGTTCAACAGCACACGGTCAATAGTCGTGATGCTGCGGCGGCAGGCCGTCATGGGCGAGGTCGCCGAAGCGCGTGACCGAGGCGTCGAAGTGCAATTCAACCGTGCCGGTCGGACCGTGGCGCTGCTTGCCGATGATCACCTCGGCCTTGCCGAGCGCCAGATCCATTTCCATCTGCCACTTCTGGTGCTCCTCGGTGCCGGGGCGCGGCTCCTTGGCGGCGAGGTAGTACTCGCCGCGATACACGAACAGCACCACGTCGGCGTCCTGCTCGATCGAGCCGGATTCACGCAGGTCCGACAGCTGCGGCCGCTTGTCCTCGCGATTCTCGACCTGACGCGACAGCTGCGACAGCGCGATGATGGGAACGCTGAGCTCCTTGGCCAGCGCCTTCAGGCTGGTGGTGATCTCGGTGATTTCCTGCACGCGGTTGTCGTTGCCGCGCTTGCCCGAGCCCGACAGTAGCTGGATGTAGTCGATCACCAGGAGGTCGAGGCCCTTCTGGCGCTTCAGACGGCGGGCGCGCGCCATCACCTGGGCGATCGAGATGCCGCCGGTCTCGTCGACATAGAACGGCAGCGACTGCAGCTCGATCGAGCATTCGCGCAGCTTCTCGAAATCGGCCTCGGTGATGCCGCCGCGGCGGATGTGGCTCGACGGAATGCCGCTGCGCTCGGCGATGATACGGGTGGCGAGCTGCTCGCCGCTCATTTCGCACGAGAAGAACCCGACCACGCCGCCCTGGGCGGCCCGATAGGTGCCGTCGGGCTGCAATTCGGGCACATAGGCCTGGGCGACGTTGTAGGCGATGTTGGTCGCGAGCGAGGTCTTGCCCATGCCGGGACGGCCGGCGAGGATGATCAAGTCGGAGTGCTGCAGGCCGCCCATCTTGGCGTCGAGATCGCGCAGGCCCGTCGAGATGCCGGACAGCTTGCCGTCGCGCTGGAACGCCTTGGCGGCCATGTCGAGCGCGGTCGTCAGGGCTTGCGAGAATTTCTGGAACCCGCCGTCGTAGCGGCCGGACTCCGCGAGCTCGTACAGCCGGCGCTCGGCGTCCTCGATCTGGTTGCGCGGCGCGAAGTCGACCGGCGCGTCATAGGCGACGTTGACCATGTCCTCGCCGATGCCGATCAGATCGCGGCGCAACGACAGGTCGTAGATGGTGCGGCCATAGTCCTGGGCGTTGATGATCGTGGTCGCTTCGGCCGCGAGCCGCGCCAGATACTGCCCGACGGTCATGCCGCCGATGTCGACGTCGGCGGGCAGGAACGTCTTCAAGGTCACCGGCGTCGCGACCTTGCCCATCCGGATCAGGCTGGACGCGGTCTCGAACACGGTCTGGTGCAGCGGCTCGAAGAAATGCTTCGGCTCGAGGAAGTCCGACACGCGATAGAACGCGTCGTTGTTGACCAGGATCGCGCCGAGCAGACCCTGTTCCGCCTCGATGTTGTGAGGAGCGCTGCGATAGGCCGGCGTTGCTGCGTCAGTCGGCGCCAGCTTGTGAACGTTCGAATCGGTGAGTGCCATGACCGCGTGTTTAGCAGCTTTGAAGGGGAGGGGATAAAGCGCCAGTCGCGCGCGAAGCGGAAGCGAAAGCTGAGCGCTATTCACCGTCCGGTAAATCTGGTGGATGAATCCGGACTCGCCAGATGTCGCGCTTGACGGAACCGGCGGGACTCAACGCCGCGCAGGCGGGAGCGACGCGCCGCTGCAATCAGGGAACGCGATCGTTCGACAGTTCTGCGATATGGGAACGGGAGCCGGCACGCCCATGCGCGCCACGGCCGCCAGCGGATCCGCGCGGGACGTCAGACCAGCAGCAGATAGAGGAGGGCGAGGAGGGAGGCACCCACGCCGGCGGCAATCAGCGCGTAGTCGGTGCTGAAGTCGGTCTGCGGTTCCAACATGGCTCTGGTGGGGCTCTGGGACATGCGGGGACACTACGGCCAGGCTTTCCCGGGGTCTGTGAGCCAGTTCACAGACCGCACGATTTGTTTGAAAATTTGAGTCGGATGGGCGTGATCTCGCGCGCGAGACGCAACCTGTCCACCGCGCGTCTCAAAATTGAACCCGAGCCCGGCGGGGCGCTGCCGAGCGAATGCGGGCATCCGTCTCTGCAAGACCATCGCACTGACGCCGCCCTCCGCTGTCGTCCCGGGCCGCGCGCGCTACTCCCCTGCCATCCGCAGCGCCGGACGGCTGCCGCGCTCGCGCGCCCGCAGCCGCGTCTCCTCACGGGGAATGTAGTCGCGCGTCATCGGCACGATGCCCTGGCGCTTCGTCAGCTGGATCTGGACATTCATCAGGTTCTGCTTGCGGAACGCCATCTCCGATATCGCCAGGTAGAACTCCCACATCCGCGCGAAGCGCTCGTCATAGAGCTGCACGGCCTCGTCGCGCCGGGCCATGAAGCGTTCGCGCCACGCCTTCAGGGTCTCCGCGTAGTGCAGCCGCAGGATCTCGATGTCGCAGACGAGCAGCCCGGCGCGCTCGATCGCCGGCAGCACCTCCGAGAGGGCTGGGATGTAACCGCCGGGGAAGATGTATTTGGCGATCCATGGATTGGTCGCATCCGGCCCCCCGGAGCGTCCGATCGAATGCAGCAGCATGACGCCGTCGTCCGCGAGCAGCTCGGCGCAGCGGCGAAAGAAGGTGTCGTAGAAGGCGACCCCGACATGCTCGAACATGCCGACCGAGACGATGCGGTCGAAGGTGCCGGGCACGTCGCGATAATCCTGCAGCAGGAAGCGGGCGGAGGCGGAGAGGCTACGTTCGGCCGCGCGGGCTTCGGCGACCTGCAACTGCTCGGCCGACAACGTCACGCCGGTCACGTCGGCATCACACATCTCAGCCAGGTAAAGTCCAAGCCCGCCCCAGCCGCAGCCGATGTCGAGGATGCGATGGCGGCGGCCGATCAGCAGCTTGGCTGCGAGATGACGTTTCTTGGCGAGCTGGGCGTCGTCCAGCGTCGCGTCCGGCGTCTCGAAATAGGCGCAGGAATATTGCCGGTCGGCATCGAGGAACAGCGAATACAGCCGGCCGTCGAGATCGTAATGATGGGCGACGTTGCGGCGCGCGCGTCCCCTGACGTTGAGCTGGCGCAGATGGCGGGCCAGGTAGCGCAGCCACCATTGCGGTTTTGCCCAGTCGGGCACCACGGCCGGCTGGCTCATCACGATCGACAGCAGATCCGCGATCGATCCCCGTTCGACCACGAACGAGCCGTCCATATAGATCTCGCCGAGCGCGAGCTCGGGATTGGCCAGAAGCCGGCGCTCGGCTTCATGGGTCAGGAATCGTGCCGCCACGGGAACACCGGTTCCATCCCCGCAGCTGAACGTCGTGCCGCTGGCGGTCGTAAAGCTGATCGACCCACGGCAAATGAAGCTACTCAACAGACTTCGCAGCAAACGGTCCATCCACACCACCCAACGAGCCATCCCGTGAGTTGTTGACTTTCCCGGCCGTCGCACTCGACGCATCGAGAACCGATTGGTTCCCTGTCATCACCTTGTTATGTTACTCAGCGGGCACAAGCCGACGCCACTGCCATGAACACAACGCCGATATTCCGTCATGTCATTGATCGATGGACATCTCAGCGCAGGAACATCTGTGCGCTTTCATTCGCTCCGCAATCCGTTAAAAAGGCCGCGGCCGCCGGCCTTTTGGCCGGTGTCCGGCATCTGACCGCCGGACGAGGTCTGAAGGAATCGCCATCGAGGGCGTGGAGCGACCGCAATGTCCGCTGTCACGTTCGGCTGATCGCGAGAGGAAACACGGCAGCGGATGTCGCGCGGGGGCGGCGCCGTGTGGGCGAAACCATAGCTGGAGAATGAGAATGGTGGGCCGAGCGCTCAATTTGGCGACGGTGGTGGCGGTGTTCTGCATGGGCTTTGCGGGGGCCGCCGTTGCGCAGGAAAATCTCGATGCGGGCAAGAGTCCTGCGCAGATCTACAACGGGACCTGCGTGGTCTGCCACAAGTCGCCGCGCGGCCTGGTCAAGAACACCTCGGCCGGCTCGCTGCCCGGGTTTCTGCGCCAGCATTATACGACGAGCCCCGAGATGGCCGGCGTGCTCGCCAACTACCTGATTGCGAACGGCGCTGCGGATGCGCGCTACACGGGCCATTCGGCCAAGGACGGCAAGGAGACGCGGTCCGAGCGCCGCGCTCGGTCGGCCGCCACCGAGCCGTCGGAGGCGAAGCCAGCCGCCGCGGATGCTGCTGCCAGCCCAGGCGAGCCGCGCCGCCGTTCGGGTCATCACTCCAAGCGCTCCGCGCCGGCCGAGGCGAAGCCCGACGCGGCAGCGGATCCAACCGCTGCGCCGGCCGATGGCGAGGGCAGCGCGCCCGCGAAGAAGGGCAGGCTCGGCAAGCGCAAGAAGCCGGCCCAGGAGGGCTCGGCTGCGGAGGAGACGCGCGGCGAGCCGACCGGTGCGACCCGGCCGTCGCCGTCGCGCGAGGACAGCGCCGCCGGCTCCGAGCCGCCGCGGGTCGAGCCGGCGAGATCGAGCGACGCCGCCCCGGCGCTGCGGGCCGATCCGGTCCCGCCGGTGACGCCGGCGCCGGCCACGACCCAGTCGGTGCCGTCGGATCCCTCGGTTCCGTCCTCGCCCTCGCGGTGAGACGACAATGAAAAAGCCCGGCTCGTTGAGCCGGGCTTTTCCGCAAATGGGCTGAGCGCGCTTACTGCTGCGCGGGCTCGCCGGCAGCGCCCTCGTCCTGGGCCTCCGGATCGAAGAACTCGCCGGCGGCGGCAATCGCTTCGGCGGCGGCGTCGCGGTCCTCCTGGCGGGTCGAGATGTCCTCGCCGCGCTTGATGCGCTCGGCCTCGTCGGCGCTGCGGGCGACCGTCACGGTCACCGAGGTCTCGACCTCCGGGTGGATCGCGATGGTGATCGTCTGCTTGCCGATCGTCTTGATCGGGGCGTCGAGCCAGACCTGCGGCCGGCTGACGGTGATGCCGTCGGCGGCCAGCGCGGCGACGATGTCACGCACCGAGACCGAGCCGAACAGCTGGCCGGATTCGGAGGCTTGGCGGATGATGACGATGTCGCGGCCGTCGATCTTCTCGGCGACCTTGGCCGCCTCGCCCTTGGCCTTGATATTGTTGGCCTCGAGATCGGCCTTCATGCCCTCGTACTTGGCCTTGTTCTCGGCCGTCGCCCGCAGCGCCTTCTTGCGCTTCAGCAGGAAGTTGCGGGCGAACCCGTCCTTGACCTTCACGATCTCGCCCATCTGGCCGAGCTTGGCGACACGTTCCAGCAGAATGACTTCCATCGATGTTCTCCTTGTGATGTTCGGAAGCGGTTGGTGTGAGGTTGAGCCTTTACGGCACCGGCAAAGGCGGCGGCTGCCGCGGGCCGAAACGGTGGCGGAGGTCGAAGGCGGCGTCGGCGAGGCCGAGGACGATCATCGCCAGCATGGGGATCGGCCAGATGAAGGTCAGCATCAGCGCGTAGGCGAGGCCGAGCCAGAGCGGCCGGGTGCGCAGCGGCAAGGTCAGCGTATGCAGGACCGCGAAGCCGGTCAGCGCATAGGCGGTCAGCAGCGCTGCGGCGGCGATCCGCGCCAACATGCCGATCAGTCCGCCTGGGAAGCAGAAGGCGATGATCGCAAACAGCGCCGGAAGCGTCATCAGCGGCAGCTTGGTGTCACGCAGGCGAGGCCATGGGCGCATCAGCCGGCCGGAGATCGCCGTGATCTTTGCGGCTGCCAGAACGTTGAGCGACAGGATCGTGGTCATGATCACCGCGGCCATGGGCGGCGCCATGAAGACCAAGAGCTCGATCAGCCGGGGAATGTCGACCGCGTCGGTCGACGTGACGGTATTGCCGAGCACGCGCGACAGCAGCCGCCTGAGACCCTGATTGGTGGCCGTCATGTCGGTGCCGAAGGAGAACGCGGCGATCAGCGCCGCGATCACCGCGATCCACAGCAGGATATGGCCGGGCGGATACCATTCGATGCCATCCTGGCCGGACGGGCTGGTCGTCGGACGGCCGAGCAGGACGAGGTGGCCGAGCCACCAGGCCGGCAGCGTCACGGAGACGGCAAAGGCGAGAGCGCGATCGAAGCCGAAGATGGCCAGCACGCAAGCGGTTGCCACGAGACCGCCGATGACAGCGCAAGGCCGGCCCCAGGCGATCGCGGCGACCAGCAGCGGCACGGGCGCGAGCAGCGCAAGCACGAGCGCCGTCATCACGCCCGACCCGGTCGAGGCGAACATGACCGCGGAGGCAGCGCCTGCCGCGAGCGCGATGAGAAGCGTTCCGATCATCAGCTGTCCCGCTCCCTTCGAGCGGTTAGAGGCGTGATGGCCCCAACCATCGGCGACCGGACGACCCGGAAGCCTTATGAGAATTCAACGAGAGGAGCCGGCGGCGCGGGGCCGCCGGTCCGAGGTCCGCAATCAGCGGATGACGTAGGGCAGCAGGCCGAGGAAGCGGGCGCGCTTGATGGCGCGCGCGAGCTCGCGCTGCTTCTTTGCCGAGACGGCCGTAATGCGGCTCGGCACGATCTTGCCGCGCTCGGACACGTAGCGCATCAGCAGCTTGGAGTCCTTGTAGTCGATCTTCGGCGCGTTCGGCCCGGAGAACGGGCAGGTCTTGCGGCGGCGGAAGAACGGGCGACGTGCGGGGGCTTCAGCCATTGATCTTACTCCTCGTCCGCAGTTTCTTCGTCACGGGGACGGCGCGGGGGACCGCGATCACCACGGTCGCCACGATCACCGCGGAAACCGCCGCCATCGCGCTCACCACGGAAGCCGCCGCCACGGTCGTCGCGCTCACGGTCGCGATCGGCCTTGCGCATCATCGCCGACGGACCTTCCTCGAGCTCGTCGACGCGGACGCTCAGGTAACGAATCACGTCCTCGCTGATCCGCTCCTGACGCTCGATCTCGGCGATCGCCGCCGAAGGCGCGTCGATGTTGAGCAGCACGAAGTGCGCCTTGCGGTTCTTGTTCATGCGGTAGGTGAGGGAGCGAACGCCCCAATTCTCGGTCTTGGTGATCTTGCCGCCGAGACCTTCGACGATGCCGGTCATCTGGGCCGTCAGTTCTTCCACCTGCTGGGTGCTCGCGTCCTGACGCGCGAGAAAAACATGCTCATAAAGAGGCATGGCTGTCCTTTCCATGTTGCGCAGATCCCGGCGTCAAGCCCTTCGAGCCCTTGTGGAAAGGACTCGCAGACGTCAGCTCAGAAGGCGGGAACACGGGACGACGGGCCGACTGGCCCTGCCCCACCAAAGTCGCCTGGACATCCTGGAGGAGATACATCCCCAGGATCGAGCAAGGTTAATTTGCTGGGACCGTCCGTTCAGCTCCCGGCTCGGGATCCACGGATGGCGGGCCTTATACCGATTTTCGGCGCCAAGGCAAGGGAAAGTGGTCGAATTGCGCCCGTCACGCGCTTGACATCCCAGCCTTTGCCAGTGTCTTTCCGGCCAAAGCTACTCAATTCCAGGGATTTTGGAACGTTCAGGGGGCGGCCATGACGGCAGCATTCACTTTTCCGGGGCAGGGGTCCCAGGCCGTCGGCATGGGCAAGGCGCTCGCGGACGCCTTCCCGGTCGCCCGCTCCGTGTTCGAGGAGGTCGACGCCGCCCTCAGCGAGAAGCTGACCGCCCTCATCTGGGAAGGCCCGGCCGAAACCCTGCAATTGACCGAGAACGCCCAGCCCGCCCTGATGGCGGTTTCGATGGCAACCTTGCGGGTGCTGGAGGCCGAGGCGGGGTTCTCGGTCGGGCGTGATGCGGCCTTCGTCGCCGGCCACTCCCTCGGCGAATATTCGGCACTCGCGGCTGCCGGCAGCCTGACCATCGCCGACACCGCCCGCCTGCTGCGGACGCGCGGTCTCGCCATGCAGAAGGCCGTTCCGGTGGGCGTCGGCGCCATGGCCGCGCTGCTCGGGATGGATTACGAGGCCGCCGTGGCTGTTGCCGACGAGGCGGCCCAGGGCGAGGTCTGCCAGGCCGCCAACGACAATGGCGGAGGGCAGGTGGTGGTGTCCGGCAACAGGGCCGCCGTCGACCGCGCGGTCGAGATCGCGCGCGGCAAGGGCGCCAAGCGCGCCATGCTGCTGCCGGTCTCCGCGCCGTTCCATTGCAAGCTCATGCAGCCGGCGGCGGACGTCATGGCGGAGGCGCTGTCCAAGGTCACCATCAAGGCGCCAGCCGCGCCGCTGGTCTCGAACGTGCTCGCGGCGCCGATCAGTGATCCCGACGAGATTCGCCGTCGCCTGGTCGAGCAGGTCACGGGTACGGTGCGCTGGCGCGAATCGATCGCCTACATGGCGAGCCAGGGCGTGACGCGGTTTTTCGAAATCGGCGCCGGCAAGGTGCTGAGCGGCCTGGTCAAGCGGATCGCGGACGGTGCGGTCGGTGTCGCCGTCGGCGGGCCGGCGGACATCGCGGCCGCCAAGGATGCGCTGGCCGCGGCCAAAACGTCGTAAAGGGCTGCGTGCAGCGGCATTGAGGAGAGTTTGATGTTCGATCTGAGTGGCAGGACCGCGCTGGTCACCGGCGCGACCGGCGGCATCGGCAATGCGATCGCCAAGGCATTGCATGCCCAGGGAGCGACCGTGGCCGTTTCCGGCACCCGGCGCGAGGTGCTCGAGACCCTCGCGGGCGAGCTGGGCAGCCGCGTGCACGTGCTGCCCTGCAATCTGTCGGATACGGCCGAGGTCGAGGCGCTGGTACCGGCCGCCGAACAGGCCATGGGGCAGGTCGACATTCTCGTCGCCAACGCCGGCATCACCCGCGACAACCTGTTCGTGCAGCTGCGCGACGAGGATTGGGACGAAGTGATCAAGGTCAACCTGACCGCGACATTCCGCCTCTCGCGTGCCGCCACCAAGCTGATGATGCGCAAGCGCTTCGGCCGCATCATCGCGATCACCTCGATCGTCGGCGTCACCGGCAATCCGGGGCAGGGCAATTACACGGCGTCCAAGGCCGGCATCATCGGCATGATCAAGACGCTCGGTGCCGAATATGCCAAGCGCGGCGTGACCGCCAACTGCATCGCCCCGGGCTTCATCAAGACACCGATGACCGACGCGTTGAACGAGAAGCAGCGCGAGTCGATCCTCGCCAAGGTGCCGGCGGCGCGGTTGGGCACGCCCGAGGACATTGCTGCAGCTGCGGTGTACCTCGCCTCAAACGAGGCGGCCTATGTCACGGGCCAGACCATCCACGTCAATGGCGGCATGGCCATGATCTAGGCTCTGCCGCGGCTCGGAATGCGGCGAAAAGACGTCGCGACCACCATACCGGGCCGTGTGGTCAATGATTCGCGTGTATGGTAACCGGGCGGCTGATGGGGGCACGAAGAACGCCATTGCAGGATTTCCAAACCCTGTATATTGGCGGGGCGAGCTACCATCGTTCGCCGGGCCTCCGTCGACTGGTGCTGCTGATCCGGGTTTCTGTTTGAGCGCTCTGGATCGGAGGCGTACCGGCCTCATGGAGAGTGTGGATTGGAGTTTGTGAGTGGCCCCGTTTCCGAAGTTTTCGGACCGCAAGTCGTCCGCCAAATTTCGGTAAAGGGGCGCTGCGGGGCAAATCTGGTTTTGCGCGATCGCGAAGGAAGTTTAGCGGCCGGGGTGATGCGGATCATCCGGGGGTCGGGTCTTAAAGGAACAAGCACGAGGTTGAACGATGAGTGAGATTGGCGAGCGGGTTAAGAAGATCGTGGTCGAACACCTTGGTGTCGAGCCCGAGAAAGTGGTCGACAACGCGAGCTTCATTGACGACCTCGGTGCTGACAGCCTCGACACGGTCGAGCTCGTCATGGCCTTCGAGGAAGAGTTCGGTTGCGAGATTCCGGACGACGCCGCGGAGACGATCCTGACTGTCGGCGACGCCACCAAGTTCCTCGAGAAGAACGCCAAGAGCTGACGCTCTAGCGAAGTTGCGCGAAACCGGCCGATCCGTCTTGTGCGGTCGACCGGTTTCTTGCTGTTGGCGGCGTCGCGATGAGCCGTCATCTGGCGGCCGGCGACGGACGATTCGGACGCGCTGCCTGGCCAGAACGTGTTACTCGAACAATTGACCCGAGGTGCGGCGACGGCAGTCAGCCGATCCACAAGCGCTCAAGGTCGGGTCTGGAGAAACGAACATGAGGCGGGTTGTCGTCACTGGCCTTGGCATGGTTTCGCCGCTTGGCTGTGGTGTGGAAACGACCTGGCAGCGCATCCTTCAGGGCAAGAGCGGTGCGCGCTTGATCGAGTCGTTCGATGTCTCCGATCTTCCCGCCAAGGTGGCCTGTCAGGTGCCGCGCGGCGATGGCTCCGACGGCACCTTCAATGCCGACCAGTGGATGGAGCCGAAGGACCAGCGCAAGGTCGACGATTTCATCATTTTCGCGATGGCTGCGGCGCGTCAGGCGCTCGATGACGCCAACTGGCATCCGGCAACGGAAGAGGACCGCTGCGCCACCGGCACGTTGATCGGGTCCGGCATCGGTGGCCTCTCGGGCATTGCCGACACTGCGATCCTCCTGAAGGAGCGTGGTCCGCGCAAAGTGTCGCCCTTCTTCATTCCCGGACGTCTGATCAACCTCGCCTCGGGCTATGTCTCGATCGAGCACGGGCTCAAGGGCCCCAATCATTCGGTAGTCACCGCCTGCTCGACCGGCGCGCATGCGATCGGCGACGCCAGCCGACTGATCGCGCTCGGCGATGCCGATGTCATGGTCGCCGGCGGCACCGAATCGCCGATTTGCCGAATCGGCATGGCCGGGTTCTGCGCGGCGCGCACGCTGTCGACCGGATTCAACGAGACGCCCGAGCGGGCATCGCGCCCTTACGACAAGGACCGCGACGGCTTCGTGATGGGCGAGGGCGCCGGTGTGGTCGTGCTCGAGGAGTATGAGCACGCCAAGGCACGCGGCGCGCGGATCTACGCCGAAGTCTCCGGCTACGGACTGTCCGGAGATGCCTATCACATCACCTCGCCATCTCCGGACGGCGACGGCGGCTTTCGCAGCATGAGTGCCGCCTTGAAGCGTGCCGGCATCACGGCAGCCGATCTCGACTACATCAACGCCCACGGCACCTCGACGCAGGTCGGCGACGAGATCGAGCTCGGCGCCGTCGAGCGTCTGCTCGGCAATTCCGCGTCGAAGATCTCGATGTCCTCGACCAAATCGTCGATCGGTCATCTCCTGGGAGCTGCGGGCGCCGTCGAAGCGATCTTCAGCATTCTCGCGATTCGGGATAACATCGCTCCGCCGACGATCAACCTGGAGAACCCGTCGGTGGAGACCGCGATCGACCTCGTGCCGCATGCGCCTCGCAAACGCGAGATCAACGTGGCGCTGTCGAACTCGTTTGGTTTCGGCGGCACCAACGCGTCGGTGGTTTTGCGGCGCGTGGCGAACTAGTGCGGAAGGACGGATGCCGCTCGGGCCGATTGTCGCTTGGTCACGTGGATATCCGACTGCAGCCACACTAGAACCCAAGACTTCGCGTGTCCTTCGCAGGTCGGCCTTCGGCGCCGATGCGGTAAGTGGATGCGCATGGCGGTGAGGCCCGGCGAAAACACCTTTTCGCCGTATTCGATGACGACATGACGAATCGTTAAATTGGGCGTGGACTTCAGGTCGCTTGCGTTGGGGAGCGCACGGCCACGACGAGAGCGACAGGACTGAAGGTTGCATCGATGAGTGAACGGCCGCCCATCTCACCCCGCAGCCCGCGCGCAGCGCTGGAGCCGGAACGCGTGCCGCCGCCGCCGCGCCGCTCCGACCGCGCCCGCAATCCGTTCGTGGTGGTCGGCAATGCGATCATCACCTTGCTCATCCTGGCCATGCTCGGCGTGGGCGCGGCCTACTATTATGGACGGCAGATCCTCGAAGCGGCAGGACCGCTGCAGGAGGACAAGATCGTCAATATCCCGCAGCGCGCGGGTAAACGCGATATTGCCGACGTACTCGCGCGTGAAGGCGTGATCGACGTCAATCCGTGGATCTTCATTGGTGGGGTCTATGCCCTGAAGGCCAGTTCCGACCTCAAGCCGGGCGAGTATGCGTTCCAGAAGAATGCGTCGTTGCGCGACGTGATCGGCGTCATCGTCGAAGGCAAGGTCGTGCAGCATTCGGTGACCGTGCCCGAGGGCCTGACGTCAGAGCAGATCGTGGCCCGCCTGTCCGAAAACGAGATCTTCACCGGCAGCGTCCGCGAGATTCCGCGCGAAGGCACGTTGTTGCCGGAGACCTACAAGTTCCCGCGCGGCACCAGCCGCGATCAGGTCGTGCAACGCATGCAGCAGGCGCAGAAGCGGGTGTTGGCCGAGATCTGGGAACGGCGTAGTCCGGATCTGCCGGTCAGGACGCCGGAGCAGCTGGTGACGCTGGCTTCGATCGTCGAAAAGGAGACCGGCAAGCCCGACGAGCGCAGCCGGGTGGCCGCCGTATTCGTCAACCGGCTGAAGCAGAGGATCAAGCTGCAGTCCGATCCGACCATCATCTATGGTCTGGTTGGCGGCAAGGGCACGCTGGGCCGTCCGATCAAGCGCAGCGAGATCACCCAACCGTCGCCCTACAACACCTACGTGATCGAGGGCCTGCCGCCGGGACCGATCTCCAACCCCGGCCGCGCCTCGCTGGAGGCGACGGCCAATCCGGCGCGCACGCGCGATCTCTATTTCGTCGCCGACGGCACCGGCGGCCATGCGTTCACTGAAACCTACGACCTGCACCAGAAGAACGTCGCCAAGCTCAGGGCGATGGAGCGGCAGACCCAGAACGACACCGTCGAGCCCGACGAGGCGCCGCCTGCCGTCGTGGGCGGCGCGGCCGATCCGGCGGCCGGAGCGGCGGCCCCACGGACTCCCGCAGCGGCAAAGAAGCCGCCGGCCAACCGCGCCACCGGCGGAGTTGCACCGGGGGCCGCACCTGGCAATGGCGCCCGTCAGGGGGCGGCGCAGCCGAGCCCGCCGGTCGTTCAGCAATAATTTCCCACGCATGTCGGCCGCGCAGAACCGGGCTTAACATTTGCCCAAAAGGCCGTAAGGTTCGCGCACTTTTGGCGGGGGCTGAGTCTGTCCTCGTTCCCAATGTGCCGGAGACATGGACGAAATGGCGCTGTCGAGCATGACCGGCTTTGCCCGTAGCCACGGAGCAAGCGGTCCCTACTCGTTCGAGTGGGAGTTGAAGTCGGTCAACGCCAAGGGATTGGACATCCGGGTGCGGTTGCCGCAGGGCTGGGACGAGGTCGAGGCCTTCGCCAAGAAGCGCGCAACGGAAGTCCTGTCGCGCGGCACCGTCTATGCGAATCTCACCGTCAAGCGCACCGAGACCGGGTCGACGGTGCGAATCAACGAGGACGTGTTGGCTGCGGTGGTGAAGATGGCGAGCTCGCTTGCGGGCCGGATCGACGCGGTCGCACCGAGCATCGATGGGCTGTTGTCGATCAAGGGCGTGATCGAGGTGGCGGAGCCGGAGAGTGACGAGGCCGAGGACAAGGCCGCCAAGGAGGCGGCGATCGCGGCGTTCGAGACCGCGCTGAAGCATCTCGTCGAGATGCGCCGGCGCGAGGGCGACACACTCGGACAAATCCTCAATCAGCGCGTCGACGAGATCGAGGCGCTGGCGAAAAAGGCGGAGGCATCGCCGGGCCGCAAGCCCGAGGCGATCAAGGCGCGGCTGGCCGAGCAGGTGGCAGCCTTACTCGAGACCTCCGATCGTTTCGATCCCGATCGCCTGGCGCAGGAGGCGCTGCTGATCGCGGCCAAGGCCGACGTGCGCGAGGAGCTCGATCGCATTACCTCGCACATCGCGCAGGCGCGCGAGATGCTCGGCAAGGGCGGGCCTGTCGGCCGCCGGCTCGACTTCCTCGCCCAGGAATTCCATCGCGAGGTCAACACCACCTGCTCGAAGTCGAACGATATCGAGCTGACGAACATCGGCCTCGAGATGAAGACCGTGGTCGAGCAGTTCCGCGAACAGGTTCAGAATCTGGAGTGATCCATGGCGGCTCACGACGGAAGCTTCGATGGGGTCGAGCGGCGCGGCCTGATGTTCGTGCTGTCATCGCCTTCGGGGGCGGGCAAGACGACGCTGTCGCGCCTGCTGATCGAGCGCATGCCGGGCCTGCGGATGTCGGTTTCGGCGACGACGCGTCCGATGCGCCCCGGTGAGATCGACGGCCGCGACTATCACTTCGTCGACCGGGCGCGCTTCGAGGACATGGCCAAGCGCAACGAGCTGCTCGAATGGGCCACCGTGTTCGACAACCGCTATGGCACGCCACGCGCGCCGGTCGAAGCGGCGCTCTCCGGCGGCCAGGATGTGCTGTTCGACATCGACTGGCAGGGCACGCAGCAACTGCGCGAGAAGGCGCGGCAGGACGTCGTCAGCGTGTTCATCCTGCCGCCGTCCGCCGCCGATCTCGAGAAGCGGCTGCATACGCGTGCGCAGGACTCCGATGAGGTCATACGCGGGCGCATGAGCCGCGCCAGTCACGAGATGAGCCACTGGGCGGAGTACGACTACATCGTCATCAACCGCAACGTCGACGATGCGTTTGCCGAGGTGCAGTCGATCCTCAAGGCAGAGCGCCTGAAGCGCGAGCGCCGGACCGGATTGACGACCTTCGTCCGCGAGTTGCAGCGCCAGCTCGAAAGCTGAGGCGCCTGTCACGCCCGTCGGCCGAGGCGCGCCAGGATGTCCTGGATGCCGTCGAGCGACTCATCCTGCTGAATGTTGCGCGGCCGCGGCCGCAGCGCGGGCGGCCGCGGAATGAAGTCGAGCGGCGGGGTCGCCGGGTCCTCGAACGGCGTCGGCACGAACAGGGGGCGCTGCTGCTGCGGCCGCTGCGCCTGCGGTCTGTCGATGGGGAGCGCGGCGGGGATCGACGACCGCGATTCCAGGAGACTCATCAGTCGGGCCGCGGGATCATCATGCATGTGCGCGACGTTCTGCTGAGCCTCGACGGAGAACTCCTCGTGCTCCTCCTGCTGCGGCTCTGCCTCCAGCTCGTCCTCGGGCAATGAAAAGCGCGACTGCAGAAGGTTGATCAGCGCCGCCGCGGGATCGTCGAGCTCATCGTCTTCGGCGGCAGGGGCCTCCGACATCATCGCGGGTCCGGCCATGGCGATGTCATCGTCAGGCTGAGGGGCCGGTTGTCGTGCCGCATGCGCGCGAAGCGTCTCGATCAGTGCGGCCGCTGGATCGGCTGGTGCCGTCGACGGCGCGCGCGTGGGTTGATCGGGCATCGCGGGAACGGGCTGAGCGGCCGGCTGGCCGCCACGCAGACGATCCGTCAGATGTTGCGATGCCGGCGTGGTCTGGGGGGCCGCGTCCTCACGCGCTGGCGGAGCCGTCTCAGCGAGGACCGCTGCAGCCGGAGCATCGCCAGCCTCGCCGGGTTGCGTGGTACGCCGCTTGGCCGCGCGCGATACCAGCAGCGCGGCAATCACCTTGGCGGCGTCGACCGGGGCGCCGGCAGAGGGGGACGCGGCTTCGCTGCTGCGGGCCTTGCGCAGCGCCGACACGATTTCGCTGACGTCGACAGGGGCGGGTGGGGCGGCGCTTGTGCCAGCCTGCGTCGGTGGCGGGGCGGGTGGCGGCATCGGTGCGGCCGCCTGGACGCGGGTGGGATTCGCAGGTTCAACTCGCTGCGCAGCCGGCCAGGGCTCGGCGGGTGCGGTCGGCGCCGCATAGGTCGGCGAGCGTTGCGAGGCGGCTGCGGCACTCGCCTGGGCTGCTGCAATCTTGGTGGCAGCGGCCTGCGCCGCGGCCATCTGGGCAGCCGTCAGTTGTGCTTGCGCCGGAGCAGCAGGCGATGGAGCAATTGCGGCAGCCGGCGATGGCTGCACGTTGGCCGCAGCGGCCTGTGCCCCGGAAGGCTCAGCCCGGCGCACCGCTGCGCGATCCACCAGCTCATCGACCGCCTGCCACACTGCGTCGGTGGACTGCGACCGTTGCATCTCCGCAGCCGCGTCCCGGTCGCGTCGGCGAGCGGCCACGGCCGGGTGATCCTGATGCTGGGGAGACGGCGCCGGTCGCTGTGCACGGGGGTCGATCTGGTCCGTTGAAGCGGACAGCCGCGCGCTGGCGAGGTCGAGCGCCGAAGCCGGCTGAGAGCCGCGGCTGCTGCCTGGATGGGATGGTGCCGCCGGCATGCTGCCGCGGTTCGCACGCATCCCGCCCTGCGGCGCCTTGGACCGTGGTTTGATGCGACTACGGCGCATCCGTACTGCGTCCGCGTGCCAGCTGCCGTTGCGCCGTTGCCGCCGTCCCATCCGGCTGAGCCGATAGAGCGCGCTCGCCAGCAGTCCTGAAATCGCGAGTGCGCCGATGACCACGAGCATGAGCACGTGGATGGGCGCTTCGGGCTTGCTCGGCTTGGGTGCGATGATCGGCCCGTCGGCAGCCGGCGCCGCATTCGCGTCCGGCTCCACATTGCCGTCGTCGGCCATTGCCGGCGGTGGCGCATCGGCCGCAATCGGGTCAGCCTGTTGCGGCGGGGCGGAGGGCCAGGGCGAGGTATCGAGGCTGCGCGGCAGGCTGGCGTCCGACGCCGTCAGCGTCGTCCGTGTGGCGAGGGTCTGCGGCTTCGGCGTGCCTCGCACGGCGAGATCGGTACGCAGCCGCGGCTGCGGCGCTTCTGCGAGGGCGTCGCTGGTGCGAACGACCGGGCCATCGGTGCGTCTTGGCGTCAGTTTGGGTGGAGCGGGCTGTGCGAAGTCCCAGGGAGCCGGCTGCTGCGTCGCCCGTATCGGTGCCGCGGCGTCACGGGGGTTGCCGTTGGCGTCTTTCAGATACCAGCAGCGCCGATTGGTGCCACGATCGAAACGATAGTACCAGCGTTGCGCGTCGGACTTCTCTCCCGTCGGCTCGGTCAGACATTCCTCCGCCGCGAAGACGACGCGCGGCAGCACGAGCACGACGGTGCCAGCGATTCCGGCAGCAATGGCAAATGCAACTCCTGCCGTTCGGCTTGCCATTGAAGACTCCGGATACGCTTACGCAACGGCGCGTTCTCGGAGACAAGTTGGGTGGCAATGAGCCGCAATTCCGGATTAATTCTGTCTCGATCCTTTCGTGTCCGAGTGCGGCTTTTTTCCCACAAGAGGGTTTGCATCGCGCCGCGATTTTGGCCGCGCTATCGCGCCAAATCGGTCACATCGGTGAAGATGGACCTGGTTTTTCACCCTCAGGGATAAAGGGCGTCACACCGACAACCTCTGCGTTTGTGGACAAATGATTGGCAGCAGCGGCGGCGGTGCAGCACCGCCGCCGCGTCCGATGTCGCAACAGGCGACGGATCAGTTCGTCAGCACCACACGTCCGACCACATGGCCGGCGCGCAGTGCATCGATCCACTTCTGTACGTCAGCCATCGGCTCCTCGCGCATCGGCGGCGGCTTGATCTTGCCGGCGCGCGCGAGCGCCATCAACTCGTGCGCCTCAGCCAGCGTGCCGACCATGAAGCCCTCGATGGTCATGCGCTTGTACACCCATTGAACCATCGGCAGGGTGAACTGGCCGCCCATCAGTCCGGAGACGACGATCTTGCCGCCGCGTGCGACGACGGACACCGCAAAGGCCATCGACTTCTCGTTGCCGGCGAAATCGACGACCTCGTCGAAGCCGCCCTCGGTCTCCTTGAGGATGCGCTTGATCACATCCGGCTCGGCCGGATCGTAGGCCGTCGCGGCGCCATTCTTCAGCGCGGTCTCGCGCGCGGCCGCCGAGAGGTCGGCCACCGAGATCGGTTGCTTGAACATCGCCTGCGCGAACGACAGGCCCATCATGCCGACGCCGCCGAGTCCGATCAGCAGCAAATTGCGCTGGCGCGGCCGATCCACGAGGCGCTTGAGCGCGCCATAGGCCGTTACGCCGGAGCACATCAGGGTCGCGGCCTGGTTGACCGGCAGCGGATCATACTCCAGCAGATATTTCGCGTCGGGCACCAGCACGTGGGTGGCGAAGCCGCCGTCGATGGAGACGCCGAGGAAGCGCTGCTTGGCGCACAAATTCTCGTCGCCATTGGCGCAATCGCGGCATTGGCCGCAGCCGATCCACGGAAAGACTGCGCGGCGCGCGCCGATCAGCTCCTTCGGCACATCGGGTCCGACCTCGTCGACGACGCCGGCAATCTCGTGTCCGAGCGTGAAGGGCAGGGTCATGCCGCGTGTGGTGTCGAGTCGCTTGCCATTGCCGAGATCGGCATAGCCGTCCTGGATGTGCAGGTCGGAATGGCACAGGCCGCAACGCTCGATGCGAACCAGAACTTCCCGGCCTTGCGGCTTCGGCGTCTCGGCGATCGTCTCGCACAGCGGTGCATCGAATTTGACGAGCGACTGACGGCGCATCAACGCCATGATGAAACTCCCTGAAATGCTTGTTGATTAAGACTTGTTCTCGTTGCGACTATTGGTCAATTCGCGGGCCATGGCAACAAAGCCGGAAACCGGGATGGTCTCGGCGCGGCGCGTGGAATCGACCCCGGCCGCGGCAGCCAGACGCGCGGGATCGGCGGGCAGCGACTTCAGGCTCTGCCGCAGCATCTTGCGGCGCTGGCCGAAGGCGGCTGCGGCAACCTGTTCGAGCGCGCGGCGGTCGCACGGTTCGGGTGAAAGGCGCGGCACCAGCCGCACCACCGACGAGGTGACCTTCGGCGGCGGTACGAAGGCCGAGGGCGAGATGTCGAACAGGATCTTGGTCTCGCAGCGCCAGTTGGCGAACACGCCGAGCCGGCCATAGGCGTCCTCGTTCTCGCGCGCGACGATCCGCTCGGCGACCTCGCGCTGAAACATCAGCACCATCATGTCGTACCAGGGCGGCCACGGCTCTACGGAAAGCCAGCCGATCAAGAGATGCGTGGCGATGTTGTACGGCAGGTTGGCGACGATCTTCGCCTTGGTGCTGCCGAGATAGGGCCGGACGTCGAAGGTGCGGGCGTCGGTGCAGACGATTTCGAGCCGGCCGGGGTAACGGTCGGCGATCGCCTGCAGCGCCGGGATCGCGCGCTCGTCGTGCTCGACCGCGATCACGTGGCGCGCGCCGAGCGCGAGCAGCGCCCGCGTCAGGCCTCCCGGGCCGGGGCCGATCTCCACCACGGTGGCGTCCTCCAGCGGACCCGCGGCCCGCGCGATCCGGGCGGTGAGATTGAGATCGAGCAGGAAGTTCTGGCCGAGCGCCTTGCGCGCCGACAGCTGATGATCGCGAATGACCTCGCGCAGCGGCGGGAGGTCGTCGATCGCGCTCATGACGACTGGCTGGCCATGCGTGCCGCGAGCTCGAGCGCCGCGATCAGGCTCGCCGGATTGGCGGTGCCCTTGCCGGCAATGTCGAAGGCCGTGCCGTGGTCGGGCGAGGTGCGGATGAAGGGCAGGCCGAGCGTCACGTTGACGCCCTCGTCGAACGCCAGCGTCTTGATCGGGATCAGCGCCTGATCGTGGTACATGCAGATCGCGCAGTCGTAGGACTTGCGCGCGGCTTGATGAAACATGGTGTCGGCCGGCAGCGGCCCCTGCACGTCCAGGCCCGCGTTGCGCAAGGTGGCGATCGCCGGAGCGATGATCGTGTCCTCCTCGGTGCCCAGCGTGCCGTCCTCGCCGGCATGCGGATTGAGCCCCGACATGGCGATGCGCGGCCGCGACACGCCGAAATAGCGGCGCAGGCTGGCGGCGACGATGCGCGTCGTCGACGTGATCAGCGGGCTGGTCAGCTGCTCGATCGCATCGCGCAACGCGACGTGGATCGTCACCGGCACCACGGCGAGAACAGGCGACCACAGCATCATGACCGGCTGTGGCGTGGCTCCGCCATCCGCGGCGAGCTCGGCGAGAAATTCGGTATGGCCGGGATGCGAGAAGCCGGCGCGGTAGAGGACGGCCTTGGCGATCGGGTTGGTCACGACGGCGCTGGCGCGTCCGGCCCTCACGTCGGCCACGGCCTCCCGGATCGAGCCGATGGCCGCCTCGGCACTCGTCATGTCCGGGCGGCCCGGCAGGGCCGTCACGGCGTGCCCGGTGGAGACCACGGGCAGCGCGGTCGCAAACGCCTGCGCCGCTTGTTCGGGACGAACCTCGTCCACAGTGACGGGGAGGTCGAGCAGCTTGGCGCGCTGAGCCAGGAAGGCCGGATCACCGCGCACGTAGAAGGCGGGGAGTCCGAGCTCGGTGCGGCGCAGCCACGCCTGCAGGGTGATGTCGGGGCCGATGCCTGCCGGTTCCCCCAGGGTCAGCGCGAGCGGCTTCGTCATCAGCGATATTCGATCATCGCCGCCTTGCGGACTTCCTGCAGATAGGCCTTGGAGGTGGCCTCGTATTTCTTGGTATACATCTGCTCCTTGATCTCGCGCTTCTTCGGCGTGTCGATCGTGGTCGGAGTCCGCGAGCAGAGCGCCACCATCTGAATGCCCTGCCGTGTCGCTTCCGGCGGAGTCAGGTGGCCGATCGGCGTGTCATCGAGCAGCTTGCGCAGATTCGGCGGAATGTCGGCGGACGTCTTGACGACGATCTCCTTGATGACCGCATTCGCCGTCGTCTTGAAGATGTTGTTGGCTTCGGCGCAGGTCTGCACCCGTGAGCGCAGCGCCTCCGCCTCCTTGTGACGTGCTTCCATCAAGCCCTGGTTCGAGGAGTTCGACACGATCAGCACGATCGGCTGCATCTTGTACTCGAACGCTTGGCCCTGCTGATCGCCGTCGCCGCCGGCGGCGGCGACAGCCGCGGCGACGTCCTTGTCGGAGACGAGCAGCCGCTCCTTGTAGCGGCCGCGCACCAGGCTGCTCCAGACGATCTCGGCCTTGATGCGGGCCTTCAGCGTCTCCGGCCGCACGCCCTGGCTCTCCAGCGATTTGGTCAACTGTTCCGGGTTGAGCCGCATGCGAGAGCCCATGCCGGCAAACGACTGGTCGACGTCGGAGGCAGTCGGCTCGACGCCGTACTTCTTGCCCTCCTTGATCTTCACCTTGTCGTCGATCAGCTCGTCGATGATCTCCTGGCGGGACTGATGCTTGCGAGTGCTCAGGAAGTTCAGCTTGGTGCGCTGCTCGATGTCATAGTCGGTGATGGGATCGCCATTGACCATGACGACGATGCTCTGAGCGCGAGCCGACATCGTTCCGATGCCGCAGACGAGTGCGGCAAGAGTGCAGATGGCCAGGGCCCGAAGGCGAGGAGAGAACGCGATCGTCATGACCAAGCTTCGCTGTCGCTATTGATCCAACTGGAAACCGCGCCACGGCTCCCGACGAGGGACTTTCGAACCCCACGGAGCGGCCCGTCGGAGACTGGCGCGCGCTACTGAAGGCCCCCAGCCCCGGTTCCCGTGGACGAGGAATTGGCCAGCGTCCGGAGTCCGATCTGGAGCATATAGGCATGGCTCAGAACGGGGGGAGTGGTGCCTGCCGTATAATTATACGACGTTACATAGTTGGCGGCCAGCACGAAACAATCATCCACATAGCCGGCGCCGATCACATACTGGTTGATCTTGTTGGCTGCCAGATCCCAGCGCGCTGCACCCGTGACGACCCAGTTCGGCGCCACCTTGACCGAGCCGCTGCCGAGGATGCCCTCACGCCGGTCGAGATAGCCGAGCGCCGGATCGGCGGCATAGTTGCCGTAGGTCAGGGCCACCGACCAGCGGTCGAAGTTCGCCTTGGCTTCCGCCTCGAAGCGCTGGATGTTCAGGGTCTGCTGGTCGAACCGGCTGCGCATGCTGAACGTGTAGGTGCGGTTCGGCGAGTAATCGACACGCGCCACGTAGTCCGAGACGTTCTTGTCTAGGCCGGAGCCGATGGCGGTGTTGTTGGCATCCTGCACCGCGAACGAGTTCATCCCGAACAAATGGTAGGACTGGCCGAACAGCACGTTGATGGTGCCGCCGCGGTCGAACTGCGTCGTCGCCTGGACGCCGACATTGGCGCGGCCGCCGCCTTCGACGCGGTCGTAGCCGGAGAACTTGTCGACGCTGAACAGGTTGCTGGCGTCGAACACCATGCTCTGGGCGTCCTCGTTCGGCAGCCGGCCGGCATAGGTTTCGTTCGGCCGGATGATCACTTGCGCGATCGGCTCGATCGTCGTCGTGCCCCATGGCTGCACGTTGATGAACGGATAGCGATATTCCAGGCCGACCGTCGGCATCAGCCGCAGCGCCTGGGTGTCGCCGGTCTGCAGGAAATTACCGACGCCCGGCTGGTTCGAGACGTTGGCGTTGATCGCATCCGCGCGCAGGATCGCGAACGGCGTCCAGATCTGGCCGTAGGGATCCGTGAACGACCGCCGCCACTCCGCCTGCGCGGTCAGGCGGGTGTAGGTGCCGGGCGTGGCGCGCAGCAGGCACTGGTTGGGCAGACGCGCCCGCGGATCGGCAGACACCGTCGTACACAGCCCGGCGGTGTTGGCGGTGGTCGTGATCGGATCGAACACCGCCGTCTGGCGGCTCAGATTGACGAAGTTGGTCTTGTAGCTGAACTCGCCGCCGAACACGGGGTAGTTCAGCACGTTCGAGTAATCCAGCACCGGATAGACCACCGGCACGGTCTGCTGGTTGCCCGAGAAGCTTAGATAGTGGATCGCCCTGACGTCAAAGAAGCTGCGACTGCCAACGCCGGTCAAATACAGCTGCGAGATCGCCTCGGTCGGCAGGCTCATGAACGAGTTGAACGGGTCGCGGTACTGCGCCAGCCGGTAATCCGACAGGAACATGTAGTCGGACAGCAGGATGCCGTCCCAGCCCCAGACCCACTTGTCGTTGAGCGCGAACTGGCCCTTGGTGTCGACGCCGCCGCGGAACTGGCGATCGCCCGGCTGGCCGGCGAAGGCGTTGCGGTCGAGCTGATCGATGCCGTACAGGCGCACCTGATAGCCGCCATTGCTGAGGCGCTGGCGGAACTCGGTCTGCAGCAGCACGCCCTGCTTGGAGGTGATGCGCGGCGTGAAGGTCGCGTCGTAATCCGGCGCGATCGCCCAGTAATAGGGGATGTCGACGCCGAAGCCGTAGCCGCCGGTCTGGGTGACGCCGGGCATCAGGAAGCCGCTCTTGCGCTTCACGGTCGGATCGGGCGTCGAGAAGTAGGGGATGTAGGCCAGGGGAACGCCGAAGAACTCGAGCTGGGCGTTCTCGAAATACAGCATCTTCTCGGTCTGGTCGTGGATGATGCGCGCACCCTTGACCTGCCACAGCGGCGGCTTCTTCGGATCGTCCTTGCAAGGCGCGCAGGCGGTGTACACGCCGTTCTCGAAGACGGTGTAATTCCCCTTGGAGCGGTCGGCGCGGGTCGCCGCCATCCGCGTCTGGTCCTCGGTCTCGACGCGCAGCGAATCGACGAAGCCGTCACGATAATCGTCGGACAGGTCGAGGCTGTTGGCGTAGGTGATCTTGCCGTCGGCGTCGGTCATGCGGATGTTGCCTTCCGCATGCAGACGCTTGGTCTTCTGGTCGTAGATCACCCGGTCGGCCTCGACCGAGGTGCCATTGTAGAACAGCTGCACGTTGCCGACCGCCGACACGCGCGAGTTGTTGTAGTCGTAATCGACCTCGGTCGCCTGCACCAGCATCTGGTTGTCGTTGGCGACGCGCGGCGGCGGCGCCTTGGGCGGGCGCGGATTGTAGGTGAAGCCCTGCGCGGCGGCAGGACTCGGCGCCACGACCCCGGTCGCAGCCGCAACCATCAGGCCGAGCCCGCAGGCCAAAACGAATCCAAGCACGCCAGACCCGGCGCGACGCACGCGCACGCAACCGCGGCGCGCAACGGCATGCTGCCGAAGCGCGGCGAGCGCTGTCTGACGGACGGCAACGAACGACACTAGCCGTCCTCCTGGTAGAGCAAAGCCATGAAACCGGTGAGGCCGCCGACGAACACCGGCAGCCACGCCGCAGCGATCGGATTCATCAACTCAGCCTTGCTCAAATCTTCAGTTACTTTCGACAGAACGTAGAGCAGAAACCCGGCGCCCACGCCACTCAAAACCATTTTCTGTACGCCACCCATTCGGAAGAACCTGAGCGACACGGACGCAGCCAGCATGACCATCGCAGCCAGCAAAAACGGCTGCGCGATCAGCTTATGATACTGCAGTCGGTACCCCGCGGTCGCGAAGCCTGAGCTCTCCGACGAACGGATGTATGTCGGCAGTTGCCAAAACGACACAGTTTCGGGGGTGGAGAAGCTGTTTCGGACCTGCGCCGGCGTCAGGCTGGTCGGAAGAATGAACGTCGGTTCGTCGACAGGGGGCGCATCGAGGGAGAATCGGCGCACCGAGCGGAAGACCCACCGGCCTTCTTCGAGGGTCGCCTCGCGGGCTTCGATTCGCTCCTTGAAGTGCTTGTCCGTATCAAAACGGAACAGGGTCAGTCCGGTCAGGCGGACGCCCTGCTGCTCGCTGCGGGCGGCATTGATGATCACGGAGCCGTCCGGGTTGATCTGGTTGAGCCAGAAGCCGGCCGCATCCTGCACGCCGCCGCCGGGGGCCGCGCCGAACAGCTCGGCCTCCATGCGCTTGGAGAGCTCGCGCAGATTGGCCGACATCGGGTTGTAGAGGGTCGTGGCCATCAGCCCGAGCACGATGGCGCTTGCCAGCGCCGGCGCGATGAACTGCCAGGCGGAGACCCCGGCTGCGCGCGCCACCACGAGTTCGAGCCGGCGCGACAGCGCGAGATAGCAGGTCATGGCGCCGATCAGGACGCAGAACGGCATCATCTTCTCGAGCAATTGCGGCACCCGGAACAGCGACGTTTCCGCCACCATCAGCGCCGAAGCGGAGGCGAGCCCGGAGGTCTTGCGCACCATCTCGATGTAGTCGACGAGCACGAGCAGGATGAAGATGCTCGCGAACACGCCGACCGCCGAGACCAGGAAACGGCCGGCGAAATAGCGCCCGAGCGTGTTGGTGACCATGCTCATGCGGTGGCCGGCCTTCCGAACAGGCGTGCGATCCGCGCGTTCGAGCGGTTGATGGCTTCCATCAGCCGCGCCGGCGGCTCGACCACCACGCCGCCGATGATGATCCAGATGCTGAGGCCGAGCACGCCGAACAGCATGAGGTACTGCACCAGCGCCGCCATCGGCGTCTTCACCGTCATGACCGAGCAGGCGAAGCCCGCCATGCGCACGCCGAAGACGGCGAGGATCGCGCTGCCGAACGAGAAGTTGCGGCTCTGGCGTGTCGTCCGCGGCGCGCCCAGGAATGCGAAGGTGAGGGCTGCGAAGGCGAACGGATAGATCGGTGCCAGGAAGCGGTCGTGCAATTCCTGCCGGAATTGTCCCGGGATCTGCTTGTAGATCGGATCGTTCTCGGCGGGGGCCATCAGCTCCCAGAGATAGCGCTCGCGGATGCCGAGCGTGACGTCGCGGCCCTGATTCGAAAACTTCGACATGTCGAAGGCGTAGCGGGCGAACGCGACCATCGCCGGCTCGCGCTTGCCGAGCTCGAAGCGTTCCAGATTGCCGTCCTCGAGCACCAGGAACGAGCCGTCGGCATTCTTCACGACGGTGCCCTTCTCGGCGATGATCGTGATTCGCTCCTTGGGGTCGCGGCGGTCGTCGATCAGGATGCCGGACAGCTCGCCGCCGGGTTGGCGCTCGCGGATCCGGATGGTCAGGTTCTGGTCGAGCTGCGCGAACCGTCCGGGCTGCAGGATGTTGGCGAGCACGTCGGCGGTGATCTCGGCATCCCACTGCTTGATCCGGCGCAGGCCGTCGGGGGCGAAGAAGGCGGCGATCACCGTCACCAGCACGGCCACCGCGCAGGTGGCATAGGCGAACGGCACGAACAGCCGGATCGGCGACATGCCGGCCGCGTTCATGACGATGATCTCCGAATCGGTCGCGAGCTTGTTCAGCGTGTGCGAGACCGCGATCATCAGCGCAATTGGCGCGATGACGCCGAGCAGGGAAGGAATCACGAGCCCGGTGATGCCGAGGAAGGTCAGGATCGTCTGGCCCTGGCTGGTCATCAGGTCGATGCCGCGCAGCGCCTGCGTAATCCAGATCACGCCGGTGAGGCTGATCAGGACCAACGCGAACGACGCCAGCGTCGTGCGAAAGATGTACCTGTCGATGGACCCCATCGTCTGCGCTCGATCCCCAATCAGCAGTCCCGGAACGAGCGCTGCAGCCCCCCTTGAAACGGGTCCCCCAAGGCCGCTGTCGCCGTGACGTTCCAAGAGCAGTGAATATCATTACCATCTCGTTGATCCGTCGACAAAATGGCTGTGGCGTGGCGCCCCGAAAATACGGTCAAAATTTCATGATTGTGACTGGCCCGCCACGCGGCGCTTGGCAGCCGCGGCCCGGGCAGGTCATACTGCTCCCAAGTTGGGTTCCGAACTGCCGCCATCCGCGTCTGGTCCTTGAGGTTTTCGGCCGGGCGTGGCGGCTCATCACGTCGAAATTTGGAGGATTGCTTGATGTCCGACGCCGTCAAGGTCGGCTTCGTCCCGCTGTCGACCGCCCCGCGCGGCATCGTGGTGGCGTTCTGCGATGACACCCTGCGACTCGGAGTCGCGACCGAGAAGGCCCTTGGGGGAGCCTCGGACCTGATCAAGCGCGCGGCCGCCACAGCCCGGTTCAAGGGCAAGGACGGCGCGGTGCTGGACCTGCTGGCTCCTGAGGGAATCAAGATTCAGCGCTTGATCGTCATTGGCACCGGCAAGGGCTCAGATCTCAAGGACAAGGATTTTCTTAAATACGGCGGTACTTTAGCCGGAAAGTTGAACTCCGGAACTGAAGCGGTCGCGGTGCTGGCCGAGTTGCCTTCGGGACCGCTGTTGCCGGATCAGGTCAGCTCGCTGGCCACCGGGATCCGGCTGCGGGCCTATCGGTTCGATCGCTACAAGACCAAGAAGAAGGACGAAGAGGGCGCCGTCAGCGCCAATGTCTCGATCGCCGTGGCGGATGCCGCGGCGGCCAAGAAGGCGTTCGCGCCGCGGTCCCACGTCACTGACGGGGTGATACTGGCGCGCGATCTCGTCAACGAGCCGCCGAACGTGCTCTACCCGGAGGAGTTCGCCAAGCGCGCCGCCGCCTTGCGCAAGCTCGGCGTCACCGTCGAGATCCTCGACGTGCCTGCGATGAAGAAGCTCGGCATGGGCGCGCTGCTCGGCGTCGGCCAGGGCTCGGCACGGCCGAGCCGCACCGTCGTGATGCACTATAATGGCGGCAAGCGCGGCGAGCAGCCGGTCGCCTTCATCGGCAAGGGCGTGTGCTTCGACACCGGCGGCATCTCGATCAAGCCGGCCGGCTCGATGGAGGACATGAAGGGCGACATGGGCGGCGCGGCCTGCGTGGTCGGCCTGATGCATGCGCTCGCCGCGCGCAAGGCCAAGGCCAACGTGATCGGTGCCATCGGCCTGGTCGAGAACATGCCGGACGGCAATGCGCAGCGTCCAGGCGACATCGTCACCTCGATGTCGGGCCAGACCATCGAGATCATCAATACCGATGCCGAGGGCCGGCTCGTGCTCGCCGACGTGCTCTGGTACGTCGCGACCAAGTTCAAGCCGAAGTTCATGATCGACCTGGCAACCTTGACCGGCGCGATCATGGTCGCGCTCGGCACCGATCATGCCGGCCTCTTCACCAACAATGATGATCTCGCCGACAAGCTGTTCAAGGCGGGGCAGGAGACGGGTGAGAAGGTCTGGCGCATGCCGCTCGGCCACGAATACGACAAGCTGATCGATTCGCAGTTCGCGGACATGAAGAATACCGGCGGACGCCATGGCGGCTCGATCACTGCTGCGCAATTCCTGCAGCGCTTCGTCAACGACACGCCGTGGGCGCATCTCGACATCGCCGGCACCGCGATGGGCGCGCCGAAATCGGAGATCAACCAGAGCTGGGGATCGGGCTATGGCGTCCGGCTGCTCGACCGGCTGGTGTGGGATTCCTACGAATCCAAATCCGACGCCAAAGCTGAAGCCAAGTCCGGCGCCAAGGCGTGATGCGGGACGATGACAGAAGTCCTGTTCTACCATCTGCAGAACATGACCATTGAAGGCGTGCTGCCGCCGCTGCTCGAGAAGTCGCTCGAGCGCGGTTGGCGCGTCGTGGTGCAGTCGACGTCGGAGGAGCGCGCGGATGCGCTCGATGCGCATCTGTGGACCTATCGCGACGATTCGTTTCTGCCGCATGCCACCTGGCGGGTGGCCGATGTGGCCGACCAGCCGATCGTGCTCGCGGTGGAAGAGAGCAATCCCAACGGCGCAAACGTCCGTTTCCTGGTGGACAACGCGCCGCTGCCATCGGACTCGCACAGCTACGAGCGCATGGTGCTCGTATTCAACGGCGATGATGCGGACGCGCTCGCGGCTGCGAGATCGGCGTGGACCGATTGCAAATCGCGAGGATTCGAGGTCACCTACTGGCAGGCGGATGAGCGGGGGCGTTGGCAGCGCCGGCAATGATGCGGAAGTCCGTGAAGCGCCAATGATGGCAGCGCGGCGCGATTCATGATAAACTGCCGATTTACCGGCAGAGCGTTGGCAAAGTCACGAACGTGCCGCAAAGTGATGTTGGGACAACACGTTAGAGTGTCCACAGGTTGCAATTCAGCAAGGTTCATCGTGCGAGACCACAACAAACAGCTGACGCGCGCTCTGGCGTTCCTTGTGCTTGCCCCGGTCGTCGCCGGATGCTCGAGCACGCCCGATTTCCTGTCCAAGGACGCCGAGTGGTTCAACCGGCCGCAGCGCCTGTTCATCAGGAACATCTCGATCGACGCGCCGCCGCTGACGCCGGATAAGCCGGTCACGGCTGAGGACCTTGTGAGCGCCGAAGGCGCATGCCCGGGCATGGCGCCTGCGGCCGGTGCTGCGGGCGCGAACGCGCTGGCGAATGATCCCGCCGCCGCAACGCCAGCCGTCGGCGGCACCGTCGCACTCGGCCATACCGAATGCGACGTGGTGCGCGGCATCGGTGCACCCGACAACGTCAACATCTCGAGCAATGGCGGTGAGCGCGTGGCCACGGTGACCTGGCTGCGCGGCGCGCGCTCCGGCGTCTACACGTTCAGCTCCGGCCGCCTGACCTCGGTCGAGCGAGCGCCCGATCCGGGACCCGCGCCGAAGACGGTCAAGCCGAAGGCGAAGAAGCGCGCGACCTGAGTGTGCGCTGAAGTTGCCGAGAGAGTAGTTCGTCGGACGAACGTTGGTTCGTCGCGGATTGCTCGATCAGCCGGTTGCCTCGTCATACAACGTGCTCGCTTCCAGCCATTGCTCCTCGGCGCGCGCCAGCGCGTCGGCGGCATTGGCCCGTGCCTTCGACAATTGCGCCGCCTGTTTCGGGTCGCGTGTGAAGATGTCGGGCAGCGACAGCGCGCCGTCGATCTTGGCGATGATCTCGGTGATGCGGGCGATCTCGGCTTCGACCGCCGTGATCTTCTGCTTCAGCCCGCTCCGCCTGTTGTCGCCGCGCGGCCGCTCTGCTTTCTCGGTCACCTGCGGACGTTCGGTCTCTCGGGTGCCGGCGCCGCTGCGTGACGACAGGACCATGCGCCGGTAGTCATCGAGATCGCCATCGTAGGTCTTCACCGTGCGGTCGGCGACGACCCAGAGGCGGTCGGCGCAGGCCTCGATCAGATAGCGGTCGTGCGAGACCATGATCACGGCGCCGGGAAATTCGTTGATCGCTTCGGCGAGCGCGGCGCGGCTGTCGATGTCGAGATGGTTGGTCGGCTCGTCCAGGATGATCATGTTGGGGCCGAAGAAGGTCGCGAGCCCGAGCAGCAGCCGCGCCTTCTCGCCGCCCGACAGGCTCTTCACCAGCGTGTCGGCGGCCTTGCCGGAAAACCCGATCGCGCCGGCGCGCGCGCGCACTTTCGACTCCGGCGCGTCACCCATCAGCTTGCGCACGTGACTATACGGCGATCCGGTCTCGTCCAGCTCATCGAGCTGGTGCTGGGCGAAATAGGCGATCGACAGCTTGTCGGCGCGCGTGACCTTGCCGGAGAACGGCGCGAGCCGGCCGGCCAGCAGCTTCACCAGCGTGGACTTGCCATTGCCGTTGGCGCCGAGCAATGCGACGCGGTCGTCATTGTCGATGCGTAAGGTGACGCGGTTGAGCACCGGTTGCGCGGGGTCGTAGCCGACCGAGGCGTTGTCGACCGCGATGATCGGCGGCGACAACAGTCGCTCCGGTGCGGGGAACGTGATCTCGTGCACGTCCTGGGTGACGAGCGCGGTGATCGGCTTCATCCGCTCCAGCATCTTGACGCGGGACTGCGCCTGGCGCGCCTTCGAGGCCTTGGCCTTGAAGCGCTCGACGAAGGCCTGCAGCCGCGCGCGCTCCGCTTCCTGGCGCTTGACCGCCTTGGCATCGAGCATCTCGCGGGTGGCGCGCTGCTCCTCGTAGGAGGAGTAGCTGCCGCGGTACAGCGTGAGCTTGCAACGGTCGAGATGCAGGATCTGGTCGACGGAGGTTTCCAGCAGATCGCGGTCATGGCTGATCACGATCACCGTGCGCGGATAGTGCGCCAGATGATCCTCGAGCCACAGCGTGCCCTCGAGGTCGAGATAGTTGGTCGGCTCGTCCAGCAGGAGCAGGTCGGGTGCGGCGAACAGCGTGGCCGCGAGGGCGACCCGCATGCGCCAGCCGCCGGAGAATTCGGCGCAGGCTCGCGCCTGATCCGCGGCGGAAAATCCGAGGCCGCTGAGAATCGCGGCCGCGCGCGCCGGGGCGGAATGCGCGTCGATGTCGACGAGGCGGGTCTGGATCTCGGCGATACGGTCTGCGTCATGGGCGGTCTCGGCCTCGTGCAGCAGCGCGTGCCGCTCGAGGTCGGCCCGGAGAACCACCTCGATCAGGCTTTCGGGCCCGCTCGGGGCTTCCTGGGCCAGGCTGCCGATGCGCCACCGCGGCGGCACGCTGATGCTGCCGGTCTCCAGCGACAGTTCGCCGCGGATCGCTTTGAACAGGGTGGACTTGCCGGTGCCGTTGCGGCCGACCAGCCCGACGCGCGCGCCCGGCGGAATCTGCACCGAGCTCTGGTCGATGAGAAGCCGTCCGGCGAGGCGGATGGAGATGTCGGTGATGGAAAGCATGCGCGCCTTGTCACCGCGCGCGCGGCCAAAGGCAACCGCTTTGTCGCGGTCTCAGCGGCCGGATAGGCTCGTCCCGGCCTCGTCGCGCTTGCGCAACTCGTTCATCAGGTCCGCAAGGGAAGCTGGCAGGTGAGAGCCGTCCGGCGGCAGGCTGCGTTGCAGGCGCTCGCCGACGGCCTCGCAGATCGATCGGCTGGTCTTGCGATCGAGAGCCTCGCTGAAATTGGCGGTGCGGCCAGACATGACGGAATTCCACGAGCAGTTGCAGGACGATGCCGTAACAAGTCGTGGCCGCTCGATTTGTTTCCGGCTCCTGACCGGAATACCCCGAAATGAGGTTGAAACTGCACAAAAAAAGCCCCGGCGTGGGGGAGACGCCGGGGCGATGCGAGTTCGGTGCGGCGGGGGGCGGGTGCCGCGCCGAGGCTCGTATCAATAGCAGCGGTTGATCAGGCGCCAGCGCGGTCCCCACGGGGTCGGAACCACGCGGCGCACATAGCAGCCTCCATAGCCGTAGCTGTAGGCCGGGCCGCCGACGAAGAAGCGGGGGCCGTAGAACGGACGGTGCCAACCGCCATGCCAGCCGCCTCCGTGCCAACCACCGCCATGCCAGCCACCGTGCCAGTGAGCCGAGGCGGCGGTCGGGGCGAGGGCGGCTGCGCCGAGGGCAACGGCGGCCGCCGCGATGAGGGAGAGTTTGCGCAACATGATCGTCTCCTGGATGACAGCGTTGGAGGCGCCGAAATTGTCCGACGGATGAGGCTGGGAGAGGGCGGCCACCGGAACGCTGCTGGCTCGTCCTCGCCCGATACCGAACACGTTAAGACATGACAGCTGAATGATGGTCGCACGAACCCTTCAGGCTATGTTCAGAAACGTGAAATTGTCGTAAGGCGTTGCGCCTCCGGGCTGGGTCCCGGTCGCTTGCCGTCGACCAATCGCGTCGATATAAGCCCGCAACCCACCCAAATCCCGCACCTCCAAGGACGACATCATGGCGATTGAGCGCACCTTTTCGATTATCAAGCCCGACGCGACCGAGCGTAACCTCACCGGCGCGATCAATGCGCTGATCGAGAAGGCCGGCCTGCGCATCGTGGCTCAGAAGCGGATCCGCATGACCCGCGACCAGGCCGAGACCTTCTATGCCGTGCACAAGGCGCGGCCGTTCTTCGGCGAGCTGGTCGATTTCATGATCTCCGGCCCGGTCGTCGTCCAGGTCCTCGAAGGCGAAGGAGCCATCCTGAAGTACCGCGACGTGATGGGCGCGACCGATCCGTCGAAGGCCGCCGACGGCACCATCCGCAAATCGCATGCGAAGTCGATCGGCGAGAACTCGGTGCACGGCTCGGATGCCGCCGAGACGGCTGCGGTCGAGATCGCGCAGTTCTTCGCCGGCAACGAGATCGTCGGCTGAGCCATGATCGCTGCGGCGGAGCCTCGCTCCGCCGCATGCCGACGTGCTCAATCTTCGTTGAACCGATCTGAAAGGCTTGGCCGTGAACTGGCTGTCGCAACTCGCTGATCCCGCCACTTTCGGCCATTTGCTCGCTCAATTCGAGGCCGACCTGCAGAGCCCGGGCTTCTGGCTCGCGCTCGGCAAGATCGTCTGGATCAACGTGCTGTTGTCGGGCGACAATGCGCTGGTCATCGCGCTCGCCTGCCGCGGCCTGCACGGCAAGCATCGCGTCTGGGGCATGGTGGCCGGCTCCGGCATTGCCGTCGCACTGCGCATCGCCTTTACCGGCATCGTCGCCACCCTGATGGCGCTGCCGTACCTGAAGCTGATCGGCGGGCTGGCGCTGATCGTGATCGCCGCCAAGCTGCTGGTGCCCGAGGACGAGAACGACGAGATCGCAGCCGGCACGACGCTGTGGCATGCGGTCCGCATCGTCGCGCTTGCCGACCTCGTGATGAGCCTCGACAACGTGATCGCGGTGGCTGCGGCCGCGAACGGCCAGGCGTCCCTGCTGATCATCGGCCTCGCCATGAGCATCCCGCTGATCATCGCCGGCGCCGCGCTGATCATGCTCGTGCTCGATCGGGTCCCGCTGCTGGTCTGGCTCGGCGCGATGTTGCTCGGCTGGGTGGCCGGCGAGGTGATCGCGACCGATCCCGCGATCGAGCCGATGCTGCACCATCTCCTCGACGGCACCGTGGTCATCAACATCGAGGCGACCTCGGCGCTGTTCGCCGGCAAGACCAATCTCGCGAGCCACGTCGATGTCATGGAGGCGCTGATGTCGCTGATCGGCGCCGGTGTGGTGCTGATCGCCGGCTCGATCTGGCGCGGCCGCGCGCTGCAGCGCCAGGCCGAGAGCGAGCTGGTGCCGGCGCGCGGCGTCGATCTGCCGTAGCTGATCGTCAGGAGGCGTCGCGTCCGACCGGGCGGCGTCAGGACTCCGCATCCAGCCGATCGAGGAATTCGCGAACGGTGTGGACCGATCCCGTCGCGGCTGGCTGGTAGCCGGGCAGGGCAGCGACGGCGCGATGGAATTCGTCGCCCTTCATCACCTCGAGCACCCGCCGCATCGGGTCGGTTTCCAGAAACGATTTATGGCAGGCGAAGAAATAGTCCTCGGTGAGGATACGGATGAAGTCGAGTCCGAATTGCCGCGCGGCGGCCTCGACGCCGAAGCAGACGTCGGCCATGCCGCTCGCGACATAGGCGGCGACGGCTGCATGGGTGAACTCGATCTGCTGCGCGCCATTAATGCGCGCTTCGTCGATGCCTTGTGACGCGAGCAACTGATCGAACAACAGGCGGGTGCCGGAATCATGATCGCGATTGACGAAGCGCGCCCTGCCGTCGGCAAGATCGGCCAATGAACGGATGGACAGCGGATTGCCGCGCTTGACCATCAGCCCCATTTCACGGGTCACGAAGCTAATGACGCAGTCCTGCTTGGGATCAAGCCAATCCCTGCAGGCCCGGATGTTCTGGGCACGCAGCTCGCCGCGCGGCAGATGCAGTCCCGACAGGTCGCATTCGCCTTGCGCCAGCGACGCCAGCGAATGCTGGCTGCTGACATAGCGGACATCGACCCCGACGCCTGGCTCGCGATCCAACAGCTCGCGCAGCTTGGCGACGGCAAAGCCGTGGCTGGCGTGAACGCGGATCACGCCGGGATGCGGCTGCAGGAACGGCTTGATCTCGGTCACCAGCTCCTGCGCCAGATTGTCGAGCTGCGGGCCGAGGCGGGCGTGCATGCGCTCGCCGGCCCAGACCAGCTTGTCTCCGAACGTGGTGAGCTTCGATCCCTTGCCGCGCTGGGTCTCGACCAGCGGCACGCCGAAGAATTCAGACCACTGCTCGATCAGATTCCAGACGTGACGATAGGACAGATGCGCGTCGCTGGCCGCGCTGGTGATCTTACCCGTCCTCCTGATTTCGCTGAGCACGCGGAGCATCACGACGATGCTCTGCGGGCCGTCGTCCTTGTAGAAACGCCAGACAGGTTCGATCGCGATCCGCAACATCAGGGCCCGCTTGTGAAGTCGGCTTCATATGACCGCCGGCCATAGGCAACAGATATCATATTTACGAACAGATATTTGTTCTTACCTTCATTGGTATACAACAAACGGAGGAAATATGATGTCGATTGCATATGATTACGAGCGCGGCTCGAGGACGACGTCTTATCTGACGAAGCCGTTCCAGCTCCTGATCGGCGGCCGGCATGTTCCCTCGGTTTCGGGACGCACCTTCACCTCGCTCAATCCTGCAACCGAGCAGGCGATTGCGACGGTCGCCGAGGGCAATGCCGAGGATGTCGATCTCGCGGTCGCCGCGGCCCGCAAGGCCTTCGAAGGGCCGTGGCGAACGATGCGTGCGGCGGAGCGCGGCGCGATCCTGCTGAAATGGGCGCAGCTGTTGCGCGACCATGCCGACGGGATCATCGAGCTCGAAAGCCTCGATGCCGGCAAGCCCGTGTCGGCGATCCAGCGCCAGGATCTTCCCGCCGCCATCGATACGCTCACTTACTACGCCGGATGGGCCGACAAGATCAGCGGTGAAGTCGTCTCTACGCGCGATGATGCGCTGACCTATACCGTGCGCGAGCCGGTCGGCGTGGTCGCGGCAATCGTGCCGTGGAATTTCCCGCTGATGATCGGGATGTGGAAGCTCGCGCCGGCGCTGGCCTGCGGCTGCACCGTCGTGATGAAGCCCGCCGAGCTGACGTCGCTGTCGGCGCTGCGGATCGGGGAGCTCGCGCTCGAAGCCGGACTGCCGCCCGGTGTTCTCAACATCGTGACCGGCCCTGGGCGCACCGTCGGCGAGGCGCTGGTCAACCACCCCGATGTCGACAAGGTCACGTTCACTGGCTCGCCCGGCGTCGGCCGCGGCATCATGAAGGCGGCGGCCGGCAACTTCAAACGCGTCTCGCTCGAGCTCGGCGGCAAGTCGGCCAACATCATCTTCGACGATGCGAACATCGAGGCCGCCGCGAAGGCTGCGGCCAGCGGCATCTTCTTCAACACCGGGCAGGTGTGCTCGGCCGGATCGCGGGTGCTCGTGCACGAGCGCGTGTATGACGAGGTGGTCGAGCGCCTGACCGAGCGCGCACGGGCGCTGCGGATCGGCGATCCGCTCGATCGCGCAACCTCGCTCGGACCGGTCATCTCCGAACGGCAGATGAAGACGATCCTCGACTATGTCGACATCGGACGCAACGAAGGCGCCACGCTCGTCACCGGCGGCCAGCGCGCGGCCGCCCGCGGCTATTTCGTCAGCCCCGCCGTCTTCGCTGGCGTCACGCACGACATGCGGATCTCGCAGGAGGAGATCTTCGGACCCGTGGTCAGCGTGATCA
Organism: Bradyrhizobium sp. SZCCHNR1043; assembly: GCF_032489675.1. Classification (NCBI taxonomy): domain Bacteria; kingdom Pseudomonadati; phylum Pseudomonadota; class Alphaproteobacteria; order Hyphomicrobiales; family Nitrobacteraceae; genus Bradyrhizobium; species Bradyrhizobium sp. SZCCHNR1043. The sequence continues at coordinate 587,998 of NZ_JAUEYN010000001.1, forward strand.
AGTTCAGGGACGAGGCCGAGGCGCTGCGGATGGCGAACGGCACGGCTTACAGCCTGGCCGCGGGCGTCTGGAGCCGCGACATGGGGCGCGTCCATCGCTTCGCTAAGCGCCTGCGCGCCGGCACCGTGTGGATCAACACCTATGGCTACACTGATGTGCGGCTGCCTTGGGGTGGCGATCGTGACTCCGGACTGGGCCGCGAGCACGGCACGGCCGCGCTGGACAACTTCACGGAGCCGAAGTCCGTCTGGATGAACCTCGCGGTGTGAGCCAGGCGTCGGTTGACGCGGACGGCCGCCATTCGCATCGGCGGCCGTCTGCGCGATCCAACGGATCAGTCGGCCTTGGCGCCGGTCGGCGGCCGGCGTGTCGGCGTCTCCGATGGCCTGTGAGAAGCACGATGGCCGTCGTGTTTGTTGCCGTTGCCGTCTCCGATCGCTGAGTCGGTCAGTAATCGTCGCGGCAGGATCACAAGCCAATCCACAGTGCTGCGGCACGGTGCCGCGCCTTTGACAAGTACCGCAGGGCGTGGTCGTCTGCTTCTTATAATGAACCCGTTCGCGTCGCCGCGACACCACTACGTCGAGCTCCACTGATCGGGCCCTGATTGGAATTGTTTCGAATTGGACTTGCGCATGTTGACTGCAGATGAGATTGCGCTCGTCAAGTCGTCGTTCGACTTGGTATTTGCCAATGCTACACAGATGACGACGACGTTCTATGATCGCGTGTTCGAGCTCTTGCCGGAATGCCGCGCGATGTTTCCAGCCGACATGGACGTGTTGAAGCGCGATTTCATCGCGACGCTCGCGGTGCTCGTCGGCAGCCTCGATCAGATGACCGGACTTCTGTCGAGCACCGACATCCTCGGCCGCAACCATGCGCGCTACGGCGTCAAGCCGGAGTACTATCCGGTGGTCGGGGAGGCGCTGCTGTGGAGCCTCGCCAAGGGGCTTGGTCCGCATTGGAATAATGAGGTGGAGCAGGCCTGGCGCAAGGTCTACGGCATCATCGCCCAGCGGATGATCGCAATTTCGGTCGGCGCTCGGCGGCCCTGATCCGGATCTAGCTGCGCACGATCGAGCCGGAGCGGCCGACGAGACGCGCGAGCTGCTTGAAGCGTCCGCCGACACGGTCGGCGACGAGGTCGACCATCTGGTGCTCGAACACCAGCATCAGCTTGCGATCCTGGGTGCGGAAATGCGTTGCGGGCAGCACGCCGGGCCGCGCCGCCGAGATCAGATGCGCGACCCGAAACGCGGTGCCGAGCAGGCGCGCACGATCGATCTGGGCCGGGCTCAGCTGCTCGGTGAGGGCAGGCGCCGCCGCCTCGTCGCGCAGGCCCTCGTAGCGGAAGAACACCGACAGCGCGACGAAGATGCGGCCCTCGTGGTTGATCGAGCCGAAATTGCCGTTCAGAACGATGCCGTAGGTCTGCTCGCCGCGATGGTCCGGATGCATGCGCCAGCCGATGTCGGACAGCAGGCAGGCGGCGTGCCGCAGCCGGCGCTCGTCCTCGGTCTCGCGCATGTGCATCACGCGGAACAGGCGGTCGGTCCAGTCGATCAGCTCGCGGGCATGCTGGGCCGAGCGCGACAACAGCTCGTTGAGGCCCTGCGCCGCGCAGAGCAGCCCGTCCTTGGCGCGCTCGGCGTCGGGAAGCTTGGAGTAGAGCAAGCCCTCGCGCACGCCGAAGGTCGAGAACACGACCGTCGTCGGCCTGGCGACGCGGATGATGTGCTCGAGCACCAGCGCGGCATAGGCAAGCAGCGGGCGCCGCGCCTCGGCGATCGCTTCGATGTCGGCCAGCATGTCGGCGGCGACGAGACGGCGCAGCCGGCGCACGAAGGCCAGCGCATCGGCCGCCGGAATCGCATAGCCGTGCATCACCCCGAGCGGATAGCCGCTCTGGATGATGTGGATGCGCGCCAGCGCGCGCCAGGTGCCGCCGACCGCGTAGAAGGTGCGGTTCTGGCCGGCCAGCAGTTGCGGCAGGTCGGTCAGCGCCTCGCGCGCGATCCGCTCCGCCTTCTTCAGCGATTTCTCGGCGAGATCCTGCAGCGCCAGGCTGCCGAGCGGCAGGGTGACGCCGCTGCGGACCTGATGCCCGCGCACGTCGATCAGCTCAAGTGAGCCGCCGCCGAGATCGCCGACGATGCCGTCGGGCTTGTGAATGCCGGAGATGACACCGAGCGCCGAATAGCGCGCCTCTTCGGGGCCGGTGAGGATCTGGATCGGGGCGCCGCAGATCTTCTCGGCCTTGGCAATGAAATCAGCGCCGTTCGAAGCATCGCGGCAGGCGGCGGTCGCGATGGCATGAACTTGCCCCACCCGCTGCACCTTGCACAACGCGCGGAAGCGCTTCAGCGCCGTCAGCGCCTTGTCGACGGCATCGGCCGCGAGCAGGCCGGTGGTCTGGACCTCGCGACCGAGCCCGCACAGCGCCTTCTCGTTGAACACGGTGACGAGACTGCGTTCCATCGCCTGGTAGACGACGAGACGGACCGAGTTCGAGCCGATGTCGATGACACCGACGCTCGCGGCCCTCGTGCCGGGCCGCTTCACCACGGCATGTCCCGGCGCAGAAGGCCCCGGTGCAGACAGCCCCTATGAAGGAGGGCGTTCATTCCGGCGCGTGAGCCGGCGCGGCGATGATTCCTTGAGCGACTTTCCACGGCCGGACAGACTCGGATTCGTCATGAAGTAATTGTGCAGGTTGAACGGCTCCTCGCCCTTCGCGGCCTTCATACGCGTTGACGACCCATCCGGCAACAATTGCCAGCTCTGCTCGGTGTCCTTGAGGTTCGCGACCATGATCTGTTCCAGAACCTGCTGATGCACGGTAGGGTTCTGAAGCGGGCACAGCACCTCGACGCGGCGGTCGAGATTGCGCGGCATCATGTCGGCCGAGGAGATGTAGACGGCGGCCTTGGCGCTCGGCAGGCCCTGACCCATACCAAAGCAGTAGATGCGGCCATGCTCGAGGAAGCGGCCGATCACCGATTTGACGCGAATGTTCTCCGACAGTCCGGGGAGGCCGGGACGCAGGCAGCAGATGCCGCGCACGATCAGCTCGATCGACACGCCGGCCTGCGAGGCCTCATACAGCGCGTCGATGATGTCGGGATCGACCAGCGAGTTCATCTTCATCCAGATCACGGCGGGCTTGCCCTGGCGGGCGAAGCTGGTCTCGCCGTGGATGTGCTCGATCATGCGCTTGCGAAGCGTGAGCGGCGACACCGCCATCTTCTCGATGTCGATCGGCTCGGCATAGCCGGTGATGTAGTTGAACACCCGCGTCACGTCGCGGCCGATCACCGGGTCGGAGGTGAAGTAGGACAGGTCGGTGTAGATGCGCGCCGTCACCGGGTGATAGTTGCCGGTGCCGGTGTGGACATAGGTCGTGAGGCTGCCGCCCTCGCGGCGTACGACCATCGACAGCTTGGCATGCGTCTTCAGCTCCAGGAAGCCGTAGACCACCTGCACGCCGGCGCGCTCCAGATCGCGGGCCCAGCGGATGTTGGCCTCCTCGTCGAAACGCGCCTTGAGCTCGACCAGCGCCGTCACCGACTTGCCGGCTTCGGCAGCTTCCACCAGCGTGCGCACGATCGGCGAGTTGTTGGAGGTGCGGTACAGCGTCTGCTTGATTGCGACGACGTCCGGGTCGCGCGCCGCCTGCTGCAGGAACTGTACGACGACGTCGAACGACTCGTAAGGGTGATGGACGATCAGGTCCTTCTGCCGGATGGCGGCGAAGATGTCGCCGCCATGGTCGCGGACACGCTCAGGATGGCGCGGCACATAGGGCACGAATTCGAGGTCGGGCCGGTCGACCCGCGTCAGTTGCGACAGCTCGTTCATCGCCAGCACGCCGTCGACCAGGAACACCTCGTCATCGGTGGTCGAGAGCGCATTCTGCACGAAGCGGCGTAGCTCCTCCGGCATGTTGGCCTCGATCTCGAGCCGGATCACCGAGCCGCGACGGCGCCGCTTCAGCGCGGTTTCGAACAGCCGCACCAGGTCTTCGGCCTCTTCCTCGATCTCGATCTCGCTGTCGCGGATGATCCGGAAGGCGCCCTGGCCCTTCACGGTGTAGCCCGGAAACAGCCGGCCGATGAACAGGCCGGTCGCCTGCTCGAGGGTGATCAGGCGGATCACGCCATCCTTGGAGCCGGGGAAGCGGATGAAGCGGTCGATCTTGCCGGGCATTCGAATGAGGGCGTTCATCGGACGCCCGTCGGCGGAGCGGATCAGCTGCAGCGCCACTGTGAAGCCGAGGCTCGGGATGAACGGGAACGGATGCGCCGGATCGATCGCCAGTGGCGTCAGCAGCGGGAAGATGTTGGCGAGGAAGTGGTCCTCGATCCAGGCGCGCTCGCTCTTGGTGACGTCCTGGCCGTCGACCAGCACGATGCCGAGCTCGCCGAGAAACTTGCGCAGGTCGCGCCAGATCGCCTGCTGGTCGATCGCGAGCTGTGAGACGGTCTCGTTGATCAGCTTCAACTGCTCGGTGGGTGTCAGCCCATCCGGGCTGCGCTCGGCGATGCCCTCGCGGACCTGGGCGCGGATGCCGGCGACGCGGACCATGAAGAATTCATCAAGGTTGTTGGCGGAAATCGACAGGAAGCGCACCCGCTCCAGGGCGGGATGGCGCGGATTGACCGATTCCTCCAGAACGCGGCGGTTGAAGTGAAGCCAGGACAGTTCCCGGTTGATGAATCGCTCGGGGCTCGAGGCAATCTCGAAGGACGGCGCCGCGACCGATTCTTTCTCTGAAATTTCAGTAACTTGCTCGGTATCCATCGGAATTCGATCCATATCCATCCAGTCGCGAATGGTCGACCGTAGCCCAATCTGGGTAACCAGGGGATGACGTTGCCGGCACCATTGAGGTTCCGTCGCCAACCGCCGTCAAGATGGCCGCCGGTCACAGCGGGCGGAGCAGCTCCGCCGCCAGCGCCCGGGTGACCGGCCGTCCGAGCCGCAGGGACTCGTTGTCCAGCAGCGCGATGGTCTGGCGTGCCGCCGCATAGGAGCGCTCGATGTGGCTTGCGAGATAGCTGACCACGGTCTCGTCGATCGCCAGTTGCCGGTCGGCGGCCAGCTTGACGATCAAGGCACGGAACAGCTGGTCGTCGGGCGGCAGCAGCGTGACGACCGGGACGGCGCGCAGCCGCGACCTCAGATCGGCCAGGGCGATGGGCAGGGCCGCCGGGGCCTCGCGCGCCGTGATCAGCACGAAAGCCTCGTCCTGGCGGGCCAGGTTCAGCAGGTGAAACAGCGCCCGCTCGTCGAGATCGGTTGCCGTCAGATCCTCCAGCACCAGCGCGCCGGTGGCGAGCGCCCCAGGGACCGCGCTCGCCTCGAGGGCATGCGCGGACAGGGATCGGGCTCCAGCCTGCTCGGCCCAGATCGCGGCGAGGTGGCTCTTGCCGGAGCCGTCGGGGCCGACCAGGAACATGGTCCGCGCCGGCCATTCCGGCCAGGCGTCGACCAGAGCGAGCCCGGCCGCGTTGCCTGGACCTTCGAAGAAATTGTCCCGCGTCAGGCTCTCCGCATGCGGCAGTGCGAAGGCCAGCTGACGAGGGGGGATATGGCCGGCCAAGGTCGAATTGCTCCGTATCGTGGGGTGCGTGAGGTCAGGACGGGCCCTCAGCGGAGGATCACCGGACCTCGATGGTGCTCATGTGGCGCACCCAGTCGACGAGATACAGCCCGACCGACACGAGGGTAAAGACCGTGACCAGCGCCATCAGCACCACATCGTAGGGCTTGGGCTCGAAGCCGAAGCTGAGCGAGGCCAGCACGAGCGCTGCGAATCCGACCTGGGCGACCGTGTTCAGCTTGGACACCATCAATGGCTTCATCGCGACCGGCCGGTCGAACAGCCAGGACACGATCACCGCCGAGACGATCATGATGTCGCGCGAGACCACCAGGATGACGATCCAGCGCGGGATCGCGCCCCAGATGCCAAGCGTGACGAAGATCGAGACCAGCAGCGCCTTGTCGGCGAGGGGATCGAGCAGGGCTCCCAGTTCGGACCGCAGGTTGAAGCGCTTTGCCAGGAAGCCGTCCACGGCGTCGCTCACCCCCGCGACCACGAAGACCAGAAACGCGATCTCCATCTCGCCGGCCGCAATGGCCCAGACGACGATCGGAACCAGCAGGATTCGACCGAGCGTGATCAGATTGGGGATACTGTGGGGAATGGTCACGCAGCGGGTCCCGACGACAACGATCAAAAGACAACCCGATTCCGAAACAGGGCGAACCGGTACGGTTCCTAGATAGTATGGGGACGAGCCCCTTGCGAGCCATTGCGCGCGGCCGGATTCCGACGTAACCAGCGGCCAGATTAGGGGTTTTTACCATGACCGAGCGCAAGAACGGGCTCACTTATGCAGATTCGGGCGTCGATATCGATGCCGGAAACCGTCTGGTCGATCTGATCAAGCCCATGGTGCGCGCAACCGCCCGCGCCGGCGCGGATGCCGAGATCGGTGGCTTTGGCGGCCTGTTCGACCTCAAGGCCGCCGGATTCAAGGATCCGGTGCTGGTCGCCGCGACCGACGGCGTCGGCACCAAGGTGAAGATCGCGATCGAGACCGGGCTGCATGGCGGCATCGGCATCGACCTGGTCGCCATGTCGGTCAACGATCTCGTCGTGCAGGGCGCCGAGCCGCTGTTCTTCCTCGACTACTTTGCCTGCGGCAAGCTCGACCCGGAGGCGACGGCCTCGATCGTCGCCGGCGTCGCCGAAGGCTGCCGGGAATCCGGCTGCGCGCTGATCGGCGGTGAGACCGCGGAAATGCCGGGCCTCTACAAGGACGGCGACTACGATCTTGCCGGTTTCGCGGTCGGCGCCGCCGAGCGCGGCACGCTGCTGCCGTCGCCGGACATCGCGGCCGGCGACGTGGTCCTCGGCCTCGCTTCATCCGGCGTGCATTCCAACGGCTACTCCCTGGTGCGCAAGATCGTCGCCCAGTCCGGCCTCGGCTTCGATGCGCCGGCACCGTTCGCGCCGGTCCTGACTCTCGGCGCGGCGCTGCTGACGCCGACCCGGCTCTATGTGAAGTCGTGCCTTCGCGCCATCCGCGAGACCGGTGCGGTCAAGGGGCTCGCGCACATCACGGGCGGCGGCTTCACCGACAACATTCCGCGCGTGCTGCCGAAGCATCTCGGCGTCTCGATTGATCTGACGGGCCTGCCGGTGCTGCCGGTCTTCAAATGGCTGGCGGAGCAGGGCGGCATTGCCGAGCGCGAGCTCTTGCGCACCTTCAATTGCGGGATCGGCATGATCGCGATCGTCAAGGCCGAGGCCGTCAATACCGTCATCGAGGTATTCGCCGCCAATGGTGAGCACGTTGCCCGGCTCGGCGAGGTCGTTGCCGCCGCGGGCGATGAGCGCGTGATTTACACCGGCGCCCTCGATCTGGCCCTGTGAGACGAGTGAGCCGATGAAGCGCCGCGTCGCCATCCTGATCTCGGGCCGTGGGTCGAACATGGCCGCGCTGATCCACGCGGCGGCGCAGCCGGATTTTCCGGCCGAGGTCGCCATCGTGATCTCCAACCGAGCCGATGCGGCCGGACTGCAGAAAGCGCAGGAGAACGGCGTCGCGATCGAAATCATCGAGAGCAAGCCGTTCGGCAAGGACCGCGCGGGGTTCGAAGCCAGATTGCAGCAGGCGCTCGATGCACGCGGCATCGAGATCATCTGCCTGGCCGGTTTCATGCGCCTGTTCACGGCGGAGTTCGTGCAGCGCTGGTACGGAAGGATGCTCAACATTCATCCGTCGCTGCTGCCATCATTCCCCGGCCTCGATCCGCACGGCCAGGCGCTGCGTGCCGGCGTCAAGCTGTCAGGCGCCACCGTGCATTTCGTCATTCCGGAGACGGATGCAGGTCCGATCGTGATGCAGGGCGCGGTCGTGGTCAGGGACGACGATACGCCGGACACGCTGTCGACGCGCATTCTTGGCGTCGAGCATCGCATCTATCCCGAGGCGCTGAAGCTGCTGGCCAAGGGCCTGGTGCGGCTCGAAGGCGATCTCTGCCGGACGTCGTCCGTGGTGCAGGCCGATCACGCGCTGATCTGGCCCGTCGTCCGTTAGCTGTCGCCGGACGAAAAAAATCCCCGGCGGGGCCGGGGCACATCAAGGCTGACGAAGTCTGATCATCCGCGGCAAGCGAGCGTGACGCGGAACTCGTGAGTTGGCTTTCGAACGCGCGCTGTGGCGCCCTCCGCCGGGACGATGCTCACGAGAGCTTCAGGTTCTCTGCCGACGTCTTGCCGCGGCTCTCCACCAGATCATATTCGATCGTCTGGTTCTCGTTGAGCGTGGTCAGTCCAGCACGCTCCACGGCCGAGATATGGACGAACACGTCCTTGTCTCCGCCAGCCGGTTTGATGAAGCCATATCCCTTGGTCGGGTTGAACCACTTCACGCTGCCCTTGTAGGTCGGCATCGCTGTCTCCTCGTCTAGACGAAAAAAAGACGCGGCCACGCTCACGCGTGCCACGCCACAAACGGGCTTCCGGGGATCTGCTCAATTTCCGAAGTCGCGAAACGCACAGTCGAACGGCCAATCCGATTGTGCTGGAGATTGCAACACGATTTTCCGCCGATATCAAGTTTGGCGGATCGATGAGAACGCGTCGCGACGTCACGTCACCGGCTGCTGCTGCACTGCGTGGCTTGTGGCGCTGGAACCACAAATCCTTGCGGTGCAGCCGCGGCATGGTCAATCTCATTGACCGCGATCGGGAACTGCGGACAAATCGACGCGGCAATATGAAGCGAATTCGAGCGGGCGGCGAACGGGGCATCGATGCGCGGGGCATCTCAGGCCAAGCGGGGCAGGCGACGGTGCACCCGTGTACCCGGGGCGGCGCTGCTGGCCATCGTCGCCTTGGGTATGGCCGTCGCGTCTTCGCCGTGCGCCGCGCAGGCCGGCCTGCCGAGCATAGCCGCTAGCCCGACACCAACGCCGAGCCCATTGCCCAGTCCTGCACCCGGCGCGATCAGCTCCGAACGCTCGTCCGGCCAAACCGTGCTCGATCTCGGCTCGAGCTTCCTCGAACGGCTCGGCACCCAGGCCACGCAGGGCGTCACCCGGCTGCAGCGGAGCAATCCGGGGGGCGGGGGTGCGCCGGAGGCTTCGGAACAGGCTCGGTTCCGGACTTGGGGCGAGATGTATGGCGTGACGGTCCGCAGCAATGCGCAAGGCGACTTCGTTGGCGACAAGAGGACGACTTGGGGCGGTGTCGCCGGTATCGGCATGCGCCTCGTGCCGGGCGTGAACGTCGGACTATCCGTTGACCAGAGCCGGACCAGGGTCGATGTGCCGCTGGCGCTGCAATCGGCGACGCTCGATCTCACACAGTTCGGGTTCAACGCCTCGGTCGACCGGGGACCCTGGACCTGGGCGATCGCGATCGTCCATGGCTTCGGCGGGATCAATGCGCGGCGCGACACCAGCCTCGGTGCGGCGACGTCGGTCTACGGCGCCCACATCACGGGCGTGCTGAGCGAGCTCGACTACTACTGGAGCATCGGTGAGAGCCGGATCGTTCCGAAGCTCGCCTTCGAATACACCCGCGCCACGACCGCGGCATTCCAGGAATCGGGCGGGCTCGATCCGCTGTCGGTCAGCGGCACCTCGCTGGAGCGCGCCCGCGTTCTCGTCGGCGCCGAATTCGGCCGCTACTTCATCGTCGACGGCAGGGTCCTCGACGTCTCGGCCTATGGCAAGCTCGTCGACAATTTCAGCCAGAATCTCGGCGCGGTGACCGTGAGCCTCGGTCCGCAGAGCATCACGCTGCAGGGCCTTGGCGAGGGCCGTTACGGCGCCGACGCCGGCGCGGCACTGTCGCTATCCTTGAACCGAACGTCACGCCTCTATCTGAACTACGATGCGAAGCTGCGTTCGGCGCTGCAGTCGCATCAGGGGACGCTCGGCGTCGAGTTGAAGTGGTAGGTCGTCAGACCGGTTTCGGCGCGACGTAGCCGCCGAAGCCGACGACATCCCGCGCGGACGCCATCAGAGGCACGAGCTCCAGCGGATGGATGAACTCGTCCCGGAAGCAGGCATGGACCTTCGGATCGAAGATGCGCTTCAGCCAGTCGATGACGACCTTGTGCCGGTCGGAGTTGCGAAACTCCTTGTGATAGGTCAGCCACAGATCCATGTGGTAGTTGATGCCGAGATCGACCGGAACGAGCGGCGCCCCGAGCGCGACCGCCGATGTCGGCAGGAAGCCGATGCCGGCGCCGCGCTCGACCGCGTAGAGCACGGCAACGCTGGAATTGGTGGAGATGCCGACGATGCCCTCGAGCGACTCCAAGCCGAGGATGCGCGCATAGCCCGTCTCGTCGAGCTGCACGCCGTGCTGCTTGATGATGCGGTGGTTCTTGAGATCCGCCAGCGATGTCGGCAATCCATGTGCGTCGCGATAGGCTTCCGACACGAAGCCGTAGATGTGCAGACGGCCGAGCTTCACAACGATCACGTCGGGGTTGGTCGGCCGTTCGAACTGAATCGAGATGTCAGCCTCCAGCCGCGACACGTCGGCCTGCTGCATCGCGCAGCTCAGATCGACCGTGATCCTGCGATAGGTCTTCTGGAAATCGATCAGTCGCGGCAGGATCCAGAAATTGCCGGGGCCTTCGGTCACGGCGACGCGCACCGACCCTTGAGTGTCGGTCGACAGCGAGGCGCGCCGGAAGATGTTGAAGCTCAGCCGCTCCATCTGCTCGACGTCGAACAGCAACGATCGTCCCTCGTCGCTGAGCGACAGGCCGGATTGATCACGGATGAAGAGCTTGAATCCGAGCTCGTCCTCGAGCCGGTCGATCTTGCGCATCAGGGTTGTGCCGGTCAGTCCGAGAACATCCGCCGCGTTTCGGAAGCTGCGGTGACGTGTACAAAGCAGAAATGCTCTCAAATCCTCCCATGAAGGGTTAAGCGTTTCGTCAGACTTCCTGTGCTGCGTGGATGCAGCACCCCGATGCAAATGTTGCCGCATACACTCCAGCCCCGACAAGTATGATGACGTTATCAAAGCCAAGCTGGAAACATAGATGCAGAACCTGCACCGCGGAAGCACAGAATTCACGCTGCGACATCAGCTCGACGCGCTGCCGCGGACGGATCGGGTCACGGCTCAGGCGGTCACGCTCGATCGGCTCGGCGAGCTCGCGGCGCTCGCGCGCCGGGAAATACCGGGCGTTCGTGCCTCGGAACACGAACTTGCGGAGTTCTTGCGGCACGATCCGGACTCGATCTTCGCGCTCTACCGCGGCAGGAACTTGCTCGGCGGCATAGCCTTCCTCTATCTCAACTGCTCAGGCCTCGATGCGTTGCTCCTGGATGAGTTCAATTTGAATGATCCGCCGCGCAGATTTCTGGCGCGGCCGGACGAAGACGTAGCTGCCATCTATGTCTGGGCGCTCGTGGCGCAAGGGCGAGGAGCAATCGGCCTCGGCAACGTCGCGCAGGCGCTGCAAGGCGCGAGATTTCGCGCCGCCGATTACTACGCACAACCGTCGAGTCCGGAAGGGCGCGCGTTTCTCGGCGCACTCGGCTTCACGCCGGTTCCAAGCTTTCAGCCCGATCTCTGGTGGTATCAGCGGCCGTGGAACCGCCTGCCCGAGATGATCGCGCCTTCGATCCAGTCGATCACGAGTTTCGGACAAGGGAGCATCGCGGATGCAAAGCATTAGTTCGGCCAGGGCGGCAAAGACAAATCCGCGCGCGATCACGGTGCGCATCGCGCGTGATCCGAATGACCTCATGCTCGTCACGGCGATCCGCTCGGCGGTCTACCTGACCGAGCAGGATTGTCCGATGGAAGAGGAGTTCGACGGCAACGATCTGGTTGCAGCCCACTTCCTCGGTTTCGTCGGCAACGAGCCGGCTGGATGCGTGCGCGTGCGCTTCTTCGGCGACTTCGCCAAGGTCGAGCGGCTCGCGGTGCGCCATCAGTACAGGCGCTCGCGACTGTCGTTCAAGCTGGTTCGCGAGGCGCTCGACTATTGCAGGCGCAAGGGCTTCAAGAAGGCCTATGGCCACGCGCAGGATCGTCTCGTCGATTTCTGGGCGCATTTCGGCGCCAAGCCGCTCGGCCATAATCGCAAGCTCACCTTCTCGGATTTCTCATACACTGAGATGGTGCTGGACCTTGAGCCGTGCGACGACGCGATCACGCTCGACAGCGATCCCTACATGATCATTCGTCCGGAAGGGGACTGGGACCGGCCGGGCGTGCTCGATCTCTCGGCCGGCCGGCCGGCGTCCTCGCCCTTGCGCGACTTCGCCGCAGCGAGACAGTGATGTCGAGCCGAGATCTGTTCGGTGCCACCGAGGTGGATCCGCCGGTTCTCGTCTGCGCCGATCTGCAATGCGAATATCTCGCCGAGGGACGCAGGCATCTGATCGCCGATGGCGATGTCGTCACGGCGCGGTGCCGGCAGTTGATCGCGCTCTGGCGCGACAACCTGTGGCCGGTCGTCCATCTCAAGCGGATCGCACAGGCGGCCTGGTTCAATCCGGCCTCCAACCTGACGAACTGGCTTCCGGACTTCAAGCCGACCCCAGGGGAGCTTGCGTTCGAGCATCCACTGCCGTCGGCCTATAGCTCGGCTCGGTTCGCCGAGTACATGGCGAACATGCGCAGCATGCGCTGCGTGCTGCTCGGCTTCTCGCTGGACGAGACGATCCTCTCGACGGTGGTGGACGGTTTTCACCGCAGCCACCGCTATCAGGTGATCGGAGACGCCGTCGCATGCCGGCAGGCTTGTGCCGGCGACGCTGCGTTGTACAAGCTGGTTGTAACCAAGGTGATTGGCAATTTTGCCGGCGTCCTCGACAGTGCCGAGCTTATCGGCGCCGGCGGCCGGCTCGCGGTGTGACCGCGGCGGATATTGGCGGTATCATCCTGAGGCGAGTCGTTCGGCCAGATCGATAATCATACGGCGATCGGCCGGATCGCTGATCTTGTTGAACGCGACGACGAGGCGAAGGGCCTCGACGACGTGCAGGTCGACCGGATTCTCGCTGAGCAGCCGCAGCAGCTTCTGTTCCGGCGGTTCGCAATCGTCTTTGCTCACGCGGCAGCTCCAGGACCGAGACCACGACATGACCCGAGAGGAAGAGCTCAAAGAGCTGGCGAGCAGCCTCCAGGCGGCCATCGCGAAAGCGCGCCAGCTCAATCTGCCGACCAGCGCCTACATTCTTTCGATGGCTCTGGTTGAGGTGTCTCAGACAATCGAGGCGGAGTTGAGGGGGCAGACCAGCGCCGAATGATGGGCAGCATTATGGGCGGCCGTGCCGCCTGCTGCAATCAACTGGGCAAACTCCGGAAGACGTAGCCGCTGCGATGCCCGTCAGGCCCGGTCGACCCGGACGACGCGGCCCTTCTCGATCGCGAGCGCGAGCTTGCCATGCTTCAGCGCCAGCGCGGCCTCGCCGAACAGCTCGCGGCGCCAGCCCTGCAGCGCAGCAACGTCGGCATTGTCGTCGGCGGCGATCTGCTCGAGATCGTCGACGGTGGCGATGACCTTGCTCGCCACGGCATGGCGCTCCGAGGTCATGCGCAGAAGGACCTTGAGCAACTCGACGATCGCAGAGCCATTGGAGTTGTTGCGCGGCTTTTCCAGCTTGGGCAGGGCGGCGAGATCGCGCGCCAGCCCGCGCTGCACGGCGGCGACGATGTCGGAGCCCCATCTTGAGCGCTCGAAGCCCTTGGGCAGCGAGCGCAGATTGCCGAGCTTCTCGATCGTTGTCGGGGCATGGGTGGCGATGTCGCCGACCGCGTCGTCCTTCATCACGCGGCTGCGCGGCACGTCGCGGCTCTGCGCCTCCTGCTCGCGCCAGGCCGCGACCTCGATCAGCACCGCGAGCTCCTTCGGCTTGCGGACCCGCGTCTTCAGCCGCTCCCAGGCGCGCTCGGGATGGAAGTCGTAAGTCTTCGGCGAGGTCAGGATCTCCATCTCCTCGCTGACCCAGTCGCTCCGCCCGCGCTTCTTCAGGTCGGCATCGAGCGCGGCAAACACGTCGCGCAGATGGGTGACATCGGCCTCGGCGTAATGCGCCTGCTCCTTGGTCAGCGGCCGCCGCGACCAGTCGGTGAAGCGGTGGGTCTTGTCGGGGCGGTGGCCGGTGATGCGCTCGACCAGCTGGTCGTAGGCGATGCTGTCACCGTATCCCAGCACCATCGCGGCGACCTGGGTGTCGAAGATCGGGTGCGGCACGATGCCGGCGCGGTGCCAGATGATCTCGATGTCCTGGCGGGCGGCGTGGAAGACCTTCAGGACCTTCTCGTTCGCCATCAGCTCGAAGAAGGCTTTGAGATCGATGCCCTCGGCAAGGGCGTCGATCACCACGGCCTCGTCCGGGCTCGCCATCTGCACGACGCAGAGCAGGGGGTAGTAGGTGGTCTCCCGCAGGAACTCGGTATCGACGGTGACGACCGGGTGCTGGGCGAGGCGGGCGCAGGCGGCCGCGAGGTCCGCGGTGGTGGTGATCAAGTCCATGAACGATCCATGACGAGGCACTTACGCCGTCGTCCGAAAACGCTGACAAGTCAAGGGTGTCGGCAAAGGGGAAGGAACGAAATTCGTCCTCGCTTGTCGGCCCAATCCGCCCGGAACGCAAGCGCTCCGGTGTCAGCTGATCGCTCTATGGTTGACGATGGGCGGTCCGGGGTGGCCTCAGTGATGCCGGACGCGGCCCGACGGCCGCCGCGCCGAGGGCACGGCGAGCACGATCAGGCACAAGGCGATCATCGCCAGACCCATGAATTCGAACACCAGCGCGTCCACGTGCGCGACCTCCCGACTTGTTGCTTCAACTTGTCGGGGCTGCGTTGATCGTTTCTTAAGGACCCGGGCGTGACGCCGGCCATGGTGGACGCGAGGTTAAGGCAGGGAGCTTGCCGTTTACGTGCCGCAGAACGTCTGCAGCACGCGTTCCTGGGGCTGCGGCGGCTCGGCATAGGCGGCCTGGTCCGGCTGGTCGTCGTACGGCCGTGCCAGCACCGCATGAAGCTCCTCGAACGGCGCGTAGTCGTCGTTCTCGACCGCCGCGGTGATGACCGCCTCGATGCGGTGGTTGCGCGGGATGAAGGCCGGATTGACCTTGCGCATGGCCTCGCCCCGCTCCGCCGCCGTCTGCGGTTCCTCCGCGAGGCGCCGGCGCCAGCGCTGAGCCCATTCGTCGAAGTCCGTGGGATCCTCGAACAGGGCGCGGACCTCGCTGAGATCGCCGCTGCCGGCGGCGTCGCTGAGACGGCGGAACGTCAGCGTGAAATCGGCTCGGGCCGCCGCCATCGCATCGAATAATGCCTGCGCCAGCGGCTGGTCGCCCTCGCGTTGCATGAACAGGCCGAGCTTGCGGCGCAGCCCCGCCTGGTGCGCGTCGGTGAACTGGGCGGCAAAACCGTCGAGCGCCGCCTCGGCCTCCTTGATCGCCTGGTCCTTGTCGTCGCCGAACAGCGGCAGCAGGCATTCGGCGAGCCGGGTCAGGTTCCACATCGCGATGCGCGGCTGGTTGGCGAACGCATAGCGGCCGAACTCGTCGATCGAGGAGAACACCTGCTTCGGGTCATAGCCGTCCATGAAGGCGCAGGGGCCGTAATCGATGGTCTCGCCGGACACCGAAGTGTTGTCGGTGTTCATGACACCGTGGATGAAGCCGATTAGCAGCCAGTCCGCGACCAGCCGCGCCTGCCGCGTGATCACAGCGTCGAGCAGAGCGTGGTAGGGCCGCTCGGTTCCGGCGAGGTCCGGATAATGCCGGCTGATGACGTGGTCGGCGAGCCGGCGCACGGCGTCGGTGTCCTGGCGCGCGGCGAAATACTGGAACGTGCCGACCCGGATGTGGCTGGTCGCGACCCGCGTGAGCACCGCGCCGGGCAGCACCGTGCCGCGATAGACCTGCTCGCCGGTCACGACCGCCGCCAGCGACCGGGTGGTCGGGATGCCGAGCGCCGCCATCGCCTCGCTGACGATGTATTCGCGCAGCACCGGCCCCAGCGCGGCGCGGCCGTCGCCGCGGCGCGAGAACGGGGTCGGCCCCGAGCCCTTGAGCTGGATGTCGCGGCGCACGCCGTTGCGGTCGACCACCTCGCCAAGCAGGACCGCCCGGCCGTCGCCGAGCTGCGGCACGAAATGCCCGAACTGGTGGCCGGCATAGGCCATCGCGATCGGCTCGGCACCCTCGGGCACGGTCTTGCCGGCCAGGATCTCGGCGCCCTCCGGCGTCTCCAGCTCGGCCGGGTTCAGCCCCAACTCCGCGGCGAGAGGCCGGTTCAGCTTGATGAGACGAGGCGCTGCGACGGGGGTCGGCGCCACCCGGGCAAAGAAATTGTCCGGCAGCGTGGCGTAGGAGTTCTGGAAGGGGAAATGTACGGTCATGGCTCCAAGATAGGCGGGGGGCGGCCGTTTTTCGAGCCCAAACGGCCGTCAGATGAGCGTTTCAGCGCCTGCTCAATTCGGCATCGGGGTCGACGTTGCAGTGAGGGCCAGGGCGGGCGGCCTTTTCCGCTGCGAAGCCGAAAAGGCCGTTCCTGCGGTTGCCGCGCCGGGGCGGCTCGGCTAAACCCTGCGCGCATTCGGAGCGCGCCTTTAAGGGCTGCGCCGATTCCTTCTCCTCACGACGACCATTCAGGACGACCATGCATCGCTACCGGACCCACACCTGCGGCGCGCTCCGCGAGAGCAACATCGGAGAGACGGTCCGGCTGTCCGGCTGGTGCCATCGCATCCGCGACCATGGCGGCGTCCTGTTCGTCGACCTGCGCGACCATTACGGCATCACCCAATGCGTGGTCGATCCGGACTCGCCGGCGTTCAGCCTGGCCGAGAAGCTGCGCTCGGAATGGGTCGTGCGCATGGAGGGCAAGGTGCGCCGCCGCCCGGCCGGCGCCGACAACAAGAGCACCGACAATGACGATCTGCCGACCGGCAAGATCGAGCTGTACGTGTCCGACATCGAGGTGCTCGGCCCCGCGGACGAGCTGCCGCTGCCGGTGTTCGGCGAGCAGGAGTACCCCGAGGACATCCGGCTGAAATACCGCTTCCTCGACCTGCGTCGCGAGAAGCTGCACCAGAACATCATGACGCGCGGCGCGATCATCGATTCGATGCGCCGGCGCATGAAGGAGCAGGGCTTCTTCGAATTCCAGACGCCGATCCTGACCGCGTCGTCGCCGGAGGGCGCGCGCGACTTCCTGGTGCCGTCGCGCATCCATCCCGGCAAGTTCTACGCGCTGCCGCAGGCGCCGCAGCAGTACAAGCAGCTGCTGATGATGTCGGGCTTCGACCGCTACTTCCAGATCGCGCCGTGCTTCCGCGACGAGGATCCGCGCGCCGACCGCCTGCCGGGCGAGTTCTACCAGCTCGACGTCGAGATGAGCTTCGTCGAGCAGGAGGATGTGTTCGCGGCGATGGAGCCGGTCATCACCGGGGTGTTCGAGGACTTCGCCAAGGGCAAGCCGGTGACCAAGGGTTGGCCGCGCATCCCGTTCGCCGAGGCGATCCGCAAATACGGCTCCGACAAGCCTGATCTGCGCAACCCGATCGAGATGGCCGACGTTTCCGAGCACTTCCGCGGCTCCGGCTTCAAGGTGTTCGCGCGCATGCTCGAGGACCCCAAGAACCAGGTCTGGGCGATCCCGGCACCCGGTGGCGGCAGCCGCGCCTTCTGCGACCGCATGAACTCGTGGGCGCAGGGCGAGGGCCAGCCCGGCCTCGGCTACATCATGTGGCGCGAGGGCGGCGAGGGCGCAGGCCCGCTCGCCAACAACATCGGTCCGGAGCGCACGGCTGCGATCCGCAGCCAGCTCGGCACCAAGGAGGGCGACGCTGCATTCTTCGTCGCCGGCGATCCCGACAAGTTCTGGAAGTTCGCAGGCCTCGCCCGCAACAAGGTCGCCGATGAGCTGAACCTGTCCGACAAGGATCAGTTCAAGCTGGCCTGGATCGTCGACTTCCCGATGTACGAGTACAACGAGGACGACAAGAAGGTCGACTTCTCGCACAACCCGTTCTCCATGCCGCAGGGCGGCCTGGAGGCGCTGCAGACGCAGGACCCGCTGACCATCAAGGCGTTCCAGTACGACATCACCTGCAACGGCTACGAGATCGCCTCCGGCGGCATCCGCAACCATAAGCCGGCGGCGATGGTGAAGGCGTTCGAGATCGCAGGTTACGGCGAGCAGGAGGTGGTCGACCGCTTCGGCGGCATGTACCGCGCCTTCCAGTATGGCGCCCCGCCGCATGGCGGCATGGCCGCCGGCGTCGACCGCATCGTGATGCTGCTCTGCGGCACCACCAACCTGCGCGAGATCTCGCTGTTCCCGATGAACCAGCAGGCCATGGACCTGCTGATGGGCGCGCCGTCGGAAGCCAGCACGAAGCAGCTGCGCGAGCTGCACATCAAAACCAACCTGCCGAACAAGTAGTTCGGCGGACTGAGGTTGATGCTCGAATCTTCGTCATTGCGAGCGCAGCGAAGCAATCCGGGGTGCCACGAGGACTCTGGATTGCTTCGTCGCCTGCGGCTCCTTGCAATGACGATCGTGTGGGGATCGCAGAGCGGTCGTCACGGGTCGCGCATCGTTCACGCGACCGAACGGCCCGGCAGCATCCGTGTCAGGACGCCGTCGCGGCGGACGACGTGATGAAACAGCGCGGCCGCGACGTGCAGGGCCACCACGATCCACGCGATCCATTTGCCGACGACATGGTGGATTGCGTCGACCGGCGGCTCGAACGCCTCCCAGCTGATCCCCCAGCGCGTCTCGATCCAGCCGAATAGCGCCGTCTCACGGAAGTTCGGCAGCGCGAACGCTCCGAAGTCGGTGGCGGCATCGGTGCCGATATAGCCGGTCAGCGGCATCAGGATCAGCAGCACGTACAATCCCCAATGCGCGGCGTGCGCGAGCCACGCCTCGGCATGTGATGCATGCGGCTGATCGGGCTGAACGTTGACGAGCCGCCACAGCAGGCGAGGCAGGACGGACAGGCCGACGATCATGCCCAGCACCCAATGGACGTTGAGCACGGGCAAGGCGTCCGGGGAAGTATCGTCCATGAACCAGATGACATAGTACACGACGGCATAGGCCGCGATGAAGGCCGCGGCGCCGGTCCAGTGGAAGAGCTTGGCGATCGCACCGAACTCCATCGTCGTATTCTTCCATGGCATCACGAACCTCTTCCCACCGCTATGAGCTGCGATCTGCTGCTATCGCCAAAATCGGCAGCGAGCCAGCGATGGGCCGGCGGATCAGGACGCTTCTCCCGTCAATTCAGTCTCACCTCGTCGTTATCGGATGCTGAGCTGCGGCATGTCGTCGCCGGTGACTCGAGACTGCGGCGCAAGATGACCCAGCCTTGAAGGCGTCGCCCGGCATTTGACGGTCTCGCGTTAATGCTGGTTAAGACTGCGAACAACTTCGTCCGGGCATCCCGATGGCGTCCAGGCGGCTCCGGAGACGCCTCGCGCATCGCGCTGAGCTCTTCGACCGGCCGGTGAAGCCGGTCGCCATGCCCCGCGGCAAACTGTTGATTCTGAGAACTAATCGTTCGTGCCGCCTGTTAGTTCGGCGGGTTGCGCGACACGGCGCGAAACACGATCGAGCGGTGCGCCCCGCTATGAGTTCCAGGCGACCGCGATCGGCCGAATGGATATTGCGGTGTCATGCAACCTGTCTTTAATAGGAAGCCTGTCTGACTCATGGTGTGAACTTAGCCAACCAATCACAAGAAGACGGATAGTTCAAAATGACCGTTCGCTGGTGTGCGCTCCTTCTCGGAACCTGCTTCTTCGTCCCTGCCGCCTCCGCTGCTCCCATTTCCCCCGATGTCGTTCGTGATCTCGCCGCCCGCGTCGGTCCGGTCGTCGGCCAGGCCGCGACGTGCCGCGAGATCGCCCAGGGGCGCGTCCAGACCATCATCGATCAGTTCAGCGAAGTGATCCGCCAGGGCTCGTCGAACGGCGGCGAGCGCGATGGACTCATTCGCACCTTCAACAGCTACATCGCCGAGGGCCGCGGCCGGGTCGCGTCCTCGCAGGTCAGCTGTCAGACCGCAGAACGCCAATTGGCGGAGCTGGAGCGGTCGCTCAGCCAGCAGCAGTCGGCGGCTCCGTCGCTGTCCTTCGCGCTGGCGCCCTCGACCGCAGCCGCGTCGACGCAGCCCACGGCCAACCTGCCGCCTCCGCTTCCGCACGGCGTCAGCGACACCGAGATCCGGTTCGGCACCGTCATCCCGTTCTCCGGAGTCCGCAAGGAGTCCGCGCGCCAGATGAAGCTCGGCATCGAGACCGCCTTCAATCGCGCCAACGACGCCGGCGGGATCAACGGCCGCAAGCTGCGGCTGATCGCTGCCGACGACGGCTATGATCCCACGCGGACGCTGGGTGCGATGACGCAGCTCTACGAGAAGGACCAGGTGTTCGGCTATATCGGCAACATGGGCACCGCCAACAACGCGGTGGCGATCCCCTACGCGCTGGAGCGCCGCGCGCTGTTCTTCGCGCCGTACAGCGGCTCCGCCGTCGTCCGCCGCGATCCGCCCGACCGCTACGTCTTCAACTATCGTGCGAGCTATGCGGAAGAGACCGCGGCGATCGTGCGCTACCTGATGAAGGTCAAGCGCATCCCGGCGAAGCAGATCGCCGTATTCGCGCAGAACGACGCCTATGGCGACGACGGCGCCAACGGCGTCGCCAAGGCATTCCGCGCGCTCGGCATCACCGATCCGATCATCCGCTACGGCTTCCCGCGCGGCTCGCTGGACGTCGACGAGGCCGTCGGCAAGCTGAAGGCGCAGACCAAGCCACCGATCAAGGCCGTGATCATGATCGCGACCGACCGCGCCGCGGCGAAATTCATCGAGAAGACCCACGAGGCGGTTCCAGGGCTGATCTACGCCAACATCTCGGCGGTCGGATCGTCGTCGCTCGCCGCGGAGCTGAAGCTGCTCGGCTCGAAATACACCAATGGGGTCATCGTCACGCAGGGCGTTCCATCGGTCGCCGGCTATTCGAGCCTGGTGCTCGACTACAAGACCGCGCTGGAAAAGTACTTCCCCGGCGAGGCGCCGGACTACACCTCGCTCGAGGGCTTCATCTCGGCGAGCATCCTGATCCAGGCGCTGAAGCAGACAACGCCGCTCGAGACCGAGCGGCTGGTCGACACGCTGGAGTCGATGCAGAGCATCGACCTCGGGCTCGGCAGCAAGCTCTCCTTCGGACGCGCCGAGCACCAGGCCTCGCACAAGATCTGGGGCACCGCGCTCGACGAGACCGGCACCTACCAGGCGATCGAGCTGGAATGACGGGCGGGGGGCGGCACGACGCAGCCGAGCTTGTCGTCCCCCGTCAGCGCCGCAGTGCAAACGACGTCCCCCGGCCGGCTTGTGGCCGGCCGGGCGACACGGATCCGACCTCGAGACCATGGTGAGCCGGAACTGTTCGACGGATACTTCATTGACTTGCAGGCGCAACAACCGTGAGCGACCGCAATGTCCATGCGAACACAGATTTCGGCGATGGTCTTCATGATGGTTCAGGCCGTGCTGTTCGGTGCGGGAGTTCTGACGATTCTTCTTACGCCGCTCAGCAATCACGCGATGCTCGCAATGGCGGTCATGATTGCCCTGAGCGTGGTGCTGTCAGCCATCGTCTCGTGGCAGATCGCACCGCGGCTGCGCGCGCGATATTGGCGCCGGCGTGGAATCAACCACGATATGATCTCGGGCTAACGCCAGAGAGCAACCGGCGACCGCCCTGGCTCAGCCTCCCAGCTATCTTCTGCGTCCGGTTGTCATCTGCTCTGCGGTGCAGCATCGAAAGAGCAGGTGTCGTTCGAACCAACGCTGACCCGCACGGTTAGACAGCCTTCTCTTGGAGGATGAACCATGCGCGTTCCGACAGCAGCGACCGTCCTATTGATATCCTCTTGTCTCCTCTCCGCGGGAGCGTCCGCTCAGCAGGCCGACAGCACGCCGGGAACCGGCCAAACCCAGGCCGTTCCGGTGCAGCCGGAACGTACGCCCCAGCAGTCGGACCGGGCTCGTGAACGCGAGCGCCAGAGTGCCGAAGACACGCGGGTGAACCGCGACTGGACGGCACAGCAGCGCGACGACGACCGCATGGGCATGGATCGCATGGACATGGATCGGATGCGCCAGCACCGCATGGGCCGGATGATGGATCAGGACATGGATCATCGCACCACGGGCCGAAACGCGCGAATGCAGCGCGATGATGACGACATGGATCGTCGCGCGCGCAGCTCCGAGGGGGATCGGCCCTACCGGCGCGTCAAGATCTGCTACGAATACGAGAACGGCGACGAGCTCTGCCGCTATCGCGATTAGCCTGGCAAAGGCGGCCGCAACGCATCGGCTTGCGTGTGCCGGCGCCACAAGCGCCGGCGTGCTGCGGCACGTTTGTTTGGAAGTATAATTTGTGTTGGAAGCGCAACTTCGCGCCAGCTGATCTTGGCGTCAGCTCGTGCGCCGCGCCAACAACAGTGCGCCGCCCAGGCTGCACATGACGGCGCCTGATGCCTGCCGCATCCGCGTCACGAGGCTCGGCCGGTGGGCGAGACGATGCCGCGCCTTGGCGGCCCAGAACGTCACGACCAGGTCGACGCTGGTGTTGAGCGTTACCGAGATCAGCCCGAGCACGACGAACTGCGCGCCGACGTGCCCTGCAGGATCGACGAATTGCGGAATGAAGGCGAGGAAGAACGCCGCCGTCTTCGGGTTCAGCGCCTCGACAATGATGCCCTCGCGAAACGCGCGCCGGCTGCCGGTCGGCGTCACCTCGGCCGGCTGGGTGACCCGGGCCTCACGCCAGGTCTTGATGCCGAGCCAGATGAGATAGAAAGCACCGGCGATCTTCAGTGCGGTGAACGCTTCCGCGCTCGCCATCATCAGCGCGGACAGCCCGACCGCGCCGGCGAACACGTGCACGAGGCCACCGAGCCCGAGCCCCACGCTGGACGCCAGCCCCTCGCTCCGCCCGCCGGCCAGCGTGCGCGCCACGATGTAGAAGATGCCCGGCCCCGGCGTCAGCGCGACGATCAGCGCGGCGGAGACGAACAGCAGTAAAGTTTGGAGTTCGAGCATGCGGGTGTCTTTATCGGGGAGGGCAAGCGTTTATCGGTCTACCCGCCAGGCGAGGCAAAACCTGTTTGGCGACGACGTCTCATCCTCACGGAAAGGATGACTGCCGGCGCGATAGCGTCGATTATCGAGAGTTTGTCAGGTTAGCCTTGGGACGAGCACACGTGAAATTGGCTTGGTTGCATACCCAGATCTCTGCGTCTTTGATTGCACCACACGTAAGTGGAGAAGCTAGTTTCTCTCTTTGAATGCATGTTGCCGACTCCCTCCTAGCGTCGTCGCAAACCTTCATTGCCTCAATACACGCGAGCGACGTTTGAGCGCTAGACTGACACGCTGCGCACGTCAGAAAGATAAAAAGCAGCAAACGAGAGGGCATATATAGAACTCAGGGCATGTTTGGTTCGGTCGAGGCGGCCGGAGCGATATCAATCCAGGCGAGCAAATGTTATCTCGCTCTCACCGAAATTGGCTCCGTCGATATTATCGGTACCGTAGCGATTAAACGACATATTAACCTGTAATCCGACGACAATCTTCCCATCTCGGTTCAGATGAACCTTGGTGGAGCCCGAGTACGGGGCACGAATTTCGTCTGAAAACAAGGCGTCTCCCCCGCGGCCTATTGAGACGGCAGAGCTATCCTCATTCGCGGGCGTTATCGTGTACTTGAAGACAGGACGGCATCCGTAGCCCCCATCTCCAATGCCTTGGATAGTAGTGGTGACGACAACAAGATACGTGCCAGGCTTCAATCGTTCAGTTACTGCTTCTTTTGGGCTTTTGCCCGGTCCAAAGTGACCGGCTTGAAGCTTCACCGCTTCTTGTGTTTTACAATCTCTGCAAGTGACTGGTTGGGTTTCGGCGGGTAGTGAGAGGACGCCGCGAGTTCCGTTCCTGATGTTTATAGCGAGATAAAACGGGTCGCTGCGGCTTCGTTCGAAGAGCAAGCTTGTCCATTTTTGCGCGAACTGCCTCGGTATTGGATTGATTGGCTTCGCACCGACAAGCTGCACGTTTGCAGTTACGCCGGGTTTCCCCTCCGCTCCTGCTTTCCAATACGCGTCCACTGCGACTTTGTTTGCCGATAGGAAGGATGTCCTCAAGACCAGAGTTTCTTGCACCGAATTTTCGATGCATTTGCTCCAGGCATCGATGGCAGCTGTTTGTGTCGAGGAGATCGCAACGTCACGACTGATGGTCTGTGAATAATTGTAATGATATCGCTTGTTCAGTTCGATGCGGCGCTCGGTGTATTTCTTCCAGTCGCCGTCAAATTTTAGATCGTCGTCGCCAACAGGTATCGACAGTTTGACGCCGGCACTGTTGCTCACTGAATCGAAGGTCTTTTGATCTACTGTGTTTGAGATGGCGAGTGCCAAGTTAAGATTGCTTCGATCGACGAAGGTGTCTTTGACCAGAACGGAATCGCACGCGACTAGTTGGTCTGCGGCTAAGGCCGATTGGCTTCCGCCGCACAAGGTTGCAAGAACGGATCCGACGACAATTGCTCGCATTAGAAATTCTCCCAATATCAGTAGAGCGACAAGCGCCAAAAAACCTTCCAATCATGCATCGATAGGGGTGGGTTTTGCAAGTGGTGAATGTGGTGCGATCGAAGTCGTTTTGAGATGTCTAAGATCGTTGAATGATGGGTCTTCTTTCCCTGGGATCAGAGTAGTTGCGTGGTTCGCAACGCAGCACGACTTGCAGTTTTTCAGCAGTCGGGCAATTCCCGCATCCCCATCATGCGCAAACTGCCCGTCGTGTTAGTTTGTCGCAATCATTCCGCTTGCACCGTCGAGGCTGGGCAAGAACTCAGTGTTCACGGTAAGATTTGGGGGCATGACGAATCGGCCGTTCAAGAGCGGCGA